>JANQFG010000109.1 GCA_028277985.1 bacterium | reverse complement strand
CTCATCGTTTGACACGCAACAGGGTTTCTCTTATCCTGCGGACCGCCGTGGATGCCTTGCCACTCCCCGACAAGCCTCCGATCAGGCCCTTCGCACGACTTTCGGATGGAGCCTCGCACATATGGACCCGACCTCATCGGACACGAATGCCTCCGATCAGTACAACGCGCTCTCTTACCAGTGGGTGATCTTCGGACTCCTGAGTGTTTCCCATTTTCTGATTGCCATGTTCTTCTTCGCGTGGGGGCCGCTGGCGCCGATGCTCAAGGGAGAGCTTGCGATCGATAACAGCCAGCTCGGGTTGATCGTGTCCGCCATGTATTTTGCCATGATGGTCATATCCGTGCCATCCGGGTTCCTGGTGGACAGGTACGGCGCGCGGGTCATGCTGATGCTTTCCGTCTCTCTCGTCGGCATGGCCACCATCCTGCTCTCTTTCTCCTCCGACTACCCGACGCTCTTCCTGGTTGCGGCCCTCGGCGGGTCCGGCTACGGCATGATCAACCAGATCACCACGAAAGGGCTGATGTACTGGTTCGAGCCGGCCAAGCGGGCCACGATCATGGGAATCAAGCAGACAGGGGTGACGGTGGGTGGGAGCCTGATGGGCCTCTACATCCCCTTTTGCGCCCAGATCATGGGCTGGCACAAGGCCGTCCTCGCTCTCGCATGCGCGATACTCCTGATGCCCCTCCTCTCCCTTTTCTTCTACCGGGAAAAGCCGGACTTCATCTCGGATTCGGAGAGCACCGGGACCGCGAAGGCGAAGGGGGGCCTGCGCCTGCTGCTGCTCAGACCGCTCGTGGTGACCCTCACCTTTCTCTTCGCCTCCTACGCCGCCTGCCAGTCTTGTGTGGTAGCCTTCCTCGTCGTCTATACCGAAGAGACCTTCGGCCTGAGTCGAGTGATTGCAGGGAGCTTTCTCACCGTGGCAATGGCCGCGGGGACGATCAGTCGAATCGTTTTCGGGCTGATCAGCGACCGGATGCTGCACGGTGACCGCGTCGTGCCGATCGCCCTCCTTTCCTTGATCGGTGTGGTCGGTCTGTCCCTCCTGACCCTGTTCAGCGAGAGCCCGCCCTTGTGGCTTCTCTACGCTATTGCCGCGCTGCTCGGCACTTCCCTGGTCGGTTGGAACGGGCTGGCCATAACGCTTGTTGCGGAAATCGCCGGACACGACCTGGTCGGATCCATCATGGGGATCGTCTTCACGATCTCCTGGGGCGGCATGGTCATTGCCCCTCCGTTGTTCGGCGCCATCGTGGACTTGCAGGGATACGCCGCCGCCTGGCTCATGCTCACCATGGTGCTCGGCATGGCCTGCCTCGGCTTCACTGCTATCTGGATACGACAGAGGAGGGTTCGGGCGTCTTGATCGACTTCGGCGAAACACGCCTCACGGTACGAATCGCACCTCGAACAGCTTGGGCCAGAGCTTGCCCGTGATCAGGAAAGTCTCGCTTTCCGGGTCGTAGGCGATCCCGTTGAGCACATCGGCGGCCAGGCGCTCGGATTTGGACAGAAGGCCCGAGGCATCGATGTCTGCCGTGACCTTCCCGGTTTCTTTCGCGATTCTAACGATCCTGTCCGAGTGATAGACGTTCGCGTAGACCTCGTCTCCAACACACTCCAGCTCGTTGAGATAGATGACGGGCTTTCCGTCGTGGGTCACATCGATCTGATCCAGGATCTCGAACGTAGAGGGGTCGCGAACCGTCAGGACGGGGCTTCCGTCGCTCATGATGAAGTGTTCACCGTCAAAGCAGAGACCCCAACCCTGACCCTGGTACGAGAATTGTCCCAAGGGTGCGAAATCCTGGATCCCAACCACCAGGGCGGTCCGGGACCGGTAGGTGAGCTGGACGAGACGATCGCCGTGGCGGGCGAGACCCTCGCCGAAGAGGTGGGCGGGCAGGTCGACCTGGTGAAGGATCTCGCCTGTGGCGGGATCCACCCTTCGGAGGCTGGATTCGCCGTACAGTCCCGTGCTCTCGTAAAGCATCCGCCCGTGGAGCAGAAGACCCTGAGTATACGCCGCCGCGTCGTGAGGCCGGACCGAGAGAACCTCAACGGTCAGGTCCGCCTTCGGGTTGCAGCTCGAGGTGAGGATCAGGAAGAGCGGACAGAGGCGGCGGAGCACCTGTCGCGTGAAGGATGTCAGGGATCGCATTTCCCGGGGTTCCTTGTGTGCGGGGGATCAGGAGTAGAGATACTCCTTTACCTTGCCGAGGACGATGGCGGGAATGCTCTGTTTGTCTTCAACGGCAAAGATGCTGACGTTCTTCCGGTCGCCCATGGACCGGCGAAAGGTCTTGACCGATTCATTGTCTCCGATATGAACGGCCGTGACCCGGTTCTCCTTCTCATTGAAGAGCTCGATCAGCGCGGCGAGGTTCGTAATCTGCATGTCCGTGATCAGAAAGATATCCGGCACCTCATCGGTCTGAAGGGCCTCGATGTCTTCCATCTGCAGTCTGGTTCCGCCTCCGAAGTAGTGACACAGGGTCCGGTAGATGTCGTAACGATGATCCGTGTACGGAAGGCATCGACGTCCCCCAACATGCGCATCGCTGAAATTGTAGATCGCCACCTGGGCGTTTCTGCGCAAATAGGCTTCCGCCGCGCAAGCCGCCCCCAGCACTGCGTGGGACAGGTGACGTTTCGGATTCGGCATGCTCCCGGAAGAGTCGATCAGAATGAGACAGTCCGGTACGTCCTCCTCCTCGCCGAACATGTCCCCCTCCCTCCTCTTCCAGATCTGGGTGATGCCCGGCATGATCTTGCCGAAGCTCGTCCAGGGATCGATCTCCCGGTAGGGCATCCCGATTTCCCACGGGGCATGGTGGTGCGGGTAGAGAGAGCCACTCTTCTTCGTGGGCACCGTACAGACCGGCAGCGCGTAATTTTCCGCGAGTTTCATATAGTAGAGTACGTCCGCATCCAGGGATTGGCCCGGCCCGAGCCCCATACCCTCCTCGCTCGGCTCGGTCGCCTCCATGATTTCGTCCTGGAAGTCCTCTACGATTTCCTTGAACTCGGTGGGCGAGGCGGCCTCCTGTGCCAGGTCCTTGAGTCCCTCCTCGACCTCCTGGGCCGAGTATTGTTGCAGGTCGTGGTTGCCCATCGGGTTGTCGTCGTTCGCCCCTTCCTGCTGCTCCTCCTCCTTCACAAGAAGCGTGTGAAGAACCTTGCTGAACCGTCGGATGCTGTCGGTCCATCGGTGGCGATCGAGATACGGAATGCGGGACAACCTGCGGGAGATACTCTCGTGCCCCTCGACGCCGAGGTCGACACCCCAGATGCGTTGGTACAGGGCATGGATCGCCTCCTCCACTTCATCCCTCTGAAAGCGCTGGTAGAGCTTCGGCAGAGGGCTCTCCTTCTGGCGCATCGCGTACGTGTCAGCCACCACGTCCATGAAACAGTCGGTAGCGATTTGTGCGAGCCTGGGATCCTTGAGGGTTTTCTTCGCCTCGGCGTAGAGCTTCATGTGTGTCGGGAAATCCCAGGGACAGGAAAGATGGTGGGAGACGGCGTGGTCGAGGAGGCCTTCCATGACTTCTGCTTCCGTGAGCTCCCCGGACATCTTCTCCACAAACGACCTGGACAGGGAAATCCTCTTGTCCTTGATCTCCAGGGCCACGCGCTCTTCGCCGTCGCTCCATTCGGGTGAAGGCAGCTCGGGAAAGAGGTGGCCCTCGCGCACTTTCTGCCAGACCTCTTTGAGCAGGGAATCCCTGTCGCGCATCACAGCCGTCCTCATCCTTCCTTCACGAGGGCCCTGGGTACGAGAAGCTTTCCCTTCTGGTAGATCTTCCCGCCGAAGAGCACCCGGTAGCCGGTGTTTCCGTAAAACTTCGTCCCCACACTCTGGATGGTCCCGTCCACGTGGATTTCCCCACCACGCATCCATTCTCCCGTGTTCTGGCCCGCGTTCTCGGATACCCGGATTTCGCCCTTCATCATCCCGGCCCCGCACCAGTTTCCGGCAGAGCCTTCCACGATCAGGCACCCGCCGAAGAGCCCGGAGCCCGTGAAGTCCCCCACGTCCCCCTGTAGGACCAGGGTCTTTCCCTCCGGAAGCTTGTAGCCAAGGAAGTGAAACGTCCTTTCATAGTCCTTCGGGCTCAGGACGATATGATCCTCCTGGGCGCGATTGACCAGGGCGGAAATATAGATCCCCGCAGGCCCCGAGATCAGGTAGGGGATCTTGTTCGAGCTGTCGAGGAGGGCGCAGAATTCATCGATGTCGTCTGCGTCGTACCGGGAGCCGTCGATCCGTTTGACCGCGGTGTTGTAGGCCTTCTCCACCTTGCTTTCCTCGGCCAGCCACACCAGATCCCTGACCTCCTCTTCCACGAGCTTGAGATATCCCTGGACCAGATGCTCGAGCGTCTCTTCCTTGGCACGTACGATCCGGTCGAGAGGAATCTCTCTCTTCCGGTAGGGAACGGACCGGAAATCCTCAAAGGGGTTCTTCATCGATCCAGAACCTCCTCACCCAGATCTCTGCGGATCTCCCAGTAGATCGGGTGATCCCCTTCGGTCGGCTCCACCGGTTCCCCGTCTGCGATTTTGCAGGCCGCGGCAAGGGCGCTCTTCAGTTGGGGGGCCTGCTCGATGTAGCGGCGGTGCATTTCGCGGACGGCCTCTTTGGCCATGTAGATGGGTAGAGGATCCCGCCGGGTTTCCTTCTCTCTCCTTGCCATGGTCTCTTCTTTCCACTGGATCCTGTGGGCCAGTGTGTACGGAAGGATCGCCTTCAGGTGCTCCAGCCCGACTTCTGCGTCGCCCACGAACCAGGCCAGGGCCTGGGAAAGCACACGCGCGCTCTTCGGGAAACGATTGGAGATGCAGTTCCTGACCGCGTGGCAGAGATAGGAAGTGAAGTGACAGCCGTCCGAGCACCCCTCGTGGAATCGCCTCTGCCCGTAATGATAGCAGAAGGACAGCTCGGACAGGACCAGACGCAGGAAGGCGTTCGTGTCCACATCGAAGGGGATCCGGTCCATCTCTGCGCGGATCGCTTCTCGATCCGAACGGGACAAGGTCGTGAGCCCCGGGTCCTGGGTCAAGGTCTCACCGAATTGATTGCACAGATCCTCTGCCTGGGCCATACGGTCTTCGTACGAAGCCCTTTGATTGAGCACACCGTGGAACTCCCTCTCCAGGGCTTCGTTGCGAAGCCGTGATCCGTTGGCTCCGGTCATGCCGATCTGGTACGCGAGGTTCGGTCCGGGGTGTTTGGATTCGACCATGACATCGAAGCGATCGATCAAGGGAGCGATGATCGTGTTGGTGCCGCCATCCTGGTAGTTGGCGGTAGCGAACAGACAGTATTCGCTGTTGATGACCGAATCGTTCAGGTACTCCCAGTTGCCCCTATCCACTCCATCCAGGATCATGCTCTGCTTTGTTTCCGGCAGCCGATTGATTTCATCGACGATCTTCGTGGGGAGCAGGACGAACTGGGACCAGACGACCACTTCTTCCCCCTGGTTCAGCCTTCCCAGGTCCGGTCGACCGATGATCTTCTCTTCTGTCTGTTCCGGGTGTCCTGAGACTTCGCTTGCCCAGATGGTACCCAGGGGGACCCTGTAAAGGAGCGAACAGACATACTCGGCGGAGGTGGTCTTTCCCAGCCCCGGCTCTCCGATGATGAGAGCCTTACCCTGTCGAAGCCCCGTAAGGAGCGTCAACAGAAGCGCGGAGTTGTACGTCTCTCCCTTGATCTCGAGATCGGGTCGGTTGAAGTATAGCTTGTCACCTATGTATCGATGGAGCTCGGTTACAGTCGTGCGCAAGCGTCCGTTATCTTGTTCCGGCATGTGGACTCCAGGTGTGTTGGTTTCTAAGGGGTTCAGGTTCTCAAAGCGAGAGCAACATTTCTTTGGCCCTGCCGAACAGGGCGGGTACAGAGAGACCGAGCAATTCCCACGCAGGGTCGTGGTGCTTGCCCTTCCGATGGAGCATCACGTTGAATCCGGTGATCACGCCGAATCGGTAGCCGGCCATCGCACGGTACCAGGCGATGTGCTCCACCTTCTTGCCGACGTCTTCTTCGTAGAGAGAGACGAGCGGCTCCGCCTGCGGGACCGACACGATCGGTCCATATTCAGGGCTCCAGCTCATCGGGTCGATGAAGACGAGAAGCCACCCAAGGTCCAGCAGCTGGGCACCGATGCCGGATATCTCCCAGTCGAGAAGGGCCACCAGCTTTTCTCCGTCTTCCTTTCGGAAGAGCAGGTTCGTGCCCTGATAATCGCCGTGAAACAACCCGACGGGTGGAGCCGACGGCTGGTGTTCGAGTAGAAGGGCCCTGACCTCTTCTCCCTGGGAAACCCATGCGGGTTCTGCAGCCCTGGCGAGGATACGGTCCCAGTGGGTGATTTCTTCCTCTATCGAGCGTGGGGACTCCCAATTCGCGAGTTCCCTCTTCCAATCGATTCGATGAACCTGTGCCAGGGCACGAACGGCTTGCTCGTAGACGTGTGCCACAGCGGTGGGGCCGCGATCGAAGGAGGCGTCCGGCTCCCACACGTGAAAGGTCCGTCCCTGCACCCTTTCGACCATCAAGTAGGGAACCTCGAACCACTGGGGGTCGTCCCCGAACCAACGCACGGCCGGCACCGGGACCCCATTGCTCTTCAGGGCCTGAAGCAAGGGGGCTTGACGGAGTACATCCGTGTTACCGCTCTGTCTGACGCCCTTGGGAGGCAGGCGCAGAACCAGGGACTCTTCGCTTCCGGCCCCTTCAGGGGATAGATCAACGGTGAAGCCGAAGCTCAACCCCGCGTGTCCGGGCATCACCTCCAGGTCCCGTACGCTCGCCTCCGGTCCGTAGCGGTCCTCGGCAAAACGCTCGAGCTGTTCCTGGAGCGTTTCCAGTCTCAGGGGTGCCAAGGCTGTCTCCTGATCCGCTTCGTTTGATCACGGCTGTTTCGCTGGGCTATAGTAGGCCCAGGGAGCATCAAAGTCCGTTCTAAAAAGGGTAAAGAACGGCCACTCGTATGTCAAAGGGGAGCGCTGCTTCCGTGATCCAACAGCATCCGCAGAGAAGGCCTGACATCGACTGGCTGCGGGCACCGGCAGTACTGCTGCTCGTGCCGTTTCATTCCGCGCGCATCTTCACCCACGACGGAGTGCTTCCGCTCGAGACAGGGGAGCATTCCGAGCTTCTGTCCTACTTCGCAGGGATCGTGTCGCAATGGCACATGTCTATGCTCTTCGTCATATCCGGAACAGGCATCTGGTTCGCCCTTTGTTTTCGAAAGTCGAGCCAGGTCTACCTGCAACGCTTTCTACATACCCCACATGACCGTTCTGGTGATGATCGGCTACCCTGTCATGAAATGGGGCGTGGGTGTCGGGGCGAGATTTCTGCTCGTGGTCGTGGCTTCGACCTTGTCTACAAACCTCATCTTATTATTTAAATACAAATACTTGAATATATATATTTAAAGTAAAATATTCGACTACAAAGACGAGAAGATTCCCGGAACGGAGCCCCTAGGCGTGATCAACAGGCATCCTGTCATCGTAGCGGTGGGCCAAATCACCCATCGCGAGAAGATACTGCATGACGATCCTTCCCCATCGGAGCTAGCGAAGAGAGCCGCCCAGGCTTGTCTTGACGATTGCGGCTGTTCCGACCTGTTGCGCTACGTAGACAGCCTCAGCGTGGTCAATATGTTTTGCGAGACCGAGAATCCAACCGGTCCGCTCTGCGACCTGCTCAACATAAATCCCGGCCTCCGAGAATACACGTTCATCGGGGGCAACACCCCCCAGTGGCTCGTGAACAGGGCAGCAGACAGAATAGCCGAGGGACGAATCGACGTGGCCCTGCTCGTGGGAGCAGAAGCCCTCTATTCGGAGACCCGCACCTTTGACTGGATGAGGACCTACAATGCCCTCGAGGGTATGTCGCAGCGCAAGGAGATCATCGGAAGCACGCGGAGGGGTTTCTCTGCCCACGAATACGACCATGACGCTTTCGGTGCGACACGGATGTATCCGCTTTTTGAGAACGCACGCAGGGCCCGCAGAGGCTTGAGCATCGAAGAGCAGAGGACCGCGTTGAGCCACTATTGCGCCGATCTTTCGAAGATCGCCACGGACAACCCACTTGCCTGGTTCCAAGAGGCCAGAAAGAGTCAAGAGATCGGAGAAGTGACGGAGCGGAACCGGATGATCAGCTTTCCCTACACGAAACTGATGAATCCGATCATGACCGTCAACCAGGCGGCGGCCATTGTCGTGACGAGCACCGATACGGCGAGGAGACTGTCGATTCCGGAGGAGAAATGGGTCTATTTGCTGAGCGGCGCTGAGGCGATGGAGAAATGGCTGATCTCTGAGCGGGTGAACTACTGGTCCAGCCCTGCTGTTCGAGTGATGACCGAGCGGGCGATGGAGATGGCCGGCTTGGGTATCGACCGGATCGATTTTTTCGATTTGTACAGCTGTTTCCCGAGTGCCGCGCTCATTGCGGCTTCCGAAATCGGATTGGACGTGGATGATCTGCCGGATCTGAGCATCACCGGGGGGCTGCCCTGCTTCGGGGGGCCGGGAAACAACTATACCATGCACGCGATCGCCCACTCGGTAGAAAGAATCCGTGAGAATCCGGAACAGACCGGGCTTGTCACGGGCGTGGGCATGTATCTGACCAAGCACTCCATCGGTATTTACGGGGGCCGGCAGCCGGAAAGGCCTTGGGATCGCAGCCGACTCGGCCCGATACAGGAGACCATTGACGGGATGGAAAGTCCCGATTTGTGCCTCGAACCGGAGGGGCAGGCTTTGGTGGAGACCTACACTGTGATTCACGACCGCGAGGGCGAGCCGGACTTCTCGGTCGTCGTTGCGCGGCTCGAGGACGGGCGACGGTGCTTTGCCCAGACCGAAAAGGATCGAGGCGTGTTGATCGCCATGGAAACGGAAGAGTTTGTCGGCAGGCGAGGTTTCATCCGCAAAGGGGAGAATGGGCCGAACCGGATACGGTTCTAGTACGATCTCCTGTCACGGATGAGATTCACTTCGCCTCCGTCAGGGCTTGAATTTGGTGGGTGGTCTCGATTATGCTCGTCTGCAGACGTAGGGACTCTCGATATTGAACCACCTGGAAAGGGGAGAAAGGCATGAAAATCCTGCGGGTTGACATGAGCAGTCTCGAGACGAGGTTCGAGGATCTGCCGGAAGAGCTCACGGTCGTGGGAGGAAGAGGGCTGTCGGCCAGAATCCTGAACAAGGAGGTTCCCCCAACCACGGATCCGCTCGGTCCGGAGGCGAAGCTCGTCATCGCAGGCGGCCCCCTCGCCGGGACGCTTGCCCCTTCCTGCGGTCGCATTTCCGTGGGCGGCAAGAGTCCGCTGACCATGGGTATCAAGGAGGCGAATGCGGGCGGCCCGACGGCTCAGAAGCTGGACAGGCTCGGAATCCGGGCCATCGTGGTCGAAGGGTCACCGAAGGTTGACAAACTGCACCTGCTCCTCATCAACAAGGATGGCGTGACCTTGCAGGACGCAGACAAGTACAAGGGTATGAAGACGTATGCGCTGGTGGAAGCCGTGAAGCCCCTGGGCGAGAATGCCGCCGTGATTTCGATCGGGCCCGCCGGCGAGCGGAGATGGAAGGGCGCTTCGGTTGCCTTTACGGACAAGGATGGGCATGCGTCGCGGCACGCAGGAAGAGGGGGATTGGGCGCCCTCATGGGTGCCAAGGGCTTGAAGGCGATCGTGGTCGACGATAAGGGCGCGCCCGCCGTTTCGATGGCGGACAAGGATGCCCATCGCGAGATCCTGACCAACTGGACCAAGGTCGTGAAAGAGGATCCGCAGCTGCAGGGCTTCAGCAGGCACGGGACGCCCGCCGGAATCGTAGCCCTGAGAGGGCTGGGAAGCATGCCTTCGAAGAACTACAGCAGTGAGGACACGCCCGGATTCGAGAAACTGGGAGGGGAAGCCCTCGAAAAGCTCGGTCAGGAGAGAGGCGGCCGGATGGACGCGTGTATGCCGGGGTGCATCGTGAAATGCTCGGTCATCTTCCACGACGCGAACGGCAAGCATGTGACATCCGCCTTCGAATACGAGACGATCGCTCTGCTCGGCACGAACCTGGGAATCTCCGACCCGGATGAAGTCGCAAAGATGGATCGATTCTGTGATGAGATGGGCCTGGACACCATCGAGCTTGGATCCGCCATGGGCGTCGCGGCCAGCGCCGGGAAGATGGAAATGGAGAACGTCGCTTCGGCGTGGGCCCTACTGGACGAGGTGGAGAAGGGGACCGAGTTCGGCGAGATCCTTGGCAACGGGGTAGTGGCCACGAGCAAGGCCCTGGGCGTGAGCAGGGTCCCAGCCTTCAAGGGGCAGGCGATCCCGGCCCACGACGGGCGGGTCTGCAAACCGTGCGGCGTAACGTATGCGACGAGCCCGATGGGGGCGGACCACACGGCAGGCCTCTCCTATGAAGATCCGATGAACAAGGAAGGGCAGGTGGACAAATCCTTCAACATGCAGGTGGTCATGGGGATGGTCGACAGCCTCGGATACTGCCTTCTCGCTTCACCCTCTGATCACGGGGCTGCGACGGGTTTCTTTCTGGGCCTTCTGAAGGCACGCTACGGGCTCGAGATGACGGCAGAGGAACTGCTGGAGATCGGTAAGCAAACGCTTCGGGACGAGCTCAAGTTCAACGAAGCGGCCGAGTTCAGCACCATCCACGGCCCAGACCCCGAATTCGTCCGGAACGAGCCTCTTGCTCCCACGGGGAGCGTCTTTGACGTGGACCCGGGGGAGGTGGCATCGATCTGGGAAAGGCTGTAGATCATGAAGAATCGTTTTCTTGTTTTCGCGCTTCTACTCGTCTTTTCTCCGGCGGCAGGATGCGTTTCCTCCTACGATGTGGAGATCCTGAGAGCGAACGAGATGATCCAGGACATGGAGGCGATCGAACTCGACCAGCCGGATCATGACTCCGACTACCCGGACAACGGAATCGTGGTGAACAACGGGACGGCAAGGACGCTGATCGTAAAGGTGAGACGCAAGAAGGAACAGAGCATTTCGATCGGACCGGGTGCCTCGGGCTCCATGGCCCTCGCACCCGGAAAGTATCACTACAAAATATACGAGGACGTCGAGGCGGACGAACCAAAGACCAAGGCCGTGTTCATCCAGCTCAAGGGAACCAAGAAGATCGTGGAGAAGTGCGTGTTCGTCTACGACGTATTCACGCAGAGCAAGGTGGTGGATGAGAAGGAGTTCGAAAAGCTGCAAGGTCGGTAGACCACAGGCGTTTCCTCGTTCCTTCCAGTGCCTCTGATTTAGGCCTTGACAATGTTTGGTGCGCTTGATAAAGTAGAAAATACCCTTTGGGCAGTGGACACTATACATGTCCAAGGGGTCCTTGAATTTCCGTTGAATGCCGGAATCTGTTCTCTGACGATGTAACACCCATCGATTCAACTGGACAGCATGAAACGCCTTCAGTACATCCTGAACGCCATCCGGTCCCGTGAATCCCACATCCTGTCGATCCTGATCCACCTTCTCATCATCATCATCTTCGTCCATACGACCTACTACATACCGAAGGCGAGGGACGAACGGGCCGCGGCCTCGATCCTCTTCGATGAGGAGGGGGGGAACGCCGATCGTCTGAAATACCAGGACAGGAGCCTCGTGGATCGCATGCGGAAGCAGGACGACGTCCTGTACCCCCATCCGGAGGTGGAGCATTTCCCGGATCTCCCGAAGATCGATTTCCAGCTCGATCCGACCCTTAGGAAGGAGCTCGACCTCATCCGTGTCGATACCATGGACCGCAGCTTCCACAGCTTCACGATGAATCGACAGCCCTTCTATACCGGCGAGGAGGAGCTTGCCGGTGCCTTTGCGAAGCACATCAAGAGAATGCGGAAGAGAGGCCTCGACATCGTCTTTGTGTTCGACTCCACGGGCAGCATGGGCCTCTACGTGGAACACGTGAAGAAGAAGATTCGCAGCCTTGTCCGCGCCATCCGGAAGCTCGTGCCCGCCGCTCGGATCGGGCTCGTGACGTATCGGGACGTGGGAATGGATTTCGTGACCCGGGCCGTTCAACTCACCCATGGAACGCGCGGTCTCGAGCTCTTCCTGGAGGGAACCGACTATGAAGGGGGAGGGGATCGGGAAGAGGCGGTTTACGAGGGTTTGCGTGTGGCCATCGAGGGGCTCAACTGGAAAAAGGACTCCGCGAAGGTGATCGTGCTCATCGGGGACGCACCTCCCCACCAGGCGGACCTGGACAAGGCCCATCGTCTGGTGGAGAAATTCCGCGACAAGATGGGAGGCACCCTGGCTGCCGTAGACACGAATCGGCCGATTCCTCTGGGAGGGCAGTATCACGGTTGCCCCATCGGGGTGGAGCCACCCTGCGACATCATTCTCCACGGAGAACTGATGGAGGAGTTCCAGTCTTTTGCAAAGGAGGGTGGCGGGGAGTGTCTGCGCTTCAACGAAATGGACCGAATGAACGAGATGATGGTGATGCTCATCTTCGGATCGGACTGGAAAGACTATCTGGACGTTTTCATCAAGAACCTGTAGGGATTTCCAATCAAGAAGGGAGGCACGGCAAATGAATCGGTGGACACCCTTTGCGATCGGCCTCACGATTGCACTGCTTATGGGCGTTTCCCTCGCCTTTGCTCAGGAAGAGGGGGCCGAGGAGGCGGGGATCGGCCTTGTGGAAGAGCAGGAGCCGGTTGCAGAGATGATGCCCTCCGAGGAGGCCGAGGCGCCCGCCGACGAGATCATGTCCGCGCCGGAGGATGAGGCGTTGGATGCCCTGCTCCTGGACGAAGAGATGACCATGTTCGAGCTGATCATGAAGGGGGGCGTGGTCGGAGGCCTGATCATCCTTCTCTCTTGCGTTGCTCTCGGTCTGGTCATCGATTATGCGATTACGATCCGGCGTGCCAAGCTCGCGCCCGTGGAAGACATCGCCACGTTCCAGGATCTCGTGGCGAAGAAGGACTTCACACGACTCAAAGAGGTGGCAGGGTCGAAGCCCACGTTTCTTTCGGACGTTCTCACAGCGGGGCTGGAAGAGATCAACCTCGGCTATCAGGCCATGATCAAGGCGATGGAGGATACGGCCGAGGCCCATACGGCCCGCCAGGCCCGCAGAATCGAACACTTGAACGTCATCGGCAACATTTCGCCCATGATGGGGCTCCTCGGGACCGTGATCGGCATGCTCCGTTGCTTCAACGAGATTTCCCAGGTCAGCGGCTCCATCGACCCGAAGCTTCTCGCGGCAGGTATCTTCGAGGCCTTGGTTACCACCTGTCTCGGGCTGATTGTTGCGATCCCGACCCTCTATTTCTACGCCATCTTCCGGAACCGTCTGGATGAGCTCGCCGGGGAAGCCTCGGTGGCGGCGGAGCAGATCATCGCCTCCTTCAAGGCGGACGGTGCCCCGAAGGGAAGCTGATCGTGCGAGCCTTTCGGAAGAGAGAGTGGGCTTCCTTTGTGGTCAACATGACACCACTGATCGACGTGGTGTTTCTGATCATCATCTTCTTCATCATGATCATGAGCTTTTACGAATTTCTTCCGAAGAACGTGATTCTTCCAAGCGCGGACGAAGCGAAGACGAACACGGATCTGAAGGAGTGTTCCATCACGGTCACGGCGCAGGAGTACGTCATACTCGGGACGCAGAAGATCTCCGTGTCCGAGCTGGGCAGGATCCTCAAGGCCATGTTCCCGGACCCGCGGGGACACACCGTCGAGTTGCGAGGCGACCAGGATGCACCTTTTGATATCCTGCAAAAGGTGCTGCAGCAGGTCGCGCAGGCAGGGATCGGCCGTGTACATTTCGCCACCCGAAAACCGTACGATCGAGAATTGAAGGATGAAGCTTCCCACCAAGGCGACGAGTAGAGATCGCAGGCTTGCGATCATGATGACACCGCTTATCGATGTCATCTTCCTGCTGATGATCTTCTTCATCATGACGCTGAATTTCCTCGTGCCGGAGGGCGTTCTGGAGAATCGACTGCCTGATCAGGCAAGAGCCGACACTTCCGAACGGGAGAAGGACTGGGAGGTGGTGAGAATCCATGTGGCAAGAGGCAAAGAGGCCCCCCAGATCTACCTGCAGGAGAGAAAGGTGACCGGGTTGCCGGACCTGCTTCTGAATTTGCACCGTCTTCCCAGGGATGTCGTCGTCGTGATCGAACCCGAGGCGAAGGTGGCCTACAAACATGTGATCAGTGTATTCAATACATGCGTCAAGGCGAAGAAAACAAACATCTCCTTTACCATACCCCGCGTGACCACACCACAGGGCGGAGAGTAGCTGCTAAGGTTCTTCTGAATGCGTAGATTGCGAGATGTGGCAACGAGAGTCACGTTGGTTCTTCTGGTCGGACAAACCCTTCTCCTCCCACCCTCGAACTTGCTCGGATCCTCCGATCCCTCCTCCGTCCTTTCGGTGAACCTCGGTGAAATCGCCTCCCTCGGTGCGATGCAGACCTGGCTAGAGAGCCTCTACGCGGAAACTTCGAAGGCGAAGGAACAGAATCGATTCTCTTTCGATCTGCAGGAGCGAACCCTCAAGAAGTCGGGCGAAGCGATCAGCAGGATCGTTGCTCTGGAGAAGAACGCCCGGCTCACAAACCCGAAGGTCTCCAAGGCCTTCAGACAAGCCTTCGAACAGAACGACAAGGTTCTTCGGTTCATCATTCGAGCAAACGAGGAGGTGATCGAAGAGCTTCAGGAGGAGAAGCTCGACGAAGTGGAGGATACCCAGGCGTTCCTCGATTCTGCAGAATGGCAAATGCCCCACCGTCTGATCTCCCTTTCAAGGTACTGGATGAGCTGGAGCAGCTACTACCGCAGCTTTCTCTATCGGAAGGACGACCAGGAACGAAAAGTCCTCTTGGACGACGCAATCGCAGGATTCTCTCTCACTCTTTTCGACATCGCGGAGCAGACCATCGTCGCCAAGAGCCTCTTTGGGCGGGCCTTGTGTTTCAAAGAGACGGGAAATGAAGAAAGAGCGGCCAAGGACCTGGAGGCGATCACGGAGAATGTGAGACAGAACGACCCCTTGTACATGTGGAGCGTGTACGAACGGGCACGCCTCTCCTACAGTGCCGGCAAGCATGCGGAGGCTCTGGGCCATCTGGAGAAACTCGACACGGGTATCGAGGAGAAGACGGTCAACGACGTTCTGGGGAGCGAACACAAGCGATTGCGGGAGAAAGTGGTTCTCGAACCCAGGGCGAAAGCGCTCCTTGAAAAGGTGGAGGGGGTGCAGGACAAGGGCGGCGAGCAGGCTCGAAGACTGTGCCGTGAGGCGCTCGATGTGCTGAAGCGGTTGTCCCGGTTTGACGCGGCCTATGCGACAAAGCTGTATCACCTGGTCGAGCAGAACGCGGTCTTCTTCTCCGACCTGGCCTATGAGGAGTTGGGGGCGATCGGATACCTCGCCCTGGCCGATGATCACTTCAGGAAAGGCGAATTCGAGGAAGCTGCAAAGCGATACCGGCGTCTCTGGGCCTCATCCGATATGTATATCCGAGACAGAATGGACGATGTCTATTTCCGTTCCGGCTACGTCTATTGCCAGATCGGGCGGTGGAAGGATGCGCTTGCCTCCTTTGATCAACTTTACAAGAAATTCCCCCATTCGAAACTCCTGGGCAAGGCGGTCTGCCTGGAATACGTCGCGGCAGCCGGGAATTACAAACGGTCATCGAACCGCTCGAACTACGCCCGGTACGTGACCACGAGCAAGAAGTACCTGAAGAAATGCCCGAACCCGAGGGACAGGGATGGGGCGCACTACTTCCTTGGCAAGGACTACGAGAAACAGAAGATGAGGAAGGAGGCGCGAAGGGAGTTCTCCGCCGTTGAAAAGGGGTCTGCCCACTACTGGCCGGCCCGATACTATATCTTGAAGTACGACGTGGAGGATCTCGAGAGGAGGAAAGAGGCGGGAGAGGGGAGGGGGGCCGGTTGGAAGAAACGATATCAGGCAATGGCCTCCCAGTTCGACAGTTTCCGGAGACTCCCAAGCAGGGAGAAAGGAAAACCGGGAATAGCGGAAATCGTACCCTACATGACCATTCTGCAGGCGAGGATGTTCCGATGTGCTTCCGGAAATGCCTGTGGAGAGGCCCTCCGGGTCCTGGAAGGATTCGAGGAACGATTCCGAAAGGATCAGGGCCTCTGGCTCACCGCGATGGACCTCAGGCTCGAGTGCCTTGGGGACAGCGGAATGATGGCTCAAACTCAGGAACAGATCGCGTATCTGCTTGAGAAGTATCCTGTAGATCAGGACCTATGGGAGTTCCTGGGTGAATGGGCCGAGACATACGATAGGGAAGCGAAGAAGGCGCGGGAGGCGGGGAAGCCTGACCAAGTCGATCCTATTGTGGAGTCGGCGTTGATGCTGTACACGGGGATGGCCTCGATCGCATCCGAAAACCGGGCCTTTGAGAACCACCTCGACGTCGTTCAGTTCAGAATGGCTGAGATTCTGATGGCCCGGAACGAAGTGGAGAAGGCTGAACGGGCTTACCTGGACGTTCTGAAAAGGACACCCGATGCAGCCGACGCACTTTCCCGCCTGGGTTCGATCTACGAGACGCAGGGCCGGTGGGACGAGGCCCTCGATGTGTGGCGAAAATTCACAAAGGGGATCGAGTCCGGGAGCCATGGCTGGCTCGATGCGAGATACCGGATCGCCCTGGCTCACAGCAAGATGGGAAGAGCGAGTGAAGCCTGTGAGGTGATCACCATGATCCGCGTGCTCCACCCGGACAATGGGGATGAGTCCTTTCGAAGGAACATCCTTTCTCTCGAAAGGGAGGTGTGCAAAGAGGGGCGTCAGCCGCGCTGATGTGCGTTCGTTGCGACGATTATATGTTCAGGAAGCTCGAAAGCTCCTCGTTCACCTCGTCGGCAGCCTCCTGCTGGACCCAGTGACCGGACCCCCTCACAAGGTGGAATTCGAAGCCTCCCCGCGTATGTTTCTCGATGGAATACCCCAGTTCCCTCTCCAGGGCCCGATCCACTTCTCCCCAGATCACCTTCACAGGAGCCGTGATCGGTCCGACGCCCAGCCGGCCTCGGCGGATTTCCTGAACGGCCCATCTCGTGGCCCGATAGTAGTTGACCCCTCCCCGCAGCCCGGATTTTCGTAGATTCTCCTTCCAGCGTTCCATGACCTCGGGCGTGAAAACCTCTTTCCGCACCGCGTAGCGCTTGATCAGCCATTCGAAGACAGCATAGTCCCCTGCGGCAAGCAGGTTCTCGGAGAAACCGGGAATCTGGTTCATCATGACGTACCAGCCCTTGGCGAACTGCCTGAGGCTCTTCTGCCCGTAAAGCAGTTCTGCATAGTCACCCAGGTGGGGCGCGTTCATCACAACCAGCTTATCGACCGTATCCGGGTAGGCCTCGGCATAGTGCAAAGCGATGATTCCGCCCCAGTCGTGGGAGACGATGGTGGCCTTGTCACGGCCGAATGCCTGCATCAGTCCTCTTACATCCTCGATGAGCACGGGTAGCCGGTAGGCGGCAATATCCGCGGGAGCTTCCGTCTCCCCGTACCCTCGCATCTCCGGCACGACCACCGAGTAAGAACGGGCGAGCAGGGGAATCTGGTTTCTCCATGAATACCAGGACTCGGGGAAACCGTGCAGGCAGAGGCATAGCGGGCCCTCTCCCGCGGTGATACAGTG
The DNA here is from genome assembly GCA_028277985.1 of bacterium. Classification (GTDB taxonomy): domain Bacteria; phylum Desulfobacterota; class DSWW01; order DSWW01; family DSWW01; genus S015-6. Next base: position 65,929 of record JANQFG010000109.1, on the reverse strand, counting down.
AAAGGTGATTCCATTCGCATCTACGCGGACATCTCTGTATTCCAGCCCGGACATTCCGACCCTCCCTTGTCATGAACGCATGCACCTGATCCTATTGCAGGGAGGAGCAAAACACAACGAGACCGGAGCAAAGGGGAATGAGGCGGGGTGTGTGACGTAGCGAGACCGTGCAGATTCCTACGCGGGAGACTGTTGGGCGGCTTGGTGCTCTCGGGCCGAGGACTCGATCTGTCTTCTCAGGTCCTTTGGGTGTTCAAGGAGCTGTATGCCCACACGGAATAGAAAGGGCCCCTGCTCGTCGATTCGATCGTACCAGACCACCTTGCCGCGGAGGGTCAGGTCCTGGTCCGGACAGGGGATCTGGATCTCCAGAAGGCACTGCTCCGAGGTTGTTGTGGTGGGATGGAACATGTGCAGGCTGTGCGAGTGAATCGCGTTCGTGAGAAGGGCGACTCCATCCTGCGAGAGATCTTGAAGCTGCCCGGACAAGAACGAGGAAGATATCTCCGGGCAGGATGGGAGGTAGATGCGGAATCGAATGGGAAGGTCGAATCCGGCTCTTCGCGCCTGACGGCGGTCTCTTAAGAATGGAATCTTCATCCTAGGGTCGGTCTCCCGGCGAGACCCGTCTGCAGGACGAGCCTACTGATGATTTATCGGAAGATTTCAGGGATTTCTTAATCGTATTATGAAGATCAGATTTTCGATACACGCGGATAAGGATATGAGATCCAAGCAAAAATCCTTCAGGAGAGGGAAGATGGGGCCCTTTCCAGAGCTTTCGCCCTGGTTATGCATCTCCGGAATCCGACTATTGCAATAACATGATTACCGGATGTATACTGGTGCATTCAATGCCCACCGAAGATCCCGGGGTAGAAGATGGGGAGCGATCGTCTCCGCGACGTACCGGATCGAGTCCTGGAAGCCGCCACGGAATGCGAGCATGCCCTCGCATGTCTGCAGGATGAGTCGTATCCTCTTTGTAGAGTCGTCTCGAAGATCGCGACCGGCGTTCTCGCCACCTACTGCCCTCAGGGGGCCCCGTGCACCTACTGCCAGCCCGCGATCAAGAGCGAAGGATTCTGCGTATGTCCCGTACGGATCGAGCTCTACGAAAGATACCGGGTCTAGCGCTGCGTTCAGGTCCCGCCAAAAAGAAGTCAAGGTTCTTCGCTTTCTGTCCGATGGTATGGCTTTCCGTCCCTTTCTTGACCGAGGAAATGAATGATGTCATGGGTCGAGGTCGAAGAAGTCGTACCTTCGGGGAGTCGGCACGTCAGTGGCAAGTCCTGTCTGGCCGGCGGACGAGCCTGCCCCTGCAAGATCGAGGAGTTCGTCCACCATATGATTCTGTTCGTGAAGCCTCCACCCAACCTCAAGTGCATGTACATGATGCCCCTGGGGAAGGATCATTTTTGCGTTTCCCCGATGAGGGGTGAGATCTATAGACGGTTCGGGGCGCGATCCGAGAAGAAGTCGAAGACCCTGGACGCAAGAACAGAGGCGAGCCCGCCCTGAGACCCTTGACGACCCACCCATCTGCCGGTCCCACCAGAGCCTGAGCCTCCTCAGGCGAACGCTCACTCACAGGGCGCCGAAATGCCTTGTGGCGCCAGCAGGACAGGCATACCCGTGTCGATGAGCGTTCGAAGGAAGCACCCGTACTGATACTTCAACCCATCCAGCTGGAAATTGACGTGATGTCCGTCAAGGACGCCGTCCTCCAGGGCCTCCACGATGACGCCGGTCGTCTCGACCCCACCCACGGATACGCAGTTTCCCGCCACCGGGTACTCCGCCATGGCAAGGCCGACCATGTCCATTGCTTCAACCGTGGACGCTGCGCAATCTACGTCGTATCCGCACCTGGGTGAATCGTACCCGTAGCCTTGAGCGATCTGGTCGAAAGCGGCCGGAGGAAAGGGTTCGCCCGCAAGTTGAAGCCCGGCGGCAATGATGAATGCATTCTGCGATGGAGGGCTGTAGTAGCTGTCATAGAATCCCTGGGACATGAACACATGCTTCGGGTCTCTTCCGGAAAGAGGGTCACGAAAGTAATGCTTCGCATAGTGGATCGGGTCAACGGACCCCCAGGCGAGCATGATGATGTTGAGGAAGGGGTCGAAAATGTCCATTTTCTCGTCTTGTGGGGTGCCCAGGACGAAGCGAAGGAAATCGATGAACGGGATCCCTCGCATTTCGAGGCCGGCGGCAGCATAGTGCCCTCCCGTACCCGAAGGGATGACGGCGGAAAGGTTGTGTTCGAAGGCAGCCCAGATGTCGAGAACCATGCTGCCCAGCGATTGGCCCATGCTGAAGAAGTAGCGGGTATCGAACCGAATCCTCCCGTCCTGAGCCAGGGAAGCATCGGTGGCAGGGCAAAGGAGAGGATCTATCGTGAGCTCCTGGAGCATCCGCAGGAAGAGGGCCTGTTCTGCCATCCCCTGCCGCATGTTGTCGCGGGTGGCAGGCGGCCGAAGGATGTTGTAGAAGTCCATGCCCGCGAGCAGTCCCGTCCTCTGTGGATGCACCGGCAGCGCGGACCCTGCCGTGGCGATGCCCCGAGAGGCGAAGGTGAGGGCGGGTCCGGTTCCTTCCTGGGGCGGCTGACCCGGAGCGGGCCACCTTCCGCGGTCCACGAGTTGGGTGGAGACTCCCCCGGTCCCATGGATGTAGATGACAAGAGGCCATCCTTCGGCAGGCATCTGTCCTTTCGGAACCGCAAGGGCGATCGGGATCTCTTCGTTCCTCTGCATCACGGGTCGTCCGTCCGGGTCAAAGACGATCTCTCCGCCGGTAAGGTACGGTGGTGTGCCCCTCTGAAACTGGGGAGCATGGAACGAGGCTTCAAGAACGTAGTAGGCGTCGTACTCCCGGGTGAGAACCAGGGGAGTTGAAAGCTCCCGGGTCGGAAGAGAGACGACGTGGTCATACAGGCGGGCCGTGTCTCCCACCGGATCTCCGGTCGTGAAGACCGTGGCGGCGGCGATAGAGGTGGGCGAAATACCCTCATCCCCGAGGAAATCGGCTAGGGGCAGGTATACCTGTCTGGCCCTCGAACCGCCCGCTCCCGCGGGGGGCTGTCCGTGGAGGAGCTGCTGAAGAGCCAGAGGACTGCCCAGCGGTTCACCCGCCGCGTCTGTGACGGATCGCAGCACAACAGCCGCATAGGTCGTATTCGGTCTCAGAACGAAACCCGGGAGTGGGGCCAGGGCCAACAGATTGGATGGCTGGGCGCTCTTCGCTTCAGGGTAGAAGCGAAGGAGGAGCGGATACCGCTTGCCGTATTCGGGCGATGAGGGGTCCACATCGACCAGGTAGACGGGAGATCCCGCGTCAAGGGTTTCCAGCGGCTGGTCCGGCAAAGCGGCGGTACGGATCGATGCATCGAAGCGGAAGTAGCATACCGTTGAAGGGCTGAAACCCTTGCACTTCGCGGCCAAGAGGACATATTGGCCAGGCAGGTTCTGGAATGGAAAGGCCCCTGCACGTGGATAGCCGGAAAGGTCCAGGCCGCTTCCGTCGCTTCTCTGTCTGAGGTCCGTGGGAAAAGGGAAATCGTAGAACCCTGCGTCTTCGGTCAGATCGAAGCGCACCTGCACGCCCTCGATTTCCTCCGGCGTGACCGATATGTTCAAAGGAGCATCCGCGTCATCTCCACACCCGGTAAGACCAAAGCACGTGACCCAGGCAACGACCAGAAGTGCCGCTCCGATTCTCCGCATGGTCGGTCTCCTCGATTTACTCCTGTCACTCCATGGAGTGCTGTTGGGCAATAAGGAGGTCCTGCCACCCCCGGGTCAGGATAGCGCCGAGGCTCTGCTCCACCGGTAATTCGGCAAGGGCATTCACAGCCCTGTAGGAGAGGGGCGCCCGCTCCCAGATCGTCTCATGGAACGCGATCCTTCCCTGTCCCATCCACGCCTCCTTGATCTCGGTCTTCGCCGGCAGGGCAGTGGCAGCGCTTACATCCGCGCCGCGCAGATCGCATGACGGGACATGCTTCCAGCCCATCCAGAGTTGGCTGTCCACCTCGGCCTGCACTCCCTTGAGCCCTTCGTCATCGAGTTGGTTCAGATCCCAGAGCTCGCCCTCGAGCAGCAGGGTCCCGTACTCGGATACGGAGAAGCCCTTCCTCGCATCCCTCATCCACATGTCCGGGATCTCTCCGAAAAGCTTCGGTACGCCCAGCACTTCTCTGCCCAGCACGATGGGAAAGAAGTCGTTCTCCCAGACGATCAGGGAAAAGGTCCCGGCCTCCGCGTCCTTCTTTCCTTCGAAGCGGGCCGCCACATTGACGGCAACGAGGTTGTATCCTCCGCCTGCCATGAAGTCCACGCCGCGGCACATCACGAAGCTGACCGAAATGACTGCCGGATCTGCCACGACGAAACCGGGTGGGAGCAGCCGCGAGACCCTGTCCGGATCGGTGGCGTACATGACCGTGAGGGCCGTGTTGTCGGCGTAGTGCGCCCTCTCGCCGTCCCAGCCCTGGGTGGCTGAGCCGAAATGGGCGGGCATGATGTAGGGCTTCCCTTTCTCAAAAACGAATCCGGCTGTTTTGCTCATGATCGCGCTGCCTCCCTCTGCTTCATTCTTCCTTCAGTTTTTCCCTGAGCTCTCTCTTGAGGATCTTTCCGGTCGGCGTCCTTGGAATCTCATCGATCGGAAAGATCGCAACCGGGATCTTGTGGTTCTCCATCTGATCGGCGCAGTAGGTCTTCACGTCCTCTTCCGAAACCGACACGCCCTCGTCGTAGACCAGGAAGGCGGCCACTGCTTCCCCGAACTCCTGATCCTGGATGCCCACCACGGCCGCGTCGGCGATTCCGGCCATGGAAACGAGAACCTCCTCGACCTCTGCAGGATAGACGTTTACCCCTCCCCGGATGATCATGTCCTTGACCCGGTCTACAATGAAGTAGTATCCCTCCTTGTCCCGGATCGCAACATCGCCCACGGTGATGTACTTCTGCTGACGCGTCTCTTCGGTCGCCTTTTCGTTCTTGTAGTAGCCGTCCATCATGATCCCGTTGTGGATGTAGAGTATCCCCCGTTCTCCATCAGGAACCTCGTTTCCCATCTCGTCGAACAGGATGAGCTCGTTGCCGGTGAACTGCCTGCCCACACTGGCCGGCCGTTCCCGCATCTCCTCAGGGGTGATGAGCGTATTCATGCCCGCCTCGGTGGATCCGTAGTACTCGTAGAGACAGTCCCCATATCGGTCCAGAAAGGCGAGCTTGTACTCCGGGAAGAGGGGGGCGGCTCCACAGATCACGGTGCGCAGACTCGACAGATCGAGGCGGTCGGTCACGGATTCCGGGACGTCCAGCAGTCGGCGGACCATGGTCGGGACGAGGTGGGTGGAGGTGACCCGATGTTTGTCGACCCATTCGAGAAATTCTACAGCGTCGAACCGGGGTTGCAGCACCGAGGTCCCGCCCAGAAGGAAACAGATTATGTTGAACAGGGTCGGGGCGGAGTGGTAGAGGGGGCAGCACACGAGATGAACTTCGTTCGGGTTCATCTTGAGGTTGCTGATGGCGCTGAACATGAAATCCATGACCCCGGGCTTCGCCACGAAATCGGTCTTCCGGGCCGCTCCCTTGGGCCTTCCTGTCGTACCGGAGGTGTAGATCATGGAACTGCCAGGCTCTGCGGCAGGCGGCAGCGCGTCCAGGTCCATGTCCGGGGCATTGTCGTGGAGGCTTTCGTAGTCCTGGGCGTCCGGGTTCGTCGGGCCGCCGAAGGAGATGAATCCACCCGGCAGGACTTTGGCGTAGTTCTCCTTGTAGGGGAGGATTCGATCCGCAAACTCGTGCCAGAAGATCAATACCCTGGAATCGGAGTTGTCCACGATGTATTCGATCTCCCGCGGCTTCATCCGGTACCCCACCATGACAAGGCCGACCTCGAGGTATTGGAGTGCGTTCGAGACCTCCGGCTGCACCGGGTTGTTGTAGGTCATCAGGGCGACCTGGTCTCCCGGCCTGACACCCAGAGCGTAGAGGCTCCTGGCCAAGCGCCTGGCCCGTTCCCTGAGTTGTCCGTAGGTAAGAGACCGATCCATGCCGATAACAGCCAGCTTGTCGGGATGATTTCCTGCATGAATCTCGAGGAAGTTCGGGGGCTTGGACCTAGGTTGCTCCGTCGTCACGTTTTCCTCCTTCGCTCCTGTTGGAGTCGTATGGGTCTCTTCGGTGTCGTACCTTATTTACACCGCCCGGCGGGCTTGCTGCAAGGGTACCGTTGGAGGACCCCGCGTCCATCCGGACACCACTACGAGCCTGCCGATCGAAGCGGTTGGAAGCTTCACCGTAGAGTTCGGCAGCAGGTCCCTGCCTGCGGCGGCTTACCCGGTGAGCACCTGCCCGTAAGGGGATCAACCCTCCAGGAGCCGAACGACCTGTTCGCGGTGATAGACAGGATCCCCCAGGGCGATCTCGTTCGCTTTGGCCCGCTTGAGATAGAGGTGGATGTCGTGCTCCCAGGAGAAGCCGGTACCCCCGAGCACCTGTATCGCGCTCGTAGAGCAGTTGCGAAAGACTTCCGAACAGAAGGACTTGGCAACCGATGAGGCCAGGGCCGCCTCTTTCGGCTTGCCATGGTCCTGGGCCCAGGCCGCCCAGTAGAGAATCGAGCGCGCTGTCTCGGCCTCGACGTACATCTGTGCACAGCGGTGCTTGATCGACTGAAAGGCACCGATCGGTTGGTCGAACTGGATGCGCACCTTGGCGTACTCCGTCGCGATCTCCATGGCCCGTTGCGCTCCACCCACACACTCGGCGCACAGGCCGACCTGGGCGACCTGCAGGGCCCGGAGAAGCGGCTTCCACCCTTTGTGGGGCTCCCCGAGAACGGCGTCCCGGCCGACCCTCATCCGGTCGAACTCGACGGAACAGAGCTTTCGTGTCCCATCCATGGTCGGCAGTCTTGAAATGGAGAGCGCCTGCGAACCCGTGTCGACGAGAAAGAGGGTGATACCCCGGCCAGGTTGTCTTCCTTTTCGGGTTCGGGCCGCGCACACGAGGAAATCTGCTACGTGTGCGTCCGGAACGGCAATCTTGGTTCCGTTCAGTATGTACGCTTCTCCCTCTTCGTCAGCCTCCATCTGGATGTAGCCGAGATCGGCCCCGCTCTCCGGTTCGTGGAGGGCCAGGGTTCCTCTGATCTCACCTGCCGCGATGCGGGGGAGGTATTGCGCCTTCTGCTCGTCGCTCCCGGCCGCCATGAGAATCTCTGCGGCGAGAAGGACGGTCGAGAAGAACGGTCCGGGCGTTACACCACGGCCCATCTCCTCCAGGACCAGTGCCAGATCGAGCAGGCCCAGTCCGATCCCGTCACAGGATTCGGGAATCCGCATACCCATCCAGCCCATCTCGGCCATCTTGGCCCAGACCTCGTCCTTAAAACCCCTGTCGTCCTCGAACATCTTTCGGACGTATTCTATGGACGATTCGTTCTCGCAGAATCTTCTGGCATGTCTCGCGATCTCGAACTGATCTTCGTTCAGTCTGATATCCATGGTCTCTTCTCCACTCCAAGGGGCCGCAGCCCCTCTATTTCTGCCTTGCGGCGCGGCTGACGTCCTTCGGAAGGTCCAGGCAGCGCTCGCCGATGATGTTCCGCTGCACCTCCGAGGTTCCTGCTTCGATCGTATTGCCCTTGGATCTAAGGAACCCGTACTGCCAGAATCCGTCGTGAACCGACCACGGGGACCCCGACATGATCTGGCTTTGGGGGCCCAGCATTCCCATCGCATTCTCGAAGATGCGCTGATTCGGCTCGCTCCAGAGGAGCTTGCCTATGGACCCCTCGGGGCCGGGGATTCCCCCCTGGACCTGGGTGCTCAGGTTGCGCAGTCCATGGTACTTCAGGGCCATGACTTCGATGTACCCCTGCGCCAGCTGCTGCCGAAAGATGGGATCCTCGATTACCGGTCTCCCGGAACGCTTTGTCTCCTTTGCCAGTGCCAGCATCTTTCCGATGTTCCTTTCATACGCCGCGCCCATAACGGCGTCCCCCAGCACACGCTCGAACATGAGCGTCGTGATGGCGATCATCCAGCCCTGACCCTCCTGACCCACCAGCATTTCGACGGGAACACGGACGTCGTCAAAAAAGAGTTCATTGAATTCGGCCCCGCCGGTGATCTGGGTGGTGGGCCTGATCTCCACCCCCGGCAGTTTCATGTCGAGAAGCAGATAGCTCAGTCCTTTGTGCTTCGGTACGTTCGGATCGGTTCGGACGAGCAGGATGCAATAATCCGACAAATGCGCGAAGCTGGTCCAGACCTTCTGTCCGTTGAGGATGTAGTAGCCGTCTTCTCTCACTGCCCGGGTAGACACGTTGGCCACGTCGGAGCCTGCATTCGGTTCACTGAAGCCCTGGCACCAAATTTGGGTCCCGTCGATGATCTTCGGCAGGAACTTGCGTTTCTGCTCTTCGTTTCCGCAGTGAAGGATCGTCGGGGCGGCCATGCCGTGCATGATGATTCCCGGGACTCGCAATTCCATGCAGGTGGATGCGAGGGTCTGCATGACGATCACCTCTTCCATCAGGGTCTTGCCCTGTCCTCCGTACTCCTTCGGATAGTGCATGGAAGCGTAGCCGGCTTCGAAGAGACGCTTCTGAAAGTCACGGTAAGCACGCGCCCAGGCCTCCGGACCGTCGTAGTTCCGGAAACGGGAAGGGTCCCAGTCCGGAGGGAGATTCTCTGCAAGCCAGGCCACGAATTTCTTTCGGAATGCCTCCTGCTTTCGATTGAGTCGGAAGTCCATTCTTCGATCCTCCTCGAAACGGAAGAAAATGGGGAAATCACTCTTGCTGCCAAGGTAGACATATTCCGTATCCCTTTCCGGGTCAAGTCGATTTGTGGAAAAGGGTGGGGAGATCATGTAGACTCGGCAATCACCAGGGCATTCAGGAAGCCAGCAAGGACAAAGACAACCATGACCACCGACCGATCCTCCCTGCGATCCTTCTTCTCGCCTCGTTCCATCGTTGTCTACGGAGCAACGGACGACAGCGACAAGCCTGGAGGCCGCATCTTCACCTTGTTGCGAAGATACGGCCGGCCGCTTTTCGCGATTCATCCCAGCCTCGATTCAGTAGACGGGCTTCCCGTTCACAGAACCGCCGGGACTCTTCCCGAAACCCCGGACCTGGCCGTGCTCGCGGTGGGAACGAAGCATTGCGAAGAGGCCTTGCGGGACGCGGTGCAGGCAGGCGTCAAGGCGGCTGTCATCGTGGCGTCCGGCTTCAGCGAAACCGGCCCGGCAGGGACGGAAGCGGAACAACGGTTGGTCTCGCTGGCAAGAGAGAAGGGTGCACGCATTCTCGGCCCGAACACCTTGGGGATCTTCGTGCCCCACACCGGACTCGACACCATCTTCGTGGAGCACGGGGACCGCTCCCTGCTGCCGGGAGGCTCGATCGCGGTTGTTTCTCAATCCGGTTCGGTAGGGGTTGAGGCTCTCGGATACGCTTCCTCATCAGGGTTCGGTCTTCGTGCCTTCGTGGGGCTCGGGAACAAGTGCGACGTGGACGAAATCGAACTGGCCGAATGGTTTGCCGAGGACGAAGGGACCCGCGTATTGGGTTTCTACCTCGAGGATTTTTCCCACGCCCGCGAGTTCCTGCAAAATCTCGATAGGATCAGCGCCCGCAAGCCGGTTGTCGTGCTCAAGGGCGGGCGAACACCCGCGGGCGCGCACGCAGTGTCTTCCCACACCGGAGCCCTGGCGGGCAGTGGTCGCGTGGCCGGGAGCACGTGGCGACAATTTGGTGTCCATCACGTTCGGGACGACCAGCAGTTCTGCGATTTCTGCAAAGTCCTGTCCCTCTGCCCCCCCATGGAGGGGGATCGGGTCGCCGTAATCACACCGGCAGGTGGTTACGGGGTGATGGCCGTCGACTCACTGGATTCCCTGACCGGTCCCGTAGGTCTGCGAGTGGCCGAGTTGAGCCAGGATACGGTGGAACGTCTACGAGCCGTGCTCTTGCCCTTCGCATCGCCTCAGAATCCGGTGGATCTCACCGCCGCCTGCACGGACGAAACGTACGAGGAGGCCCTGGACATCCTCATACGTTCTCCGGAGGTGGATGCGATCCTGGTGGTGGCGTTCTTCGCACCGGAAGGGGTCTCGAGCAGGCTCGTGAACATCATTTCCACGAAGAACCGGCAGTCCGAAAAGCCGCTGGTCGTCTTTTGCCTCTACGGCCCCTTTACGGACCAGCATCTGCTGGATTTCCACGACCGTGGTGTGGCAGCCTTCGGATCCATGTCCCGCTCCGTCGAGGCTCTGTTGGCCCTTCGAGAGCGGAGGATTTTCATGGAGAAACGCAGCTGAGCCACATTCGACGGTCCTAGACTCCGGCAGCCTTCGGCCCAGCAAGTCACACGGTCTCGTTCTGAAGGTTCTTTTCCTGGCGGACCGATTTGTCCCTTCCCGGCGCGGTAGATGAGCCGTCTTCGCAAGGATTGGTTGAGGACTTATGGGTCGTATAATCTTCCGTATTCCAGGCGTAAAAACAGATGGAACGCGAGATGACGCAACGCGTTGTTTTTGAGTAATTTTTTTTGTTGCATCGGTCCGCAAGATACATTATGTTTGCAACAGAATAACGAATCGTGCAGCAGCAGACTCACACACGGACAAGCGAAAGGAGGACAAAAGATGAGAGGACGCACACCTCTGGCAGTTGCCTTCCTGACAGTCCTTATCCTCTTCTCAGTATCGAATCCCTGTGCCTATGCAGACCTGGCTGTAGGCACGGTGATCGACAAGACCAACTTTCAGGAGATCGAAGGAATGATCCCGGATCCAGTCTTGAATTGGGTCAAGAAGGGTGACGGGACGATCACGATCGGTGAGGTGCCATACAACCCGGACGATTATCTGCCGCCGCCTGCAAAGAAGTACTGGGAGAGCAACAAGGGCAAGTACGACGTGGACGCCGATGGTCTCCTCGTTGACGTCAAAACCGGAAAGCTCCCCGAATTCGTGGACGGCATGCCCTTCCCGGAACTCGACCTCGAGGACCCGAAGGTGGGCGCCAAGATCATGTACAACAAGCACTACTATTCTTACGCGGTCGGCCCCATCCAGGTTGACTTTCAGGTGAAATGGGTGGGCCGGAAAACGGGCTTTGAGCGCGAGACCAAGATGGATTACTGGACCTACTGCCTGGACGGCTATCCCCCCGCCCGGGAGGAGTCAAACCCTGAGCAGGTGGAGATGCACTCGCTCATTATCGCCCTGGCGCCCTTCGACATCAAGGGAACCAACATCCTGCTCTGGAGGTATCGGAACGACAGGCTGGACAGCACGTTCGCTTACGTGCCGGCGATCCGGCGAGTCCGGCGGATGAGCCCTGCGAACAGGTCCGATGCATTCCTGGGCTCTGATTTCTGTGTGGATGACGCGTGGGGCTATGGAGGCAAGATCAACGCCTTCACGTGGAAACTGGTCAAGAAGGCGGACCAGTACGTTCCGTTCTTCCCTGGGCCTCCCATCAAACTCTCTAAGAACGATGTAGGCGAATGGTACAGCGTACCCGAGGGACGCAACATTCCGTATGGTTTCGAGACGGAAGGGTGGCAGGGTGCACCCTGGTGGCCACAGGGCCTGATCTACGTGAAGAGGCCCACCTACATCCTCGAGTGCGAGGCGAAGGACAAGTACTACAATTACGGGCCACAGCTTCTCTGGGTAGATGCAGGCGTATTCACCCCCACTTACAAGGTCATCACGGACCGCTCAAATTCGTATTGGAAAACCGAGTGGCAATGCTTGGACGTGCTCGAGTCGGGTGACAAGAGCTACCAGACTTCGGGATTGGGGAACATGATGGCCTTTGACGATCGAAGCGAACACGGCTGCGTCATCGTGCTGATCCACCCGAAGAACTCCACACGCTATCTGGCGCAGCACGACAGGAACGATTTCTCCCTGGGCGGCTTCCAGAAGCTCTGCAAGTAGCGAACGAGTTGCATTCAATAGACCGAACTCGAGATGGGTCGGCAACCATGCCGACCCATCTCTTTTTGCACAGAAACACCTTTTCATGATTCGTACCCTCATCAGCGACCTGGGTAACGTCCTCCTTCGATTCGACCACATGCACGCCTGCCGAGGGCTGGCTGGAATGTGTTCGTGGTCGCCGCAAGAGATCTACGATTCCATGTTTACCTCGGGGCTCGTGCAGGATTACGAGTCCGGTCGAATTTCTTCCTCCGAATTCGGCGAGAAATGTGCGAATCGACTCGGACTGGATCTGCCCATGGAGGTGATTCGCGAGACCTGGTCGGATATCTTCGGGCCTGTGGAGGGCATGGAAGAGCTCATCCGATCGCTCAAGGGCAAGTACGGGCTCGTCCTCCTCTCCAACACGAACGAATGGCACTTCGAGCACTGTAGAAACAAATACCCTGTGCTGAGCCTCTTTGACGACTACGCGCTTTCCTACGAACTGGGTTGCCAGAAACCAAACCCCTTGATCTATGAGAAGGCATTGTCCATGGCCAAGGCCTCCCCGGACGAAATTCTCTATTTCGATGATATACCCGCCTACGCAAGGGCCGCCGAAGACCTGGGGATGCGTGCGGTCTGTTTCGAGAACAGCGTGCAATTGACGAGACGCTTGAGAGCGGAAGGGGTGGTGTTGCCCTGACCGTACTGTGCGAAGGAGAGGTCGAGTCGAGCCGGGCCCGCGATAGAGAGAAGGGCAGCAGGACCGCTCCAGCAGCGGGCCCGCTGCCTTCTCCATGGCTTCATAACTGCCGGGAAGCCCCTACTTCTTACATTTCACTTTCTGCGCACTCCCCTCGTCCATCAATCGGATGATGTGGTCCCTTCGGTGTGGGACATCCACCAGTTCAGCCTCCGCCTCAAAGGCCGTGGTGAAACCATCCTGTGAGAACAGGACCGTGATCTCGACGGGGCCTTCTTCGATTCCTTCGGGCAGATCCTCTGCCCGAAGGGCCAGAGAAACATGGGTTACCGATCGTTTGGTGTTGAACTTCACCCTCACTCGCTTGACGCTCGCCTCCAGGGTCTCCGACGCCTCGGGGTCTTCGACCGGGTCATCCGGGTCGTCATCGGGCCCGGTCCCCTGAAGGGTGATCGCGTCGTACCAGGTCCGCATGTCATCGGGAGAATCGCCGTTTTGGTGACCGGCGAGCGCCACCTGGTAGACTTCACGATCCGGATCGATGAACTCGAGCAAATCCAGGGCCTGCCACTGGAGAGCGGCGGGCACGTACAACCTGGCCAGCGTGGGCTCCAAGTCGTCGTCGTAGGCGATCTCAACGGTAATCCAGCCGGGCACGCCTGTCATGACCGCCATGGAAAACACTTCGATGTTGAGGCCCGGAGTCGGGTCGAAGGACTGGGCGAGTCGATGAGGACCTCGAACGAGAGCGCTGAACCCGCCATCATAGGCGTTGCCCTCTGAAACGCTCCAGGCATTCCGGTCACCGACCTCCTCCCAGGGAAAGAGGTCGCCTGCTTCGAACCCTCCGTTCTGTAACAGTTCTTCAGCGGTAGAGATGGACGCAACCAGAAGAGACAAAACGATGATGCTGATCTTGAGAGTGTGCTTTCCCATTTTTGTTCTCCTCCGAAATTGGAAAGATAGGCGGAAACGGAATGGTTGTCCCCGGCCTCGGGGACGAAATGCATTACTGTCCGGACCCACCTCCTTTCCAGTACACGGACCCCCTTACCGGGCCCTTTCTGTGGCCCGAGCCAGCCGACGTACCGATCATGGTTGAAAGCGGCACTTGTTCCTCCTTTCTGTGCAACCCGCACGGCAGATGGTTCTCAACAGAGGGACGCTGAAAGGGTAGAGCGTCTCTCAGGCAAACTCAGTAACCTTCGACAAAGAAAGGTGGAGCGGGAATAGGACCTCGAGCGCAGATACAGGATCATCGAGCAACGGTGCTTTCACTGGAACCTACGTCGACTCGCGGCATCAGGAAGCAGGCATCAGAAGAGCGTGTGACGTTCACGGGTGCCGGGCAATGGCAGAAAACCGGATTTGTCATCTCCTTTGTTTGAAATGCCCCATGGAAAGATGGTCATTCTACGCCGGTGACAGTGCAAGATTCGCGCCATGCAGCCGATGGCGCGCTAAGCTTTTGTTAACAAAAACAAATAGTTAATTCGGGGCGGAGGGGGCGGGTCTCCTCGCTGACGTTCAGCGGCAACCCGGTAACAATTACCGACAATCAGATGAAAGCCGGCCAAATTTGGGTTGACATCTTGAACGCTGTTCAATATTATCTGGATGTTCAGACCACATCATCTGTCAATGATCCAGAGACCGAGCAGAGGGGGATCGCTCGTGGGAGCGGAACTCAGAGAGGCCTTGGCCAGAAGACAAGAGGCAGAGCGTCAGGAAAGAAGGACCCGGATTCTCGATGCGGCACGGAGGGTCTTCCTTGCAAAAGGTTATCTGGGGACCTCCATTCGTGCGATTGCCCTCGAAGCGGAGTTGTCCCCGGGCCTGATCTACTTCTATTTCACCGGCAAGGATGAGATCTACGGAAGAATCTGCGAGGAGGCGTTTCACATCAACATCGACCTGCTCGAGAAGGCATCGGCTACCCAGGGGTCCTTCCTGGAGAGGTTGAACGCCCTTGCGTGGGCCTATGTCGATTTCTACCGGGGCTACCCTGAATACTTCGACATCATTTCTTTCAAAGACATGGGTTTCAAGAAGGTGGGGCTTACTGAAGAGCTTCACGGTCTGCTCGAGGAGCTTTCGCAGCAGAGCATCTCGTTCTTGAAAAGGGCGGTCGATGAAGGCATGGAGAGTGGGGAGATTGCGGGCACGGAGGACAGCTGGACCATTAGCTACGGCCTGTGGGGCGTGATCGAGGGAGCGCTCTACATCCACAAACGAGGGTATCTCGAACCGCTCGGTATCAGCTTGGAGGACCTCCTCAAACAGCAGCTCAGAATCATCGAGTCGGGGTTGAGTCGGTGAAGGCTGCGATCTTGTCGGACGTACACGGTAACCTCGAGGCCCTGAGCGCCGTTCTGGAAGACGTGGAGGGAAGATCCGTCGAGAGGATCCTGTTTCTAGGCGACGTTGTCGGATATGGGGCCGACCCGGGCCCTTGTCTCGAGTTGTTGGAGGATTCCGCCTTCCGGTTGATTGCGGGTAACCACGATCATGCTGCAGCCGACGAGGAGCTCGGACTCGAAGATTTTCACCAGGACGCGGCCGATGCGATCCGATGGACCCGAAGCATCCTCGATCAGGAAGCAAAGGACAGGCTGGAGGCACTCCCCCTGGAGAGTATCGATCAAGGGGTTCATCTTGTGCACGGGTCACCTTGCGAGCCTGCGGGATGGGAGTACATCATCTCGGAAAAGGACTCGGAGAGGGGGTTCGGCGCAGCCTCGAGCAGATTGATACTTGTAGGACATTCACACATTCCGGCGGCCTATGTGGAACTGGAGGCAAAACGGCTCTTCTCTGGTGTGACGAGGAGAATAAAGGCCGAGGACCCGACCTCCCTTACGCTCGAACCCAGGTACCGATACATCCTGAATGTGGGCAGTGTAGGCCAGCCGCGGGACGGCGACCCGCGAGCCGCCTATGCAACCCTCGATCTCGAATCGGAAACGTACACCTTGCACCGGGTGACCTATGACGTCGAACAGGCCTCGTCCAAGATCAGACGGGCAGGGCTTCCGGAAAGCCTCGCCGAAAGGCTCAGATCGGGGCAGTAAGCGAACGGAGAGGAAGGAATGGCGGAGAATTTCGAGTTCAAAGGATACACGATCATTACGAGTCTCTCCCATGGGTTGCTCGGGCCGCTGAAGCTCAGCCTCGACCGTATGGGCCAGCTGATCAGTTCTCCGAAGGCTTTTCTCGGAGAAGGGGCCGTGTTGGGCGGCTTCCCGGCCCCGAACCGGGTCATCCTGGCACCGGGGTGCATGGAGGAGGCACTTTTCGATGAGCACCTGCACGAGGAAGACAAGGACTACCGTGCCATCTTCGGTGACCGGGTGATGCTTGAGGTGCAGGGATACGTCCGAAAGATCCCTGCCGAACAGGTTCGGTTTCGGCAGGATCCGGACGCTGTCGGGGATGTGGAGGAGAGCGTCGCCAGGATCCTTGAGGCATTCGCTGCTCTGGGCGTCGAAGTCGGTGCCGGAGAGCGGGAGAGTCTGCAGGAACATCTCGGGTGAGAGAAGAGGGCCTGGAGAGCTTCGCATGAAGGGTTCGTTCGAATCCGAAGGTGACCTCCGAAGCTGCGTGCATGCTTACTGCCGCGAGCGGCCCGAGCTCCCTCTGCGTTCGGAGGAGATTCGGGAAGTGAGGAGAGTGGACGGGGAGACGTGGGTCTTCTCCGATTCGCAGGACAAGCGGTGTCCCCAGCTGTTCCTTGTCCATCGCTCAGAGAGTGAATCCGATGCGCAAATCACTCCCTATTTTGCCCTGCAGGAGCACCCGGAACGACAGATCGTGAGCTATGCACTCGGAAAGGGCCTCTGCAACCTGGCGGAGGTGAGGGAGCTGTTCGGTCGTCTTTTCTCGAGGTACTGCGGCAGCTACGAGCCGGAGGAATTGCCCCACGGCAGTGGTAGCTTGTCGAGAATCGGTCTCTGGGTTCATGACTGTCTGACCGAGGACTTCGATCATCAGGTGTCGCTCAACCGGCAGCATCTGGGAGAAGGTATCTCCATCTCCTACGACTTCGGAATGGCCTTTTCCAATCACTACTTTCCTCCCTTCTATTCGATGGAACTCGGCATCTCGGACAAATCCATCGTGGAGAACCATCGCTTCCTGCTCGAGCTTCTCAGGAGCTATGCCGGCCGGGCCAGGGCGGACGAGCAGGACATGATCCGAAGCCTCGAGAAATCCTACCCGACAACGTGCAAGCCGGATTTCTGCAAGTACATCCTCAGAAGCTTCAAGACCTACTTTCCAACGCGGCTCTACTTCGGACGGTTCTTCGAGAAGATCCGAGAAGTTCCTGTCGAGCAGGAACGGTTGATCGAGATCGGCAACATGATTGGAGTGAAGACCGAAGACATCCGGGATGTGCAGGAATGGGTCGAATGCCTCCGGCTCCTGCCGAGAGGGCGGCTCGACCTGAGAGGCCTGGACCTCTCCGATATGGACCTGACAAGGGCGGATCTTCGAAACGCGGACCTGACGGGCGCGAACCTGGAAGGGGCTGACCTCGAAGAAGCCGACCTGCGAGGCACAATCCTCTCCGAGGCGGATTTACATGGGGCAAACCTCAAAGGCGCAAAGACGGATACAGGGTAAACACAGAACCGACAAAAGGAGACGGGTATGGCAAAGAAGAAGCAGAAGAAGCATCTGTCCAAGGATCACTGGCTCGAGCAGGAAGGGATCACGTGGGAGCAGTCAGAGTCAAAGGATGACTTCAATCCCCACATCCCGAAGAAGGAATTCGAGCTTCGGATCGCCAAAGCGAAGAAACTCCTGGCGAAGCACGGGATCGACGCGATGGTCCTGTTTGCCGAAGAGAACAAGTACTACTATGGCGGGTACAGGGATGCGGCGCTCATGTACACGGATCGTTGGCGACACTGCTTCATCGTTTCCCAGGACCACGACGTGGTGTTCGTGGGCGAATCGGTTCTCGACAGCAATGTGAGGAAGACCACCTGGGTGACCGACTGCCGGTACTGGTGCGGCATCAAGCACTGGCGGCTCCCGATCCGTTTCATCGACCTCTTCGTCGACACCATGACCTCCCTCGGGCTGGACAACAAGGTGATCGGCATGGAGTACGGGGCGCACCACATGCTGCAGGTCGGGTTCGACGAGATCCGACAGATGGAGGCAGCACTGCCGAACGCGAAGTTCGTGTCCGCCGAGAAGGTTCTCTGGGAGCAGAAGGCGATCAAGACCGACTGGGAGATCGCGCTGATGCGGGAGATGTGCGACAAGGCGAAGCGAGTCCTGGAGAAGGGGTGGAAGGCGATTCGGCCGGGAGTCACCGAACGTGACGTTCATCGGGTGATCTGGGAAGAGTGGGTCAAGGAAGACATGTTCGAGACCCCGTGCATGTCGAACCCCGTCCTCTTCATGTGCGGGTCCGACGGTCCGGGAAAGTGGCGGATCGTGACCACACCGTTCTACGACCGGGTGATCAAGGAGGGGGATCAGGGGTTCTCCGACTGCGGGCCGTCGTACAAGGGCTACTGGACAGACCTGCAACGGTGCTTCTACGTGGGCGACAAGCTGCCGCCCAAGCTGGCGGACCTGTCCAAGTGGGGCCGCGACGCCTACCTGAATACGGTGAACAACATCTATCCCGGCATGCGTGGCTGTGACGTGTTCAAGCTGGCTGAAAAGGAAACCTATCGGCAGGACTGGAATCAGACCGTGCCCATAGAATTTGTTGGACACGGCATCGGGACGATGAACCACGAGCCTCCATGGCTGGCAGACGACGACCTGACCGAGTTGCAGCCCGGCATGACCCTGTGCATCGAGGTCGGATGCTACGATATGGAGATGGTCTACTACGGGAACATGCCCGAGGACATCTGGCTGGTGACGGACAAGGGCCTGGACAGGATAGGCGTGGACCTTCCCTGTGATGTTTGGCTCTGCGGCTGACTCGACCCGTCAAATACCGGGTCAGGCCTTGGCGGCTGCTTGGCGGGCGACTTGTCTGTATTTCGAGATGATCTTCTGTGACTGTGCGTCCATGATGCGGGGGTTGAGCCGGTTGAGCCACCACATGATGTAGGCGGGGGCCTGCACGGGGATGATAGCCCTGTTGCGGGCCACCCCCCGAAGTGCGGCACGCGCGCAGTCCTCGGCACTCATCGCCTTCAGGCTCGAGGGCACGACGGACATGGTGGTTTCCTTGCTCGTGTTCACGTACTCCGAGGAGTCGAAGATGGGGGTGTCGATATATCCTGGACAGACCACGCTCACCCGGACCCCCAACTCGGCCCCCTCGGCGCGCAGCCCGGTGGAGAGCCCTACGACGGCATGCTTCGTCATGGAATAGGCGGTGAGAAGAGGTGATGGGACCAGCCCGGCACCGGAGGCGGTGTTGACGATGTGGCCCGAACCCTGCCTTACCATCACCTTGTAGGCTGCGAGGGTACCGTAGACGACACCCCACTGGTTGACGTCCACAATCCTGGTCCAGTGGTCGAGGTCCATGTCCTGGACCTCGCCGCCGATGCCTATGCCGGCGTTGTTGAAGAGATAGTCCAGCTTGCCGTTGTCTGCAGCTGTCTTTTCGACCAGGGCTCGTACGTCTTCCTCGACCGTTACGTCGAGCTTGACGGCCTCCGCCCGTCCACCGGACTCCTGAAGGGCCGCCGCGACTTTCTTCGCATCCTCATCGTTGAGGTCGGCCACGACCACATTTGCCCCGTTCCTTCCGAGTACCTCGCAAAGGCCTTTGCCGATTCCCGAGGCGCCGCCCGTCACGATCGCCGTCTTGTCCTGGAAGATCTCCATGGTCTCAAACTCCTTCTCAGCGAGCTGGGTGGGCATTCGTCATCCGACTCCCAGAGCGGACAGCATCGGTGCTAGGCCGTCCACGATTTCCACCTCGTCCGGGGAGTGGTCCGCAGATTCGGGAAAGCTCGGGAATAGGGATTTTCGTCCCCGATGGATGAGAAAGGGCCGGACGCCTGCGTTCCGGGCTCCCAGGATGTCTTCCAGATACATGTCTCCCACGTGTGCCGCGTCGGGCGGTTCCACCCCTGAATGATCGAGGGCACGCTGAAAGATCCGGCGATCCGGCTTCTTCGTCCCTTCGATGGCGGAAATTACATGGAAGTCGAAATATTTGAGAAGCCCGATCTCTTCCAGAAACCCGACCAGGGCGGAGGTTGCGTTCGAGAGGATTCCGATGCGGATCTTCTCGGCTCGAAGGCGCTCGAGCACATCAATCGCATCAGGATAGACGGCCCAGTTCTCGAGCAGCCAGAATCTTTCCAGGACTTCTCGGGTCAGGGCGTCATGATCCCCGTCCAGCCCCACCATCTTGAACATGAGGCGGCCCATGGCCAGGAACTGCGCTTCGAACTGCTCGTCCGAATCGGTGTACTCGGCTCCGGCCTGGAACTCTTTGATGGTCTGTTCACGGCGCTTCGCCATCACGGCATGGACGGGGCCCTCCACCTGCTCGGAGGTCATCTCCATGCCTCCTTCGCGAATCACCTCGGCAAAGATGTCCCACATGGACTTTTCGGGATAGCTCAACGTCCAGCCCACATCGAAGAATACTGCTTTTACTGGATTCACCTTGGTTGCCTCTTCTCTGTACGGTTGTCCGGCATGGATGACGCGTCCACGGATGGACACGGGTTCACGGAAGAATAGGGCCCAAGGAAGAATAGGGGAAGTAACGGTTCGGGGTCAAGGGGAGAGGAGAACACCGCGCTCACACCCCACGGCCGGTGGGGTCCAGGAAAGGAGAGGGGGGCATGCTTCTGTGCCCCCCCCTGGTCAAGCTCACGCAAGAAGTGATCTACATGAGGCCCCGCTCCTGGGCGATCTTGATGTTCATGTCGATCGGATCCTCAGGAATCGAGGGAGGCTCGGCCCTCTCCACCATGGAAATCGCTTCATCATTGCAGGTGGGCACACAGAGGCCGCAACCGATACAACGGGCTTCGTCCACCTCGTAGGATTCGCCGCCTTCGCTGATCGCCTCTATCTGACATCTTTCCTCGCAGGTCCCGCAAAGCACGCAAGCATCCGGATCGATCTTTGCCTGATACGCACTCCCGCAGTGGTCCGCGGGTCGATCGAAGGTCTTGAGGACTCCCATGAAGCCGCAACAGCACCCGCAGCAGAGACAGATGTTCATGATCTCTTTGGAATTCCCCGGGGACAGAACAAGGGCCTTCTCCTCACCCATCTTCAGGATTTCCATCAACTCGTCCCGGGTGATCTGGCGGGCAAGGCCGTTCTCCATGAAGTACTGAGCCGCCATGTCGAACTGAATGCAGCGCTCTTCAGGCCGGCTGCAGGGCTCGTCCACGAGCTTCTTCTCTTTCGTGCAGATGCAGGGGGACACGGCTATGAGCTCTTTGTCCTTGATCAACTCGCGGATCTGGGAATAGATGCCTACTTTTTTGTCGTCCTGCAAGGATGTCTCCACCGGGACCACACGGAGCTGTTTTGTTCCCACAGATTCCCAGGCCTTCGCAATGTGAGGGAAATACTCCTCCATGTACTCGGCAAGCTCACGGTCGATCGTCCCAAGATGGAACTCGTAGATGCCCACCACAAAGGAAATGGCCGCATAATGCGCTACATCTCCGGCACGGACGCGCAGAATCGATCCTTCTTTGGCCAGCTGCTCGAGCTTCTCGCCAGCCTCCTCCTCGCCCATGCCGAGCCTGGGGGCGATCTGAGCAACCGGTTCCGGCATGGGGGTCAGGTTCATCGTGATTTCCGCCTGCTCGGGTGTAAAGAGCTTCTTCAGGATCTTCAATTCCACACCGCTCTCTGTGGCAGGAAAGCAGCCGGGCATATTGTCGAGGAAGTCCCTCAGTCGGGTATAGACTTCGTCACTCATGGTCGAGTACCTCGCAAATCGAATCGGAACAGGGAGTGCACATCCTAGAACTTGAACTCGCGTTTCTTGTCGTTCATCACCTTGGTGACGAGTTCCATCATGGGCGGTACATCCTTCTGCTCCGCCTCCGGTCTCGCAGCCAAGGTGATCGATTCGGTCGAGCATGTCGGGTAGCAGACCCCGCAGCCGATGCATTTATCGGCATCCACCACCGCGGAATCCTCCATGGTGATTGCATCAACCGGGCATCTCTCCTCGCACGTGCCGCAGACAACGCAGGTGTCCGCGTCGACCACGGAAACGTGGTTCGAGCGGGCGAACATGTTCTTCTCCCCCATCGACAGGAGACCCGTCAGGAAGATGCAGGCGTCCGCGCAGCAGTTGCAGATTGTAGCCAGCTCGCTCTGGTTGTTGCCCGTGATATGTACGAGGCCCTCTTCGTTCGAGCGTTTGAGGATCGCCAGGGTCTCGTCCACGGTGATCTGCCTTGCCATCCCTTTTTCGACCATGTACTGGGCCATGGAGCCGAAGTGCAGGCAGTTCTCCGTGTTGTGCTCACAGCTGCCCTCGCCCGCATAGTCCCGCATCAGCCTGCACGGGCAATGTGCCACCGCCTGATAGGAGGACCCCTTCACCGTGTCGGCGATGCGCTCGTAGTCCGCCACCTTTCGCGGGTCCGACAGGGACTCCTCCATCGGGATGACACGGGTCATCGGGGTGTCGGAGAGGCCGGCGCCGCCCACCTCGTGAACGAATCCGTTGCGTGCGTAGTTCCTCCACAGTTTGGCAAGCTTCTCGGTCTCAGGAGTTCGCTTCCCCGCCCAGAAAGGGGTTTCGCTGAAGCCGACCACCGTGGGCAAGAGCCGATACATCTTCTCATCCGCCAGGGTCTCGACGGCTGCGATCCCTTTGTCGGCCATACTCTCGAGCATTCCCTTCAGCTTCCCTTTCTCCACGCCCGTGCGGTCCGCCAGTCCGTCCAGGTTCATGGGAAGAAAGGGCAGCTTGACCGCCAGTTCCGCTTCTTCGTCGGTATAGAGGGTCTTCAGGATCTCGATCAACTCGGCGGTCTTGGGCGCGCCGACAGGCATCGAGTTGAGGTGTTCTACCAGTTCGTCATATACGGTGGAACTGCTCATGATACTCCTCCTCTGTGTGGTGTTGGTTCTGAAAAGGGTGGTATCTATGCTCCCGAGCAGACCGGGGTCAAGCGGACCACTGGTTCAGAAGCCCTCTCAAGACCTCGAAGTTGTTCTCCAGAACCTGAGGCTCTTGATGCGTCTTGCGCAAGAGAAATGCCCCCTGGATCTGGGCAAGAACAAACTCTGCAAGCTTTCTTGACGGTAATTCCGGACGGAATTGCCCCGCCTCCTTGCCTTCATCAAAGCATCGCTCCATCGCTTCGGCACACGCCTCGAAGAACATGCTCAGGGATTGGCGCAAGGGCTCGTGCAGAGAGCTGATCTCCTGGGCAAGGTTGCCGAAGGGGCATCCGAGCTGACCTATTTCGGAACGACCGATGGCAAGCATGTTGTCGAAGAAGAGATCGATGCGTTGCAGGGGGTCGAGGCTACTGTTCTCGATGGAGGGGCCGATAGCGACCGTATAGAACTGACGCATCCTCTCGCCGAGGACCTCGAATGCGAGCTGCTCCTTGCTCTCGAAGTGGTAGTAAAAATTGCTCTTGGTGACCGAGGCGGCCAGAAGAATGTCCTGGATGCTCGTGTGGTTGAAGCCTCTTTCGTGAATCAGCTGCGCCGCCTTGTCCAGGATTCGTTGTCTGCTGCTCATGGGTTCCTCTCGTAGGGATGGAAGGGGCCCGGTGGGCCGTCTCGATAGGACCAACCGGTTGGTCCTAAAGAATAGCCAAACCTCTATTTGCTGTCAAGAAGAAAGAATTTTGAAAGATCGTCTCCATATCCGGATGCTGTGCAGGTGCATTCTGACAGGGGCCGGCCCTAAAGAAAACGATTTCCCAACCGATAATCTACTCTGAAAAGGACTTCGGCCAGGAAGTCCCCTAATCCTCCAAACAGGATGGAAGGCGTCTTCGGAAAGGAAAAACGCTTCAGGGTAGGGGACTTATTGTTTCGCAGATCAGCGTCAAAGATTCTGGAAAGGAACGCCAAGGATGGCGACTGCAGAGGCAAGAATCATTCATCATGCTAGGAGTCTGGACACTTCCATCTGTGCCCGGTGTGCATTCCATGGAAACACATGTTGTCAATGTCGTCCGGGTGAAGAAGAACTGCTGCCGCCGGTGTCGGAGGCGGAGCGGGAGTGGATGATCAGGACCGTTCCGTGGGCTGTGGAAAAGACATTTCTGGTCCGGGAGGCAAACTCAGAGCGCTTCATCAGGCTGATGGGCAGGCTCTTCCCAGACCACCTCGTGAAGGTCGATTCGCTGTTTCCGCCCGATGGGTGGCACTACAGGCTGGCAATAGACCGGGCGAATCGCTGCGTACTGCTCGGATCAAAGGGCTGCATGCTGCCTGCGCTGGCCAGACCCTTGTTCTGCCGCATCTTCCCGTTCTGGTTTATCGAGGATCAGCCGCAGATTTTTGAGTTTTCCGATTGTCTGGCCTTGCAGACAGCGGAGACGGTTCCAGAGCTCTGTTCCCTTCTGGGTACCAGTCCGGGGGAACTAACAGATCTTCATCATGAAATCTGTAGAACCTGGGGATTCGACCTGTCCAGCAGACTTCTCGCAGCCTGCTCTTGATTGGCGGACTCACAGTACGCCCTCCTTGCTCGTTCGTTTTGCTCTTGGCGGGCAGCACCCGCCGATGGGTTTCGTCTTACTCAGACCCTTGCCTTGGTTACCGACCTCGTTTCTGAAAATCTTCCGTCGTGGCGCCAGGGCCACGGACAACTCTCTGTGGCTCGCCAAAATGCAAGATGCAGGCCATCTGTGGTTACGCCTTCCGGTTTCGACGTTTTCGAAGGGTTGACGTCCTGTCGATCTGCTCGTGGGAGCGGCGAAAAGGTCTGTAAGCAAGGGGCTTGGGCCCTTTCTGCGAAAATAGGGCGGCTCAGGCCACCGGGGTGTGATCAGGTGGGACGAGAGTTCTGCCTGTGGCGAGACGAGGTAAGGAATGCCAGTAGGGGGAAGATTCTTCCCCTCGCTCTGGCTCTAGTAGACGACAGGGTTTTCACGGCCTTGAAGGACACGAAAAGCCCCCTCAGCAAGAGCCTCCATTTCGAGACTGCCCGGGAACACGTGCAGAGGCGCCAGGAATTCCACAAAGGAGGCAATCTGACCTACGAAACGGTCGGAATGGGTCATTCCACCGGTCAAGAGGATCGCATCCGGTCGGGCTTTCAGCACGGCGGCCATGGCGCCGATCCACTTCGCGATCTGTAGCACCATTGCATCCAGTGCCAGCCGTGCGTCCCCGTCTCCCTGATCGATCAAACGGAGGACCTCCGGGAGGCGCGTGCTTCCCAGGTAGCCCTTGAGGCCGCTACCTTTGGCGAGCAGTCTGACGATCTCGCTCTTTGGCCGGCCGCTGTCCATGCAGAGTGAAATCATGCCGGCCAGGGGAACGCTGCCGGCCCTCTCCGCTGAAAAGGGTCCTTCTCCTAGCAGAGCGTCCGTGGAGTCGATGATTCGTCCCCCTTTGAGCGCACAGACGGAAATGCCGCCGCCGAGATGGGCAGCCACGAGCCGGGTGTCCCGAAGCGCCTTGCCCAGTTTCTCTGCCACGCGTCTCGCGGTCGCCTTGATATTGAGTGCGTGGCTCCGGCATTTCCTCTCGATTCCCGGAACCCCGGAAAGCCGGGAGGGAGGCTCGAATTCGTCAGTGGTGACAGGGTCCACGACAAAGCAAGGGACGTTGTGCCGGTCTGCAAACCGCCTTGCCAGCAGTGCTCCAAGGTTGCTTGCGTGCTCCCCGTAGGCAGACCGTTCCAGGTCGGCACACATCGCGTCCGTCACCTCGTATGAGCCCCCTGAAAGGGGCCGGAGGAGACCGCCGCGACCGACTACGGCACAAAGATCCGTCGTGAGGAAACCCTCCTGTTCCATGAGTCGGTCGATCTCTTTCTCACGCCATCCGATCTGATCCAGGACCTTTCCGAAAGCCTCCAGGGTATGCTCCGGGTGTTCGATCAAGCCCACCCGGCCTTTTCCGTCCTTCTCGAACGCGCCGACTTCCGTGCTCGTGCTGCCCGGGTTGATCACCAGGACCGAAGAGGATGCACCGCCCTTGCCCGGCTCTTGGGTCATGACGGCTTGACCTCCTCCCGACTCAGAAGACGCAGGCCGTCTTTCGGATCGTGGATCAAAGTTTCCCGACCTCCTCCACACTCAGGAGCCGTACCCCTTTTCCCTGCAGCACAACGGACGCCCTGTAGGGATCGTCAACGCGGAGAACGATGATTGCCGAACCTTCCTTTTTTTCCACCATGCCATAGCCATACTCGATGTTCATGCCCTCCCGGGCGATGATTTCGGTCAGGTCGGCCATGCCCCCCGGGCGGTCCGACACCTCGGCTGCCAGTACATCCACCTCGTTGTATGGATACCCTTCCTTGCGCAGGGCTTCGGCACACGCTTCCTGGTCCGATGCGATGATGCGGATCGTGCCGAAATCCCTCGACTCCGCAATGGTCATGGCTCTCAGGTTGACGCCTTGATCCGCCAGATACCGGGTGACCTCTGCGAGGCTGCCCGGACGGTTCTCCAAGAACACTGAAATCTGCCTGATCAGGAAACTCGTTTCCATCAAGACCGTTCCTCTTCCTTTCGATCACTCCGTCGGGGAATCGCACATCACCACGGCGAGAGCGATGGAAGCAAGCTTCGCCTCGGAGGGTGCGGTGCGCGAATCGATCAGGATCGGTGCCTTTGCCCCCACCGCTACGTGGGCGAGTGTCTTGCCGGCATAGTATTGAAGCCCCTTGCAGAAGATATTTCCTGTTTCGAGATTCGGCACGATCAACACATCGGCGGCCCCGCCTACCGGTGACTCGATACCTTTGGCACGGGCCGAGGTCATGTCGATCGCATTGTCGAGGCCGAACGGACCGTCCACCACGCAGCCCGGGATCTCTCCGTACTGGCACATCTTGACCAACGCGACGGCATCGATCGTTGATTGAGAGTCGGGATGCACCCGTTCCGATCCGGACAACAGGGCGACCTTCGGAGACCTTACACCGAGCCGGTGGGCCACCCCGACCGCATTGCGGATGATTTCCAGTTTTTGCTTGATGCTCGGGGCGATGTTGATCCCACCGTCGCTCACGAGGACGAGCTGGTTGCCGGGGCGTCGGGTATCTTCGTAGACTTCCACGTCACTCAGCAACCCGCCGGTTCGGAGTCCTCCGGTGGAGCTCAGCGCGGCTTGCACGAACTTGGACGTCGACACGTTCCCCTTCATGAGGATCTGCGCCTCTCCGTCGAGGACAGAGCGAACCGCCGCTTCGGAGGCCTCCACGGGGTCCGGCCTGTGCTCGATCTCGAAAGACCCGGGCTCGACTCCGATCCGCTTCAGCATGAGACGGATCCACTCTTCATCCCCCACCAGAGTGGAATCGGCCACGGCGAGCTTTCTTGCTTCCACACAGGCGCTCACCGTCTGGGCATCATTTGCGGCCGCGACCGCAATCCGTCTCGGGCCCAGGGAAGCCGCAGTTTCGAGCAGCTTCTCGAAGTTCCTTACGGTCCGGTTCATGGAGGCTAATTGTCCTCGTATTGTTTCTCGAATTTCTTGCCCTTGTAGGTGGACCTCTCCAATTCACCCGGTTCCTGCCAGATGATCTGGGGGCTGATCTTCATCCGCGTGTGGAAGGCATCGAGCAGCTCTTTTTCGAGATCCCCAAGCTTCTCGTCAGGGGTATCGATTCCCTTCTCGATCTTCACCTTGAGCGGGGGAATGACAAGGGGAGGCTTCTCGGTCAGCACGATCCGGAATTCTCCGGTCACCCTCGGGGCAAAGGTCTCGAGCAGCCCTGTAATGGCGGCAGGGTAGACGATCACCCCCTTCACCTTGAGCATGTCATCCGTCCTACCCACGATGCGGTAACGAAACCCTGTCCGCCCGCAAGGACAGGGGGACATGGTAACCTCATGGATGTCGCCGAGGCTCGTCCGCAGCCAGGACCATCCGTCTCCTTCGATATTCGTGAACACCGCCTCCCCGCGCGCACCATCCTCCAGAGGAACGGGCTCCCGAGTGTCCGGGTCGACCAGTTCGTAGATACAGAGGTCGTCACCGAGCCAGTGCATGCCCTGGTACTCGGGATAGTCGCAGGAAACACCGTGCCCCGCGCCGGTGTCGAGCAGTTTCGCGTCGAAGCTCTCTTCGAGGCGTTTGCGCAACTCGGGCACCCCGGCGCCCGGTTCGCCCCCACAGGCGAGGAGCTTGATCCCCAGGGACTTCGCGTCCTTACCGATCTTCTCGGGTGCCTTCTCGATGATATAGGTCGCCAGGGAGGGCGTGCCGAAGAAGACCGTGGGTTTGAAGAACTTCGCCATCTGAAAGATCCTGTCCGTGCCGGACTCCGCCCCTACCGGAATAACCATGGCACCGGTCTTGGTCAAGCCGATGAGCGTGCCGGTCCCCGCGATCACCATGGAGAGCGCAAAACAGTGGAGAATCCTGTCGTGTCTTCGGAGCCCACCGCGCCATAGGCCCCTGCACAGGGTTTCCCCCCAAACGTCGTAAATGTCTTTCATGGTCAGAGGGTAGGGGGTCGGCTCCCCCGTCGTGCCTGTCGTGCTGTTGACCAGCACCAGGTCGTCCACAGAAACGGGCATTTCCTCTTCCATCAACCGGACCAGGTCTCCATCACACGCCTCGGCATGCTCACGGTAGCCTTGCTTGTCATAGACCGGGATCGCCTTGAGGAGCTCTTCGAGTGTCCCGCTGTGTTTGTCGACCTTGTCCGTATCCAGCCCGGCTTCTGCCAGTCGTTTCCTGTGAAAAGGGGCATTCGCGTGGTGTCTCTTCAGCATAATCTTGAGTTTCTCGAGCTGAAGCTCTTTCATCTGGGGCGTGTTCAGGAAGGGCTCGATCTGCATGTTCCAGTAGAGTCTGTCCTCTGACATGTTCTTCTCCTCTCAACTTCTTCGTCGATCAAGAGTCATAGGGTCTGGTTCAGGTTGTAGCGGTCGTCTCCACCTTTCCCCGGTCCGGGTTGGAGATGCATGCCGTGTGTTTGCATCGGGGGCAACTGTATCGACTCACCAGGAACATTGCGGTGACCGGGGGAACGAGGCAAGCGATCGAATAGGCAATTGCATGGGCCATGGCGTGATCCCGGAACATGAAGACAACCGGAAAAGCAATCACGATGATCGTGTGGACCATCCAGAGCGTGCCCCTCCAGGGCGCAGGAGGGCCTTCGACCTTTTCGAAGAAATACGGGACCACCAGGCCTATCGCCAGGTAGCACTTCTTTCCGTAGTAGTAACAGTGTCTGCACGTGAGGTAGAACGCGGAGAAGATGACGCTGGCGAACAGGGCCGCAAAGACGCCCGAGAGGAGGATACTCGAAAAGGAGAGAACCCAGACGCCTGCAAGGAGCCACAGGAGCATCAACGAGTTCAGAAGAAGAATGAAACCCGTTCCCCACTCTTCGTACTTTTCACATGCCTCGTGCATAGGCTTCCCCTCTTCGGTCTGTGCCGCCCGGCCGTTCACTTCTTTCCTTTCAGCTTGCTCTGTCTCTTCGACCCCTTGTCCGCAAGGAGCTTGAGAAGCATATCCATCAGCCTTGGCTGAAAGCTCGCGATCTTTGCGGTCAGCCCCCGGGACGTGGGATAGACGATTTCCAGCTTTTTCTTCTTGAGCCCCTGATCCAGGATGACATTTCCGATTTCCTCCACCGTGAGGTGACGGCTTCCCGAGAAGGTCAGGGCGGCCTCCGGGTAGTCCAGCTGGAGGGTGAGCATGGGGGTATCCACCAGGTCGGGGCAGACAACCGTGACGGCGACATTGTGCTCCTTGAGTTCAGGGGCGATCGACAGGGAGAAGCCGCGCACACCGAACTTGGAAGTGCTGTAGAGATTCAGGCCGTAGACCGGAGTGATGCCTGCCATGGATGCGATATTGATGATCTGGCCGCCTTTCTGTTTGACCATCTGCTCGGAAACGAGCTTGGTGCCGATGATCGTTCCCTTCAGGTTGACGTCGATGTGGAAATCGATCATGTCGAAATCGGTCTCGTGGATGAACCCGGGCTTGATGACTCCGGCAATATTCATCAGGACATCGATCCGGCTCCATCGGTCGAGGGCGGCCCGGATGATCTGCTCCCACTCCGACCTCTTTGTTACGTCCAGGGCCTGAACGATCGCCTTGTCCGGATCCCATCCACTCTCCTCGGCGACCTTCTTCAGTCCCTCTTCGTTCACATCCGTGGCGGCAAGGAGA
The DNA here is from genome assembly GCA_028277985.1 of bacterium. Taxonomy (GTDB): domain Bacteria; phylum Desulfobacterota; class DSWW01; order DSWW01; family DSWW01; genus S015-6. The sequence goes on along the minus strand of JANQFG010000109.1, from coordinate 35,986 downwards.
TGTCCGTCCTTGTAAAGGGTCTGGGCCAGATATTTGCCGATCCCGCTCGCAGCGCCTGTAATGAGCACAACCTTCTCGTGATGCATCGCTTGAACCTCCGGTCCTTGTTGAATCGTGGAAGCCGGTCACCCAAACAGGGTCTTCACCAGCCACTTCGGCTTCAGAAATCTCTTCCTTGGACAGACTCCTGTAAAGAAGCCCGCGATCATCCGGGCGTATTCCTGATCGAGCAGGCAATTCTTCTCCACCTGTTTCAACCCCCACATGGCAAGAGGCTTGCCCAGAGCCGGATGGGCGAGAAAACCGGTCACGAGGGCTGCCGACCCAAAATCGGCGTCGAAGTATCGTCTGCATCGTTCGTCATACCGGGCAAGAAAACGCTCCCCGAAAACACCCCGCCGCAGCGCATCTCGGGCGACTCCTACGGCAATCCAGGCGCTCTGCAGCGCGCCGAAGATCCCCTCACCGGACATGGGGTCCACGAATCCACCCGCGTCCCCGAGAAGCAGGAGGTGCGAGCCGGACACCCTCTGGACAGAGCCGTACGCCGGCAACGGCCAGCCCCGAACGGCCCCCACAAGCGTTGCTTGTTTCATCCTTTGTGAAAGAGCAGGGTGTTGTGTAACGAACCGTGACAGTTCCCTCTGGAGCCGCACTCCGTCCCGGCTGCACACGTCTGCGCGAATTCCCAGACCGACGTTCGCGGTGTCCAAGCTCAAGGGGATGACCCAAGCGTATCCGGGCTGGAGGTCGGAGAGAGGGTAGAGCTCGATCGTTCGGCGAAGTCTCCTGATGCCCCGGTAGTAGCCTCGGACGGCGAGAAGCATGACCGCCGAGTTCCTGCCGAACAGACCCGCTGCCCTTGCCGTGGTGGACCAGGCGCCGTCCGCTCCGAACACGAGCCTGGCCCGGAAAAGGGTGTCCTCTTCTCCTGTGGAGGCCCTGCACAGGACCGCACGGTCTTCCCTTGCAACGAATTCCTGAAATCGCATCCCATAGAGAACGTTGCATCCCTCTTCGATCGCCCTCTGCTGCAGAAACCGGTCCAGAAGATCCCTCTTCAGCGTAGCCCCAACAGGATCGCTGCCCGACTCCTCTTCAAGGTATGCGACACTTCTCAAGCCCTTCTCGTCCAGGACCTGGATTCCTTCGATGGGCAACCCCTGCCCAAGCATGGAAGCCCAGCCGATGTTCAGGTTGTGCAGAAACTGGAGCGATCTGGCTCCCAGGAGGTCTCCACAGATCTTGTGGTATCCGGGCCGGGATTTTTCCAGAATGGTGGTGCTGTATCCCTCCCTGGCCAGAAGGATCCCTGCGACACAGCCGGCCGGACCACCGCCCACGATCAGAACATCCGGTTCGGTGACCGACCTTGCGTAAGGTCCGGCCTTTCCTGGGGGAGCTTTCTTTCTACGCACTGCCACGCAGCGAGACCTCGATCAGACCGATTCGTTTCCCTGTTGTGATTCGCGGCTAACCAAGGATACGCCGATCGATTTCGCAAGACAAGGAGGACCGAGGCTTTCCTACGGTAGTAGAAGGGAGGAGGGTAGGATGCACCGCTCGATGCTGAAGGCAGGTTCGAATTCCTTCAGCACGTTTCGTATCAATGACGGGTCGTGCGGGTCGCACCCACACTTATGAGAGCGCTGCAAGGTTTCTGAACTCACGTAACCGCCATCACAACGACGCCCCAGAAGGCGATCAATACAACGATCATGCACCACCAGAAGAGGGCACGCTCCTGCTGTTTGGTCATGGAAGCTCCTCTGGAAATGATGTTTGCCAAGTTAGACAGGGACGGCCGCTTTCGGTTCCCGAACGGATTTCCATTTGAAACTGAGGGGGTTTATCCTAAGAATGAAAGCCCCTTTGTAGGAAATTTCAAACGGCACACGATCGTATTAATATTATTTTATAGGTGCTTACAAGGATTAGATAGAATACACATCATGTATGATCTTCAACCCTATAATTTTCATGATGCCTCCTCGATCGAGACTTCACTTCTTCAGATACTTTGATAACTCCTGAGGTATCCTGCGAAAGGTCCGTTCGAGCTGAAAGCGACCGAGGTACTTCAGACCTTCTCCGGTCAGAGCGGGCAGGGAGCCCGGAACGAGAAGGGCGGCCGATGGGCCCCGGACCCGTCCGCGGCACCTCTGGCAGAAGGGCTGGATGAGCCGCCCATCAGTAAAGGATCTTTGAAGATCCTGGTAGGCTTCCGATTCGAGGGCCTCACCGAGCCGTCCGTCCGAGGCATTCCCGAAGGACAGGACCCCGTCAAAATCGAGACAACACAGGGTGAGGCTGCCGTCCCATAGGATACCCAGGGTGTCGAGGGCGAGTTGGCAGGTGCCGTTCTCTCGAGCTTCCACTTCGGTTCCTTCCGTGAGCAGCGTATTGGCCCACAGGGTGGCCCGCTTGAAAGAAAGGGACACGCCGGGTAGCAGGGGAACAAAACCATCCAACCCGAGCCAGAAGCGGAGAGGATCCAGGATCGATGCCGGTGACGGCGGAGGCAGCGAGAACTCCCGCGCCCAGGATCGGGCCCGCTTCCGGAAACGATCGGTCATGTCGAGCCGTGCCCGGGTGGCTTCCAGGAGGGCCAATCCGCGGGGCCTCTCGAGCCGCGTCGTGAGCAGGTGAATCGAAATCTCTGTGGAGGATTCCGTTTCCAGCTTGGAACGGACCGCAAGGTCTATGAGCTCCATGCTCTTGTCGAGAGAGAATCGATCCGGTGCGTTCTTGAGCCGGAAGTCCTCGGGACCCGGGGTCTGTAAGCTGAGGGCAAGGTGGGCGATCGGAAGGTCCAGCAGCCGGCGGGCATTTTCGGCGTTGAGAAGGCTCAGATTCGTGATGACGTGAATGGCAAGACCGAGACCGACACCATGCTCGGCGATCTCGAGGAGCTGCGGGTGAAGGAGGGGCTCCCCCATCAGGGACAGATTGACCCAGCGTGCGAGGTTTTTCTCAGCGATCTCATCCAGAAGACGCTTGGCAACCCCAGGCTCCATCTGCCCACGCGCACGGCCCATCAGGGCATCGGGGCAAAACAGGCAACTGAAATTGCAGCGGTTCGTGAGTTCGAGGAAGATGCACTCGAAGCGTTCCCTTCGGAATGTCACGAGTTTGTCCTTGCCTGAGGGTTCTGTAGACGCGGGAAGCCTTTTGACAGTAGCATGAGGTCTCCCGAGGTGTCGAGGGGAGATCTCGCCTTGACAACCCTCGTGCAGACATGAAAGGTATCCAGGCAAATCGTCCGGATGGAGGGAAGGGATCCGATGGCGGAAGAGCGAATGGATCCGACGACTGCACACCCTGCTTCGTTCTGGGAGCATGTCTACAGATATCGATTCGCATCACAGTACGTTCGAGACAAGCGTGTCCTGGACCTAGCCTGCGGGGAGGGATACGGCACGGCCGCCCTGAAGCGAGCCGGTCCCAGGAGCGTACTGGGGATCGATCTGTCTTCATCGATCTGCGCCCGAGCCCGGAAGAGGTATTGCGAGGTTTTCTGTGCAGGTGATGCCCACGCGATTCCCATTGCCGACGGGTCGATCGACGTAATCGTCAGTTTCGAGACGATCGAGCATATCGGAAACCCCGATGCATTCCTTTCCGAGTGCGCACGGGTCCTGGCACCGAAAGGAGTCTTGATCGTTTCGACCCCGAACAAGACGGTCCACGCCGAGTCATCGGAACCGAATCCCTTTCACCGTTCCGAGATGGATGAGTCAGAATTCCTCTCCCTGCTTGAGTCACGCTTCCGGCACACGGAACGATACGCACAGATTCTCAAGACGGCCCCCTGGTGGAGCCCCAGATCGCTCGGCGCAACCCATGCAAAGTGGGTGCGAAGGAGAGGGGGGTGGCGCGCACGGCAATGGATTCGCTCTCTCCTTTGTCCTCACATCGTCCGGGAACTCGAAGAGTACGACCGGCAATCGCCGATGACGGTTGACCTGGCCAGGGATCGGTTGCTCGCTTCCTGGGTGAATCCCTACTGGGTTCACCCACGATCGCGCAGCGAGAAGGAGCAACCCTGGTACCTGATCGCTGTATCCCACGTCTGAACCAGAGTCTGTGGCTGGAAAAAGCGAAGGCCCCACGCTATGATGGCGTCATCCCGCAACGGTCTACAGGCGCTCCTTTTGCTGCTCAGGAACAGGAAATCATGAAAGAGTCCTTGGAAGGCCGAAATATCCCCTTCTACGGGCTTGTCGCCTTCGCTCTCGTCTCCCCCATCTCGATCGCTGCCACCAACGCCGCCTGGGTCACTACGCTTCTTCTCTGGGGTTACAAAACGTACCTTGAACGACCCCGCCCGAGGGATATCTTCCCAAGGACCGAGTTGAATACCGGATTCGGGATCCTCTTTCTCGCCTCCTTTCTCAGCGTGTGGGCGTCCCTGGATTTCTGGGCGAGTGTGGTGGAATTCCGGTCCCTTGGGCTCATGGTCATCTACTTCCTCTTCTGTTGGAACATCGAGAGCCTGGCGGAACGAAAGAAGCTGGTCTTCTGTCTTCTCGGGGCGACCATCCTGACCGCGGTCTTCGGTATCGTTCAACATACGACCGGCTGGGACTACACGGGGTACTACGATCCCACATCGGGAAAGGCGGGCAGCTTCTTCGGGTTGCACCTGACCTTTGGTGAATACCTGGTTCTCACGACCTGCCTGGTAGGCGGGCTCGTCCTCTTCGGAAATCTATCCGCACCTCTCCTGGCCGCAGGCATAGGCCTGTCCGTTCTCATGATGGTCGGGATCGTGGCGAGTGGTTCCAAGGGCTCTGTGCTCGGGTTCATCGCGGGGGCCCTCGTGCTCCTCGCCTTGCGAGGGAAGAGGGTCGTCCTGGGAGTGTGCGGAGCCGTGCTGCTCACAGTCGTTCTCGCATTTGCCCTGAGATCGTGGGGCCCGGTACACGATATCGTCTTCCAGTTTCAAGTGGATGCGCAACAGACCGACGGACCGATGGCCTCGAACACGCGAAGAATATACATGTGGTGGACCGGGCTGAGGATATCGGCGAATCATCTCCTCCATGGGGTTGGTCTCCATGCAATGGAGAGCATTTACCCGGCCTTCCGACACCCTCTGGCGCTGGAACCGAACCAGTGGCATTTGCACAATCAGTACATTCATATTGGCGCCACGAGAGGGTTGTTCGGCCTCACGGGACTGCTCTACATCCTCCTGGCCGCATTCCGAGCCTGCCTGCGGCGTCTCAAGTGGTGCGAGGATCCATGGGACAGGGGCATTGCAGGAGGCGTCCTGGCAGGCCTTGCCGGGTTCCTGGTTTGCGGGTTGACCGAATACTGCTGGGGAGATTCCGAAGTCCTCATGCTCGTGTATATGTATCTGGGGTTGGTCGGATCCATTCCGATCGACGGCGAACCGGCAGGGCCCTCCATCGATTCGGCAAAGAAGGAGGCATCACGATCCGAACGGAACCTGTCACGGATCGAGAAGGTCGGGTTGATGGGCGTGTTGGCCGGCATTGTCCTGCTCTCTTTCCTTGTACCGGTAACGGTGCGTCCCGTTACCATGCGGGTCCTGGAACTGGCACTCGGATCGATCCTCCTTTGGCTCTCCTCCAGGGCCGTGGCGACGGACCGCCCGCAGGCATCCTGGAATGTCCAGGGAATTGCCTGCCTCACCGTCTTTGCGGCGTACACATTCACACGTCTCGTCTGGGTGTCTGCGGAGGAATTCTTCCTGGCGAACATGATGTCCTCCTTGCCTCTTCTTACTGTAGTCGCTGCACTCACGGCTGTTCTTACCGTTCTGGTCTGGGTCGCGACGAGGAAGGTTCGATTGTCTCTCTTCGACCTTTGCGTGTTCGGCTCTCTGCTCTTGTGGGGAGTGTCGGCGTGGGCCACCCATGTTCTTCTGGCCCTTGCCACTGGAGGTCAGACGGTTCTGGTTCCTCCTCTGCTCGTGCTTCTACCCCTACTGGCGTTCGTCTTCATGCTCTACAGTCTGGTTCGGTTCTCTTACGGTGGAGGTAGGACGGAGAGGATTCTTCTCTCCTGCATCGCCCTGAGCATGCTGATCCATGCGTTCCGATAGAGACGACCGAACCCTCAATCTCTCCCGCATAGGGGAGGGGAGGTGACCACCACGTGAAGGGCAGATTCCGCCATTGGGTCAAACTCATCTACGGCAGAACGGAACCCCAGCTCATGGGAGTCTGGTTCGCCCTGAAATATGTGGAGGTCTTCTTCCTGTACCCTCTGCTTCTGTCGCTTCCCCTTCCCCTTGCCTGGAAGGCCTTCAGGGTCCGGGCGCCGTGGCTGTTCTTTAAGCCTTCCCAGAAGACGCTCATTCTGGAACATCTGGCTCAGGGTACCGGAGAGGGCGCACCCACCGACAGGACGCTGTCGCTTGCGAGAAGGCATGCCATGTTTCTCTCATCCATCCGTCTCGAAACCCAAATCCTGCTCGGTTCTTCTCCAGGGAAAGTGGATCGGGCCGTCCGATTCGAAGGGCTTTCGCTCGTGGATGCGGCCCAGGCGGAAGGCAAGGGCGTCATGCTCCTTGGATGTCACGCCGGCCCTTTCTATCGGGCCATTTTCGCATCCGCACGAAGGGGCTACAAACTTCACGTCATCACCATGCGGCCGGAAGACGCGCGGCAGGGCATCTGGAAAGACCGGGTGGGGTCCATTCTCTACAGAAAACTCCTGAAAAAGCTGGAGGAGGAACCGAACGTTCAACTCCAGTACGTAGGTGGATCGCTGCTCGGGATTCCCAAGGCATTGCGAAGGGGTGAGATCGTATGCGCCACCCTCGATGTTCCGGTGGGGCCTGGAGAGCAACATTCATCCCACATACGATTCCTGGGCCGGGATTGCTGGTTCTCATCCCATCTGGTTCGTCTGGCCTCGCGGCTCGGAGCCGTCTGTCTCCCCTATGTTACACATCAGGAGAAAGATCTCTGTCGAATCAGGATCCACCCAAGAGAGATAGAGGCGGAACAGGAGGAAGATGAAGGCTTGAGGGTAGAGGTAGAGATGGGCCATGTGTTTCGGGTTCTTGAGAACCATATCCTCGAACACAGGGAACAATGGTGGCTGTGGAGCGACCTGGGAGGTTTCGGTTCGGCCCCGTGCCCTGAAGCACCCGGTCGGCCGTACAAGGACGATTGACAAGGAAAAGGCTCTACCCTATGCTTTTGAAACTCCGAAACCGCTTGTTGTCAAGACCGTGGATGCATGAAGAAACGTCGAGGGCACGGAAACATGGGATCGCAGGAGGCATTGAGTCGTTGTATCCGCCCGCTGCCCAGCGCATACTCGAAGCGCCGACTGCGTACCGCTCTGGCCAAGTGGACGGACTGGTTCTATGAATTCGACTTTCAGGACGGGGTGTCCACACAGACGGACCCGGTCGTGAACGAGATTCACAGAACGCGAGCCGAGATGATTCTTCCCTTTCTCGACGGCCAGTTCGGGGATCGCTGGCCGGATGTCCGATGTCTGGACGTTGCGAGCCATCAGGGGTGGTTCGCCATGCAGGTTGCCCTGCGGGGTGCCCGTGAGGTCCGTGGGATCGACATTCGAGAGAGCCATGTGGAAAGGGCTTCTGCAATAGGAGAAATCACCGGCCTTCAGAATATTCGGTTCGAAAGGCGCAATCTGTACGAGGTGGATGCCGAACAGGATGGAGTCTTCGACCTGACCCTGTTCCTCGGTGTGCTCTATCATCTGGACAACCCGCTCGAGGCGCTTCGTACCGTTCGCTCCGTGACGAAACAACTCTGCGTCCTTGAAACGCAGGTCGCGCGGTCCGCACCGCCTCTCTCCTGTCTCTGGGGGAGCAGCCCGGGCCTCCGAGAGGGGCCGGCCATGGCCGTGATTCCCTCGGATGAAGGACATGTAGAGGGAGATCGGTCTGTCGTTCTCGTACCCACGCTGGAGGCCCTCTACCAGGTTCTTTATGCGGTGGGATTCGATCGCCTCTATTTGTGTGTTCCTCCCCAGAGCGCGTACGAACAATATGCGAATCTTGACCGTGTCGTGGTATTCGCCTCTGTGACATGAATCTCTCTCGTCGGATTACGGCCAACTTCTTCTGGATCACCGGCTCCCGTGGACTGGGCAAGGCCTGCTCCTTCGTGATGGTTCTGCTTCTGGCGAGGGCTCTCGGCGCCGAGGGGCTCGGCAAGTTCGCCTTTGTCACCGCTTACCTCGCCCTCTTCGGCGTTTTGACCGATCTTGGCGTCGACATGATCCTGATTCGGGAGGCATCCCAGGATCTGAAAGGATCGGAGGACCTGGTCGGAAACGGAATCGTTTTGAAGGCGGTCCTCGCCGTCGGCGTATACGGGGCGACGGTTCTGACGGCCTTTCTCCTGGGATACGATTCGGAGAAGGTCCTCTACATTGCGATCGCCGGGGCAGGGTTCTTCCTCGCCCCCCTCACATGTTACTCATCCGCTTTCTTCTCCACCTTGAACCTTCACCTCCCCTCCCTGGTGGAGGGGGGCTCCAGACTGCTCGTGCTTGTGGTGGTGGTCTTCCTCGTCTGGGCGGGCAAGGGGTTGGCCCTTGTCTTCGCGGCCATCGTGCTCGGTGGAGCCGTGGAAGCCTTCTGGAAGGTCCTGTATGCACAAAGGTATTTCCGGCCCAGACTCGGTATTCGGCTCAAGCTCTGGAAATGGATGGTCCAGGAGGTCTGGCCCCTAACGCTCGTGCTGATCCCGATGCTGCTCATACAACGCATCGACCAGGTGATGCTGGAAAGCCTCCTGGGCGATGCGGAGCTGGGATACTACTCTGCGGCCGCACGGTTGTGCGAGGCATTCCTCATCCTCTCCGTTGCAGCATTGAGCTCGATCTTCCCGCTCCTTTCCAGGTACTATGCACAAGACCCTGCATCCTTCGAGCGAACCTGGCGACTGGCTTTCAAGTATCTTGCGCTGCTCGGAGTGGCACTCTTCTTTTTCCTCTTCTCCGTCTCCGAACCGGCCGTCCGTATCCTCTTCGGAGCCTCTTTTGCCCCGGCCGTGGCCTCTCTCAAGGTGCTGGCGGCGTCTCTACCTCTGCTCTTCACCGGTCTCCTGCAGGGCATCCTCTTTATCGTGATCGGTCGCCAGAAGAGTCTCATCCCGATCGGATGGATCGCCACGGCGGTGAACGTTTGTCTCAATCTGTGGTGGATCCCGGTTTACGGAACGGTTGGGGCGGCGCTTGCAACTGTGGCGAGCTACGGCGTGGCGGTGGTCGGGATGAGTAGCTATCCCTCGCTGGTGGGCTTCGGCGTAGTGCAACTGAAGTCCATGCTGATGGCCCTTCTGCCGGGTGTGGGGAGCCTCTTGATCTGCACATTCGCGCTTCCAGGCCCCTCCTGGACGAGACACGTTCTCTTCTGGTCGCTGTACGGACTCCTGCTGGTTGTGATCGGGACACTCAAGAAGGAGGACCGAAGGCTTCTGAAGAGCATCTTTGCCGGTGAATCAGGGCCTGAAGCTTCTCATTGAAGATAGCCGAGGGATTTCAACTGCTCCTTCACGGCCTCGTGCATCTCGATTTCCTGATTCTCGACCAACCTGGTTCTTTCCGCCTCCGGAAGAAGACGGAGAAGCAGGGAATGAAGGTCCCGGGCGATCTCCGGATTCTCGGAAGAGACATCACGCAACTCGCCCGGGTCCTCATCCAGGTTGTAGAGACGTGCCCCCCGGCTCTGGTTGATCCGCTCGACAGGTGCGAGGGTCTTAGTGCCCAGGGAGTAGATATACTTCCATTTCCCTCTTGTCACGGCCTTCATGTCCGTGAAAGGAGTCTCGCTGAGGGCATATTCCCGAAAGGCCGCCTCGCCGTCACGGATGAGAGGCATGAGGCTCTCACCCTGCATGGTTTCAGGCCGCTCGATGCCTGCAATGTCCAGAATCGTTGGAACCACGTCGAGGGATTGCACGATTCTTCCGTCGATCACCGTGCCCTTCGGGATCGCGGGCGGGTAACGAAGAACCAGGGGTACCCGGATCACTTCGTTGAACAGGGTGTAGCCGTGATGGACCCCTCCGTGTTCGAGGAATTCCTCTCCATGATCTGATGTGAGAAGCACAAGGGTATCGTCGCTTCGCCCGGTCTCGTCCAGGACCCGGAGCAGCTTGCCGATTTCGTTGTCCCCATAGGCGATTTCCCCATCATAGAGAGCCTCGAAGTGATCCATATCCCTGTCGTCGAGGGTCGATTCCGAGCCTTTCAGGATTTCGTCTGCGAAATATGCCATTTGACCCTTTTCCACTTCTTCTTTCCCGCTATAGTCCGGGTCGAAACGGCTGTGATACGGTTCGGGGCATCGGTAGTCGCTGTGCGGATCCATGATGTAGAGAAATAGGAAGAAGGGGCTGTCGGTCACCTCGATCCACTCGAGGGCCTTGGTTATGACTCCCTCGGGATTCCGCCACTGCCAGTTCCACTCCGTCCCATGAGCGACGCTCTCGTCGAAGAGATCGAACCCCTGTTCGAAGCCGCCAAGCGAATAGGCTGTGTTCGACTTGGTCACCACGGGGCTGCTGGAGATGGCAAGGGTCCTGTATCCGTGGTTCTTCAAGCACTCCGCAAGGGTCAGGTGTTTTGAGGGCAGGCAGGCATGTGCATCGAGGAAGCTGGAGGCATACTTCGACGTCAACGTGCTGTGAACAGAGGGGAAGGTGGACGAAGCCTGCGCTACGACAGTACGAAAGAGTGCACCCTCCTCGGCGAGGCGATCGATGGAGGGGGAAGTTTTTCGATGATACCCGTAGCAGCCGAGATGGTCCGCCCTCAGCGCATCCATGTAGATGAGGATGATATCGGGGCCCTCAGGTCTTGAGCTCTGTTCGTGAACGAAGAGGGCCATGTTCAAGATGCCTACGAGGGTTAGAAGCAGGGCGGCGGCGGTCCGGGTCCGGGTGCCTCCGAGAGAATCTGCAGCCCCTTTCCAGTCGAGCCTGCGCGAAAGCAGAACCAGAGCCGGGATGAGCAGTAGAGTTACGAGAAGGATCGCGCCGATCTGAATCACGAGACCTGTATTCTGTGAGACAAAGTCCCTCAGATAAGCAAGGAGAAACTCTTTCCGTTCCGGGTCTGACAGGGAACGGTGCAGAAATCGAACTGCGGAAAGGAAGGAATAGTTCGTTACTCGACGAAACAGGACACCCACCGAAAAGACGAGCAGCGAACAGCCGACAAAGGCCGCCCCGAGTTGGAGGAGTCGCCCCTTCGAGTCCCTGCCGAACGCTGCCGCCAGAAGGAAGAAGGGCAGGATCAAGGGAAAGAAGAGGAAGCTCGTGTTGAGGCCGTCCCGGAGGACCATGGCGGCCAGACGGTACATACCCTGACCGAGGTAACCATGATTGAGGAGCCCCGCCAGTGAGACCAGGATTCCGGCAAACGCTGCAAGGAGAAATGCGGCGGCCGACAACGAAAGGATGCTTTGTTTCCGAGAAGACATGTCGTGTGTGATGGTCCCGGCCGGTTTGCCTAGGATGCACCCACCATCCTCTTGAGCCTGTGATAGAGGTTACGGGAACCTTCGAAGGCGATGAGCTCGAAGGGATGGGAGAAGAATCCGATCCTGTATCGCAGCCGTCCCGCGAGGCGCAGGCATCGTTTCAGGAGCCCCTTCGCACCCTCGCCCATTTCAGCATAGTAACCCCAATACTGATACGCCTCCATGAGCGTCAACTGCCGGATGAATCGATCGGCAAAGGGATAGAGATCCGGATTGGTCCTCCAGTCGAGGATGTCCGCGTAGGCTGCAAGGGTGTCCGGCGGCCGATAGCCCATTTTCACCGCCTCCGGATAGTACGGGCTTCCGGGAAGAGGCCAGAAGGGGTTCAGGGCGATGGGGAGCCTTGGGTATTGGTTCTTCAGAGCGCGAGCCTTCTCAAAGGTGGCCTGAATCGACGCCTCCGATTCCCCCGGAAATCCGATGATATAGTTGCAGTTGATCGCGATCCCGTATCTTTCGGCAATACGGACGCAGCCATCCACCTCTTCGGGCGACACCGGTTTTCTGATTTGCTCCAGCGTCTCGGGCGTAGCCGACTCGGCTCCGATCAGAATCCCTATACACCCGCTCCTCTTGAGCTCCTCCCAATCTTTCTCTTCCAGCCTGAGAAGCGATCTCGCTTCCGCCGTTGCCGACCAGGAGATACGGAGGTTCCGTTCGATCAGCCCCTGGTAGAAGGCCCGGACCCTGGAGGGGACCAAGAAGAAATTCGCGTCCGCCAGGAAGAGCATGTCGAACCCGTATTTCCGGTGCAGTTCCGAGAGATGGTCGAGCAGGCGCGGGATGGGAAGAAACACGATCCGCCTGCCCGTGACTCCGGAAGAGGAGCAGAATTTGCAGTCGTTCGGACAGCCCCAACTCGCGTAGTACCAGAAAGCCCGGATGCGCTCTTTCCGAAAGACCTCGAAGTTGTAGGAGGCGAAGGTCATTCGGGGCAGGACCAGTTCGGGGTCCAGATCCACATACGGCTCGTAGTCGATGAGATGGTAGGGAAGGGGCGGAAAACTCTCCAGAGACGACGGGGCCCGCGGCTCGTTTCTTACGAGGCGCTCCTGCTCCTTGTACACGATCCCCTTCACGGCGTTCGGCTCATGCCCATTCCCTAGAGCACCCGCCAATTCCTGAAACGTGTCCTCTCCCTGTCCGACGACCACGAAGTCGGCTACGCCCTCTCGGAAGAGGATGTCCGGATCGGTGGATGCAAACCAGCCGCCCCATACGATCGGCAGTTCCGGAAGGCGTTCGCGGATTGCCGAGGCGGTTCGGTAGCCATCGTAGACCTGATAGCCGAAGATAGCGCTGATTCCGAGACAGAGTGCCTCGGTACACTCTTCAACCACCTTCTCCAGGTAGTCGTCCTGGACATTCGCATCCACGATCACCACATCGAAGCCTTGCGCAAGAAGGGGACCGGATATTGCCAGTAGCTCCAGAGGCAATGCCTGGTTCGTGCTCAGATGAGCCGCCTCCTTGTCGTACCGCAGAGGCATGAACAAGACGACTTTGTTCTTCACGGGGTTCGTAGCCTCGGTCTTACCGCGTTTGAGAGCTCTCGTACTCGCGTTCGTACGTTCGATTTATCAATGGATTCGCCTCTTTTCTACGGGAAGCAGCATAGAGGAAGCCATCCTTTACTGTCAACCGCGACGGGGTGCCGGAACCTCCTTTTTCATCCGCCTCATCCAAGAAAATGGGAAGAAAGAATGGACGAACAACGTGCTCCGGCAGTGCGTTTTCACATATAGAAGGAGACATATCATGGGTGTAGCAGCCAGAAAACTCGAGCTCGTCGAACCGGTAGCCCGGTTCGCTTCGAAACCGATTCACATGCTCATCGGCGGGAAATGGGTTCCGTCTCTCTCCGGAATGACCTTTCCCACCTACGACCCGTCAACAGAAGAGATCATTACCCAGGTCGCCGAAGGAGTGAAAGAGGACATCGACGAGGCGGTCAAGGCGGCCCGAAAAGCTTTCGAGGACGGCCCGTGGCCCCGCATGACACCATCCGAGCGCGGCCGGCTCATCTGGAAACTCGCGGACATGATCGAGGACCATCTCGAGGAGTTTGCCGAGTTGGAAACCCTGGACAATGGGAAGCCGATCACCATATCCCGAGCGGCCGATGTTCCTCTCGCAGTCGATCTGTTCCGATACATGGCGGGCTGGGCGACCAAGATCGAAGGCAACACGATCCCCATATCCGTCCCGTACGCACCGAACACGCGGTATCTTGCATACACGATTCGGGAGCCGGTCGGGGTCGTGGGGCAGATCATTCCCTGGAACTTCTCTCTGCTCATGGCAGCCTGGAAACTCGGGCCCGCCCTGGCCAGCGGTTGCACCGTCGTGCTGAAGCCGGCCGAGCAGACACCTCTCACTTCCCTGCGCCTCGGGGAGTTGATCATGGAAGCAGGGTTTCCCGAAGGGGTCGTGAACATCGTGCCCGGATACGGGGAGACTGCAGGCGCAGCCCTGGCCGCCCATCCGGATGTGGACAAGGTCGCTTTCACCGGGTCCACGGAAGTGGGCAGACTCATCCTTCAGGCTGCCGGGGGCAACCTGAAAAAGGTCTCTCTCGAGTTGGGTGGGAAATCCCCGAACATCATCTTTGCGGACGCGGACCTTGAAGTTGCGATTCCGGGTGCTGCAAACGCGATCTTCTTCAATCACGGTCAGTGCTGTTGTGCAGGATCACGCCTGTACGTGGATCACCGGGTCTTCGACAAGGTCGTCACGGGCGTGGCAGAGCACGCACAAAGGATCCGGTTGGGCCCCGGAATGGATCCTGCCACCCAAATGGGTCCTCTCGTTTCGAGAGAACAGTTGCACAGGGTCTGCGGCTACCTTCGGTCCGGCCTGGAGGAGGGAGCCAGAGCGGTCGCAGGAGGCCGGAGGCATGGAGACACCGGCTACTTCGTCGAGCCGACGGTCCTGGTCGATACCCGTCCGGGAATGAAAGTCGAGGAGGAGGAGATCTTCGGGCCGGTGGTGAGCGCAATCCCCTACCGAAACGTGGAAGAGGTCGCCTCCGCCGCGAACAACACCGTGTACGGGCTGGCAGCGGGGATCTGGACACGGGATGTGACGACCGCACACCGACTGGCCTCACGGATCCGCGCCGGCACGGTATGGGTGAACTGTTACAACATCTTCGACGCGGCCATGCCCTTTGGCGGATACAAGCAATCCGGCTGGGGCCGGGAGATGGGGCACGATGCTATTGAAATGTATACGGAAAAGAAGGCCGTCTGCCTGCCCATGTAGCAACCGTGCGGCGCTCTGAAGGCTCGTTTTTTTTCCCCTTGACTAAGCGAAAGGAGAAAAATAGCCGATAAAGAATTCAATAACATGAACAAGGACTTGTCGTGTTCTTCTCTTCAAAACAAAGAGGGGCGAAGGGACGTCCGGCGTGAGCGTGAACGATCAGGCGAGAGTGGAGCAGCTGCTGGAGAGAATCGAGGGCCTCCCGGTGCTGCCCGTGGTCGCCGTGAAGTTGCTCGAGATCACAGAAGATGAGCTGAGCTCTGCCAAGGACGTTGCGAAGCTGATCGAGAGCGATCCGTCCCTGACTGCAAAAACCCTCAAGATGGCGAACTCGGCCGTCTACCGGAAATCCGGGAATGTGGGCACCATCACCGATGCGGTGCGTTTCATCGGTTTCAACGCCGTGAAGAGCACCGTTCTCACTCTCTCCGTCATGGGCCTCTTCGATGCACGGAAGGGAAAAGGTCTCTTCGATCCCGACGCATTCTGGCTCCACTCGCTCGCCTGCGGCGTATGCTGCAGGGATGTAAGCGTACAGATCCGGTCGGGCAGCTCCTTTGTGGAGGAGGCCTTCGTCTGTGGAATGCTTCACGACATGGGAAAGGTCCTCCTGTTTCAGCACCTTCCCGAAGAGTGGGAACAGGTGGTCGAGCACGCCGACAGGAACAAGGTGAGTGTAGCCGAAGCGGAGCAGGCCGTCCTGGGCCTGGACCATGCGTCCATCGGCAGCGAACTGCTCAGGCGCTGGAACATCCCGGATTACATCTGTGACGCGATCGCCCTTCATCATTCGTCCCCGACGGAGTCCGACGGTCAAGACATCGCCGTGAAGCTGGGTGCCATCCTACAACTCTCCAATGCGGTTGCCCATGTCCAGAAGATAGGCTCGGGGGGAGACGAAGCACCCAGGCTGATACAGGACGAAACGAGATCCCCTCTATCACTGAGCCGGGAGGACATAGGCGGGATTGCCGAGGGGTTGACCGACAAAGTTTCGGATGCCGCAGGCGTGATGGGCATCGAGGGTTTGGAGAAAAAGAGCTCTTTCGAGCTCCTCCAGGAATCGGAGAGGCGACTCGCAGTGATCCGATCCTTCTCCGAAACCCAACAGCAGTACCGTACCCTCTTCGACAGCTTTCCCGACGCACTCTTCCTCATGACAGAGGTGGTCTTCGACTGCAACGATCAGGCATGCCGTCTCCTGGGCTGCAGCAGGGCAGAAATCATCGACCAGTCCCTGCAGGCCTTCTTTCCGCCCGAACAGACGGATGGAAGGGGTTCCGCAGAAACGATGCACGAGAGAATGGCGAGGGCTTTTGGAGGCGTTTCCCAATCCTTCTACTTCCGAATGCGGACAAAGAGCGGGGAACCCTTGGATACGGAGGTTACGCTCAAAGCCTTTCCGCTCGTGAACGAACCGACTCTTCAGATGACGATTCGCGACATCCGCGAACGGAAGCACGCGGAGGAGTTGATCCGACAGGCATACGACGACCTGGAGGTTCGGGTCGACGCACGTACGGCGGAACTCAAGAAGGAGATCTCGGAGCGCAAACGTATCGAGCAGTCTCTTCGGAGGGCAAAGGAGGAAACCGAAAAGGCATGCCGAGAATTGCGCGAAACCAATACGCGGCTGGAGCAGACAACGGCTCGATCGAGTAAGCTGGCCCGGAAGGCACAGGCCGCCAGCGTGGCGAAGAGTCAATTCCTTGCCAACATGAGCCACGAGATCCGTACCCCCATGAACGGGGTGATCGGGATGACGGGCCTGCTCCTCGATACCGAGCTTTCTGCTGATCAGCGCGAATACGCCGGAACGATACGCTCCTCTGCCGATTCTCTGCTGGCCCTGGTCAACGACATCCTGGATTTCTCAAAGATCGAGGCAGGCCAGATGGAGTTCGAGGTCCTCGATTTCGATTTGCGAACGACCGTCGAGGATGTGACAGAGATGCTCGCCGTACGGGCGAACGACAAGGGACTGGAGCTGAGCTGCCTGATCCGGTCCGATGTCCCCGAACAGGTGAGGGGAGACCCGGGACGGCTGAGACAGATCCTGATCAACCTCATCGGCAACGCCATCAAGTTCACCGAAAAGGGTGAGGTCCACACGGACGTGACCCTGGAGGCGGAGACGACGAGTCGCGCGACCGTCCGGTTCTCGGTGAAGGACACCGGAATCGGCATTCCGGAACAGAGCGTCGACCACCTGTTCCAGTCCTTCTCTCAGGTGGATGCTTCGATCACCCGAAAGTACGGTGGCTCCGGCCTTGGGCTCGCGATCTGCAAGGAGCTGGTCGAGTTGATGGGAGGGACGATCGGGGTGAGGAGCAGGGACAAGGAGGGGTCGGAGTTCTGGTTCACCGTCGCCCTCGAGAGGCAACCGGGAGGGAGGCAGGCAGAACCGATCGTGCCACAGGACATCCGTGGGGTTCGTGTTCTGGTGGTGGACGACAACGGGACCAACCGGATGGTCCTCAGGGAGTTGCTTCGCTCCTGGGAGTGCCGGTTCGGAATGGCTCCGGATGGCTTCGAGGCACTCCAGAGACTGCGAGAGGCACACGCTGAGGGGGATGCGTTCCGGGTTGCCCTGCTCGACATGCAGATGCCGGACATGGACGGCAGAACGCTGGGTGAGAAGATCAAGGCGGACCCGACCCTCTCGGATACGCTTCTCGTGATGCTCACCTCTGCCGGGCAGAGAGGGGATGTCGCGGAACTGCAGAGGGTCGGTTTCTCCGCATACCTGAACAAGCCTATCCGCAGCGCCCAGCTGCGCGATTGCCTCGGTATGGTCCTTGATGGCCGGGCCCACGGGGAAAAGAGTGCGTCTCGACGGGTCATCACGCGTCACACCATCAAGGAAAGCACGAAGAAGAGGGTCCGTGTTCTCGTTGCTGAAGATAATGTGGTCAACCAGAAGGTCGCCATACGCATTCTCGAAAGGCTCGGCTATCACGCCGATGCGGTTGCCAACGGGCTGGAGGCGGTCACCGCCCTGGAGACCCTCCCGTATGATCTGGTCCTGATGGATGTACAGATGCCGGAGATGAACGGCTTCGAGGCAACCCGGGCCATTCGGGACCCACAGTCGAAGGTCCGCAGGCGCGAAGTCCCCATCATCGCAATGACGGCCCACGCGCTGAAGGGAGACCGTGACAAGTGTCTCGAGGCGGGTATGAACGACTACATCAGCAAGCCTGTCACCTCCTCGGGTCTTTCCGAAATGCTCCAGAAGTGGGCGGACGAGGAGAGGAAGGAAACGCGTGTCACCCCTCCTGCCGTCCCCGCCGAGTCTGCGCCGGTGAACCTGCAGCGACTCAATGACATTACCGATGGAGATACCGCGTTCGAACAGGAACTCATCGAATCCTTTCTGGGCGACACGGAGAGGCACATCTCGGAGCTCGAATCAGCGGTTCGCGAAAAGGACGGTGAGAAACTGAGGTCGCACGCCCACTCGATAAAAGGATCCGGTTCGAATGCGGGCGCGAAAGGGCTCGAGGAGGTCGCCACAAGGCTCGAGCAGACCCGGGAGCCGGTGGAACCGGTCAGGGCTGAAGAACTCCTCCGTGACCTCAAGGTCGAGTTCGAGAAAGTACGTGAGTACCTCCTTCTGCACATCGAGTCACAACGACCCCGCCTCGTAGCGACCGCAGGATCCTGAGGCGAACCCTCCTCCGCCTACCTCTACCCACCCCATTACCCGGACATTTCACGAGTCGAGTTTGCTGCAAAGGCCGCGTTGCGAGTCCTGAAGCTGCGGTACCCACCGCGAAGGGGTCAAAACGCGGCATTGTTCGTGAGATGTTCGGGCACGGTCGAATCTGGCACATCCGTTGCTCTTTGTCATGGTCCGAGACGCATGACAGGGTGCTGCTCCCAACGGTCCCTGGCCCTAATTTCCTTTTGATTCCAGGTGTTTGTTCAGTCCGAGTCTCGCAGATCTTCAGGAGACTCCTGAATGGGAAAGAAACCGAGACAGGCGAAAAATGAGGATGAAATGATGAATTGTTTTCACATTGCATCACGATTCCGCTGGTTTCTAAGGATTTCCGGGTGCCTTTGCCTGGCCTGGATGCTCTGCGCTGTGCAGCCTCCTTCGCTGGAGGCGGATTTCGACCCTATCCAACTGGGAGATGCCTGGGCGGAGCAGAATTTCCTTGTGATCTCCATGGTCGAATTTAACGGACGTCTCTACGCAGGGACCCAGCGCAAACGCAACCTGGAGGCGGAGCCACCCATTCCCGGTGGGTTGCAGGTACTTTGCATCTACGAAGAAGAGGGGGCCTGGAAATGGCACGAGGCCTGTCCGACAGGGTATGAATCGGGAGACGGTCTCGGTTGGAAGAACTTCAGCGTTGCGGGTATGCATGTGTTTCAGGACCGGCTCTACGTGGGCACGTGGAACAATGACAGTGGCGCACAACTCTGGAGGACTCGTGAAGGTGTGACTCATCCCCTGCTCCTCGAGGACTGGGAGCGGGTGGACGAGAACTCCTTCTACGGGTTTGCCGTCACCTCTCTGATCACGTTTGAAGATGATCTCTATGCGGGCGTCTTCACGCAGGGATTTCCGGTAATCAATCCCTCCTGCGGGGTCTGGAGAAGCGCGGATGGCGTGACATGGTCGAGGGTGAGTCTGGTCGGGTTCCTGGACCCGTTCAACTCGGACGCCACCACCATGGCGACTCATGCAGGAGCCCTCTATGTGGGCACGGAGAACGGCTATTTCTACGACACCCTCCGAGTGGGAACCGGGACCGAGATCTGGCGCACCGAGGGGGGCGAGCTCTCCGAGATGAAATCCTCGTGGGTGCGGGTCAACTCCGACGGCTTCGGCGTGGCAGGCCCGAACGTCTTCAATCGAAACGCCCTGATGATGATATCCCACGGCGGCTATCTCTATGTAGGCACAGAGAACCGCTACACAGGCGCGGAGCTTTGGCGCTACGACGGGTCCGGTTGGGAACAAGTGCTCTTCTCAGGCGCCCCGATGCGAAACACCCTGGCGGTCACCTATCATTCCGGCGTCATCTACGAAGAAGACCTCTACATCTGCACGACCAATCCGTTTACGGGCGGTGAAGTCTGGAGGCTCCACGAAGAGGAGTGGAGCCGTGTCAACGAACGAGGCTTCGGCGAGCGACACGGAACCATCGTGGCTCCAATCGTTTACAACGATCGTCTCCTGGCGGTGGGGGATCTGGGCCCGCTCGGCGGAAGACTCTACGCCATGGGACCGCCCGCAGAAGACGATGTGGATGGGGACGGGGTGCCGGACGAAACCGACAACTGTCCGCGGCAAGCGAACAGCGGGCAGACCGATGAAGATCTGAACGGCGTGGGAGACGATTGTCAGGATGACGATGGGGACGGCGTCCCCCGCACCCACGACTGTGACGACCAGGACCCTCTGCTCTATCCGGGTGCAAGCGACCCGTATGATGATGAAACGGACTGGGACTGCAACGGCTTCGACTGGGGCGACCAGGAATGGGACGACGATGGGATCGACAGCAATGGGAACGGGCAGGACAACTGCGGAACGATCCCGGTCCAGGGGCCTGTCCGAGGGCTCTGCGCCTTCTTTGCACCCTGGGTCCTCTTCTTCGTCGCACTGGCCCTGCTGAAGCGAAAGCTGGCCTGATGCTTCGCTTTCCCTGCCAGGCCTGCATGCGTTCCTTCCACACGCCCGTTGTTACGCAGCGGGTCGGTAATCATCGTCTTTGAACAGAGCTTGAATTCGCGGTGTCTCAGTTGTTCCAGAAGTGCTCCCATTACGGCGCTCCCCCCTCCAAGCCCCCTCCACCTCGGGGGCAGTCTCATCTTGACCACCCGCAAGCCCCGCGAGGGCAGGCGCGAGCCTTCCAAAGGGGGTACGCCCGTAGACGACCCCCCATGATTCGAGCTTCCTCAGACGGACGTGGGACGCGTCGGGCCCATTCGTCTTTCCTCCGGGTTGGGGTCGTCCCCGAGCCCGGCAGACCCCCTATTCAATGAGATAGAACCGACTCAATGGTACGATCATGCAATTAACCAGCACACCACGGCCTACGCTCGCCATTCTTTGATGATCGCTAAAAGCATTTGAAAACAATATATTAGCATGGCAATGCAATTTTTCTTCCCTGGATCCGCTTTTTGTCTTGACAGGGTGCATGGTTTCATCTATGTTTAGACAAAACCGACTGGTGAGTACTCTTGTGCAATTACTCAACCCCTGGAAGGATCGTCTCATGGCGCGGACGGAAGAGACGCTGGGATCTCACGGGATGAAGATCGCTCGACTCTGTGAGGAGTCGGGCCTGACGAGATCCACCATACATCACTACGTGAATATCGGGCTCCTGCACCGGCCGCGACAGGTGGGTTTGAACCTTCACCTTTTTGACGAGACTCATTTGAACAGACTCAGGCAGATTCGTCGACTGAGGGAAAAAGAGGGGCTCCCGCTGGCCCAAATCAAGGAGCTCCTGGACCGGGTAGAGCCGCAAGAGGCTGCGCCGTCGATGCCGAACGCCGGGACCGTACATTACACGGAGGTTCAGTCCGGAAACGGACGGGATGAAAGGAAAGAGAAGGATCCAGGACGCAAGAACCGGGAAATGATTCTGGACGCTGCGATCGAGCTCTTTTCCGAACGGGGCTATGAGAACACGAAGATCAGCGACATCACCGAAGCCCTCCATATGGGGAAGGGCACCTTCTATGTCTATTTCAAGAACAAGAAAGAGCTGTTCATGGAATGTATCGACCGGCTGACCGTTACGATGGTGCCGAGGGAAGCATGGGAGGGGATACGAAACGAGCAGGACTACTATCGAAAGACCCGGAAACGCGGTGTCGCCTTTCTCAACGCCTTCCCCGGCTTCCGAGGGATTCTCAATCTGATTCGTACCGCCCTGGGTGGACGTGACCCTGTTCTGGCTCAGAAGGCGAAGGAGGCATTCCGAACGCTTTCCTCTCCGATGGCCAAGGACTTGAGAAGGGCGATCTCCAAGGGCGAGGTGAAGCCGGATACGGATGTCGATCTGGTCGCCTTTCTCGGCCTGGTTCTTGCCGAGGGCATCGGATACTGGCAGATGATGGACCCGACCTGCTCGATCGACAGGGCGATGAAGACCCTGGCCGATCTCTTCGGTACCGGTCTACAACAGACCGGGGCGGGGGAGGACGATCCAGGCGGTCAGGGAGTCCGATCCGGATCTCTGAAAGACAACCGAGGCGTAGAGGTTCGGCTCAGCAATATGCTGATAGGCGGCCATCCATACCTGGTCGGGAGCGTCGGCGAGGGGTGGGTGGAGCTTGAAATTGCCAATGCGAATCGTCTGGAGTTCTCTCGAAGGGGCGCCTCCTGTCTGACCACTGCCACATTGAAGGACGGCGGCAAAGTGGAGCTTGACGTTGAGGGAGAGACAAGCCTGTCGGGCCTGGCCCCTTTCGGCTCGTTCCGGATTCCTCTAAAAAGCATCGATCACATTCATTTCGACGTTTCCCCCCATTCCCTGGAAGAAAGGAGACACCATGGCAAAGAAGAAGAGTAGCAAGTTTCCCCATCTCTTGAGCCCCATCAAAATCGGGCCCGTAGAGATCAAGAACCGAATCGCTCTTGCGCCCATGAACGAGACCATGTCCGGTGTGGACGGGGAGGCTACGGAACAGATGCTTTCCTATTTCGCTGCCCGCGCCAAGGGTGGCACCGGGCTGGTCAGCACAGGGGCCATCATGGGAACACGGCTCGCCTCCGAGTTTGTCTGGGGCAGGAACCTCTACTGTTTCCACCAGGGGCATCTCCAGGGGTTGGGCATGCTGACGGACCGCATCCACTATTTCGGTGCGGTGGCCGCGGCCCAGATGACCATCGGCTTCGGCAGGCAGGGCCACTCCTACGACCATTCAAAGCTGGCTCCGGCCCCCACGGGCGGGCTTCCCTATGAGATAGCGGGGGAAAAGGCGCCGAGGCATATCGATGAAGTCTACGGTGTGAGCGAGTATTCCCGGGCCTTCATGACAGGGCAGATGTGCCGCGAGATGTCGATCGACGAGATCCACAGTCAGCAGAAGGAGTTCGCCGATAGTTGTCAGTTTGCGGTGATCGCAGGTTTCGACATCATCGAGATCCACGCCCCCCACGGGTATCTGGAACACCAGTTCCTGTCTCCCCTGAGCAATAAACGAACCGACATGTACGGAGGCGAGTGGAGGAACCGGAAGCGATTTCTCAATGAGGTCGCCGAACAGATCCGGTATGCCTGCCCGGGCGTGGCCCTGGGCGTACGCATCAGCGCGGAGGAGCACATGGAGGGCGGCCTGACCGAAGAGGAAATGATCGACGTTGCGAAGGGCCTGCAAGCGAGGGGGGTCGATTACATCAGCCTCTCTGACGGCGCGGGCTACGAAGAGGGCGGTCACCTGATCACGGATATGGACCGGTCCAAGCATATCCCGGATCACGGAGAAGCTTTCAAGAAGGCCCTGGACGTTCCGGTCATCGTTGCCTCACAGCACGACCCGGTGAAGGCGGAGAAGAATCTCGCTGACGGAAAGTACGACATCAACGCCCTCGGCCGGCAGCTCTTCTCTGATCCGGAGTACGCGAACAAGGTGATGGAAGGCAGAGAGAAAGAGATCGTTCGGTGCAAGCGATGCAACACCTGCCTGCTTCGCTGCCTGGCCGGTATCGTGCCCGCATGCTCCGAGAATCCGTGGCTGGGCAGGGAGTACGCGCAGGACGAGTACAAGATCGGTGCATGGCAGCCCCACGAGACCCTTCTGCCCGAGGGGCTTGTCAGGGAGGGAATGCCGGATCTGCACCGGCCATGGTGGAAACGGGAGACCGAGGTCATAGAGAAGTCCTGGAGACCCCTGCAGGGCCGTACAAAGCGATAGGGACCTTTGATGCACGCGGTTGTGTTTCTTGAAAAGGAGAATGGCAATGAGCAAAGCAGAATTTGCGATCATCGGCACGGGCGAGGTCCCGTGCGGCAACTACCCGGACCGGACAGAGTTCGAGATCGCCTATTCCGTGGCAAGGATGGCGATCCAGGACGCAGGGATCGATAAATCGAAGATCGGCGCCGTTTTGGGCGCGGCCCACATCATGGGAGCCGAGTACAACACGGAGGTGGTCTTCGGAAGACTCCCCGAGGCGATCGGCCTCCGAAACTGCCAGGTCACGGGACAGACGGTATCCGGAGGTGCTTCCAGCCACTCGATTCGAAGGACGGCGGAAGGCATTCTCCGGGCGGGTGAGGCGGAATACGTGCTGATCGTCCATGCACAACGGTTTTCCCAATTCACCATGAACGAGCAGGCCCAGTATTTCGCCATTGCCGGTTCGGACCTGGAATTCGAGGTCCCGTACGGGATGACCTACAACGCACTGGCGGCGATGGTGACCCAGGGTTACATGAACGAGACGGGCACCACTGTGGAGCAGGTGGCCTCCGTTGTGGTGGCATGCAACCGGTGGGCAAGGCTTCAGGAAAACGCCATGTTTCGGGACAAGGAGTTGACCCTCGAGAAGGTCCTGGGAGGACGGATGGTGGCGTATCCGCTCACCGCCTACATGTGCAACGTTCTGGCGGACGGGGGGTCTGCATACATCATGACCACGGCGGAGAATGCAAAGAAGGTGTGCGACAAGCCGGTGTACATTCTCGGTGAGGCATCCGACTATTCCCATCGATCGATCATCAAAGCGAAGGCCAGAAATCTGTACGACATGGCTAACTACCTCGGCCCTATTGCACAAAGGGCTTACGACGAGGCGGGCCTCGGACCGTCCGACATGGACATCTACGAGATCTACGGGTCCTATCCGGGCGTGAACCTGATCGTCATGGACGCGCTCGGGATCTGCGAAGCGGGCAAGTCGGGTGCATTGGTCGAGGCGGGAGAAACGAGCCCGGGCGGCAAGTACCCTTGCTCCACGAATGGAGAGTGCTTCGGAATGGGGCACACCGGGACAGGGTGTGGGTTTGCCATCTTTGTGGAGGGTGTACGCCAGCTCCAGGGCAAGGCGGGCAAGGCCCAGGTCCCGAACGCCCGGTTCCTGATCGACAACTGTGGAGGTGGGGCTTTCATGGATTGCCATTTCACGATCATGGGTAATGAAATTCCCTGAGGAGAGAGAAAATGAAGATAGAGGAAATCAAAGAACTTCTCGGATTGACGGACGAAGACCTCAAGAAGCCTCTGCCGAAACCGACAAAATGGTCGCAACCTTACTGGGATGCAGCGAAGCAGCACAAGCTGGTCTTCAAGAAGTGCACGAAATGCGGCCACATCGACCACCCACCGTATCTGTACTGCACCGAGTGTCATGACGACGAACACGAGTGGATCGAGTCCTCGGGCAAGGGGACCTTGAACGCCTACGCGGTGAATCACTTCAGCGTACCCTTTCCTTTCTGGCCGGATCTACCGTACGTGACGGCCATGGTGGATGTCGAAGAGGGCCCGCGGATGATCACGAACATCCTGGAGTGCGATCCGGATAAGCTTGAGAACGGTATGGAACTGGAAGTCGTGTTCCAGAAGAGAACAGAGGAATTCACGCTTCCCCAGTTCCGACCGGTGAAGAAGTAAGAAGGGGGTATGGGGGCGGGGATCAGGGATCAGGCCCTCAACCGCTCCCGCTCCCGAACGAACAGGGTAGAAAGGCCGTGTGCTGAAAGCCCACAGCCCGGAGCGAAGGGAGATGGACATGAATTTCAGCCTGACCGAAGAACAGCAGATGATGCGGGACGCGATGGAAAAGTTCTGCAAGAAAGAGCTGAACAAGGAATATGTCAAATGGATGGACGAGAACGTGGATTTTCCCCCGCCCGAACTCTGGAACAAGTTCGTGGACATGGGCATGTTCCGGGGAAACGTGCCGGAAGAATACGGGGGGGACGGTGTGGGCCACGTGGATCAGATGATCTCCTTCGAGCCGGTCTGCAAGGCATCCATGTCCGTCGCCCTCGCCGTAGGAACGACCACCGGGTTCGGGACACGGTTCATCGCGGACATGGGCAACGAAGAGCAGAAGCAGGAGTACCTGCCCCAGCTGGCCGAGGGAAAGCTCAAAATGTGCATGGCCCTTACAGAACCGGGGGGGGGAACGGACATCCTGGGTGCTCTGAAGACCTTTGCCGAGGACAAGGGTGACTCATGGGTGATCAATGGACAGAAGATGTTCATCACCGGGGCACACGTGTCGGACTACTTGATCACGATCTGCAAGACCGAGAAGGATGCGAAACCGAGCCGCTCCCTGAGCGTCTTCCTGGTGCCGGGTAATGTAGAGGGAATCACGATCAACAAGGTGCAGAAGATCAGCTGCCACCACTGCGATTCCGTGGAGGTTGTTTTCGAAGATGTGGTGATTCCGAAGGAGAATCTCCTCGGTACCCGAGGAAACGGATGGTACGAGAGCCTCTCCGTTCTCAATCCGGAGAGAATCGGGGTGGCCATGATGGGCGTCGGGCTGATCGCAGCCGCCTACGAAGACGCCTTCCAGTATGTACAGGAGAGGGAGGCTTTTGGCGGCCCGATCGCGAGGTTTCAGATTCTGCAGCACTACCTTGCGGATATGTACATCAACCTGGAAAACGCGAGAAACATTACCTACAAGGCTGCATGGCTTTGCGACCAGGGCCTCCCCTACCACATGGAGGCAACCATGGCCAAGCTCGTGGCCGCCGACGGAGCGTTGCACGCGACCACGCACGGGGCGGAAATACTCGGCGGATACGGCATCTGCAATGAATACTCGATGCAGAGGTATCTCCGCGACGCCCTGCAGATCCAGTTCTCGCCCATTTCGAACGAGATGAGCCGGAACATGCTCATGCAGTTCCAGGGTCTGCCGAAATCCTGGCCGTAAGCGAGGGATTACCTCTTAGGTATCAGGTATTGGGTCCCGGCCATTCCGGTCCGGCCCAAAACGAACATAACTCGAACGACGGAGAAGAGACCATGACGACGGCCTTTGAAAAGGACGACTATTTCAAGATCGACCCGGAGCCCCATCTCATCGGCGACCTGGAGCCCATCAACCACTTCCCGGGTGTGCAGATGTGGTGGAAGGCGATCGACATGATCAAACGGCCTCTGCTCTTCGGGACCCCCCCGGAAGCCTTGGCCGGGATGGAAGAGTGGGAAATGGAGAAGAGCGGGGATCCGAATACCCTCTTGAAGGCCATGGACAAGTACGGGGTGGACATTGCCTGTCTTCTTCCCGAATCGATGATGGACACCACCGGGTACACGAGCCGATGGGTGAGCAACGGAGAGATGGCCAGGGTCGTGGAGACCAACCCGGACCGGTTCATGCTGCAGCCGAACGTGTCGCCCGTAAAGCACAAGGGCGTGAAGAACACGATATGGGAGATGGAGTACTGGGTGAAGGAGAGAGGGGCCAAGATCTTCAAGTTCTATCCGCCCGAGGACACCTACATCAACGACCCGGACATCTGGCCCTTCTATGAGAAGGCCGAGGAGCTGGAGATCGTGCTCGACATCCACACCGGGTTCTGCTGGGTTCCACCCGGGAAGAGCAAGTACGCCCTGCCGATCCTGCTGGACGATGTGGCCAGGGATTTCCCCGATCTGAAGATCAATGCCTTCCACATGGGCTACCCCTATTGCGACGACCTCAACATGATCGCCATGGGGCATCCGAACGTGTACGTCTGCTTGAGCCTCCTCGTTCCCTGGGCCGCCGCCGCCCCACGCAAATTCGCCAAAATCATAGGTGAAGCCCTTCGCTGGGTAGGCCCGGATAAGATCATCTGGGGGACCGATTTCGCCGGGTTCGGTGCTCAGGTCCGCGGAGCCGTGATGGGAATGAGGGATTTCCAGATCCCGGAAGACATGCAGGAGCAGTACGGGTTTCCGGCCATCACGGATGATGACCGACGGAAGATCTTTGGAGGGAACCTCGGAAAGCTGCTTGGAGTGGATACCACAAAGAGAAGAATCACCGGATGAAGTAGGGGAGCATCTCGATATGGGCACACCCTTTGAGCGGACGATGACCGTCACCAACGGTCTGTCCCTGCTGGCCGAGGAGATGAGGAAGAATCCGCCTCCGGCCCTCGAACCGTATGGCGATCTGGTCTGGTTGATGCTGAACGACATGGTGGTCCACTATGAAGAGGTGGCCGCAGCCATGGCCGATCCGAGTCGAAAGGTCGCCATGATCCAGTTCGGCCTGATGCCCCAGCTCTTCTACGCTTTCGACTGCGCGCCCCTGTCCCTCGAGTTCTATCCCACATTCTTCTCCGGTCTCGACCAGAGCGTCATTCACGCGTTCCTGGAGAGCGCTGAAGAGGCGGGCCTTCCTCCTGAAGTATGCTCCACGGATCGCTTCCTTGTCGGGGCAGCCATCAATGAGGAGTTTCCCAGTAATTCTTTCTTCGCTACCACTTCCTGCCCCTGTGACGGCACGCGTATCGCCTACCCGATCATCAAGGAGATTCTCCAATGTCCGACCATCTATCTCGATGCGCCGTTTCGCCACGGCAGGGACGCGGTCCGCTACTATGCCGGCCAACTCAAGAATCACCTCATACCGTTCCTGGAAGAGGCAACGGGCAAGAAACTCGATATCGATCGCTTGCGAGAGACGGCGGTTGAGTCGAACAGGGCCTTCGAGTGTATGCTCGATATCAATGAGACCTTTCGACTCAAGCCCATGCCCTACTCAGGCTACCTGAGAATGATGCCTTTCATGCGCTACATTCAGGGGGCAGGCAGTCCACGCGTGACGCAGGCCCTCGGCACCTTCAGGGACGATGCGCTGCAGAGGGCGAAGGAGGGCCAAACCCAGGGGCCTTTTGAGGAGAAGTACCGGGTCCTGTGGGTTCACGTCCCGACGATCTACGACCCCTCGATCTTCGATTGGATGGAAGAAGAGCTCGGTGCCATGGTGGTGGCGCATCTTTCCGTCCCGCCCATTCTCGAACCGATCGACACCTCCTCCCTTGAAACGATACTGGAAGGGGTTGCCTGGCAGGGACTTGACATGACCATGTCGATACAAAGGGTCGAAACCGAGAAGTTTGTTGAGTGGACACTCATGGCATATGAAGACTACGACGCGGATTGCCTCTTCGTAACCCAGCACGTGGGTTGCCAGAGCATTTGCGGGGCACGGGGCATGATCGAGAAGGTCGGTCGGGACAGGCAAATCCCGGTGCTCTTTCTTGAACTCGACTACAACGACAGCCGCGTGCTGTCCTCGGAGCAAGCACGCATTCAAATCGAAGAGTTCTTTGAAACGGTTATGGCATAGGGGAAGACCGATGGACGGCCTGAAATACTTCGAGGAAATTGCCTCGACCCTGCCCAACCCGGAGATCGACAAATGGAAGAGCCAGGGCAGACGGGTGATCGGTAGCGTTTGTTCGGACATACCGGAAGAAGTCATCCACGCCGCGGGGATGCTGCCGCTCCGCGTTCGAGCGCCGAAGCTCCAGGACACCTCCATGGGTGACGCGCACTTGCACGTATTCAATTGTTCTTATACGCGATCGGTGTTGGAGTCACTCCTGAGGGGCGATTTGAACTTCCTCGACGGATTCGTGACGACCAACACCTGCGATCATATGTTGAGGCTGGCCGGGGAACTGAAAGACAAGGCGAACATGCCCCTGGTTCACTATTTTTCCATGGTTCACACCTTCCATGAAGGCGCCAAAGGATGGTTCATATCGGAGGTAAAGGGACTTGTCGATGCTATAGAGAAGTCCCTGGGCGTGAAGATTACCGAGAAGGACCTGGCAAACTCCATTAGGGTATACAACAAGACCCGGACCCTTCTGGCCCGGCTGGATGACTTGAGAAAGAACGATCCACCGTCCCTGAGCGGGGCCGAACACATGCAGATCGTCCTGGCGGGGATGTCAATCCCACGAGAGCTCTTTAACCAAAGACTCGAGACCCTGCTTCCGGAACTTGAAGATCGGCGATCCGTGGAGCCGGGCCGGCCTCGGCTGATGGTCGTCGGAGGGGCGTGTGATGTGCCGGAGTTCATTCGGTTCATCGAAGAGAAAGGGGCAAACATCGTGGCGGATGGATTGTGTTTCGGAATGCGACACTACAGGGGGTTGATCGACGAAAGCGGTGGAGATCCCCTCGACGCGATTGCGGAGCGCTACATGAGTCGCGAGCCCTGTCCGGCGGTGATCAACAGTTTCGATTCGAGCTTCGAGATCCTGAAAGATACCCTCACCGAGTGGAACATCGATGGTGTTGTCTGTGCCCGGCTCAAGTTCTGTGACCACTGGGCAGGCCGGCGTAAGATGCTCGTCGACAGATTACGCCACCACGAGATTCCTCTGCTCGATCTGGAGCGGGAGTACAGCACGACCGGATCCGGACAGATCGGAACCCGCGTGCAGGCCTTTCTGGAGATGATTTCGGGTTAGCCGGACGAGGATCCTGTCCGGTTCTTCTTGTCCCGCGCCCTTCTTGCCTGGACAGCCAGGGTCTCGAGGAGCCTGAGCTGGCTGGTAGAGAGCCAGGGGCCTTCACAGTCAATGGCCACGTAGGGCATGTCCGCCTGGTTGGCCAGGGGGCGGATGATCGCCTGCGCGTTCATGGCCGGCTGACAGTTGAAGGATCCGAGATTGACCACCCCGTCGTAAAGCCCCCTCTCCACGGAGCAGACGAACCTGCCGGTGGTTACGGTTGTTTCGGTCACGCCGATATGAGAGGCGTGAGGGTGCCCCCCTTCGGCGATATCGAGAAACGGGATCGGTTCGTCGAACATCAGTCCGGACGCGTCCATGATATTTCGAAACCGTCTTTCCACCGAAGTGACGAGGGTCACGTTGAAGCGCGACTGCCGGAAAGCCAGGGCCTCCTCCCGGTTCGCTTTCGGCGGTTTGTGGGCGAACTGCTCCTTCGGCGTGATCAGACCGTGTCGAAAGCCGTGCCGCACGACCGTTTCCGCTGCGAGCCAGCAGAGGCTTTCCGAATAGGGGACGAGTTTGGGCAGGATGCCCTGCTCGAGGAGGTAATCGGTCACCGGGTCATGGACGAAGAGCAGATTCAATCCTCCTATGATGAGCACCTTGGGCGTTTCTTCTGGCGTCCCGAGAAGCGGGATGCCCGACATCTTCTCGGCCCACTCCTCCAGGGCCGGATCGAGGGCTTTGTCACCGTCTTCCCCGAAGCGCGCCAAAAAGGTGACGAAGGACTCCTCAAAGGTCCGCAAGGCGGACACCTTGTCTCGCGCGAGGCAGAGCAGCGCGTTCCTGGCTTCGTCGAACATATCCCCCAGGAAGAGACATCCGTTTATGAGAAGGTTGTAATCGTTTCCGAGCCCCAGGTAGTTGTTCTTGGCGTAAGGCCAGATCCCACAGATCACATTGCCCAGATCGAGCCTTTTCCCGATGGTTTCCCATACGAGGGGCCAGGCCCCGTTCTGACAAGGACCCTCCTGGTCCAGCGTGAAATAGAGCGTGATCTCGTCTTTCCCACGGCGGGTATCGATATCTTCCAGTGTAGCCCCCGCGGTTGCTGTCATGGGAACGCACTCTCTGCCGGAGCACAATCTCCTGGCATGCTGCATGGTCTCCGGGCGAGTCCTGCCAACGCCTCTGAACCCCGGCGTCCGATTCTCATACACCTTCTCGATCATTCGCAGTGAGTACGGGCTGTGAGGGGTGGTCCAGACATGTACGATCCTGGGGTCATCGTATTCCACACGTTCGCCGTCACGGTCCACGATGTAATCCAAGGTCTCTGACAACCGGGCCTGTCTCCCCCCTTCAGGAGAAGGAGACGCCTCGCGCCGTGGCGGAGAGGCCTTCTGTTTCGAGACCTTCATGCTCCTGCGATGACGCTCCTCGATGATGTCGAGGAAGGCCCCGAGGCGGGTTTCGAAACCGGCATGAGCGGTATGGGAATCGATTTCCAGATAGCAGAAGGTCTGGCCTGCAAGCTGATGACGGAAGTAATGGTACATGCTGCTGTCCGGGCCGCAGGAGAAGCAGGAGACCAGGCATAGATACAGATTCCGGCTCCGGCGCATATGAGCGACGGCGTTGCTGATCTGCTGGGTGAAATGCCAGACGTCCCTCGGAGGGGCTGCGTCGTCCAGCCGGGGCAGCATGTCGGCGGACACCACGTGGTAACCCCTGCTCGCGATCTTTCTGGGCAGTGAGAGATTCACCTCCGGGGAACAGATCGTGTAGGGTCGGCCTGCCAGGATCACGGTCGGTTCTTCTCCGAGGCTTTCCATGGTCTCCTGGGTCTGCGCGAGGCACGCTTCCCGGAACCTGTCATAGTGCATCAAAGCCGTCTCGACAGCACTTCGTGCCTTCTGCTCATCCACACCAAGTCTCGGCCCCAACCTTACGATCTCCTTCATGGTGGTTTCCCTGAGGGACTCGGAAAGGCCGATATGGGGAGCGAGCAGCCAATCGGTCGACTCCCGGAACGCGGCACGTATGATGTCCGGAATCTGGGTTGTGGAGGGGCACGTGTAACTGTGGGGTGCGCCGTCGGGTTGATCCATCTCGATCACATGGGGAAGGAAAACCGCGTCCACATCCCTTTCCAACAGGTCGTACACGGCCCCGTGCATGATCTCGCAGGGATAGCAGATCGGGGCGGTCCTCTTCGTATTGCCCACCTTCGAAGGTCGTGAGAGCACCAGCTCGTAGCCCAATTCCTGGATGAGTCTCGCATAGAAAGGAAACAGCGAGTAGGTCGTCAAGGCCATGGGAAGCCCGATCCTGCCCGGAAGACCGGTTTGCACAGTGCCGGGCCCGTGATCCTCGAACATCATGCGGTTTCGAAGCGCAACGAGGTCTCTTCCGTCCTCCCCCGAGGACCCCTGGTGCCGAAGCATCTCGTATTTCGAGCAGAGCCCTCCAAAGGGATAGGATTTCCCTCGGATGGCGATTCGCTGGATCTCGCAGTGGTTCTCGCAGGATTTGCATCGAAACGATTCCTTCACCTCCATCTCGCCTCGCAGCAGGGCATCCAGGTCCAACCGCTGTTCGGTGAGTTCTTTGTCGCGCAACCTGTCGAGCAGCATATGGGCCACTCCGACACAGCCCATGAGCTCAGGGTGGGGGGGAACAACGACTCTCCTCTGGGTACGGGCGGCCATCGCGAGTGCAACGGCCCGGTTCAGGGCCACGCCACCGAGGAACAGGAGGTTCTCTCCCACATGCCGACCACCGACGATGCGGGAAATGTAGTTGTCCGCGATCGAATAGACCAGCCCACCGATCACGTCTGCACGTGGAACCCCCTGTTGGAGAGCATTTCTCAAATCGGTGTTGATGAAGGCGGCACATCGCTCGCCGAAGGCGATGGGTTGCAGGCATCCTTCCGCAATGTTGCTGATCTGTTCCATGGGCACGCCCATGTCCACAGAGGCGGACTCCTCGACGAAGCTGCCCGTTCCGGCCGAGCACCCCTCGTTCATTGCGTAGTCCACCGGGACCCCCTCGAGGAAGGAGATGTACTTCGAATCCTGACCACCGATCTCGAAGACGGTGTCCACATTCGAGACCTCCTGTGCCGCGGCGCGGGCGTGGGCCAGGATTTCGTTGAAGCTCCGGCAGTTGTCCAGATAGACGGACACCAATTCCCTGCCCGACCCGGTCACCCCGGCCTGCACGATCGAGATCGAGGCATGACCGACCTGTTCGATCAGTTGCTCGAGGCATGCCCGGGTCGCCCGAACCGGATTCCCGAGGGTGCGCAGGTAGCTGCTCGCACCGATGGACGCGTCCTCCCGGTTGAAGAGCACGGCCTTGGTGGTGGTCGAGCCCGCATCGATCCCGAGAACGTATGATCCTCCCTCTCGAATAGGGCCTCTTCTTCCGGAACCCACCCTGTAGTCGAGCAGGTGTTCCGCTTCGACCAGCGGCTTCAACACAGAAAACATCGGTTTCGAAGCCCTGAACCATCCCGCGGGGGAGGACCGGGTAGGGGCTTCGGCATGCTCGGAGGCAAACAGGCTCGCCCCGAATGCTTCCAAATAGGGGCTTTCCTCGAGGACGACCACTTCCGACCGATTCAGGAATTCCCTGAGGAGCTCGACAAAGAGCGCGTTCCGACAGACCCCACCACAGATCACGATCGAGCCGCTTGCCCACTGCGCCAGTTCGACGAGCTCACTGACCTTCTTCGCCAGGTCGTTCACCAGGGATCTCGCGATATCGCCGGGACCGCACTCTCCCTTGTTGAGCTTGTGGGTCGCATCCGACTTGCAGTGAACCGAACATCTCGTGGCCATCTGGACCAGGTTTCCGGAACGGGCCTCGTCGAGGCCTCTCTCCAGAGACATCCCCATGCGTTGAAACTGCTGGACGATGAACTCTCCCGTCCCGGCGGCACACTTGGAGGTGGAGATGACGTTCCGTATCGCACCGTTCTTCATCGGATAGACACTGAAGGTTTCTCCCCCGAGGGAAAGAAGCATGTCCGGGCTCAGACCATGATGGGAGAGCGCCCTCTCCATACATTCCGTTTCCGACCGGTAGGGCAGATTCATGAGGAGCCTGGCGGGCTGACCGGTCACCACGACTCTAGACCCCGGTCCAGACCCGTGCCGCTCGAGTATCTCGCGCGTCTTCTCGTCCGGTTTGCCTTCATGGCGTTCCACCTCGGCGCTGCAGGCGCCCGCGGCGGTACGCCGAACCCATTTCACCGAGACGGCCCCGATTTCCAAACCTTCGAATCGGTCGGCGGCGTTCTCACAGGCGTGGATCTTGTCCGTCTGCAAAGCGTACTCCTTCCTGCATGGACGCGGGCGTTGCATCGGCCCAAGGGGAGAGGAGGAAGTGTACCGGGAGGGGCCGGGTCTATGCAAGAGGGGTCAGGTCTTGACACTTGACAGTCAAGCGACCGCGAGACCGGTTGAGAACGAATCAGATAGCAGACTGTCAAGTGTCAAGACCTGACCCCAACTTGAGCATCAAGAGGTCTGGATCAGAAGCATGAACAGGAGCATC
The DNA here is from genome assembly GCA_028277985.1 of bacterium. Lineage (GTDB taxonomy): Bacteria > Desulfobacterota > DSWW01 > DSWW01 > DSWW01 > S015-6. Next base: position 1,243 of record JANQFG010000109.1, on the reverse strand, counting down.
AGGATGAAGTAGACCGTCAGAGACAGGTAGGCCGGAAGCCACCGGCGCTCTGCCCGCAGAATGTTTGTAGTCCGCAGGACGTACCGATGTTCACCCTCAGTGCGAGGGGAGGGTAGCAAGCGGCTGAAAAGCAGAGCCACGCCGACGGCTGTCAAACATCCGAAACAGTTCCACCACATCCAGTGCACGCTCGGAGCAGCAAGCCAGAGGGTGAGATTCAGGCCCACACCGGCGAGGATGCCGCAGAGGATCCCGGTGGAAGTGGCCTTTGTCGACAGTACGCCGACGAGAAAGGCGGCCAGTATGGGTCCGTAAAAGGCGGATCCTATCTTGTTTATGGATTCGATTACGGTGTCCGATATCTGACCGACGAGGAAAGCGAAGGCAGTGACCATCGTACCCCAGGCGACCGTGGTGAGCTTGCTCAGCACGAGCACCGACCGGGGATCCCTCGAGCGTGGCTTGACAAAATCGCGCATGGTGGCCGCTGACAGAGAGTTCAGGGCCGAATCCAGGCTCGACATGGCCGAGGCGAGTATGGCCGCAAAGAGAATGGCCCGCACCCCCGGCGGAAGATACAAACGTATGAACTGGGGAATCAGATAGTCGGGCCTGTCCTGAGGGACGCTCGAGCGCAGCTCCGGGGAGAGGGCATATACCGAACCGACAACCAGCCCCATGGCAGCATACAGAAGCGTCAGGGGGAAACGGGCAAATCCGTTGAACATCAGGGAAAGCCTCGTCTCATCCGCGGTGGTGGCCGACAATTCACGCTGGACCTGGCTCTGATCGGTGCCGTAGTAAGAAGCGTATAGAAAGAACCCACCGATCAGGAAGGCCCAGAACGGTACGGCGCTGCTGTCGCCCAACCCCGTACTCCCGTCGATGGCCCGGAGCCGTTCCCCGGGAATGGATTGCAGTGCGACTTGGATGCCCCCCAGGTCCCCCACCGCGTAGACCAGGCACAACAGGATCCCGGCGAGCAGGATGACCATCTGGATCACGTCCGAATAGACCACGGCCGAGATTCCGCCAAGGGTGTCGTAGACGAGTGTAACGACACCGATGATCAGAATGGTGGACCAGAGGGGAATCCCAAAACAAACGGACAGGACGATGGCGCTCGCATAGACCGCGACTCCCGTGCCGAGCCCCCGGCTCAAGAGAAAGATCGCGCTCACCAGCGTGCGCACCGATGGGCTGAATCGGTACTCCAGGTATTCGTAGACACTCACGAGCTTGA
>JANQFG010000059.1 GCA_028277985.1 bacterium | reverse complement strand
CGGCATGAAAAACTTCTCGCCGACCTACCGCACCCTGGGCGACTACGAAGTAAAAAGCATCTACGTGGACAAGGACTCGCTCGCGGCCCGCGGACTGACCCCGGACGACCTGGTGCAGATCCCCTGGGAAGACTGGGAGACCGAGGAAGAGGTCGAGAACATCGTCGAGGTGGTGGATGCCGCCCGCGTTTCCGAACTCATGGAAGAATCCGATGTGATCTTCAGCTTCTAAGGGGAGGGTCCGATGAGCATCCTGCACACCGTCAACAAATCACCGTTCGAGCGCAACAGCCTGGAATCCTGCCTCAAATTCGCCAACCAGGGCGACCCCGTGCTCTTGTTCGAGGACGGCGTCTACGCCGCCCTGAAGGGTACGGAGGCGGAAAAACAGCTCGAGGCCGCGCTCGCCAAGCAATCGCTTTATGTCCTGGGCCCCGACCTTGCGGCCCGCGGATTCACCGAAGATCGCATCATCAATGGGATCAAGGTCGTGGACTACGCGGACTTCGTGGATCTGGCGGCGGAGAACGACAAGGTCCAGGCCTGGTTGTGAATTTTTAAGCAAGAGGAAAATCATCATGCCTATCGAAGTCAACGGCAAAACTTACGAGACCGATGAAGAGGGTTACCTCACCAACATCCAGGAATGGGAAAAGGGCGTAGCCGAGGTCATGTCCAAGGAGGACGATCTGGAACTGACCGATGACCATTGGGCCATCATCGAATTCCTGCGCGAGTACTACGAGGAATATCAGATCGCTCCGGCAGTACGGGTGTTGACCAAGGCCGTGGGCAAAAAGATGGGCAAGGAGAAAGGCAACAGCAAGTACCTGTACGGCCTGTTCCCCTATGGCCCCGCCAAACAGGCCTGTCGCTATGCCGGTCTCCCCAAGCCGACGGGCTGCGTCTGAACGGCGCATGTTACTGACTTGGTTTCCCTCGGGGTCATAACCGGAATACCAATAACGTCGGTTGGATTTTTCCGTTGGGAATTCTTTTTTTGCCGCAAATGAACGCGAATCAACGCAAATCAATCGAGATCGGTTCGCCATCAGCAATGGTTCGTGGTCCATTCGTTGATTTGCGTCCATTTGCGTTTATTTGCGGCTGAATTTTTCGTGGGGATCCTGGCAGATCAATGCTATCGGTAGTTGAGAGCATCCGTACCGGAGTGCCCCCCGTGCTGCTGGTAGTCCGGGGGCGTCCGGTCCCCCGGTCCTTCGACAGATCCACAGTTTAGGGTAGCGGGAACATGTCGTTGCTGACGGTCCTATACACCATCTTGTTTTATGTCGCCACCGCCGTGCTGGTAGGGGGCCTGATTTGGAAGATCGTGCAGTACGCACGCACCCCGGCCCCCTTGAAGATCCCGACCACGCCGGCCCCGACCACCAAGACCGGCGTCGGCTTGCGCCTGGTACGGGAAGTCGTCTTCTTCGAGAGCCTGTTCAAGGGCAACAAGTGGATCTGGATCTTCGGCTGGATCTTCCATTTCGGGCTCCTGTTGGTCACCCTGCGCCACCTGCGCTATTTTCTGGATCCGGTATGGCTGCCGATTCAGTTGGTTCAGCCCTTCGGCATCTATGGAGGGATGGCTATGGTAGTGGGGCTGGTCGGCCTGTGGGCGCGGCGGGTCCTGGTCGATCGGGTGCGCTATATCACCGGTACCTCGGACCTGTTGCTCCTGGCGTTGCTGATCCTCCTCGGGCTCAGTGGCCTGATGATGACCTATGTCATCCATGTGGATGTGATCTCCATCAAGCTCTTCTTCCGTGGTCTCATGACCCTCGAATTCTCGCCGCTGCCCGCCGACCCCCTGATCCTCCTGCACCTGCTGCTGGTGGCGGTCCTCATGATCGTCTTCCCGTTCAGCAAGCTGCTGCATGCCCCCGGCTTGTTCTTCAGTCCCACCCGCAACCAAGTGGACGACCCCCGCGAGCGACGCCACCTCGCGGCTTGGGCCAAGGGCCTTGAGCAGTGACC
>JANQFG010000048.1 GCA_028277985.1 bacterium | reverse complement strand
TGGCACTGGCACGATGTGAACTACAACAGCCACCACCCGACCCTCATCGAAATCAAGGTCCATGTGAAAAGCGAGGACTACAACTGATATCCCTTCACGCTGCCCGAAGTGGATATGTTCTGCAGTTGCGATGATTCGCAGGCCGAGTCTTCGAGCTTCGCGTCGGATCGTAGGGGTAAGTTTGTGAGCGTAGCGTTTGTAATGCGAAGAGAGAAGCGGCCGTATCCGACATCAAAGAACCCGACCTGATCCTGATCGCGGCCAGGCGGAGATCGACAAGACATGGGAGTACTGTTGCGCGGCGTTGGACCGGATCATAGAACAGCACCAAGCTTTGAGCGTCGATTCAAACGGGCCACTGGTGATTCCCCAAGGTGGTGTCTGCACTGGATCGGAGTCAAAGAAGCCAAACGCCTCCTGGAGGACCGCGAGGAGTCTTCTGACAAGATCACCTGCCGGGCTGGGTATGAAGAGCATCTTCGTTTTGGAAGATATTCACCAGGCTGGCCGGTCTCTCGCGCAGGGCCTATCGGGCTAAATTGGGTCGCAGTATCACAAGAATGTAGATTGTGGAGGTGAGCTGCCCCCTGGATTCGAACCGGATCGTGAGATAGACTCTGACCGAGATGGCTGCAGCACCCTGGGGGTGGTACAAAGAGCGGGAACAGATCGAAGGAAGGGATATTCCGTCTGCAGCCCTTGAAGCACAACATGGAGGGGGACACCGTGAAAACAGCGCTTGTGGCGGGTGCGGGTGGTTTCGTGGGAGGTCACCTTGTCAAACGGCTCAAGGCGGAAGGCTATTGGGTTCGTGGAGTGGACATAAAGAGGCCCGAGTTCGGGCCGACGGCGGCGGATGAGTTCCTGCTTCTGGACCTTCGGGAAGCGGGAAACTGCGATTGGGCACTCGCGCGGACGGAGGGAACCTTCGACGAGGTGTACCAGCTGGCTGCGGATATGGGGGGAATGGGCTTCATCCACTCCGCGGAGTGTGAAGTCCTGCGAAACAATGCCTTGATCAATATCCACATGACCCACGCCTCGATTGTGGCCCGGGTGAAGCGATACTTGTTTTCCTCTTCTGTCTGCGTGTATCGGGACATGAGTGCCGGGGAGCCCGAGCTTTCCGAAGGGGATGCGGTTCCGGCGAATCCGGACAATGAGTACGGTTGGGAGAAGCTGTATTCCGAGCGAGTTGCCATGGCCTATGGCAGGCGACACGGGACGGTCGTGCGAATCGCCCGCTTGCAGAACTGCTACGGACCGGAAGGTACTTGGGAGGGGGGGAGAGAGAAGGCGCCTGCAGCAATATGCAGAAAGGTCGCCGAGGCCGAAGACGGGGGTGCGGTCGAGGTCTGGGGCGACGGTAGAGCCGTTCGTTCCTATACCTATGTGGACGATATGATCGATGGTATCTTCCGGCTGATGCAATCGGACCTCGAGGGACCCGTGAACATCGGGTCCGACCAGTACGTGTCCGTCGACGAGCTTGTTGACACGGTAGCAAAAGTGGCCGGCAAGCGCGTTCATATCCGCTATGTGGACGGTCCGGTGGGTGTTCAATCGAGGAATTTCAGCAATGATCGGATCTATTCCATCGGGTGGAAGAATAGGACGAGTCTCGCGGAAGGGATCTCCCGCACGTACCCGTGGATAGCAAAGCAATCGACTGAGAGTTCATCTCGGGCAGGAACCGAATAGAGCAGAACCTCAGAATGTCATCTTCGCGTTGGACAGTATCCAGGCTGAAGCATGGATCGCCCCCAAGACAACCAGCAGAACGGATACGTACCTCTTCTGCCAGGAGTCGGGTTCCCAACGGGCCCACAGGTACGTTCCCAGGAGAACAAGAGGAAACGCTGCGACCGAAAACAGGTCCCATTCATTCAGAATGCCCGGGTGTGCAAAGACCGCCATGTCCGGATTGAACAACGACATGTAGGCCAGATAGAGAAGCGTACAACTACCGAGGAAGAGGATCTGTCGGTCACAGCGCCGCACCCTTCCCGGAGAAAAGAGCAGATATGCAACCACCAGAAACAGCCCGATTGGACAGATCAGAAGCAGTTCGTTCATCAGGGCACGCAGATGCTCCCATGAGAACATCGTGAACGATTCAAATCGGGTTGATGGATGAAAGAGCGGCACCCAGAGCCTTCCGTCACCACCCCCGAACCATGCTATGGATAGATTCCGCCAGGAGTCGAGGTGGTGAATCGCCAAAAGGAACGTGCCCCCGAATACAAGCAGAACACCGAGCATGCCGATTCCACTCTCCAGAAGCAGTCGCCGCAACCGGACTCGGGAAATCATGAAGGAATACCCGGTCTCATCGTGTGAGAACCGAAAAGCGCCCGATATGGCAAGCAGAGGGAGGGTAGGCAACAGCCACACTGCGGCAAGGTGGATGCAACTGGTGACTGCCAGGGCAAGACACGCCCAGACGAGCCCTGTCCCCCTTTCCAGGTACCTCAGGCCCAGATAGAGATAGAGCATACTGCCCGCACCCAGGAGGCTGTAGTTCTCGATGTTTCCGAAGAAGATCTGTACGGCACCCATGGAAATCAGGAGGAGAAAGATAACAGTGCGGTCCTCCCTCGAAGTGCCGAGAAGGCGGGCCAGCGCCGCAGCAGTCATCCAGTAGACGATGCCGGCAAGGCAACTGACCATTGCAATGGCCGCACGCGGTCCCCAGCCGAAGAGTGTATGGGTGAAATGATACATCCTTGCCGTGAAATACCGGTCCAGGGGTTCCCGCCAGTTGATCCGTTGCCCGGCTTTGAGCAACGACATGGTCTCCCCTCCATCTCCGTAGATGGTCTTCGAGGCCAGCCACCAGCTGATGAAAAAAAGACACGTACACAGGAGGAGAATCCCGTAGCGTTTCGTGAGATGGGCGAGGGACTCCACTGCAGCGCTGAAGATCCTTCTCACCGTTCTGTTCAGACGGGGGAGGGAAAGAGCAAGCAGAAGAGCGAAGGCGACGACACGTACCCAGGGCGAGAAGTTCCCGATCCAGAAATAGCCCCATGCGATTTCTTCCGGGAGGTGCGGCGCAGCCAGCATCAACCCGAGGAAAATCCAGCAAAGGGTGACCAGTACCCGAACGGGAGTGATGATCTCACGCCTTGTCAGCAAGCGTGTCAGGAGGAACAGGGCCACGCCCATTGCGGTACAAAACAGTAGCAGAAGTAGATTCAACCAGCGAGCCTTGCCGGTCAAAAGTGGTGTGAGAGGTCGGAGATCCAGTGTCACCTCGTGGACAGACCACCACCAGTTCGTGGACTTTCCGGTTTGCGTGATCCGGATGTAGCGTCCTTGCTCGGGTGCAGGCAAGGCAAAATGCTGAATAGGCTTGGGCAGCGTAGAGTCTTGACGAAAGGCCGTTCGGAATTCCTTCTTGTCGAAAGAGATCTCTATCTTGATTCCCATGGGGTGATCTGATACCGACGGTGAAGTATCGAGCGTGAGTCCCATGATCTGGTGAGGTTCTCCCAAATCCAGCAGAAGCCATTCCCCTCCGGTCTGGATCTTTCCAGTGTCCCAGCGTGTGTTGATATTGCCATCCACGGCAAGCCGCGCAATGTCAGGCCTCCTGTTGGCCGAGGCAGTGATTCCACTGGGTCGGGGGGCTTCCCGGCCGTCCCTGACCTCGCAGGAAAAGGCAGCAACGACCAGGTATGCAGCGATTCCCACAACGAAGGCTGCACCGAGCCTAAGGACTCGCGCTCCATCCCGAACATCTCTGTCCATGGCAATTCCAGAATAACAGGTTGTTTCGAATTGGCGAGAGGTTATCAGGGAGGACTTTTCCGTTCAAGGGTTGCTCCGGACCGGATAGCAGAGGAGTCGGTAGAGACGCAAACTTGACTCCATGAAAGGAAAGGATCTAGAATTGCACGGTATTTCCCCCACTTCATAGGCTTCTGCTGTTCCAGGAGTGCCGCTCGAAATGACGGAAAACATGAGGAACGCGTGCCCGATACGGATGCCGGGTTTTACCATGACGTGGTCCGGAGAGCACGTCGTCATCCTGTCGAAAGAGAAGAACGCCAGGCATGAACTCAATCCTTCCGCCGCCGGCATATGGTTCATGTGTGACGGTAGGTTGAATGTCAACGCAATCGAGAATGTGTTGCGCAGGCGTTATCCCTCTGAAGCCGGTTTCATCGGAGCAGATGTTGTCGAAACCATCAATACGCTGAAGGCGCTTGAGCTGATCGAGCTCATAGGCCATGATCTTGCTTTTGTTCACGCCTTTGGACAGAGGCCTCTCCGACCGGTGATTCGGGTCGGCTTCGGCAATTTCTGGGATCGTTTCGATCCGTTGGACAATTTCTTTCTGCATATGCTGGCACCCCGTTTCGATGTGCTGGTGGTTGACGCTGAACAGATGCATGCAGATCTTGTGTTCTACACGGACCTCGGGGAACCCGCTTTTGACCATGGCAGAATCGACCGAACGAAAAGCCTCAAGGTTCTGGTCCATCTGAACGGGGAATCGCCGGATCTGTCCGAATGTGATTATGTCTTCACAGACCGGAAGACTGACGAAGAGTTCGGCGAAAGAAGCTCCACGGTCCCTCTGTGGGCCTATTACATTGATTGGTCGACCTACAGGATGGCGGACCCGGCCCCGGATTCCACTCGGAGACTCGAGCCTCATTATCCGAGCGTTGTCTTTGATCATTTCCACCGGGCTCTGTTCTCGGAGATCTTTCCGGACGAAGAAAGATGGTCGCCTTCGAGAGTGATGCTTCCCCGGCTTTCCTCTGGTGAAACGCCTGCCGTTTCCGGGCAGGTGATTGCCGGCGAAGATCGACCCAGAATCACCATCGGTATGGCTGTCTACGACGAATATGAAGCGGTCTATTTCACCGTGCAGGCTCTGCGACTCTATCATTCCGAGGTACTGAAGGACGGTGAGATTCTGATTGTCGACAACAACCCTACGGGCAAGTATTCCAAACACCTGTTGGACCTTGTGGAAAGAGCGGCGGGGGGTGTTGGGGAATTGCGATATGTTCCGTTCGAATACATCAAAGGTACGGCCGTCAAGGATATGGTCTTTCGATATGCAAGAGGCGAGTATGTCCTGTGTATGGATTCCCATGTCCTGGTTGAAGAAGGCGCCATTCAGAAGCTCATCGACTATCTGGATGCGAATCCGGACTGCAACGATCTGCTCCAGGGTCCTCTGGTGGGCGACGATCTCCGTGGCATCTCCACGCACTTCGAGCCGGAATGGTCGGACGGAATGTACGGCCGCTGGGGAAGGGACGATCGAGGCGACGACCCGAAAAACGAGCCCTTTGAGGTCTCCATGCAGGGGACAGGTCTTCTCGCATGTCGAAAGAGTGCGTGGTTGGGATACAACCCCCGGTTCAAGGGCTTCGGCGGTGAAGAAGGATACATTCACGAGAGGTACAGAAGAGCAGAGAGGCGCACACTCTGTCTGCCCTTCTTGCGCTGGATTCACCGATTCGACCGACCGGACGGCGTTCCTTACATGAACATCGACTCGGAGCGAATTCGTAACTACTACCTTGGCTTCACAGAGGTGGGAATGGATACGGATCCCATCGAGAACCATTTCTCCCGGAGGAATGGGGAAGATTGGTTTCAGTCTGTCAAGCGCGATATCCAGGTGGAGTTGGTCAACCCGTTTACCTATTTCGATGCTGTTTACTGCCTCCTCCTGGTCTCCCAACCCTCACGATGGGAGAGGATTTCGGATACCTTCCGTCGCCTCGGTATTTCGGAAAGAATTCGCCCTTTCGCTGTCACGGAAACGCCCGGTAGCAACCGGACGGGCTACGCGCTTTCACATCGAGAGATCATAAGGCAGGCGCAAATACAGGGGCTCAGAAACGTCCTGGTCATTCAGGATGATGCCCTCTTCGTCGAGAGCATTCTGAATCATCTGGAAGAATCGGTGAGGGAGCTAAAAACGAGGCCCTGGCAGATTTTTCATATGGGCAGACATCGTATCGGGAGCTCCTTTCCAATGGCTCCAGGGTGCCGCTTCCTCCAGGAGCCCGGAAAAACAGCGGCCTGCACGCAGTCCCTGGGCTACAGTCACCTGGCCTATGAAGCGGTTCTGGGCGACCTGCCCGACAAGGTTGACGATATGGAGAGGTGGCTTCTTGAGCAAGGCTCTTTCGAGGAGTACCTGGGTCGCTTCGAGGACCGGTACCTGGCGTATCCCGTAGTGAGCTCCGGCGTGACCGGTGTCTGAATCAGCCCCTGTGCCGAGAATTCGGGAAGTGAGTATGCACATTACCGCGATCTGTCCGACCTTCCGGCGACCTCGCAGCATTCCGAACCTCATTGCGATGTTCCTTGCGCAGGACTATGAACCCGACCGATGCCGGCTGATCATATATGATGACGGGAGTACTTTCTCTACTCAGGTCGGCAGCAATTGGGAGATCGTTGTACGCCCCGAGCGGGCGCCGTCCCTGGGAAGAAAGATCGCCGAACTGGTTGACCTTGCCATGAGCCGCGGCACGGATGCGGTCGTCTTCTTTCGGGACGACGGCTGCTATCTTCCCGGGTACCTGGCTGCGCACGCGAGGGGGCTTGAGAAAGGGGCATGGACGGCGCCTGCGCATGTCCTGTTCGACAATGGGGAAAGCCTGCGCACTCGCAGAGCCGATCGGCGGGACCATGGATGCTGGGGGTTTCGGGTGGATGCGTACCTTGCCTCGGAAGGATGTCCCGATCAGAACGAGACACTCTTTGCAGACTTCCGTGACCGGCTCTGCCGGGTTGCCGGTGAGCCCTCCGAGTTGTTCTCGCCGCCGGGGGCCATCGAATATGTTTACCGTCGAGCAGGTACGGGTGTCGTGAGCGACTCCCCGCGGATGGATCCAGGGCGTGCGTCCACGGCCGAAGGGGGTTCTTATGAACCTATCCGAGGACCCCTCCGCCCCGAATTCGACCGCGATAGCCTACGGGCATATAGGGATTACAGACACGGGAGACACTTTGTCGCCGAAGATCCGACGCCTGCCTTGACGAAGACCGGATATCTGAGGAGCCTCTCCATCGATGCATCCTGCGCAAAGGCCGACTATCTGAGAGAGCATTTGCAGGAATCCGAATGGAAGTTCGTGAGGAGGGAGGGGGCTCCCAGATTGGTGTTTCCTGTCAAGTACCTGGAGGTACTGCTGGATGATGATTTCCGTGGGGCCGAGGTCCTCTACGACGAGCCGAGTTCTGCAGATGAGGCCGATGCGAAAGAGGGGATGGGGTTTCAGCGTGTTCTCGAGAACCCTACGGAAGCTTTGCTCTTCCACAGGCTGTTCGTAAAGGACGAGGACCTGCAAACCGTCAGGAATGAGCTTGCCGAGCTGTACGGGGTGACAGGAGACAATGTGGACGAATTGAGGGAACAGATCCGCGTCTTTTCCGACAGATTTCAGTACCTGGAATACATCTTCATCGATTCGTAGGCGCAAATCCATGGGAAGTAATAACCGGATATTCGTTCAGATTGCCTCATACAGGGACCCCGAGCTGGTTTCCACCCTCGAGGACTGTATCGCCAAGGCAAGTTCTCCGGACGGGCTCAGGTTCGGCATATGCTGGCAGCATGATGAGACGGAGAGCCTGGCCGAATACGTTGGGGATGATCGGTTCCGCATTCTTGACGTTCACTGGAGCGAGAGCAAGGGGGTCTGCTGGGCCCGGCATGAGATACAGAAGCTGTATGGAGGGGAAGAATATACGCTGCAGCTGGATTCTCACCACAGGTTTGCCGAGAACTGGGATGAGCAACTGATCGAGATGATGAGGCAGACGGGATGCGAGAAGCCCATCCTGACGGCTCACACCCCTCCCTATGATCCTGACCGATGGGAACCTGGCAGTCCCGGCCCTGAAGACAGGGACTCGAGGGCTTACAAGATCGTTGCGAAATCCTTCTCAGCGAACGGTATGATTCAATTGGCTTCGGAACAGATACAGAACTGGCAGACCCTTTTGAGACCCTTGCACGCAAGGTTCTTGTCCTGTCATTTCTATTTCACTCTGGGCGGTCATTGTGAGGAATGCAGCTATGATTCCCTGCTCTATTCCGGCGAGCAGGAAATGAACATGACTCTCAGGAGTTTCAGCATGGGCTACGACCTCTTTCATCCCCATCGGTCGGTTGTCTGGCATGAGTATGAGCGAAGGGGCAAGCCGAAGCATTGGGATGATCATACGGAGAAGTTAGTGCGCGGGGGGATGACCGATGTTTCCTCGGCTCAGAGGACTCTGAGCAGCCAGGAGAGGATGAGGCAACTGCTGCAACGGGAAGCGCAGGGGACCGATGTCGGTCCGTACGGGCTCGGAAACGAACGAACGATTGAAGCTTACGAGAAGTATGCCGGTATCGATTTCAGGAACTGCAGATTTCACCGCGATACCCTTGTCGCCAAAGAGCCGCCCAATGTGTACAGGGACCCTGACAGGTGGGATACCGAGTTCTTCGACGGCGCGCTGGCGATGCAGAAGAGAGATGACTATTTTGCCTTCTTCCGCAGGAGCGGCGTTCGATTCCCCGCAGCCGGCAATCTCTCGAAGCCGGCGATCGGGAGCCTCTCTCCTGGTTGTCGGACCTGTATCAACGGTACATGGTCCTGCATCTTCATAACCGATGCCTGTACCCGAAGCTGTTTCTACTGCCCTGTCGCCCAGAAGAAACAGGATGTAGGCAACCCTGCCTCCGGCCCTGAGAAGGTATTCTTTGATTCCGTCGACGAATACATTTCGTTTCTGCGTACCTTCGATTTCAAGGGAGTCTCTTTCTCCGGCGGAGAGCCCTTTCTGGTCCTGGACAGGGTGCTCGAATACCTGAAGGAAATCAGACGGGTTTTCGGCGACAGGCACTACATCTGGGTCTACACCAACGGCGATTGTGTATCGGAGGAGAAGCTGTCTCTCCTGCATCAGGCGGGACTGGACGAAGTTCGATTCGATATTTCGGCGAACAACTATGATCTGACCGTTGTGAGAATGGCGGTCGGGATTGTCGGGACGGTAACCGTTGAGATCCCCGCGATTCCCGAAGACGTGGATCGCGTGAAGTCGCTGCTCAAAGAGATGGAAGGAATCGGTGTGAAACACCTGAACCTTCATCAATTGATGCGAACCGATCACAATGCCATGGCCTTCGATCAGAGAGGGTACTCGCCTGTGAACAGGAAGGATCACCCGGTAAATGTGCCGATCATGGAGTCAGAGCTTGCTGCCTGCGAAATCCTCAAGCATGCCGTTGAGGCCGGGGTGCAGATGGGAATCAACTATTGCTCGAGTTGTTACAAAGCAAGATTTCAAGGCGCCGGACACAGAAAAAGAGCGGCCGGCCTCTGCAGGGATAAGAAGGCGACCATGACGGAAACCGGATATCTTAGCCAATTGGCGATCGACGCGTCCGGGGATGAAGCGCGTTATGTGAAAGAGAATCTGGGTGAGGACGAGTGGGAAATCACGGTTGAGGGCGAGAAGTCGGAGCTCCGTTTTTCGGCCGAGCACTTGGACCTGTTGCTTCGAGAAAGCTATGCGGAAGCGGATGTCATCTACCACGTGGAGAACATCGAACCCGTATGCGGCGGGGGAGGAGAAGGGGAGAATTCCGGGGGCGGGCCGTTTACCAAGATGAGCATTCAGACTAGCGTGGCATTCCGCCTGGCATTGGAGAACTCAACATCAGCATTCCTGTTCTACAGGCTGTTTGTTGAAAAGAGAGCCGTCGAACGTGTTGTGGATGAACTCAGGGAGTTGTACAAGGTGGATGATGATGGTTTGGAAGCAATCAAGAATGATGTGACGGCGTTTTATAATAGGTTTCGGGAGGCCGAATACCTTCCGATGGATCTTCCGCCCTATGAGTGAGGTCTACGGTCGGCGGAATCGAGAAACCGATTGTTTTCATGACAGAGATTTGCTAAGGTGACCGCAGCTTGGCCGAGAATTCAGGCATTTTGACGGACAAGACTGGGCGAAATGGCTGATCCTCTCCTTCGGGAGTGGAGCCGGTGAGGAGCGACGTGGATGTCTGAGGACAAGACCAAGAAGCACCCGTTGAAGCACGAGGACAAGTCGCCGGAGTCGGTTTCACGCAAAGAGGGCGACGAGCCGTGTGAAACGCGAAGAAATGTTTTGCGTGCCATACTGGTCGGAGGTGCAACCGTCGCAGGTTCCGGTGTCATCCCTTTGCCCGCCAAGTGGACCAAACCTATCGTCAGAAATGCGGGGGCCCAGGTTGATCCCTGCATCGTGGAGCCACCCGCCACGTCGTCACCGACAACCCCGACCCCGACTCCGGATACATCGTCGCCGACAACGCCGACTCCGACTCCGGATACATCGTCGCCGACAACGCCGACTCCGACTCCCGATACATCGTCGCCCACAACACCGACACCGACTCCCCATACATCGTCACCGACAACGCCGACCCCGACTCCCCATACATCATCGCCGACGCAACCGCCTTCGGTGCCGACATCGTCGCCGACATCACCGTCCTAGCGAGCCTTATCTCACCCACTCAATGTATTCTTGCCGGCGCTCGAGGTAGGTACCGTCCTGGAGAAGTGGCCACAGGACATATTGAGTGGGACCCGCTAGCAAGAGCCTGGGATCGGCAATCGTGTATCTCCGTTCCTCGAGTCGCAGGAATGCCGGATCGAAGATGTCGCCGCGGAATATCTCTCTTCCGTACCTGTCAAGGAGAGCGAACACCCAGCACTTGTAGTTGTCGGATCTGTCGTAGCCTTCGGTTCGAAGGTCGAAAGACCGTGGGTGTGGGACAATGCGGCGGTTCATCAGATCCTGTTCCACGGCGTATTCGTGACGCTCCAGGAAGGTTCCGTCTTCCAGCACCGGCCACAGGAGCGCCTTGACGAAGCCACGGCGACATGCTTCACGGGGCAGTCGGACCGCGATTTGATCGGCACGGCGATCGAGAACCTGCTCATCGTGGATGTCGTGCCTGAAGACCTCCTGCCCACTCTCATCGAAGAGTGCGAAGACCCAGAGGCGATGACGGCCGAGAGGGATCACCGAGGTGTCGAGGCTCACAAGGATCGGCCTGTCGGCAACCTTCTCCAAATAGACAGACTGGGGCATACCAAGCCTGGCCCACTCCTTCATGGTGCGTGTGGAGAAGTTGACCCCGAAGTGCTCCTGAAATGCGTCGATGCTCCGTGCCTTGCCGATCCCAATGCCGGCCTGGAGTTCTTCCAGGACATGGAGGCCCGAATTCCTGCCCGGGTGGTCAGCCCAGTGGCGCGGCCGCGATCTGCTCTCGTCTTGGCTCTGGGTGTCCACGTAGTTGTGATAGACCACGTTCTCGGTTGGTGCGAAAAGGTCCCATCCGTGGGTGTAAGACCGAATTAAGAGACCGTCTTCTTCGCCGCAGAAGTAGAATCGCGGGTCATAGGGGACCTCGCGCACCCACGTACTGAATGTGAACAGGAATCCGGCGGCGAGCCACAGAGAGGAATCGGGTGTATCCTTGCTTGTCTCCATCCCGCCGATCACTCGGAGGCGGCCATCCTCGGAAAAGGATTTGTAGATGATGCGCGTTGCTTCCCGGTTCTTGAGATAGCCCCGTTCGTGGTCCTTCCCATCATAGTCGTTCGGATAGGTGCTTATAATGGGCTTTGCGCTGCGGCAACAGTTGAGCATGCGGATGAGAGCGGAATCCCAGCCCGGTGCAAATCGCGAATGTGAGTCAAGCTGGAGGTAGTAGCGCTCATTTCCGAGAAGTTCACACTGGATTCGGCTCCTGGCGCTGCAAACCCCGTCGGCCTCCTCGTGGGGAATGAGAATTGCGGGTACCTGCGGGTGATCCCGGTAGTGGAAGTTGCTCAGGTTTTCGTTCGTGTCCTGCAGACAGACACCGATGGTCAAGCGCTCGGGGCGGTCCGCCTTCTCCAACGCATCCCGGATGGTCGACTCGACCTCAGGGTCCCGGTAACTCGCAATGGACACGAAGATCCGGTCTTCCGGTGCGGTGCGATTTTCGACTTGCAGGTGTTCGGCACGCAGCGGTGTGCCGCTCACGTATCGCCTGAAAAGCAGATCATCCGCACCCGTAAGCTTGGAGACGATTTCGAGGTTGTTGCGGACGGCCGGAAGCATCTCGCGGTAGAGTTCCTCGCTGAGATCTGCAATGTCGAAGGCATCGTCCAGGAAGATGATACCCGCCGGATCGAAGATGTCGCCTACCCGGGGCGAGCCCCAGTAAACCGGTACCGTTCCGGTGGCAAAGCAGTCGGTGAGTTTCTCGCTATAGTAGGTGTCGACCCTGCAGTTCTCGATAGCGATGTTGAACATGTAGGGGATGAGCCCCTCGCTCTTGTCTGGGTGAACCGAGGTGCCGCCGATCCTAACGCTGCCGCAAGAACCGCCAAACAGATCGACCTTCTTCTGGAGACGTTCCGCCCAGCGTTGTCGAAGGGAATGCCCCTCTGTCCAGTCCTTGGTCGACGCAAACATCGAGCAGAGCTTCTCCTTCTCGTAAAGACCGTACTTCTCGGGGGGAATCCATGGAAGATTGCTGCCGGGCGGGTGATAGACCACCTTCGGATGCAAGGAACACAGTTCCCGGTCCGAGACGAGGATGACTTCGTAGGAGGCGCATAGGGCTGCCAGGTTTTCGCGAAGGAAAGCAACGACACCATGAAGATCGTTGATCGCCGGGGCCTCCAGAAGCCAGGCGATCTTCCGGCCCGGCTGGTCAAGGCCCGTGGGGACGCCGGTGTCGATGTAGACCGTCGTATCCACGGTTTTCCGGTTCGGATCGCTTGTCCACTCAAAGAGTTCAGGCTCCCGGGTCGAGTTTGAGGAGTACTCGGTGTCGAAGGGAGCACCAATACAAAGCACCCGTTCCCGACTACGTTTCTCCACTGCGCGGTGCGCTGAGCTGGGTAACGGTTCGCCAACGGCCTGATGTGCTTCATGCCTTTGGTGGAAGCGCTCCAGGGCGTCCATGGTCGCTGCACTGAATTTGTAATGAAAAGCTCCAGGATGGTCGACCTCGACGCGCTGGGATTCGGTGGCAACCTCCGAGTAGACCAGGAGCCGATGCGGCACGTGTATCTCTTCGGGCCGGATATAGCTCTCGGTTACCAGCTTTCCGAACGCCACGTCGTCGATCAGGTCCGGGTCCACCATGCTTCGGTCACGGACGATCTTCTCGGCAATGTCACGAGAGATCATCATGTCGCATCCGGAGACGAAATCGATACGTGCTTTGTAGCGGAGACGTGGTCCTGCGTAGTAGTTCTCCCTAGGGCGGTCGAGCATATAGCGATACAGCTTCTGCTGATCGACATAACATGTGCAGTTGCAGCGGTAGATGTAGTCGGCCTGCATTTCCCGCAGGACATACTCGAGGGCCATGACAAACTTGGGCGTTCGAACCTCCACGACTTTTCCGGCCGACATGTAGTGCAGATCGGGCGTGTCACAGATCAGGGTATTGCCCAATCGAAGCTGGTTGTTCGGTGGAGGGTGAGGCATGTCCTCGCGGAGCCCGAAATAGAAGAGGACCTGGACACCGGGAACACGGACGCTGGCCCATGTACGCTCGAGGGCCTGGACACAAGGCGTGTACTTCGGGTCATGAGATGACTGAATGAGAATAGCGATGTTCATCTGGCAATCGCGGGTCTTCCGTCGTTTTCCTCGTACCCTTCCGGCCCGTTTCAGACAGTTTCTTCCGCCCCGGGTGCCATGCTGGGCTGCAAGCATGAAGGCAGCGAAGGTCGTGTGGCAATCTCAAACTTGCCCGTCTGGTAGCAGGTCGTCTCCCTGGGAGAAAGGACGAGATGTTTGGGCTGCATTTCGGCATACATGATGTCGCCAGGTATGTTGTACGGGTTGTCGAGCAGGGCGGACAGGTTCGCCTCGATCGCATTGGCCATGTACCTGTCGGAGATGTAGACGATGGCATGGCGCGAGAGCATGTTGAGAATGCGAATATATCGATCATCGTAGAACGCATATTGGGCGTGGTTGTGGAGTCCCCAGCGTACGCCGGCGTCGTCCTTTTTGTCGCTCAAGCCAAAAAGGGAGTGACCGAGATAGAGTGCGTCCGTCTCAGGGGGCAGATCATAGCAATAGGAGAATCTGTCCGGCAGGAATTTGCAGTCATCTTCCAAAACGAGAAAAGGGGGCGTGAGGCCTTTCTGGCGGAGTGTTTTCAGGTGGGAAATCGAGACCCCCACTGCGGCAGGATCACACTTGATTGCACTCACAAACTGATGCCTCAGTCCGAGGGTATCAAGTTGTGCCGTCATGGACGCCCTGCTCTCAGGATCTTCTTCCATGTTGAGAACAAATATCGGTATTTCTCGAAGGTCGATGTGTATCATGTCTGTAGGATGACAGGCAATCCATAGGGTGACGAGGAAAACGAATAGAAAACAACAGAGAATATGTAAGATAGTTGCAGGAATATTGTCAAGCCCTTCCGGGGAGGGTGTTCGCATCAACCCGCCGAGGCGCGGCGCTTCCAGGCGGGCTGGACACAAGCGATCGAAGGTGCCATAAGAGATATGTGTCGAAGAATTCGAATGGAGCGACGGGTAACATCCCACGTTGCTTCATGAAAACGAGCATGCGACGAGGTCGTCCCATGAACCCGCAAGTGCCAACCGATCTGCCCGTCATATGCCTTGGCCCCTATGGGAGTGGAACGAACTTCCTCATGATCACTTTGCAGAACTCCGGCATTTTCGTTACGAACGGCCCTTGCCCGAACGCCTGGAATCGCAATCATCCTACTGTATTCAAGCATTATGTGATCGAATCCGATTCACTCGAGATCCTGACGTTGCCCGATCCGCATCGATTTATTTGTATTGTGAAGGATCCGTTGCACTGGATCAAAAGCTTACAGCACATGATTGTGTCCGGAATCATGCCCGCACCGAGCCTGGCCGCTCTTGCGGACGCCCCGCTGTCCGAGATCATACGGAAGCCGGGCAGGATTGTCGGCGTCCACCGGGAGTTGCGAGGTTTGAGCGAAGAGGAGGCAGCTCAGAAGTGCTTTCAGTATGAGCACTTGCCGGATCTGTGGAATCAGTATGTGAAGGGCTATTCAGAGCACTTGCCAGGGGGTTCCCATGTCATTCCCTACGAACGGCTCCTGTTCTACCCGCGACAGACATTTGGGGATCTCATAGAATCCCTGGGCGGCGACAGGGAAAACCTCCGGTTGCGCAGGGAGCGCCGGTTTCAGAACGAGCAGAATAGAGGGGTAGGGCGGAACTATGACGAGGCTCTCGCCTACTACGAACAGCCTCATACCCGGTATGAGGGATACTCCAGCGACGACCTGAAATTCATTCGCGATACGTTGAATTCAGACTATATGAAGCTTTTTGGGTATTCAGCGGTGTAGCTGCCCGCTTGTTGGTGGGGGCCGTTCAGGTCGATGAACCCTTCTGCATCACTGCAAGCATGGACCAGAAGTGGATGAATCGAATCTGGCCGCGTCTGCTGTCGAGGTCGGCCAGTTTCGCCGCAAAGAAGTCTGTCATGCTGGTTCGAGACTGCTTCAACTCCACTCCACGCTCCTGCATCCGTAGGAGTAGACCATCCCAGAACTCTTGCTTGTCCTCTACGCGGCTGTAGTCTACGTAAGACATGAAGAGATCCTCGATGACGTAGTAGCCACCCTGCTTCAGAAAGGGAAACAGGATCTGGAACGACGCTATGGTGAGCTGGTTGATGTGGCTCGCATCATCGACGACGATGTCAAACCCACCGGCCGAGGATGCCAGTTCTTCGAGCCCGGCTTTGTCGTCCTGAGACAGGATGCTGATGCGGATACGCTCTTCCTCATGGGCCTTGCTCACTGGGTTGATATCCACACCAAACACCTGTGCGCGGGGGAAGTACTCCTTCCACATGCGGAGCGACGCCCCCTTGTCCACACCCAGCTCGAGTATGTTGAGCGGTTCCTGCCGGATCGAACCAAAATATCGCTCGTAAACATGCAAATAGCTTTCGCCATGAAAGCTATGGAGCGGGCCGCACTTATTGGTCCCGTGCTTCTTTCCGATTTCGTGTAGCACTTCCGTATGTCCGTTCTTCGTCTGGAAGAGTCGAGGAGGCTTTCGGTTTCCCTCGCCCAGAATCAGGGGAGATGAGATTCGGCATCAGGTTGCTCGCAATAGAAACTTCGCATCCGAAAGACAGTTCTCTTTCAAGTAATAATGATGATCAAAGCAGTCTACCGCCTCCCTGATCGGAAAGCCGTATTTGTGCCAGATCCAATTGTACGCGACTTGCTCGCAGCAATGATATATCTTTGAACGAACGTCGGTTATTGGACTGATATCGACGTCTATCATTCGTCTGCACAGAGCCATAAATTCATCATGGTACGGCCAGAAGTCCTTCGGCAACCCCATTACGCCCATATTGTATGAGTCGAAAGCTGTAGAGCCTACGGTTTGATCACAGATATACTTCTCACCCCAGACAGGCTTTCCATCCTCGACACGGCGTTCATGTCTCCATACGAGAACAGACCTTTCATCCAATTCGAGCCTGGATTTGCAGATCAAATCGTTGTCCAGCTTCAACAGATACTCGTCCGTGTTCTTGTATTTGCTCACGAGTTGTATGACGCACTGGAAAGGGTATTTGTGCCTCTTGTGTACGTTGAGTTCTTCATTCCAATCAATCAAACGCACATTGGAAACGTCTATGTGGTAGGCAGATAGTTCTTTACGCAACAACGGGACATCGTCGGTGTAGATGTCGAATGGCAGTCCTGGATTGTGATGAATGAATGTGGCATACGAGGCAGCCGAATACTGGAAAATGAACCCCTTGTCCTTGTAGACCTCTCTTGCCCAATGTCTGCCTATGGAATCAAGCGAACAATCGCCTACAATGTTGTAATCAAAGGTGAGCGCTATCGCCTTCACAGATAGATGCCTCGATCGCATGGATCAATACGATTCTCAGACAGGATTGGACACAATTCGTGCGCATACTCGCTCAAATTCCACTTCCCCCCGACGATGGCTGTTGCTACGTATGGATAGATTGAAGAATCATAATGATGGCGCCCTCTTTGAGGTTCTCCTGCATAATAGTACAAGCCGGCTATGCCCAGTTGGCGACAAACGATCTCATATTCGGGGCATTCGTACCATAGGGTTTGTGCAGCCTCTTCGTAGAGTTGCATGAAGACACGTTTCTTCCAGAGAGTCGCTTGCATGGAAAACTGTGGAGAGGATTCTTCGCCGACCATATAGAGATGATCGAGCCCCACGTCCGGTTTGCGAGTGCTCAGATTTCTTCCGCTCTTTATGAGCCTTATGTAGGACCAGTGGGTATCGTCCAGTATCTCTGTGAGCTGCCGGAGCTTCTGAGAATCTACGGCGCCATATAGGAAGAAATCATCCTGGTTATAGATGAAGTAATCCTCCTGAATGCTGTTCAGAGCTTGAAGCCAGTGCTTGTAGTACGGCTCATCATTCGAATAGATATGGTCAGCGTGTTCATCCGAGATCTTGCGTAGCGGTATGGAGCTGTATTTCCTGTACTGTGATAGAAATACGGCAAAAACATCGGAATATGCTGAATTTGTATAGACGATAGATATCATTGACGTAGCCTTCCCCTGATACTCTTCGGTATCCTCTCATCGTCGATACTCAAATCCTCGATGTCAAATGGGACCGTCGGATCGAAAGGGTATTCTCGATTCCGGATGGCCGCGTCGAGCACGGTCTTGTCGGCACAGAAGCGATAACGTGGATGTCCATAGGTGTGTAACTTGTGGATCATAGCGTCGGTGTCCATGCACCAAGAGAAATGACATCCAACGAAGTCATCCGTAAGGACTCCCATGTCCCTCCAGTTGAAGGGAAACTTGACGGGGATGCCTCCATACTTGGTAGCCGAACCTGATCGAAAGATCTTGTTCTTCCAAAGGTAGGTGGGTCTATAGAAGAATTGCCGCATCTTCAGGGCGACTGTCCCGTTTGAGTCGACCCTTTCGAGAACATATGGAAGCTTCTCGCCATAGAGAATCTCGTCGGCGTCGACGGATATGATTATATCATCGTCCGAGAAGGTATACAGCTTTGTGAAGTAGCTTCTCATGACCGGCTCGTTTATTCTGTGTATGGTGTCTTCATCGTCGTATGCTCTTTCGGTGAAATCATACACGTGGCACGCATGATAATCGATCTTGGCACGAAGATGACCAGGGACCAGGCTCTTCAGGGACTGAAACTGGAAATCTCTCTTTTCTCCGGTGTGGTAGACATCGAATTCGCAGACGATCATCTTGTCGATGTGCTGATGACACTCTTCAAGATTTGCAATCACGAGATCCACTTCGTGTGGAACGTACATGTAGGTCCGTAGATATATCATGCGTCTTCTTCGCTTGGGGCCGAGACGTTTCGAAGCTGCGTGAGGGGTGCGCGGGAAACCGGGATCCGATCTGCAAGTGGTTTCCCTGGTCCAACACGAGGGGGTGCTGCCCCTTGAAACTACTACAGGAGCGGGGTAGGATTTGTCAAGGCATAACGTCCTTTGTGGCAGCTCTTGGGCCACTCTCGTAGCAGAGAGTATTCGAGGGGGCTGTAAAGAACCGAAAAGGAAGGCAGGATGGAATACGAAAAGGACGAGATTACCGTCATCGTGACGTGCTGGAAGAGGGACAACTTCGAGCTGCAAATGGATCACATTGTCCGGCAGACGCTGAGGCCGAAACAGATCTGGGTGTATCAGAATGAATCACATTTTGATGTGTCGGGGAGGCGAATCGATAGTGATGGTATCCCCGTGTCATTTGTGCATTCGAAAGACTTGAACTTCAAGTTTCATGGGAGGTTCACGTTACCTCTTCTATGCGACACGGAGTATACCGCGATCTTTGACGACGATGCGGTGCCGGGATCGAGGTGGTTGGAAAACGCTTTCAGGTTGACAAAGGAAAGACATTGTATCGTCGGAGCGAACGGGAGAAGAATAAAGAAAGACTTCATGTCCATTGAGCAGGGGTTCTGGCAGGTTGGATTCGGCGGGCCCGATCATACGGATGCGGACACCATCGTTGACTTTGTCGGGCATGCGTGGCTCTTCAAATCGGACTGGACGAGAAATATTTGGAAAGACAGGCCCTGTTCGTGGGACAGCGGTGAGGACATTCATTTCTCCGCTGCTTGTAAGATTTATGAGGACATTGATTCGTTTGTTCCTCGCATGCCTGCGGACGATCCGTCTCTGAACGGCGACATGATGCCGCACCTCGGGCATGATGAACATGCTGCATGGAGAAGCAGCTATCACCAATCCATACGAAAAGAGATCGTTTCCTACTGGATTTCGAAAGGATGGAAGATTCTCGATGATAGGGATTGATCGTTTCCCGAATTGCGGATTCGGGAACAGGATCATGTACTATTACAACTTGCGAAACGAAGCCAGCAGGAGAGGCTGCAGGTACTTCTGCGTGCCGTGGCAGGGCCATGAGCTGTTTGAAGGTGAGTTGTTGGGGGAGTATCCGAATGTTCAAGGTAACTATGACAGGTTTACCTTCTGTCTGGGAGAGAGGTTTTTCGAAAACGCCCTTGTATCCACCCGAAGGGTCTTCAAATTGAAACACGAACCTGTTGTTCCTCCTGACAGCTGTGCTGTTCATTTCAGAGGGACCGATTTCGGGTCCTGGAATCCTGACGCGGTCCTGGATACGGAATATTACATTGACAGCATCAAAGAGGTCCTGGGGAGAGTCGAGAAATTCTACCTGTTCACGGATGACGTGTCGCTTGAAAGCTACAAAGAAGCAACTGCCTATATCACAGAGCAGAAGATGAACATCTGCGTCGGAGAGAACTCCAGCGACAGAGGAAAATATGCCCAAGATTTCTCCGTGATGGCGGGTTGTGACTATATCATATCTTCACCATCCACCTACAGCATATGTGCCGGTTTCATGGGAAAGAAGAAGAGGATTATCCATTCCGGGAAGTGGGTTCGCGGGAGAGTTGCGGTAGGTGACCGATTCTGGGTTGATCTGGCAGAGGGTGGAAACGACGACTATTCTCTTTGGAGATTGCTCTGAGCGGGATCTCTGCAGGAGAGCGACTTGATATCTGTATTGTCCGTTTTGGGTACTCGGCCTGAAGTGGTCAAAATGACTCCGGTGCTGAGGGAGTTGGACAAGCGTTCCGACCGGATTCGTTCCTTGGTTTGCGCCACAGCACAGCATCGGCAAATCTTGGATCAATTCCTGGAGCTGTTTCAGGTACGAGTTGACTATGATCTCAGTGTTATGGAGGAGCGCCAGACGCTGTCCGAGTTGACTTCGAGGGTACTTAAGTCCATTGATCCTCTGCTCTCAGAACTCAGACCGGATTGGGTGCTTGTCCAGGGAGATACAACCAGCTCCATGGTGGTCAGCCTCGCATGCCGTTATCATGGGATCAAAGTCGGCCACATTGAAGCGGGACTCAGAACGAAAAACCAGGATCAACCTTTTCCGGAAGAGATCAACAGGCGCATCATTACGTTGAATAGCGCTTTACACTTCGCACCCACGGATGCAGCTTGCCGGTCGTTGTTAGCCGAGGGAATCCCTGAGACACAGATTGAGATGACAGGCAATACCGTCATAGATTCGCTCTTCTGGATGCGAGACCGTATCCGAGATCATCCGCCTGCCTTTTCGGAGGTCCTTAAGGAATTCAGCGCTGGGAGGCGAGTCATTCTGGCTACCGGGCATCGGCGGGAAAGCTTTGGGAAGGGTATAGAGCAGATATGCCTTGCGTTGCTGGAGATCGTACAGGAATTCCCGGATGTATGCATTATCTATCCAGTCCATTTGAATCCTAATGTGAGCGAGCCAGTACATTCCCTTTTAGGAAGAGAGGAGCGCATCCTCTTGACGGCGCCCCTGTCGTATCCCGAGTTCGTATGGCTGATGGAGGCGTCGTACCTGATACTGACGGACTCAGGAGGTGTACAGGAAGAGGCGCCATCGCTGGGCAGACCGGTATTGGTGATGCGAGAAACCACTGAAAGACCCGAAGGCATTGCATCCGGAAATGCATTCCTCGTAGGTACGGAGAAGAAGGGAATCGTAGGCGAAACCCGTGATCTTCTTCAGAATTCGGAACGCTACAAGAGGATGTCGACGGCTAATAGCCCCTACGGTGACGGGAGGGCGGCCGCTCGCATTGTTCGGGGTTTATTGGAGCGAGTGTGAGATCTGCGCGAGGGCGGGAATGGAGGAAGTGGGGCTCGGGTTCATTGCACGTATCCAAGGGCCTTCAATTCTTTCAGGGTTCGGGTCCTCTCATCCTGTGACATCCTCCTTGCGTCGTGAGAGACCTGAACAGACTTGAGGGCTCCTATGGTCATGAGGATCTCTTCCCGCAGTTCCCTGGCATCGTCGGGGTGAGAATCGAGCACGTCCCTCAGTTCATGGGGATCCGATTCGAGATGGAATAGCTGATCCTCAGCCTGTGGAAGATGGAAGTACTTCCATGGACCTTGAATGAGAGCGTACTTTGGCCCCGGCTCCCACCCGCGGTCTCTCTCCACGCGTTGGACGAAAACGGAGGGGAGTTTTCGTGATTTCCCAAGCGCATCCATCCCTCTTGCCTGGCGCAGAAACCCTTTGCCGAGTCCCGAAGGCATCTTGGCCAGGACGGTTGGGATGACATCGAGGATCGAGGCGAGCCTTCCAGCCTTTTGCGGGGCCTGGCAATCTCCACAGAACTTGATGATCAGCGGGATTCGCAGTTGTTCCTGGTAGATTCTTCCGTGGCCCATCCATCCGTGTTGCCCCAGCCCTTCCCCGTGATCCGAAACGAGGATCACAATGGAGCGGTCCCACATTCCGAGAGAACGAAACGCTTCAAAGAGGTTCCCCAGCGAATCGTCGAGATACCTGATTTCGCCGTCGTATTGATTGATCCCTTCGAGCGTGCGGTCCGGAAACGGCTTTCCGCCGTGATTCCGAAGAGAGGTGAATCGGCGGAGTTCGGCGTCAATCTGAAACATGGCGCCATAGGCTGCGGGTGGCCGATACGGTGCGTGAGGGTCGAAGTAATGAATCCAGAGAAAGAGGGGTACGTGAGGATTCCTGTTTTTCAGCCATTCAGAGACCATGGAGGTGGTCTCTCCGGCAGCTCTTTCATGGCCCTCCGGTTGTTCGAAAACATGAAACCCCTGGGCCAGCCCTGTATTCTTCTTGACTGGGGTCGCGCTGACAAAGGCGGCCGTTTCGTACCCATCATACTGCATGTATTCGCTGAAAAGCCTGAGACGATCCGTGGAGACGAACTTCTTCTTGAGAACATCCAGGTTTGCAAGGATGCCATGTTCAAGAGGGTAGGTGCTCGTCAACAGGGACAGGTGAGAGGGAAGGGTGGTGGCCATGGGGGCATGGGCAGTGGTGAAAAGGCAGGCCTCTGCCGCAAACGTGTCGATGGTCGGAGAGGTGTCTCTGAAGTATCCGTAACACCCGAGGTGGTCCGCTCGCAGTGTATCGATGGTAATCAGGATGATGTTCGCGTTCGGCTCTTTGCAGCATCTGTCCGAGCAGGCGATGCAGAAGAAGAGACAGAGAATGGCTGGATGGATGAAGAAAGGCCTGTTCATGTGCCGCATCTTTCCTCGTGTCGTACTACGGGGATACACAATCTCTAACATGGATTCCGTCGGGATCGCAAATGGTGCCTTCTGCCGGTTCGGTTGTGGTACCGAGGGCCGTTTGATAGGATGACGATCGGTCAAAAGAGAGAGACGGAGGAAGTTCACGCACATGAAGAGAAGGGCGCAGTTCTTCGTGGCTGCAACCATCGCTCTCACCATTTCCGTGCTTGGTTTGCAGTCGTGTAAATGGAAGGGTGAAGGAGGGGTGAAGGCCCGTCACGTCATCCTGATCAGCGTGGATACACTAAGGCGAGACCGTCTCCCGATCTACGGCCATCCCAGGGACACGGCCCCCAACCTGACCGCCTTTGCCGGCTCGGCCGTTGTTTTCGACAACGCCGTGGCGGCCGCGGTCAATACAGCACCATCTCATGCATCGATCCTGACGGGCCTTTACCCCGTGGGGCACGGTGTGTTCTTCAACGGCTCCCGCCTCCTGGATACTGTGAATACATTGGGCGAGAAACTCAAAGCACACGGTTTTCATACCGCAGGTTTCGTGAGCAGTCATACCATGCTGGATGAGACCACGGGGTTGGGGCGCGGCTTCGATCTATACAGTTCTCGCGAGGTCACTACGAAGAATGAAAAGACGGCGGAGCAGACCTGCTCGGAAGTCGAAGCCTGGATCCATGCTGTCGACCCCAACCGACCCTTCCTGCTCTTTGTCCATCTTTTTGATCCGCATTATCCCTACCGTTCGCCAGCATCCCATGCACACCAATTCTTGCCTCCCGAGCTAAGGCGTCACAGTTGTCCGGGCTACGGCGGGCTCCACGAGATGCGGAGCAGAGGGATGACAGAGGCGGAGATCGAAGCCTTCAAAGGCCTCTACGACGGCGAAGTCCTCTATGCCGATTCGTGTGTCGGCAGGCTTTTTGATACCTTGAAGAGTCGGGGCCATTTTGAGCACAGCCTGGTGATCTTCCTTTCCGATCATGGAGAGACGCTCGACGAGCGGTTCCACATGTTCGACCACGGTGGACAGATCACCGAAGAACAGGTGCGTATTCCTCTGGTCGTGCGTTTTCCAGAGGGAGAGTTCGCGGGCCGGAGAGTCTCTGCCGAGGTGCACCACATCGACATCTTGCCCACGATCCTGCATGTTCTGAACCTTCCGGTTCCGGACAGCCTGCCTGGACGGTCCCTGAAAGGAATGGCCCTACGGAGTGAATCGAGGGAAGAACGGCGTCTCTTCACAATAGCGCGGTCCGAGCCTAGCCGCATTCCCGCTCTGCAGGGGCGAATGGAACGCCGGCAAATCATTGACTCGGTCCGCCTGATGCCCTACAAGCTCGTCAGGTACCCAACCGGGAGCGACCTCACACTTGAACTGTTCAACCTGGACAAAGACCCGGGAGAGACCGAGAACATCGCCGGCAAGGAGCCTGAAGTTACAGAGCGCCTTCATCGGAGGCTCAAGGTCTGGTCCGAGGCCGGAGGAGGGAAGCGACAGGAGCGGCAGCCCGCCATGTCGCCCGAGGAGGAGAGGGGGCTCCGGGCGCTGGGCTATATCCAGTAACGGGTCAGTCGGGATCTTGGAAACCGGGGGGGACAGCGGGAAGTGTCCTTCCACTCATGAACCGAACGTTCGGCGTGACATGACATGAGTGGAATTTTGCGGACAAAATAGGCCCGAAGTCTATCCTTTCGCCACGCAGGTATGCCTCGTTGAGTTCTTCTGCGGTGATCTCACCATGGGGATTCGCGATATCCTCCTGAACACGGTTCAAGGAGAGATTTACCGTGTAGGGCCGGCGCTCCGCGAGCATCAACGGTCTCTCAATAGGATTGGAGCAAAGTCCGGCTTCAAGGGTGTTCGGATTCGTGAATTCAAGTCTCTCGATGAGACTCACGATATCCGTAGCGCGAAAGATATGCCCGTCGACCGACATTGGATAGTTCCAATAGCCGACATGTGCATCCCGCCATTTCCAAGTATTGGATCGGGAGAAGTCATGGGGGATGGTTTCGATCTGGCGGACCTGGCAATAGGTGATATTTTCTCCGAGCCTAAGAGATATGGTCAGGATGTCCTCATCCTGATCAAAGACTGCAAGGTTATCACCGCCGGTATAGAGCCGGGTGAACAGGCTGTCATCGACGAGAAGCAGGATATGCCGTTGCTCATCCTTCGCGCTGCCCAGAATGTCGAGCAGGTCATTCTTGAAGTTCATCTCCTTGACGAAGGCTACACCGGAAAAAGAGTCGGTTACGAGGTCATAGGAGCGATCGAACTCATCTGTTGAAGATGTGTAGAGTACGGTCTTGTGGTGGTCAACTCTTACGAACTGATGCATGCTTCTCAAGAGAGCGTCCAGCTGGCATGCACGATCCTTGCTGAAGATGACCACCTCGAGAGGCAGGTGGTTCGA
Organism: bacterium; assembly: GCA_028277985.1. GTDB lineage: Bacteria > Desulfobacterota > DSWW01 > DSWW01 > DSWW01 > S015-6. The sequence goes on along the minus strand of JANQFG010000048.1, from coordinate 3,814 downwards.
CGAAACGGTCCTGCGGGGGGTCGTCCTGCATGCCTGCCGATCGGAGGAAGCCTCCGCCCCTTTCTTCTCCACACAGGCTACGTAGATGCCGTTCCACCATGTCTCCGCTCCTCTATGGAGAGGCATGCCATGCAGATATTGGGGCGGAAGAATGACCTCTCGTTCGAAAAGCACATGGAGATCCAGATCGAGCAGCGACCGCTTCACCCCTTCCCGAACGTCTTCACGATTCCAATCTTCGACGATGAGAATCGTATAGGCATCGAACCGCGGATGGTAATACTGGATGGCCTGAAACGGGCTCTGCCCTCTTTGATACGCACCGTAGTAGAAGACATTGCAGGTCGGTATCGTATGGATATCGAGACCACAAGGATCCCCTTGTAGAATCGTCGGTGGATGGCCGCCGGCGACGGCAGTGATCCGGTTGAAGAACGGCTCCTGAGGACTGCCGTAACGAGACCAGGCATCAACGGCCGTCGCGGAAATCGTATTGCCGAAGATCGCTGCGCAGAGACTGGCTCCGGCCAAGGTATGGATTTCAAGATAGCTACAGCCATCGAAGGCGCAGAGATTGTTCAGGAGGTGACGGGTCTTGGCTCCGCAAAGACCTTCGATATGGTGGAATTCCCGGCTGAGTTTCGACTGCTCAGTGTCGGCCTGGTCGAATGCATCTCTTACGTGTTGAATCCAGGCGTTCCTGGTTTCCTGTACCTTCACTCCCTCTTGGTGCGAGAGAATTCTCTCGGTCGCTGCCGGCTGTGTGTTCGCAGCCTCGAGTAGAGACGAGAATCGAAGCATGTAGTCGTCATAGTCCGTAGAGAGCTCGTCTTTGCCTCGCGTGAAGCGGTCAAAACGCGTGTAATAGTGGTGAATGAAGATGTCCGGATCCAGAACGGGCGTGTCCGTTTTTCCGTCCTCGAGCCAGTGAAGGCGGATGAAGCGGACATGCCTTGCCGAGACGAAGAGCTTCTGCCGCTTCCTGCCCGTGCGATTTGGCCTGCTGTAGAGATGGGTGAAAAGCGGGTTGCCGATGGATTGGAAATCAGCGTCGCCCTTGTACATGAACCAGCGCATGGCGAAGGACAGACCGTGAATGCTGTCGGGATCGTATTCTGCGAGGAATTGGGGCAAGGTTCGGTCCGGAATGCGGAGGAACTCATCGATGTCGAAGAATCCGATCCAGGGTGTTGCTCCATAGCGGTTCAAGGTGTGGGCCTCCTGAACCGTCTGGGCAATGTGTTTCTCGGCGATACGTTGTCGGCGACGATAATCCCAGAGGATATACGTGACCTGGCCCCGGCGAATGTAGGGCGCCAGAATAGACTTCAGTCCTTCCCTGTCGGATGTGTAGTTGTCATAGACGAAGACATGAGAGACCTGGAGACATTGGAGGTAGTAGTCAATGTAGTACTTGATCCAACGGTTCTCGTCACGGATCATGAGACTCACTGCAACAGGATAGTGGGGTGAAGGCGTGCAATCGAGAGTGAAGGATTGCCGGCAAGGGCCGGCGGTAATGGTGACGTCAAGAGGCTCTCCCTTTCTGATGAGGGCGAGCAGTTCTTGCGATTCAAAATCGAGCAGGATTGCAGGTTCCCATGAGTCGGGCTTGTGTAGAATGTATTGCCCTGTCACGGAGATGTCGGCGGTTGTCAATACGACATGATCGAGATCTATCTGATGCTCGGCCCAGTCGATATCGGCTCCGTAGTGGGGCCCCGCAGCCGTGATCTTGGTGCCGGTCCAGTGGACAAAGAGATCAAAGAACAAGTAGAAAGGCTCGTCGTCGATTTGGGCGACCTGCATGGAGTGAATCGATTCCTCGGGTGCCGAGTCGGGATCTTGCTGGGGGGGGGACTCCGGCTGGACTTGAGGCTCCTCTCGTGGGGCAGGCGCGGATGCGGGTAGGGGCCTGAAATAGCGCTGTTCGTCACAGATCGCATGGATGATGGGATCGTCTTTCTTCAGAGCAAAGCAATTGGAGTGGAACTTCGTGTTTTCGTAGACGTCATGCCAATGGTCGCCGTTCATCCTGAGCAACCGTTTCTCGCCAAGCTTGTATGTGTCAAATCCGTTGACATCGAGGAATTGTATGATATTGCGCAAGGGCGTTTGTTCCCCGGGCCCTCTACGATCATCCAGACAATCGCTTGATTCGAACACGATGTATTGCGTTATCGGGAGATGTTGCACCATGCCTCGAATGACGTTGGTGTCATTGCCCTCCGTATCAATCTTCACGAAACGAATGATCATGTCATCGTAGTCGAGACTGTCTACGGCGCGATCGAATGTGTCGACCTTGACCTGAGCGATTGCATCGCCGTCCCCGCGTAACGAGGCGAGGGAGTATCCGGGCCTGTTCTGAGGCTGGTCGACCAGAGTGAAGAGTGTCTGGTTTCCGGTCGTGTTGGACAGGGCAGACGGAAGGAGCAGAAAAGGCTTTCTTAGTTGAATGCCGTTCAGAATTTCACAGTTCAGGGGGTTCGGTTCGAAGCCGACAATCACGCAGTTGTCTTCAGGAGCGAGTTGCTCGAGGTGAGGAAGGAACTTTCCGGCACAGGTACCAACCTCTACAAGAAGAATGGTGCGATTGGGATTCGCTTCAGGCTGCAGATGAAGCACGAGGTGCTTCAACAGGGCTTCGTGGCCTGCCTCTCCCCGATACTCGGATGTATGATCCAGGTAGTATTGGTGCTCCGGTTCGGCCAAGGGATCGGTCACAAGGGGCTGGTCAGAAGTCATGAGTGTGCAGGAGTGCGGAGCATCGTGGAGGGCCCTAACCATCCAGCCGATATTCGATCTCCGTGTCCCGACAAATCGGGTGGACCTGGCCGCCACCATGGTTTCCGCAAACAACCGAACGGTTTCCTGAAAGATATCTTCTTTGAAGTCCGGATTCGTTGTTTGGAGGTTTTCTTCACCTCTGCGATAAGGAGAGGTTTTACCCCGGAGTGCATGGATATCGAATCCGGTGTGTGTTTCGTTGCACAATGTGATGATGCGGGAATGGAGGCCTCGTTCTCTCAAGATGCCTTCCACTTCTCTGACTGCTTCGAAATCGTCGCTCATGATGAATAGCGGAAGTCCCGCGAAACCGGTCTTGATGAGGTGGTCCAGGTAGAGATGTGTTGGGTAATACATGTCTTCGCGGAGCTCGACCTTGTCTCCTCTGCGAATATGGATTGCATTATATTGAGAGGGTAGGTCCAGATGGTCGATGTATTCACGGGCTTGTTGCTCTACGTGAGGCGGCAATCTGAAGAGCAAGAGTGCGAAAAAGCGCAATATTTCCTCGTTTCCCCTGACCGTGATCGGGCCGAGGTTGATCTCTTCGGGCGAGAACCAGCGAACGTCGCGGAACAGCGTTCCTGGCCCCCTTGTGTTGCTGTAGCAATGGTCGACAGGATCGAGATCCATGGTCGGGTCGTATTCGTCGCAGAACGGCGCAAAATAATCCTGCCAGCCGAGGCGGCAACGGTATCCGAAGACCTCCGAGCAGAGCCACAGCCGAAGATGATGGCAATGTGCATAGATCATCGCCCGGACAACGGTTGTGAATTCGGCATAGAATCCTCGATTTCCCAAATGATAGACGAGATGCTTGTTGTGTCGTTCATTCTGGATCTGTAGGTGTCTGAGCAAGAAGTCTCTGAGAAGGCCGTCGGTCCTCAATGATTGAATGGTTCTGTTCACGTTTGCAGCCTTCCGCGAGGTGTTTAAGCAAAGGCAAAATGTCCTACTAACTGCAACGCGAAAATGTCCTATTGGCTAAGGCACTGGATTTGGTGCCGAAGCAGCATAGACCCAG
>JANQFG010000264.1 GCA_028277985.1 bacterium | reverse complement strand
TAGAGCCTGTCCCAAATGATGTTGTTCAACAACTTTGATATGTTAGCCACGAAAAAAAAGAGCAAAGCACACAACCACGCATGCCTTGCTCAAATCGGTGTGTTATAAGCTCCAGTAGCGAATACAACAATAAGCTGGAGAGGACACACCGATGGAGATTGTATCGTACCAAGAGGAGCTGAGTCCAGAACTTCCTACGGTTGTCGGCAATGTGGATTACCAGGAATTCCGGAGTACGCTGTTGCGGATCGACGAGATTCTGGACCGAAGCGGGGCCGAGAGACAATTCATAGAACAAAGGATCGCGGCCTATAGGCAGGCGGCCGGAGAGAACGGCCGGGAGGCAGAGGCCGTGAGTCCGGGAGAGTTGGCCGAGGTAGCTCGGCAGGCAAACCAGGCCCTGCGATGCAATATCGCTCGGCAGTTGCTGGGAGAAAGCGCACGCGGATTTAGCACCCGGCTGGCGGACAGTCCTCTTTTGCAGAGCTTCTGTGGGATTGCCCGGCTGGACGTAATCCGGGTGCCGAGCAAGAGCACGGTAGACCGGTACGGAAAGCTGGTGGACGAGCAGGCGGTGCGCAAGGTTATCGATCAGGTCAGCCGTGCGGCAGCCGAACCGGTAAGGCGGGGCAAACAGCCCCTGGGATTGGAAAAGCCCTTGGATTTGGAAGCCTATTTTCTGGACACCACCTGTGTGCAGGCGAACATCCACTATCCCACAGATTGGGTGCTCTTGCGGGATGCGGCACGGACCCTGATCAAGGCAATCCGGGTGATCCGCAAGCAGGGGCTCAAACACCGGATGCCCAAGCCCGAGGAGCTGATCCGCGAGATGAACCGATTGTCGATCCAGATGACCCATAGCCCTCGGAAGAAGAAAGACAGCAAGCGGGAGAGGAAACGGGTGTTCCGGGAGATGAAGGAGCACATGAAGGTGATCCGAAAGCATGCGAACCGGTATCGGGATCTGCTTGCCGAGCGTTGGGCGGACACGGACTTGAGCTGGGCACAGGCCTGCGCGGTTCTGGATCGTATGGACCGGGTTCTGGAGCTTCTTCCGAAAGCGATCCGGCAGGCCCATGAGCGAATCATCGCAGGCAGGCAAGTGGCCAATGCGCAGAAGCTCTTGAGCCTTTACGAGCCCGACCTGCACGTCATCGTCCGGGGCAAAGCGAGCGTTGACGTGGAATTTGGCAACACCTTGCTTCTGGGAGAGACCCGGGAGGGGGTCATCGTGGATTGGCGACTTTTCCAGGAGCAGGTGCCCGGGGATACGGTTCTTGTTAAGGACTCCGTGAAACGTTTCTCCAAGCTCTTTGGTCGCAATCCGGGTGGATTGGGAGCGGATCGCGGATTTGACGCGGAGGGGAACCGCGAGTGGCTGGACCAGGAGAAGATCTACAATGCCATCTGTCCGAAGAGCCCGCGCATGCAGGCGCGAAAGATGACCGACGAACGGTTTGTCAAACTCCAGCGCAGGCGAGCTCAGACCGAGGCCAGGGTGGCCATCTTCAAGAACGGCTTTCTGGGCAAACCCATGCGGAGCAAAGGGTTCCTGAATCGAGAGCGAGACACCGGTTGGGCGGTTCTGGCCCATAACCTCTGGGTGATCGCCCGCTTGCCGAGAGCGGAGGGACGAAGAGCGGAATGGAAACAGGCTGCCTGACCGGTCCTTCGTAGATGGTCGCAGAGGAACATCCGTGGGACAGGTCCGCCTGAGTTCTGCTCTCGCAAAGGGTTCAACGTTCATCATAGCGTGAAAGGCTGCCAGTAAGGGTTATGCTGGGAGGACCACTACATGAGGTCCGCCCTCGAAAATGAAAAAACAACATCATTTGGGACAGGCTCTA
>JANQFG010000038.1 GCA_028277985.1 bacterium | reverse complement strand
TGGATGCCCAGGGCCGACTGCATCTGGGCGCCCAGGCTCCAGGGCTTGGCCCAATCCTGACCGTCCAGAATCGTGTCGTCATCGATGATTCGCACGTATTTCATCTTCCCATCCTCCGGCCACGGCGAATCGTCCTGTTTCGAGCGAAACGTGTCGAGGTCGAAGCCGTCCCCTCCAAGGTAGGGATCCCATGGCCTGAAGTCCTTGGAGACGAAGGTGTCTGGAATATCGACCCAGAATCCGTCGACGATTTGCTGGGCCTGGACATCCTCCGTATGATTCGCCCATGTAGGATTGTTTCCGTGCAGGCCCTGTACATTGTAGTACTGATACGCATCGCTATCCTCCGACGGATCAGGATTCACGTCATAGGCTTCAGCGCTGTTGTAGTACCAGGTTTCCAGGTCCTCGGACACCTCGACATGGGCCAGTTCGCAGCAGAGACCGTCCACGGCCCCACCCCAGGCAAAAGAACCTTCGAAGGTAATGAAGTCGTCACCCGGACCGTTGTAGATGTAGAAGCCTTCCTGGAAGCGGAATGCCGCGCTCCCATTGATTCCGACGGCCAGGCAGTCATCCCCCCTGCTATAGGAGCCGATTCCTTCCGGCGGCCCGATGGCCCTGTCATTCAGGATGGGCATGAGGTTTTTGTCTATGATGCCGGCCGTATTGCCCCTGGCCGATCCGGCCGGCTGAGGATTCCACTCCACGACCTTGTCGAGGTAGATATTGGTTTCAGTGTAGATCGCATCCTCGCCGGAACCGTTGTCTTCGGGTGAGCCGTCATTTCCGGCCGGCTCCCCCTCGCCGCCACAGCCTGCGGCAATAATCAACAGGGAAGCTAGGGCACACAGAAGATGCCGCAGCAGGGTTCTCCTCGTTGTCTCTGCAATCCTAAGAACCATGGTTTCGCCCTCCTTCCATCGCGAGGCCCCCACGGGGTCTACACCCTCCGGTTGACTTTCGCTCCCCGGTCGACAGCGCCGTTTCCGGCGAAAAAAAAAGCCTCAAGTCCCGGCAAAAGGACTTGAGGCTGCACCCAGCTTACTTGTTCCTCAAGCGGAGGCCTTTCGTGGTGCCTTGCCACGAAGCATCATCGGCCATTGATTCAGGCAGGTCTTCTGGCTTCCGGATCCCCCTACTCCCTGCGCCTTCCCATCCGGTCTAATTCACCAAACAGTGGCCTCGTGCAGGTTTCGTCCCCGGTCACAGCGGCGGGACCGCGTCGGATTTTGACCGATCTTCCCTATTAAGCAGCCTGATGCACCTGAATCAGTAGAAAAAAGAACCCTTCAAATTGGCGACGCACTATACTTCCGTGTCTTTTCGTTGTCAAGGTATTGCGAAAACCGGCCCGAACCCTTGTCCGCGATTGCCTCCCCTGCTATACTTCCTGCTTGAAGCATGACATTCACATTTGCTGCATAAGTTTGGAAGCCGTTCTCCAAAGCCTGCAGCTTGACCAATCGCGTTCCTGTGCAGGGAAGCCCGGTGAGAATCCGGCGCGGTCACGCCACTGTGTAGGATCCGTTGGAGTGCAAGGTCCAACGGATCCAAAGCCAGATTGCTGCCTCGAACGTAGTGAATCGTACTGCGCTTCGGCCGAAAGCGCGGATTCACGACCTCTGCTCTGATCCGCCCTTTCTAAATCGGAAGCGGGCGGTCTTTGTTTTTTCGCCCCCAAGCCTTTCTTCTCCGGTTGAAGCTCGGCCAGCGCAACGCATCGAACGATACGCGAAGTGGATGGCTTGCTCGACATAGCCCATCCTGACACCCATGCGAACTGAGTCGCAGGCGGCTCGCACCGGATCCGCTGCAGAGGACCATGAAGGAATGAAACCGAGGCATGGCGGCAACCTCGCCCGATGGGCGGCAATCGCAGGTGTCGACCCGGATCGGATTCTCGACTTCTCGGCCAACATGAACCCTGCCGGACCGCCCGGATGGCTGCGCCGTGCCTTCACCGGCAGTCTGGCCTCGGTCGCGCACTATCCGGATCCCGAGCAAACCGCCCTTCGGCATGCTGCTGCCCGACGATACGGGGTGGCCCCGAACACGGTTCTAGCCGTCAACGGGACGAGCGAGGCGATCCAGCTGCTTCCCCGAGCGTTCCCGGTGCGACGTGCACTCCTTCCCTCTCCCTGCTACGTCGATTACGCCCGGTCGTGCGAACTGGCAGGCATTCCGGTGGAGAACCTGCTCCTACCGGAGGAACAGGGTTTCGTCCTGCCTGTGGATCTTCTCGATTCCGCAATCCTGCCGGGGGACCTGGTCTGGATCGCCCGCCCCAACAACCCCACGGGGCTTCTTCCGAAGGCGGACGAAGTCCGAGAGCTTGTACTCCAGCATCCCGATGCGATCTTCGCACTTGATGAGGCCTTCATCGAGCTTGCGCAGGACGGTGAGTCTCTCATCGCGGCGAGGCCGGCAAACGCCATCATCCTTCTATCCCTCACAAAGAGTTATGCCATCCCCGGCCTGCGACTGGGCCTCTGCTTCGGAGAAGAGGACTCGATGGCGGCCCTCCGGAGGCTTCAGGCCGAATGGTCCGTCAACACCCCGGCCCTTGCAGTGGGCGTACGGGCCATGGCGGATAAAGAGTACCTCATCGGATCGCGCAACCTCCTTTACCGTCTCCGCGAGGACCTTCTCGCATCCCTCCGGGAGATGGACGGGCTGGCGACGTTTCCAGGGGAGGCGAACTTTCTGCTCCTTCGAATCGAGAAGGAACACCTCTCGAGGGGCTGTGACGCAAACGCACTCTGTCGGGATCTCCTCGATCGCCATCGGATTGCGATCCGTGTCTGCGACAACTACTACGGCTTGGACGCACGGTTCTTCCGTATCGCCGTAAGACCCTCTAGGGACAATGCGAAGCTTGTGCAAGCCCTGGACGACGTGCTCAGGTCTCAGCGCAGAGGGGCCTGTCGAGGCATGGGTCCATGATGGACGCATGGCCGCTCATCCTGTTGGCCGTGGCCGTGGATCTGGTGTTGGGTGACCCGCGCCGGTTCCCCCATCCCGTGCGCGGGATGGGATGGATGGCGGCACGACTGGAAGGGCCCCTCCGGGGGAACGTGGCGAACACCCGGGCGGCAGGTGTCCTTGCGGTCCTTCTGGTGCTCGGAACCTCCGCTGGTCTAGCTGCAGGGCTGATACTGCTTGCACGGCTTGCCCACCCGGCGGCAGGTGTCTTGATGTCCATCCTGATTCTCTACTCAACCTTTGCGGCCAGGGACCTGTACGGGCACAGCCGGAACGTGTGTTCGGCACTGGAAGGGGGAAACCTTACGCTTGCTCGGGAGCGTGTAGCCATGATCGTGGGGCGAGACACAAAGGACCTGGACTCTTCTGAGATCGCGCGCGCTACGGTCGAAACGGTGGCGGAAAACACGGTCGACGGCCTGACGGCACCGCTATTCTATGCCGTGATCGGTGGACCGGTTCTGGCGGTTGCCTACAAAGCGGCAAGCACCCTGGACTCCATGTTCGGCTACAGAAACGAGCGATACCGGGATTTCGGCCGGGCGGCGGCTCGCCTTGACGACGCGGCCGCCTATGTCCCAGCCCGGCTCACGGCGTGTATCGTTCCCATCGCCGCAATCCTACTAGGATTCAACGGCAAGGCGTCCTGGCGGATGTACCGGAGGGACGGACGGAAACACCCAAGCCCGAACGCAGGTTTGTGCGAGGCGGCGTTCGCAGGGGCCCTGGGCGTTCGGCTCGGGGGGCCCAGTAGGTACGGGGGCGTGCCCTCCGACAAACCCTCCCTGTGGGAGCCGGTTGTGCCGATCCGTACCGAACAGGTCCATCAAGCAAACCGACTGATGCTGACGACATACGGGATCGCCGTGGTCCTCTTCCTTTCTGCAGTCGGCCTGTTGCGCGTCTGTCTGTCGGCAATGGGAGATATCCCCTGAGGATCCCGAATCATCACCGCCAGCACCCGCGGAGTTGCTTCGGATAGCCCTGTGTTACCCGACTTCATCCCCTGAGGGCCAAGGGGGATGCCATGTGGGCACGCCGTCGTGTTTCAAGGGCAGAGGATGCCCACAGACAACCAGCACCACATCCGTACAGACACGGGCCAGACGCTGGTTCGCATGACCGACCCGATCCCGGAACTCCCTGGCCAAGTCGTTCTCGGGCACGATCCCTGAACCCAGTTCGTTGGTCACCATCAGGATGTGCGCCGGGATCCCTTTCTCAAGCTCGGAGGCGAGGGCCTCCACACGGGAGGACAAGGCCTCGGCACCGTCCCGGAGAAGAAGGTTGGACGACCACAGGATGAGACAGTCCACCAGAATGGTGTCGTATTCCTCTGCTGCCCGACACACGGCCTTGGTAAGCTCGTAGGGTTCCTCGATCGTTTCCCAGTCTTCGCCGCGGTCCCGGCGGTGCTTGGTGATCCGGCGTTCCATCTCCCTGTCCAGGGCCTGAGCTGTGGCCACGAAGACCCGCCTGCCCCCCAAGCGGTCGGCTGAGCGAAGGGCGAAATCGCTCTTTCCGCTCCGGGCTCCTCCGGTGATGAGCACAATCCGCTTATTCGTCGACATGTGAGGTTCTTCCTCTTCGGGTGTGGGGGCAGGGTAGGAGCAAAGGTATCCAGTGTCAAGGAGGACCCTCCCCCTCATCTCACTCTTCATACGGAACTCCCCACAGGGGATGGGACTCGCGGTTGAGGGTGCTGGTAACGGATCGCCAGTGGAGGAATCTTCGAATGGCGCAACGCCCGATGAGCATGGCGTCGCCGAAGGCGACAGGATCGAACCGGGCTACACGATGGCCAAGGCCCTGGCCACGAGGGGATTCTGGCTGATCATCTGCTCGAGTTTCTTCGGCCCCTTCGCCGCATCCGGTTTCGGGCTTCACATCGTGGCGTTCCTTTCGGACTCCGGTCTCTCCCCCGGTAGGGCGAGCTCCGTTTGGAGCGCGGTCATCGGAACCAGCATGGTCGGTATGCTTCTCTCCGGATTTATCGCAGAAAGATGTCAAAAGCGGTATCTGGGCTCTGCAGCCATGGTGACAAGGGGCTTGAGCGTGCTCGCGGTCGTGCTGTTCGCCCTTGGCCTCGTTGCTCCCTCGGCGGCCATCGGCCAACTCATCCTCTTCTATGGTCTCGCCCTAGGCTGCACACAGGTCGTCAGTCCCCTTCTGCTCAGTGAGACCTTTGGCGTCCGCTCCTTCGGAACCCTTGGGGGACTTGTGGGTATTCCCTTTACCCTGGGAATGGCACTGGGCCAAATCGTAGGCGGAAAGCTCTTTGTCATGCAGGACAACTACATCCTCGCTTTCACCACCTTCGGTGCTTCTTTCCTCATTTCCGGAATCGCATATGGCCTGGTCAAACCGTACTTCCTGCTCGAATCCGGGGCCGGACCGGGAAGGCCACCCGGATGAGCTTCTAACGACGAGCGCTGCTACGCCTTTTTGTTCCGGTAGTCCGGACGGGCCTTTCCTACAAACAGAGGCGGTGCCGCCTTTGCGTAAGCGGCCGCGACCCGGAACGCGGTCAGATCGTCGAAGGTGTTCCCTATGATCTGCATCCCAGTAGGGATGTTGTTGCGCGCCCGCCCCGTCGGCGCATTGATCACCGGGTAGCGGTTCAGCAGGTTGAATGGGTACGTCATGAGCCAGCCGGTGAGGGGGTCCTGTTCCTTTCCCTCGATCACGATCGAGTGTTTGGTCTTGTCGAAGTCGGCGCGCTCGTTGATGCTGGCGATCGTCGGCGAGATGAGCAGGTCGTATCCGTTCAGGAAGACGGCCCTCTGGAGCTGTGCGTTGAATTCAAAAGTGAACATGTCTGCGTCGGCCTGGTCGACCGGGCCGAGCTGGTCGGCCGCCTCGACGATGGAGCGTGCGTAGTCCGTCATCTGATCGCGGCCCCGCTCCGCCACTCCGATCAGGGCACCGCCGGCCGAACCGCCCAGAACGCCTTTGAGCCAGGCCAACTTCAACTTTTCGCCGTCCCAGCCGATCGTCACGGGCTCGACGATCGCCCCCTGCTCCTCCAGTATCTTCAACGCGTTCAGGGTGTTTCTCTTGATATCGCAATCCACGGTCTTGTAGCCGTAGTCCATGTCATAGGCGATCCGCATGCCCTTGATGCCGTCGTATCGCTTGGGATAGGTCAGCTTGGGCCGCAGGGACTCCATACTCATCGGATGCGGGCCGGTGATCACATTCTGGAACAGGACCATGTCCTCGAACGTGCGAGCCATGGGACCATCCGCGGCGTAGGGGATGAGCGTGCCGCCGGGGGAGGACGGATTGCGACCGAAGGGCGCGAAGAAGCCCCAGACCCCGTTCACCGAAGAGGGGATCCGGATCGAGCCGCCGATGTCGCTGCCGGTAGCCAGGGTCGCGATGCCGGCGGCCAGGGCCGCGCCCGCTCCACCCGAGGAGCCGCCCACGGAGTAATAGAGGTTCCAGGGATTTCGGGTCACGCCCCAGATCTTGGACCAGGTCACTCCCGCCATGGAGAATTCAGGGGTCGTCGTTCTTGCATGATGGATGGCGCCTGCGTCACGTGTCCGTTCGACGATCGGGTGGTCCGCCTCTGCCATGTCCTCTTTTCTGAGCAATGAGCCGTTGGTGGTGATCTTGCCCCGGATGTCTTGCTCGTCCTTCACAGCCATGGTGATCCCTTCGAGGGGGCGGGCCGTTCCTTTCCTGTAGCGCTTCTCTGCTTGCTTGGCGGCCTGGAGGGCCTCTTCGAAATACTCGAAGCAGAAGGCGTTCACTTTCGGCTCCACCTGCTCTGCATGAGCGATCTGGGCCTGCAGCACCTCGACCGGGGAGAGTTTTTTCGCCTTGAAGAGCTCGAGCTGGCGGCTGGCAGACATGTAGATCAGCTCGTCCTCATCAAACGTCTCCCCGCAGCCCGGGCTTCCGCCCAGAGCCAACAAGGCCGCCGCCCCCACGCCTGCTTTGCAGAAATCCCTGCGGGTGAATCCGTCTTCTTTGCCGGTCGAAAGTTTCTCTCTTTCCATGTTCCACTCTCCTCGGAATGCTTCTGGTTCGTCGCGACCTGTCAGGACTCCTTTTTTTTCTGAGATGATAGATGCCGGGCCCCGGGCATCCGTTTCAAAGACGCGGCCATCGATTGACAGGGCTGAAACACGAAAGATATCTTGAATCCTTCGCACGTTCGGTCCTCGAAGGAGCAGAAACGATGTCGACATCCATGCGGTACCTGGCAGGTTGTTTCTTCTTTGTTGCTCTGTCGATCGCGCTGCTGATCTGCGCCCCCGCGGGCGAGTACGCGCGGGCCCAGGAGGGTCTGATTCCAGGGGCGGCGGCGGTGCTTGGAGAGGGATCTCAGGAAGAAGAATCGAAACCCGTTGAAGAGGAACACGGCATATCCTTCCCTGCCGCAGACATGGAGGAGGGCCTGTGGGAGGCTGCGGCCGAGGTCGGGGAGCAGGCCCGCTCACTGCTGGAGCGAAGACCCCTGGGTTTCGATCTCGGTACGGTCGACCGGCTGAAGGACTGGGCCATCCGGCTGCCCCTGGAAGTCCCGGATCTGATCGACCACCTGATGGAGCAGAGCCGGCTGCTCGGGTTCGTGGGCTCCCTGATCATGCTCGCTTTCCTCGTGGCGGTCTTCTACAGCCTGTTTGGGCAGCACAAGGTCCTCCAGAGGCTGGAAAAAGCGGTGGACCCACTCCGCTCGTACATACCGGAGGCGTTTTACCCCTATTTCCTCTCCCTGATGAGGATCGTGGTCGCCTCGCTCATGCCCCTCGTGCTGTTTGGCGCATACAGCCTGATTCGGGTCTTCATTTCCTACAGCGCCCCCTGGTTTCAAATCACCGGGACCCTGTTCATGCTATGGGCCGTCGGCGCCCTGTTGATCAACCTGCTCCGGGAGGCGCTGATCAGGGAGCTGTTGCCGATCCCCGCACGCCACGGGCGGAGCATTTTTCGGGTCGCCCGACTCGTCCTCCTGTACATACTTTTCAGCTTCGCCATCTTCCTCGGAGCAGAGGCATTCCAGATCCCGGACGATTTCCTGGCCCTCCTCGGGTTCGTCCTCTCCCTGACCATAGTACTTGCAAGCCTGCTGCTTCTGATGAAGAAGAAGGCGATCCTGGGAGTTCTGCCCGAGCTGCCGTACAAGGGCTACCAGGTCTTTGTTCGGGGATTGACACGATACTACTTCCCGGCCATGTTCCTCACCTTTCTGACTGGGATCCTCTATTGCATCGGCTACCACGACCTGTGCATGGCGGTCTGGAGAATGACCTGGGCGGTTGTCGGCGCCTTTGTCGGGATCATGCTCGTCTACCATCTGCTCAACGGGCGACTCCGACAGTGGGCAGGCAAGAAGCCTCTGACCGATGAAGCAGCACAGGCCCTGTATCGGGCCCTCAGGTCCCTGCTTCTGTACGCGACCGTAATCACCATCCTGATCGTCACCTTGAAGCTCCTCGGTCTCTCGGGACCGATCCAGCGGGTCCTCTCCTTTCCGGTACTCAAGATCGGGGCGGCACCCCTTTCTCTCTGGACTCTGCTGAAGGCCGCCCTCATCCTGCTCGCCTTTGTCTACTTGTCCCAACTCATACGGGCGTGGCTGGATTACCGGATCCACCCTTCCGTCGGCATGGAGGAAGGCCTGGCCTACGCGATCAACACCTTTCTCCATTACACGCTGCTGACCATCGGATTTCTGGTGGCATTGCGGGCGGTCGGCCTGGACCTGCGGGTGTTGATGGTCTTTGCGGGCGCCCTGGGCATCGGGATCGGGCTTGGCTTCCAGAACACTGCTGCCAACCTCATCTCGGGCTTCAGCCTCGTCTTTGGCCGGAGGATACGGAAGGGGGATTGGATCCAGGTGGGCGATACCCTCGGGAACGTCCAGGAGGTGGGACTACGTGCCACCAAGGTGCGCACCCGGGACAACATCGAATACCTGATCCCGAACGCCGACCTTACGGCAAACACGATCGTGAACTACACCTTGTCCGACCCGTTGATACGGATCCACATTCCGGTCGGGGTCTCCTACAGCGCTGATCCGCCGGAAGTAGAAGAGCTCCTGTTGAAGGCTGCCGCCGAGAGCGAATGGGTAAGCAAGGCGAAGAAGCCTGAAGTCTGGTTCACCGAGTACGGGGACAGCTCGATCAACTTCGACTTGCTCGTCTGGATCGACGTTCGTGCCGTAACGGAAAACAAGGTTCGCAGCGACCTCTACTACTCCGTCTTCGCGGCTCTGGCAGAGGCGGGTATAGAGATACCATTCCCTCAGCGGGACCTGCATGTCCGTTCCGGTCTGGTTCCTGCTGAAGCCCGGCCCGAGGAGAAGAATCCGTAGAATAAACTCTGGGGTCAGGCCGAAACTATCAACCCTAGAGTCGAACGCCAGGGTTGATAGTTTCGGCCTGACCCCATCATTGGAAGAGGAGGGCTTCGTGATGCGCGTGCTCACCGAAAAGAAAGGCGTCGTCACCACGATTATCATCAACCGCCCTGAGGTAAGGAACGCGGTGGACGGGCCTACTGCCAAGGAGCTGGCGGACGCATTCCGCCAGTTCGAGCAGGACGACGGTGCGTTGGCTGCGGTTCTCATGGGTGCAGGAGGCTATTTCTGCGCGGGGGCGGACCTGAAGGCCGTTTCCGGAGGCCGGGAACAGGCCAACCGCATGGAGGCCGGGGGCGACGGACCAATGGGGCCGTCGCGGATGGTGCTGAACAAGCCGATCATCGCGGCGGTCGCGGGCCACGCCGTGGCCGGTGGACTCGAGCTTTCGATCCTGTGCGACATGCGCGTGGTCGAGGAGGACGCAGTGTTCGGAGTTTTCTGCAGGCGATGGGGGGTTCCGCTGATCGATGGGGGCACGGTTCGCCTGCCACGCCTGATCGGGCTCTCCAATGCCATGGACATGATCCTGACCGGACGGCCCGTGGGCGCCGAGGAGGCCCTCCGGATGGGTCTGGCCAACCGGGTCGTCAAGAAGGGCACATCCAGGGCAGAGGCGGAGAAGCTCGCCGAGGAGATCGCCCGCTTCCCGCAGAATTGCATGCGGAGCGACCGGCTGTCCGCGTATCAGCAGTTCGATCTTCCCTTTGATCAGGCCATGCGGAACGAGTTCGACCTGGGCCTGGGGACGATCGAATCGGGCGAAACCGTTGAGGGAGCCTCCCGTTTCGCCCGAGGGGCCGGCCGCCATGGAAGCTTCGACTCGGATGAGGGCTCAGGAGGATGAACCCGGAGGTCATCAAGAAGATCGCACAGGATCTGCTCGCATCGGACGCGAGCAGCCACGGTTGGGACCACGTGGAGCGGGTCTGGAACCTCTGCAGGCACATCGGGGAGGCGGAGGGAGCCGATCTCGATATTCTTCAACCCGCCGCTTACCTGCACGACATAGGCCGACCCGAGGAGAAGGCCTCGGGTGGGGAGGTCTGCCACGCGACCGCGGGGGCGGCCCGCGCCCGTTCCATCCTGAAAGAGAATGGCTACGATGGTGATAGGATCGACCGAATCGTCCACTGCATCGCATCCCATCGATTCCGCAGGAGCGGAGAGCAGCCCGGGACCCTCGAGGCTCGAGTGCTCTTCGATGCGGACAAGCTCGATGCGATCGGTGCCGTGGGCGTTGGCCGAGCCTTTCTGTTTGCCGGAGAGGTGGGCGCGAGACTGCACAACCCGGAGGCGGACATCCTCGCCACCCAGCCCTACTCCTCCGAGGACACTGCCTTTCGGGAGTTCTCCGTGAAGCTGCAGAAGGTCAAAGATCGAATGCTGACCGAGACGGGCAGGAAGCTCGCCGAAGAGCGACACGGCTTCATGGTGGCATACTTCGATCGCCTCACACGGGAAGTCCACGGAGAAGAGTGAAGGACCAGCCAACAGAACTCAGAGTGAAAGCAGGGGACGTTCTTTAATTCGTTAACTTACTTTGTCGACGAAGCAAGTTAACGAATTAAACAACGTCCCCTCATTTCGGCCCGAAATCCTCAGAATCCAAATTGGGGACAGCCACCGAATCCAAATTGGGGACAGCCACCGATTTCCCAATCAATTAGTGGCTGTCCCCAATTTAATGTGGTCTTCTATTCTAGGGCCGCGACAAAGAAACCCAGTTCCGGCGCCGCCTCGACAATGACCTTGAAATTCCGGCCCTTTAGAGAGTGCTCGAACTCCTGTTCGGTCCTTATCTTGCGAGCCAACTCGGCCAGTTCGGCCGGTTTCCCACGCTCGAGATTCCGCTCTACATCCACGTGATTCTTGACTTTTTCGGGCTCGAGAAAGGATGGCTCCTGCCGCTCGAATGGCTGCAGACCCAGGGCATCCATGGCGTCGGGGCTGGCGCCTATGAGGGTGGACAGGGAAGACAGAGTGAGAATCCGGTTCTTGCTCTTGTAGACCGTGCCGGCGTTGACCCACTCGAGATTATAGTGCAGGCCCATGAAACCGCTCGTCTCCGGATCCGATTCGCGCCTGAAGACGGGGGCGTGAACACTCTGAATGAAGACACCGAGAAGGTCTACAAAAGCGCTCGGCGCCCAGCGCGGAACGCGCTGCGGGTTCAGGTCCGGGTCCACCCAGCCGTAATAGTCATAGTAGGTCACACCATTTCGGCAGACTTCCCAAGCATCGAAACCGGAAGGAAACATGCCTCCGAAATTGGTGGTTGTCTGCCCGACCACCATGCTTCTCTTGTCGCAATAGATCACCTCGTCCGTGTAGCGATTCCGGACGTATTCCTCTTTCAAGGTGGGAAGTATATGCTCCCACAGCCGTAGTTCCCTCTTGATGGCGTCGTCAACCGGCACGAGGCCGGTCGCACCGACAGCGGTGCTTCCCTCTTTTCCCGTTTCCGTCGTCCACATGTAGGAAGCATCCCGCCAGACGTAGCGATCGTCCATGTCGGCAATCGAAACGTCGTAGCTCGACTCATTTCGGAGCAACTCCTCCAAACGCTTCGCCAGGGCGGCGGCGGCTTCCCTGGCCTGGACGGCGGTCGACTGAATTTCTTGAGCAATCCAAGCAACTTCATCCCTGATGCTGTTCACGGCAGACCTCTGATTCGTGTTTTACGGTTCGCGAGGAATCGAAATGCGCATCTTTGTCGTATCAAGTAAACCACGAATGAATGGAATGTCCAACCCACTTCGAAATCGGGGACAGCCACTCATTTATCGGGAAATCGGTGGCTGTCCCCAATTTCGAGGGGTGCGCGCGTGATCCACGACCCAAGACCCCTGTCGCGAGTCTTGACGGGTCCTGCCGGCGCGGGTATTCTAGAAAACCTCCTAACTTTGCTGACAGAAATGACGTTCCCCCCTGTTGACGCCTGGATCCATCTCAGAGCACAACAAGCGAAACGTCCTGAATGGTTGAGAAAAAAGGAGAGACAACGCCATGGAAGAGGTTGTTATCGTAAGTGCGGTTCGAACCGCTATCGGAGGATTTGGAGGGGCCCTCAAGGGCATCCCGGTCGTGGAACTCGGGGCAGTCACCATCCGTGAGGCGATGAAGAGGGCAGGCCTTCGCCCGACCGTGGCCGACGATCTGAAAGCCTTCGGCCCGGACCCGCTCAAGGGGCTGGGTCCGACGGAGTTGGAGCAGAAGATCGATCCCTGGCCGGACGACCTTCAGCCGGTCTACGCAGATGAAGTCATCATGGGCAACGTGGTGTCTGCAGGCCAGGGCCAGAATCCGGGCAGGCAGGCAGGCATACGGGCGGGCATGCCGGTCGAGACGAACGCGATCACGGTAAACAAGGTCTGCGCCTCCGGTATGAAGGCGGTTGCCCTCGCCGACCAGTCCATTCGGGCCGGCCAGGCCGAGGTGGTGGTAGCCGGCGGCATGGAGAACATGAGCAACATCCCCTACACCCTGCCCGAGGGCCGCTGGGGTGCGCGCATGTTCGACAAGTCCATGGTGGACCTCATGGTGCAGGACGGCCTCTGGGAGATCTTCTACGGCTATCACATGGGCGTCACAGCGGAGAACATCGCGAAGACCTACGGCATTTCGCGGGAAGAGCAGGACAAGCTCGGCCTGCTGAGTCACCAGCGTGCCCGCAAGGCGATGGAGGACGGAATCTTCGCGGAGGAGATCGTCACCGTCGAGGTGCCCCAGAGAAAGAAAGACCCGATCCAGTTCAACACGGACGAGAGGCCCATGGACACCAGCCTCGAGAAGATGGGCAAGCTTCCTCCTGCGTTCATCAAGAAGGACGGCACGGTCACAGCCGGAAACGCGTCAGGTATCAACGACGCCTCTGCCTCCCTCGTGGTCATGAGCCGCTCCAAGGCCGATGCCCTCGGCGTGAAGCCTCTTGCCCGCATCGTAGGGTACGCGTCGGGTGGGGTGGATCCCGCATACATGGGGCTGGGCCCGATTCCGGCAGTACGCAAGGTACTGGCAAAGACGGGCGTCTCCCTGTCGGACGTGTCCATCTTTGAGCTGAACGAGGCCTTTGCTTCCCAGGCAATCGCCTGCATGCGAGAGCTCGAGCTCGATCCGGAGAAGACCAACGTCCACGGAAGCGGCATCTCCCTCGGACATCCCATCGGCTGTTCCGGAGCAAGGATCCTGGTCACGATGATCCACGAGATGCAGCGGAAGGGGCTCTCCCTGGGACTCGCCAGCCTGTGCATCGGCGGCGGGCAGGGTATGGCGATGATCGTGGAAGCGGTCTGAAGGTCTTGAGCCAGGAGTCAGCAGCCAGGCCCGGGGATTGCGGCGTGGTAGTCATTCATCCAGGACTTCCCGTACCCTGGTGGCCAAGGCATGGACGGCAAAGGGCTTCTGCATGAAGTGCACCTCCGGCTCCAGCACCCCATGGCGGACGATCACGTCGTCCGTGTAGCCAGACATATAGACTACCTTCAGGTCCGGATAGTCTGAGGACAACCGATCGAACAGCTCTTTGCCGTTCATATCCGGCATGACCACATCGGTGAGCAGGAGGTGCACAGGCCCGTCGTGATGTTTCTGCATCTGAAGAGCCTCCATTCCGTCTTCCGCCGCAAGGACGCGGTAGCCCCTCCGCTCCAGAACGGTGCGGCAGAGTCTCCTGACCTGTACACTGTCCTCTACGAGCAATACGGTCTCCGAGCCTTCGAGGACGGATGGTTTTGCAGCGGGAGGCTCGATCGTTTCCGAAGCTTCCATTGACACTGGAAGGTAGATCTTGAAGCTCGTACCCAGGCCAGGCTCGCTGTAAACCCAGACGTTTCCCCCGTGCTGCTTGACGATCCCGTAGACCGTGGCCAAACCCAGACCCGTGCCCTTGCCCAGTTCTTTCGTCGTGAAAAAGGGCTCAAAGACCTGCTCGATGGTCTGCTTATCCATTCCACTCCCTGTGTCGCTAACAACGAGCATGGCGTAGAAGCCGGGCTTCACCATGTGGCGTTCTCTCGGTTCTTTGTAGGATTCGTCCAGCTCGACCAGGGCGGTTTCGAGCGTCAGCGTGCCTCCGTCCGGCATGGCATCCTGTGCATTGACCGCCAGGTTCATAGTGACTTGCTCCAACTGCCCCACATCTCCCTCGACGAGCGGGAGCGTCTCGGCAAGACCCATTCGAATGACAATGTCCTCCCGGATCGTGCGTCGAAGCAATCGTTCGAAGCCGCTCAACAGGGAGTTCAAATCAATGTGCCTGAATTCCATGGTTTGCTTGCGGCTGAAGGCCAGAAGCTGCCGCACCAGATCCCGTGCACGTATTCCCGCATCCAGGATCTCTTCGAGGGGCTCCCAGCCGGGATCCGTCTCGACGATTTCCTCCCTCAGCATCTCCGCGTATCCGAGAATCGGACTGAGGAGGTTGTTCAGGTCATGGGCTACGCCTCCAGCCAGACGGCCTACCGACTCGAGTTTCTGGGCTTGATGGAACTGAGCTTCCAGCTCAGCCCTCTCCCTCTCGGCCTGCTTGCGGTCGCTGATGTCGGCAATCGTTCCTATAGCCGGGTGGCGAGAGCTTCTGCTTTCGGAAACGAAGGCACCGTGCTCTTCCACAACAACGTAGCTGCCGTCTTTGCGTCGGAATCGATACTCAGCGTCAAATCTTGAGCGGCGTCCTATCGCTTCGTCCATTGCTTCTAGTACCGTTTCCCGATCATCTGGATGGATTTGTTCAGCCCATGCATCAACATCGAATGACTGGAATTCCTCGTAGGTATAGCCGGTTACCGCTTCGACTGCACCTGCCCATTTTATCTGGCCGGTTTCCGGGTCGAAAGAATAGACTACCTGGCCGGTTTCCTCGGCGGTGAGTCTGAACCGTTCCTCGCTTTCACGCAATTCCTCCTCCGCCTGCTTACGATCTGCTATGTCCTGAGAAACCGCGGTAAAACCAACAACCTTGTCGCCTTTCTTTGTCTGCACAAGGCCAAAAGAGATGGGGAATTCATGGCCCTTCTTGTGTTTTACGAGCAATTCGCCTTCCACTTTCTCACCAGCCAGAGCCCTCTGAAAAAGCTCTTCGGTTTCACGCATCCGCTCTTCGGTTATAAAGGAGCTGAAGTGCATGCCTGTCATTTCTTCACGTTCGTAACCATACATTGAAGCCCCGACGGGGTTGGTGAAGAGCAGGTTCCCTTCGAGATCGAATAGACTGATCAAATTGGTAGAGGATTCGGTAATCGCCCTGTACCGCCCTTCACTTTCCCGCAACGCCTCCTCGACCTGCTTGCGCTCGGTAATGTCCCGAATAAAGGCAACGCCACGGCTTTCTGACTTGTCGAGCAAGGAAATGGACACATCAACATCAATGATACTCCCATCCTTGCACCTGTGCTTGCTTGTGAACCTATCAAAACCTTTTTGGCGTAATCTTGAGACACGTTTCGTTGCCATTTCTGCGGATTCAATTTCATCTATCTCATGGATATACATACCGACAAGCTCGTCCCGGGAGTATCCGCTCAAGATACAGGCAGCATCATTAACTTCAGAGATCCTTCCGTCCTCCTCACAGATCCACATCCCGTCGGGTGTCGTCTCAGCAATTTTCCTGTACTTTCTCTCGCTCTCCAGCAATGCTTCCTCTGCCTGCCTGCGCTCGGCTTCAAGCCTCTCTAACTCCTCGACCTTTTCTTCCAGTTCTTCATATGTTGGTTTCGTACCCATCGGCTCGACTCCATCTCGGTGGAAGCCCTGCCAGAATCCTGACTAAAGGACTATATGCCAACAAAAGCCTCTTCTCAATAGAAAAGTTCCCGGATAGACACCTGCTTTCAGATGTCTGCTTCGGTGCCGCGGGTACGGACACGATAGCGCATGCTTGCTTCCTCGACGAAAACAAAAGCCCCCTGTGCTCATGACGAGCACAGGGGGCTTTTGTTTCTTCATGTCAAAAGGTACTGGGAGATTGCTTCGTCGCTACGCTCCTCGCAATGTCCACTATGTGGAACCCAGCCGTCCTTTGTTTCGGGGAGGGGTAAGACCTGATCCCTCGCTCCGTCACCTCGCTTCCCTGACGCGGCTTACTTCTTCTCCACTGCGATATAAAGTGAGCCTTCCCGTCTCTTGATCAGGAAGAGCATCATCTCGCCCTTCTTGGCCGCTCCCACCTTCTTCTGGAACGCAGAGATCGTGTAGACCGGACTCTGATTGATCTCCATGATGATATCTCCCCTGCGAAGTCCGGCATCCGCCGCTACACCCGCAGGATCCAGGTCCGTGATGATCAGTCCCTTGTCGCTGGCGAGCTCGTGCGTGCGCGCCAATTCCGGGGTGATCTCCTGAAGTTGAAGCCCGAGCTCCTCTCCGGACTCACCCTCGGCAACGGTCACATCCTCGTCCGGCAGCTCTCCGAGCTTGACCTTGATCGTCTTCTCTTTTCCCTTCCTGAGCACCTTCAGTGAAATCTTCTCGCCGGGCGGGGTCGCGGCCACCATCCTCGGAAGGTCGTTGAACTGCTCGACCGCCTTTCCGTTGAACTCGATGATGATGTCCCCGTGCTCCAGGCCGGTCCCGTCGGCAGGGCCTCCTTCAGTGACTTCGGAGACCAGGGCACCCATCGGCTTGTCCAGGCCAAAGGTCTTGGCAAGATCCGGGGTAACCCTCTGGATATACACGCCCAGCCATCCTCGGGAAACGCGCCCCTTGTCCTTGAGCTGCGGGATCAGCTCCTTGGCGATATTGACGGGAATCGCAAAACCGATCCCGGTCCCGCCGGCGATGATCGCGGTATTGATCCCGATCACCTCCCCCTTCATGTTGATCAGGGGGCCGCCGCTGTTGCCCGGGTTGATCGAGGCGTCGGTCTGAATGAAATCGTCATAGGGTCCTGCCCCGATTTCCCTGCCCTTCGCGCTCACGATGCCGGCCGTCAGGGTGTACTTGAGCCCGAAGGGATTCCCGATCGCAAGCACCCAGTCTCCCATTCGCAGCTTGTCTGAGTCACCCAGCGTCACGGTCGGGAGCTTCCGGTCCACATCCACCTTGATCAGCGCAAGATCCGTCTTCGGGTCCTTTCCGATCACCTTGGCCTCTGCCTCGCTCTCATCGTACAGAATCACGGTGATGGTCTCGGCATCCTTGACCACGTGATGATTGGTGACAATGAGCCCCTCTTCATCGATCACGAACCCGCTGCCCAGGCTCCGCCTCTTCATATCACCCTGTGGCCCGCCCCTGAAGAAGCGGTCGAAGAACTCCTCGAAAGGATCGGGCTGCTGCGGTCCAAACCGCGGACCTCCGCCCCCGGGAGGCCGCATCCCGAATCCTCTGCCCATGCCTCCTCCCTTGACCACCTGCGTGGTGCTGATGTTGACCACGGTCGGATCGAGCTTCTCGGCCAGGAGCGTAAAGTCAGGAAGGCAGATCTGTTCCGTTCCTCCGGGGTTCGAGCCGGCCTGTGCGACAGTCGTCTGCTCCTTGGCCGCCTCTTCCTCCGAACCGAAAATCGCGCCCAGCCTCTCTGTCACATCCGTCTGGGCCGCGAGAATCAGACCCATCGCCACACCTATCAGGACAAGAAAGAAAACCTTTCCTATGCCCCTGTTTCGTGCACCTTCCATTCGTTGCTCCTTTTCGGTCCCTGGGACCAGGTTGTCATCACGGCTCACTTGGATTCAGCAACATATCTCATGCGCAGATCATACAGCATGCTTTCCATCAACTGGCCTTCTTCTTCGGTCAGGTTTCCCCGGGTCTTCTCCTGCAACATCCCGAGCATGTCGATGGTCTGCTTTGCGATCGCAAGATCCTTCTTCTGCTCCCCTGTCATCGGATCCGGGGCAATGCCCATGTGAATCAGGGCAGAGCTGCTGAGGGAAACCACAAAGGTGGAGAAATTGATCTCCGGAAGGGCCGTGGGCTCTTCGCGTTTCTCGGCTTCCGGCGTCTTGCCCGCGTCTTCCTGTCCAGTGGGCTCTGCACTATCACCTTCGGCCCCCTGGGTTTCGGGGGGCTTCTTCTCCTCCTCGGGAGCCTTCTCCTCCTTGGATACCTCTCCACTTTCCGCTCCGGAAAAACGGCGCCGGTCGCTCACCCGAAATCCCTGGTCCTTCTTCTCTTCTTCGCTCATTGGGTCTCCCTCCAAGAAAGCTGTTAGCCTTTAGCTTTTAGCTCTTAGCAAAAGAAGCCGAATGCCGCAAGGGTAATTGGCTAACGGCTGATAGCTTACGGCCAATAGCTATCTCCCCAGAAGTCGCTGAATCCTGGCTTCGAGCGGTGGATGGGTGCTGAACAGCTTCATCAAGGACCGGCCGGAAAGGGGATTCACGATGAACATGTGCGCTGTGGAGGGATTCGCCTCCATGGGAATCCGCTGGCTGGCCTTGCCGAGCTTCTCGAGGGCGTGGGCAAGACCGTACGGTGTGCCCGTCATCTCTGCCGCCGTAGCATCCGCCTGGTATTCACGGGTCCGGGAGATGGCCATCTGAATCAATACGGCCGCGAGCGGGGCAAGGAACATCATGAACAGGAGCCCGAAGATGCCGCCGCCTTCGTCATCGTCCCTGCCGACTCCCCCAAAGATCGCAGCCCACCGGGCCATGCTTGCCAGCATCATGATCGCGCCCGCCAGGGTTGCTGCAATCGAGCTGATCAGGATGTCACGGTTCTTGATATGGGCGAGCTCATGGGCGAGCACTCCTTCCAGCTCTTCGTCGCTCATCAGCCGCAGGATCCCCTCGGTAACCGCAACCACCGCGTGATCCGGGTTGCGGCCGGTGGCAAAGGCGTTCGGCTGTTCCTGGGGGATGACATAGACCCTCGGGGTGGGCAGGCCCGCCTTTTGAGCGAGTCTCTCGACCATTTGATACAGTCCGGGAGCCTGGGAGGGCTCCACCTGGCGTGCGCGATACATTCTGAGCACGACCTTGTCGGAAAACCAGTAGGCCCCGAAATTCATGATCACGGCGAACCCGAAAGCGATGATCATCCCACCCTGACCGCCGAAATACCCTCCGATCCACATGATCAGGGCGGTGAGGGACGCAAGGAGCAACGTGGTCTTGAATGTGTTCTGCATTCTCTTCACTCCTTTGTGGTTTGCTAAAAGGCTTAGACCCTGGATATCGATTTCAGTTCTCTGTTTCTTCAGACAAAAATAAGGGGGGCACTAGCTCCCCCCTTGGCTCATGTGTTCAATTTTCGAAGAATGGGGCATAGATATCCTACTTCGCGTCTTCGTATTCGGCATCGATTACGTCGTCATCCGGCTTGGTTCCACCGGCCGCACCCCCCGGCCCCTCGGTGCCGTCCGTACCCGCTGCCTGCTCTCCGGCAGCCTGCTGCTGCTGGGCGGCCTGCTGGTACATGAGCTCCGCGATCTTGTGGGAGGCCTGCGTCAGCTCTTCCGCAGCGGCCTGCATCTCGGAAGCCTCGGCCCCGTCCGCCTGCTCCAGAACCTTCTTCGCCTTCTCCAGGGCCGCCTCGATCGGGCCGCGGTCCGCGTCGCCAAGCTTGTCCTTGTGCTCGGTCATCGTCTTCTCGGTGGTGTAGACCAGGCTGTCGAGCTGGTTCCGGGCCTCGGCCTTTTCCCTCTGCTGCTTGTCTTCTTCCGCGTGCTGCTCCGCGTCCTTCACCATCTGATCGATTTCGCTCTCGTCCAGGCCGCTCGATGCGGTCACCGTGATCTTCTGCTCCTGGCCCGTCCCAAGATCCTTGGCCGAGACGCCGAGGATACCGTTGGCGTCGATGTCAAAGGTGACCTCGATCTGCGGGATGCCCCTGGGGGCCGCAGGAATTCCGACCAGATGAAAGCGGCCAAGGGTCCTGTTGTTCGTGGCCATGTCCCGTTCGCCCTGAAGCACGTGAATCTCGACGCTCGTCTGGCTGTCGGCCGCCGTGGAGAAGATCTCGCTCTTCCTTGTCGGGATCGTGGTGTTCCGCTCGATCAGGCGCGTCATCACGCCGCCCAACGTCTCGATCCCAAGGGAAAGGGGCGTCACGTCGAGGAGCAGAACGTCTTTCACGTCGCCCGCGAGAACGCCGCCCTGGATCGCAGCACCCACACCGACCACTTCGTCCGGGTTGACGGTCTTGTTCGGCTCCTTGCCGAACAGCTCCTGGACCATCTCCTGGACCTTCGGGATCCGGGTCGATCCGCCGACCAGGATGACCTCGTTGATCTGATTGGCGCTCAACCCCGCATCCTTGATCGCCATGCGGCAGGGTTCCTTGGTCTTGGAAACCAGGTCGTCCACCAGCTGCTCAAACTTGGCCCGGGTAAGCTTCAGGTTCAAGTGTTTCGGCCCGCTCGCATCGGCTGTGACAAAGGGAAGGTTGATCTCGGTTTCCTGGGTGGACGAAAGCTCGATCTTGGCTTTCTCTGCGGCCTCTTTGAGCCTCTGCAGGGCCATCAGGTCCCCGCTAAGGTCGATGCCCTGGTCCTTCTTGAATTCGGTAACGATCCACTCGATGACCCGCTGATCCAGGTCGTCGCCGCCCAGGTGGGTGTTTCCGTTCGTGGCCTTCACCTCGACCACGTTGTCGCCCACTTCGAGGATGGAGATGTCGAAGGTTCCGCCTCCGAAGTCGTACACGGCGATCGTTTCGTCTTTCTTCTTGTCCAGGCCGTAAGCAAGGGCGGCCGCGGTGGGCTCGTTGATGATCCGCCGCACGTTCAGGCCCGCGATGGTTCCCGCGTCTTTGGTCGCCTGGCGCTGGCTGTCGTTGAAATAGGCCGGGACCGTGATCACCGCATCGGTTACGGTCTCGCCAAGATAATTCTCGGCGGCCCGCTTCAGCTTCTGCAGCACGAGGGCCGAAATCTCCGGCGGGGAGAATTCCTTGTCCCTCACATTGACCTTTGCGACGTTGTTCGCGCCACTGACCACCTGGTAGGGGACGATCTTGATCTCTTCACTGACCTCCCCGAACCGCCGCCCCATAAACCTCTTTATGGAGTAGACCGTGTTTTCCGGGTTGGTGACGGCCTGCCGTTTCGCAACCTGCCCGACGAGCCGCTCTCCGTCCTTGGTGAACCCGACCACGGAAGGGGTCGTTCGGCCGCCCTCCTCGTTCGGGATAACTACGGGATCGCCTCCCTCCATGACCGCCACGACCGAGTTCGTGGTTCCAAGATCGATTCCGATGATCTTTCCCATTGTCGTCAACTCCTTTGCCCGGGGCTCCTGATGTCTGAATCCCCTGATTTCTCAACAACTTTTGCCACTTCGCCGATTTTTGTCGTAGCCTATTAGGTAATCATCGCCCCGGGGGGAGTCAACCCTCCTCGGGCATACACCCGGCCAGCTTCTCCAGGATCATCTCCTTCTTGTCCGCCTGGATCAGCCCGACCCAGGACTCATCTCTTTGTTTCACGTACAGGAGCCCCTTTTCGCCCTCGGGTCCCTTGCCGGAAAACAGAACCGTGCCCACCACCTCTCCGTCCTCCTTCTTGAAGGAGAGCTCGCTTTCGGCCGGCTCGAGCCCGAAGGCCGCGAGGTCCTTCGGAGCTTCTTCCACAAAACGATCCACCTCGAGGCCCAGGACCTCGGTCAGGAGTTCGGTCACCGCCTTCTCCTCGACATCTCCGGAGGCCGGCTTCTTGAGCTTCCAGAGGCCCTCCTTCCTCTCGAGGACCACCGGCCCGTCAGGTCCGCGCGCATCGATCTCGGTGACAAGAAATCGGGAGAAATCGATCGCCTTCTTCGACCGGAGCGCATCCAGGCCGGCAGGCAAGCTCTCCTCGTAGAATTCCCGGCTCACGCGGTACAGGCTAGCTTCGCCTTCCACGGTCGCGTAGAAGGAATCCTCCCCCTCTTGAGCCTTCTTCCCGAGAAGCAGCACACCGAGGAGCGGATAGTCCGCCGCTTCTGCGGCCCCCTCGTCCTCCGCATCCGTCTCAGGCTTTTCCTGGTACAGAACGATCCGCGCGAGCGGATCGGCCAGGCCGTATTCGGCGAGCCCCTCTCTGTCTTCCGGTTTCGCGAGAAACTCCTCGGCTTCGAGGCGGCTCACCGCTCCAAGAAAGGCGCTCATCTTGGTGCCGTCCGCTCGGGCCTGTATCGGCTGCTCGATCCTCCACTTCTGGCCGTCCTTCTTCTCCAGCGTGACGTCCAGGCCCTCCCGGTCGATCTCCGCCTTCCTGATCTTCCAGGTCTTGAAGGGCATGACCTTGGTCTCGCGGAGATCTTCCGGCTCTTTGGCAAAGGTCCCGATCATGTCCATCCCGAGGCTCACCACGGAGGGACGTTCCTGGACCTTCGCGAAGAGACCACCCTTGCCCTGCATCTGGTGCATGCTGCCGACCAGCAGGGTGGCCTTGGTCTGGTCCGGCTTCAGAAACATCTCGACCTTCCACACGGGCTGATCGAGTCCGTAGTCGGCGAGATTCTTCGGATCCTCGGAAACGAAAGCGTTGGCCTTCAGGGTGGTCATCTTGTTCAGGATCTCGTCTACCTCTGTTTCGGAGGCGCGCGCCTGGATCGGTTTGACGATTTCCCACTTGTCCCCGGCCTTGACCAGCTCGATCTCCGGATCCCCGCTTCGCAGTAAACGAATGCGCTCCACGTCTTCTCGCTTGAAGTCGAAGAGCTTCTTGTGGCGGAGCTCGAAAAGCCCCTTGTCGAACTGCAGGCTGAGATCGGTGCTGAGCAGCAGCACCTTCTTTTCTCCCTCCCACATGGCGTAGGAGTTGCTCCCGATCGGACTCTTCGCTCCTATCAGGAGCGGCTTCGGGGCCTCCTCGCCCCCGGCCGTCTGCAAAACGATCCGGATGGCGGACTCCTTCAAACCGTAGGGCTCGAGATCCTCCGCGGCTTCGGTGACCACCTGTTCGAGCTTGACGCCCTTCAGGTTGCTCACCAGGCCGTTGACGGCAACATGGTCCGCTTCGGCCTTCACGGGCTCGGTGATACTCCATTCGGTCTTCTGTGTGTCGGCGGGGCTCTCTGCATCCGCCTCCACCTGACGCTTCTCTACCCGCAAGGTCCCGTGGGCGTTCGTCAACGTGAATCCCTCGAGTCTGTCCCAGTCGAGGGAATAGACCTGTTTCTCTTCCTCCTCCTGCTTCTTCTCTTCTTCCGCCTTCTTGAACTCGAAGTAGTAGACATAGGCGCCGAACAGCGCAAGAAGAAGGGCCGCAATCAGGGTCGTCCGAAACTTCATCGCGCACCTACCTCCTTCGCCACCAGACGGCGAGCCCGAACAGCAGCAGGGCTTCCGGAAGGATCAGAACCGACATGTAGAAGATGTCCCGCGTCTCCTGAGGGGTCATCAGCACCCTCGAGCCCCGGGTCGTCTTCGGCCGGATCGAGATCATCTCCTCTTCCTCGGCCAGCCAGTTCACCGTGTTCAGGAACAGGTCCGCGTTGTACATCTTGCTGATGTACTCGTTGTCGATAAAGGCGGCATCGCCGAAGACGGCTAACCGGGCCTCCTTCTTCTCGTCCGGATCGCCGTCGTCCCCTTCTTCGGTTTCGACAACGGGCAGCTCCTTCACCTCCTTGGTCAGGGCGACAGCGATCGACACCGGCCCGCCCAGGTCTTCCTCTGACCGTGCCACCTCGCTCTTGGAGAAGAAACGCTCCAGGTCGGTCTCGGCCCAGCTGCTCGCGCTCGTCTGTGCAAGGGAGACGCCTGCCACACCCTCCGGCATGGGGTCGTCCAGATCCACGGACCGGGCCATGTGAAACAGGGTCTGACCCTCGAAATCCGTGGTGATCTCATGTACGCCGTAGTTGGCCACAACCGGGTCCACGCCGAGGGAAGGCCCGTAGAAGAGTCGAAAGACCTGATCCACGACCACGTTGTTGCCGACCTTGACCCCCCATTTGGACAGAAACGCATCCATGCCCGGCGAAGTGCCCGGATCCATCAGGAACAGCGCGTTGCCTCCCCCGTCGATGTACCTTTCGATCGCCTCCAGCTCGTTCTTCTCGAGGGCCTTCTCCGGGCTGGCCACCACCAGCACGTCCGTGTCCGAAGGCACCTCGTCGATCATGTAGAGCTCCAGGGGGAGAACCTCGTAGTTCTCGTTCTCCAGGGCCTTCCTGGCTACGATGTATCCCTGCTCCTCCTCCCCGTCCAGGTCCCTCTCGCCGTGGGCGGTCAGGAAGCGGATCTTCTTCTGCATCGGGTTCGCGACCTTGAGGATCGCGTTCGTGATGTCTTCCTCGAAGTCTCCCGGGATCTTGGTCTCTCTGTCCCCGCAAATCACGACCAGGATGTCCGTCGTGGTGATCTCGTGCTTGCTGGCCTTCTCCGGGTGCTGGACCGGGTCGATGAACTCATAGGAGAACCGGGGCGAGTAGTTCGCGTAGATCTTCAGGAGATCCTCCAGCGGGGTTCCCTTGCTCACCTGGTAGAAGGCGAGCACCTTTACATCCTCCTCCAGGTTGTCCAGAACCTTCTTGCTCTGATCGGACAAGCTGAACAGGGCCCCTTCGGTCAAGTCCTTTTGCATCGTATGGGTGTTTGCCACGATGTTGACCAGCACGAGAATGCCCAGAAAGATCAGCGTGTAGATCACTGCGTTGGCACTGTACCGTGTGGACCGCTCTCCCAGCGAAGACCAGACCCCGCCCAGGTTGAACGCAAGGCTGAAGAGCAGCAGGGCCCCGCCTCCCGCGAGATGGACGATCGTGAACAGGGAAAACTCTCGACTGAACAGGAACTCGACAATCCCGAAGAGCAACAGAACAAAGCCGAATAGGCCCGCAATCTGGCTCGACTTCTTCATCAGTCCTACCTCCATCGCGTGGATTCAATCGCCCGCTTCGTCAGGAACAGGGAAAACAGGATGAACGTGATGAAATAGACCACATGCTTGCCGTCGATCAGGCCCTTGGAGAAGTCCGTGAAGTGATCGATCAGGGACAGGTACTCCAGCACCTTTCCGACCGTTGGCCCCACGTTCTGGGCCGGCCATCCGATCACGAAGAAAAGGAGCAGGGTGACGAAGCAGATCACCGCGGCAACGATCTGGTTTTCGGTCAGGGACGAGGCGAAGAGGCCCACGGCCATGAAGGCCGCACCGAGGAAAAAGAGCCCGATATAGCCCGCCGCAATGGGGCCCAGCTCGGGCGCCGGCTGTCCGTACTGGAAGAGGATCGCCGGGTAGACCAGGGTCAGGGCCAACATCACATCGAGGAAGATCAGTGCGGCGAGATATTTTCCAAGAACAATGGAATTGACCGAGATCGGAGAGGTGAGCAGGAGCTCATCGGTCTTGAGCTTCTTCTCTTCCGAGAAGAGGCGCATCGTGATGAGCGGGACCATCAGCAGCAGCACAATGGTCATATTATACATAAGAGGGAGCATCACCAGCTCGTTCAGATTCAGCTGGGATGCGATGTCCGGCCTGCGCATCATCTCGTACATGCTGATCATCCGGTTGAACTGGACCAGCAGGTTGAAGAAGAACCAGCCGGTCAGGACCACATAGCCGGTGAGGACGACGTAGGCGATGGGAGAAACGAACAGGGCGCGCAACTCCCTTCCCGTGATGTGGAGAATATCGGTCAAGCCCTTCATTGCACATCCTCCGTCGTGAGCTTCAGGAACACGCTTTCCAGACTCCCTTGGGCGGTCAGGGCTTCCAGGGAATCGTCCGCCACGATCCTGCCCTGATCGATGATCAGGCATCGCTGGCAGATCATGGTCACCTCCGGCAGGATGTGGGTGCTCAGGATGATGGTCTGCTCCCCGGCCAGCGACTTGACGAGCTCCCGGATCTCGATGATCTGCTTCGGGTCCAGCCCGATGGTCGGCTCGTCCAGGATCAGGACCTCCGGGTCGTGGATCATCGCCTGGGCAAGACCCACCCGTTGCCGGAATCCCTTGGAAAGCTTGCCGATGATCGTCTTGCGCGCGTCCTTGAGCCCGCAGCGCATGACCGCCCGGTCGATCGCCTCCGCCCGGGCCGAGCGGGGGACCCCTTTGATCTTTGCCACGAATTTCAGGTACCCGGTCACCGTCATGTCGCCGTACAGAGGCGGGTGCTCGGGCAGGTAGCCGATCCGCTTCTTGACCTCCATCGGCTTCTGAAAGATGTCGTGTCCGGAGACTGTCACCGTTCCATCCGTCGAGGGCAGAAAGCCCGTGATGATGCGCATCGTCGTTGTTTTCCCAGCCCCGTTCGGCCCGAGAAAACCGACGATCTCGCCCTTCTGCACCTGGAACGAGAGGTCCTCGATGGCCGTAACGTCACCGTAGCGCTTGGTCAGGCCCTCCACTTTGATCATCTTTTGACCTCCGTCTTCCGCGTTTTGCCGCAATCGCTCGTCCCCTCTCCCTTGAGGGAGAGGGTTAGGGTGAGGGTGTCAATAAGAGCGCTCTTCACTCATCTCAGGTTCTTCTTGATGTAGTCTTTGACCTTGGAGAAGGGGGTGGGTTCCTTGTCCTCCCCGATCGCCTTGTCCCCCAGCAACTCTCCGAGCTCGCTGAGCAATTCTTCCTGTCGCTCATCCAGGCCCGTGGGTGTCTTCACGAACACGTGGACCTGAAGGTCCCCTTTTCGGCCGGACCTGACGTTCGGCATCCCCTGGCCGCGCATGCGAAGCACGTCTCCGGTCTGGGTTCCCCGGGGAATCTTCAGGACATCGGTGCCGTCGAGGGTGGGAACCTCGATTTCCGCTCCCAGGGCGGCCTGGGGAAAGGAAATCGGAATCTGGCAGATGAGCCTGTCGCCGTCCCGCTCGAAGAACTCGTGGGGCTCGACGTGGAGCACGACGTAGAGATCCCCGGGGGGGCCGCCGTTGCGGCCGGGCCCGCCCTCGCCGACCAGGCGGAGCTGGGAGCCGTGGTCAACCCCGGGCGGGATCTTGAGGGACAGGGGTTTCTTCTTCAGGATGCGCGCGCTCCCGCGGCACCCCTTGCAGACCTCGGAGTAGACGACCCCGCTGCCCCTGCACTGGCTGCAGGTGGTGGCGATCGAGAAGAACCCCTGGGTTCGCCGGACCTGGCCCGCCCCACCACAGACGTTGCACGCCGTCGGGGGGCTTCCTTCCGGATAGCCCATGCCGCCGCACGTCTCGCAGGACTCTTCCTTCTCGATCTCGACCTTCTTCGTGTCACCTTTGGCAGCTGTCATGAACTCGATCTGCAGGTCGTACCGCAGGTCGTCACCGCGCATGGGCCCGGTCCGCCTCCGCCGGGTCCTCGGCCCCATGTCAAAGAAATCCTCGAAGATGCTCGAAAAGCTGGAGAAGATCTCGTCGAAGTTCGTGAAACCCTGAAATCCGGTATTCCTCAGCCCGTCGTGGCCATAGCGGTCGTAGAGACCCCGCTTTTCCGGGTCCCGGAGCACCTCGTACGCCTCGGAGGCCTCCTTGAAGGACTCCTCTGCCTCCGCGTTGCCCGGGTTGCGGTCCGGGTGGTATTGAAGGGCCATCTGTCGATAGGCCTTCTTGATCTCATCATCCGAGGCATTGCGGGCGACTCCCAGAACCTCGTAGTAGTCACGCTTTGTCAACAGAAACTACCTCCTTGAGCGCTTCCTCTGCTGCCTTGAGTGCTTCCACGTTGTCCGCATTCCGGAAGGCCCGTACCGCGTGAGAGAACTTCTGGAGTTCCATCGCCTTGTTGCCCAGCGCTTCCCACGCCTCCGGGGTGTCCCCCTCGCCGGATCCCTTGGAGGCCACACCGTAGACAAAGCTGTCCCCCTGCTCGATGGCCAGGGCCCGGATCCGGGCCAGACCTTCCTCGTGGGACGCCCGGGCGAAGAGCTCCGCCGCCTCGTTCAAGCGTCCCTCGTCGAGATACATCTCACCGAAGGAAACGAGCTTGTCTGGGGGAACATTCTTCTCGAAGAGAAGCTTTCTTTTCTGCTGGCTGTTGGGAAGATTCTTCTTCATCTCGCGATAGCATTGATGGGGTGAGCCGAATCTGCCAGCCTTCGATCGATCGCAGGCCAAAAACAGGCAAACTTAGAAGATAAGCTCGATTTCCGTAAAATCAAGACCGGGAAGGGCGCAAATTCAGCGTTACATAGTAAAGAAACCTCCCGCGCAGGACCTGGATGGTCACGTGGGATCGACACCTCAGCTTTGCGAACTCCTTGCGGAAAGCCTGCAAGTCAGGGATGTTTCGATCGTTTATCTTGAGCAGCACGTCCCCGGGTCGCAGGCCCACCTGGTCTGCCTGGCTGCCGCGGGTCACTTCGGTGATCTCGACGCCCTTGATCCCGGACCGGATCATGGCCCGGTTGGTCAAATCGCCGACCCGGATTCCAAGCGACCGCTGGCAATAGTTCTCGGCCATCGCTTCGGGCAGGGCAACACTCTTGACGCTCTCCTCGCGGTATTTCCCCTTCCTGAAGACCCGCAGGACGATCTCGTCGTTGACGGTCATCCGCCTGAGCAGGTCGGCGAATGCCTCTGGAGAGGACAATTCGGACCCGTCAGCCTCGACGAGGATGTCCTGGACCTCGATGCCCGCCTTCTCCGCCGGGCTCCCCGGGTAGACCTCGGTGACCAGGACCCCCTGGGTCCCCTCGAAGCCCAGGTATTTGGCAAGCTTCTCGTCCAGTCCCTGAACCTCGAGGCCGAACCAGGCGGCCTGCACCTCGCCGAAGGTTATCAGATCATCCACCACTCGCCGGGCGCGGTCCGCCGGGATGGCGAAGCCGATGCCCTGGGCCTCGCTGTAGATGGCCGTGTTGATCCCGATGACGGCTCCCTGGATGTTCAGGAGCGGCCCGCCGCTGTTACCGGGGTTGATCGACGCGTCCGTCTGGACGAAATCCTTGTAAACCTGATCGCCCGACTGGATCGATCGGTTCAGGGCACTGATCACGCCGGTCGTGACCGTATGGGATAGGCCGAAGGGGTTCCCGATGGCGATCACGGTCTCCCCGATCATGAGATCCGACGAGGTCCCCAGCCCGGCCGGCTCGATCGCCTCCTTGAGCTCGATCTTCACCACTGCCAGATCCGAACCCGGATCGCTGCCCACCAGCTCGCCCGTGTACTCCTCGCCCGAAACCAGGGTCACGTGGATCTCGCTGGCCCGCAGAATCACATGGTGGTTCGTGAGAATGTGCCCGTTCCCGTCGATCAGAACGCCCGAGCCCAGGCTCTGTCTCTGGTGACGCCTTTCGCCCGGCGGCCCGAAGAACCGGTTGAAGAAGTCGTCGAACATCGGATCCCGGGGCATTCCGAAGAAGGGGTTGGCAGGACGGCTCTCATAGATGTCCGTGGATATGTTCACCACCGCCGGGCTCAAGCGCTTGACGACCTCGACTATCGGAGTCCTTCTCGAGCCGGCCTCGCCCCCCTGGGCCGCGACCCGGACAGACAGGCCGCCCAACAGGAGAGACAGGGTGGAGAGGATCGCCACCGTCGCCCGGACCCCCCTGAAACTGAAGATCGGTACGCTCATCAGCACGAAACCTTTGTTTGGAATCAAGATGTTCGATGAATCCAGGCCCAAAACCGATCCATGATACAGATTGAGCCCTCCCTGTCAAGACGAGGACGGGGGTCAGGGATCAGGACCGCCCTCGGCAACTCCACCTCTCCGGCAAATCGCCAGAGATCGGGGACAGCCACTTATCTAGCCAGAGTTCGGGGACAGCCTCTTATCTCCTGGAGATCGGGGACAGCCACTTATCTCCTGGAGATCGGGGACAGCCACTTATCTAGCCAGAG
This sequence comes from bacterium, assembly GCA_028277985.1. Lineage (GTDB taxonomy): Bacteria > Desulfobacterota > DSWW01 > DSWW01 > DSWW01 > S015-6. Next base: position 66,403 of record JANQFG010000038.1, on the reverse strand, counting down.
TTCGGGGACAGCCACTTATCTAGCCAGAGTTCGGGGACAGCCACTTATCTCCTGGAGATCGGGGACAGCCACTTATCTCCTGTGGAGTTCGGGGACAGCCACTGAACTACGGGGAGATAAGTGGCTGTCCCCGATCTCGGAGGGGGATCAGTGGATGAGGAGCCAAGACGAGGACGGGGGTCAGGGATCAGTGGATGAGGAGCTGCTTTACGCGCCGGAGGATATCTTCCATGACCTCTCCGGCCTTGCCGTAGATCACCAGATCAGCGTGCTCGTCAAAGGGCGTGGGGGTCATGTTGATGATGGCGAGTTGCACTCCGTTCGCCTTTGCGTGGATCGGCATGTCTGCCGCCGGGTACACGACCAGGGATGAGCCGATGACAATGAAGAGGTCGCACCGTTTCATGCAAGCCTCGGCCCGCTGCATCTCATCGACAGGCATACCCTGCCCAAAGGAGATGGTCCGGGGTTTGAGCAACCCGCCGCATTTCCTGCAGAGCGGCACCTCCTCGCCCGCGTCCACCCATTCCTGAATCTCGGCACGTGGATGTCGTGCGTCGCACTCGAGGCAGCCGACCTGCAACGCGTTCCCGTGGATTTCGATGACTTTTCCCGGGTCGAGGCCGGCTTCCGTGTGCAGATTGTCGACGTTCTGGGTGATCACGCATTCGAGCTTTTCCAGGCGGTCGAGCTCCACACAGGCCTCGTGTGCCGGGTTCGGCCGCACCCGGGTGAGCAGCGCGAAGAACTCGGTGCTCATCTTCCAGTATTTCTTCCGAGACTCTTCGCTCTCCAAGAAGCGCTGGAATCGGAATTCGTCCGGATCGTAGCGGTCCCACAGGCCCCCCGGGGACCGGAAATCCGGAATCCCGGACTCGGTGCTCACGCCTGCGCCGGTGAACACGATGATCCTCTCTGCCTTGGCGATCCACTGGCTGATCGTCACAATCGGGTCGGATTCCTGCATTCCGGTCTCCTGTTTCTAATTGGGGACAGCCACTCATTATGTCTCGAAATCAGTGGCTGTCCCTAGTTTTGGAGATTAATTGGTGGCTGTCCCCTTTTTTTAGGTTACGTGGGGATTTCGTAGCTGCAGGGGACCCCGCATGCACACTTGCCGCACACATCGACCAAAGGCAGGTCGGTGTAGTGGGCATCGTTGACCAGGCACTGCCTGTAGCAGGCCTGCCGGTCAAAGTGCGCCTCGAACAGGGCCCCGTAGCGGCACCTCGCCACACAGGCAAAGCACTCCTTGCCGGCCTTCTGGAGACACCACTCCTCACCGGGCCGGGGCGTCGCCGGGATCTCCATCGAGGTCAACAGGCTGCCCAGCCTCCCGCAACATCCCGCCTTGGTGATCAGCTGATGATGATGCCCGAACGTACCCAAACCCGCAATGTAGCCCAGGTGCTTATGCGACCAGCCGCTCACCAGCTTCTCCTCGTCAAAGTTGTGGGTCGCAGGCGTGGCCCGAGCCGTGTACCCGGCCCCCCGCACACAGCGCGCCAGGTGGCTGCCAATCTTCCGTATGAGGAGATTCGTTTCCACATACGCCTCGGCCCAATCCCTGGATGCCAGGCCCTTCTTTTCTCCGTTGGCCTTCCCCAGATCCTCCAGAAAGGGCAGGAAGAAGACGATCACAGACCTGGCGCCCTTCAGAAGATCACGGGGCATCGCGTGGGACGGGTCCACCGCACGATCGAGTTGTGAGAAGAGTGGGTCCTCGGCCGAGGCGACCCCGACAAGGGGTCTTCGCCAGTAGTCCCTCCCCCTCCTCTGCTTCCAGCCGGAAAGATATCCCTCGATCTCCGAGCGTATCCATTCCAGGGGAGGAACCGAACTCCGGGCCGCAGAGGCCATCCTACTGCCTTTCGCCATTCTCTCCAGTCACCCACCGGCCGCCTGGGAGCCTGCTTTACAAAAGGGGCCTCAGATCGGATGATAGTGGCATTCCATTCCGTTTCTCAACCTTTTTGCCAGAAGGAGCCCGGTATGAGCAACATGATTCGGTCGGCAGGGTTGAAGCTCATCCTCTTGTTTGCGCTGGTCCTTACCGCCGCAAGCTGCGGCGACGAGAGTGAAATCATCATCCAAGATCTCAGCTGCCCTGCCCTCGATGGCTTCGCAGGAGGGATTTTCTGGTTCACTGTGAACGTGGGCGGAATCACTGACGGTTGCGCAGAGGGCGCATTCAATGGTTTGATCGACCCAGGCCCTTACGGGCCGGTCACGCTACCGTCCGAGGCGGACCTGTCCCAGGAGATCACGATCGAGCTGCCCTTCGCGGGAGAGGTAACCGGCACGTTGTCCTCAAACGGCACGTTCATGCAACTCACAGTGGATGACCCCGTTCAAGTGAACGGCATCGTTCTACCCATCATTGGAGCCGTCGACGTGACCGCGAGGGTGTCCGGGACCCTTTGCCCTGCAACGGAAGACAGGGTAGATGCTGTTTTCACAATCACGGTTCAGTCTGTTGACCCTCCCTTGATCGCCACCCCGTGCACAGTCAGCGTGCCAGCGACCGGCTCGCCTTAGTACAGGAGAATTCAGGAAAGGAGATTGTTGATGAGCGGCTTGATTTGATCGGAGTGGTTCAGGGCTTTGCTCGTTATCGTGCCGGCCCTGATGCTTGTTCAGTGCGGAAGTGATGAGGGGTGCACGAATTGCGGTGGCGGGGGTTCATCTGAGCCTGAATGCACCAATGAGGAATTGACCGCAGGCCTGTACTCCTTCGCGCCTGTCGGCCATGAAGACGATTGCGACAACATGTTCGCCCTGTTTCAGGAATTCGGCCTGATCCCAAGCGGACCCTTTCCCATCCAGCGACCCGGCTTCACGGATCTGCCTGAACCGGCAACGGTAACGCTGCCCCTGCCCGGAAGCCCGCAGATTGCCGGAACCATATCGGAAGAGTTCGGGGAAATCGTGTTCACGGCCCCGGGCACTACACAAGTAACCGTCAATTTGGGTTTCCCTGGCCTGCCGGCCAGCGTCACCTTCCCTGTATCGATCACCGGTACACTATGCCCAATCTCGGATGAGCGGGTCGATGCAACCCTGGCGGTCTCCATCCCGCAAGCGGTCCCACCGTTCACCGACTCGGTGTGTAACGTCGACGCTACCCTCAGGGGCACGCGCTAGCCCACCCAGAGCGGATCGGGGACAGCCACCACATCTCAAGGTTCTCCCATTCAATGGCTGCCCCCGATTTTGGCAGCCTGCGGATTGCCTCGCCATCGGCTCGCGTAATCCGCGTCATCCCTAGAAGACGCCTACGACAGCGGGCCCCATCTGCGTGACCGTCCAGTTCTCAAGAGCCTGGAACAGGGCGTACTGTACGAGCCCAGCGAGTGCCAGGAAGGCAGCAATACCGACCGCCGCTTTCCCTGCATCCTGCAGCCTCTGCCGCGCCCAGCATCGAGTCTCTTCCCAATCCACGGGAAGGCCTTGCACCTCATTGGTCAGGACATCCGTGTTCGCTTGCATCTTGATACCCTCCTTTCAGGTCAAGGTATCGCTAACTACATTCCTACGATCACGTACCGCTCCAGCCCATACTGGAGCGCAGTGGTAAGGATCACCATCACCGCTACCGTTGCGGCAATAACCCCAGCCTCCGCCAACCTCTCCCTCGTCAGCTTCTCTCGCGCCGCTTCCGGAATCAGAGGGAGGATCGGCATCGTGTGCTTCTTGATTGCACCTGCGGTTGCTCTCATGGCCTTCACCTCCTTTCAGGTCCTTGGGTTGTGGTTGCTTCGTGACTGCACCATTTGCAGTCTCCGTTATTTGTAACCTGCCGAATTTGTATCCTACAATTAATATTCGAAATTTTTTTCAGCTTTCTTTAGTACAAATTTGATTATCCAGCAGAGGCGTCTTCTTGATCGCCTCGATGAGCATGGTCAGGGATTCCACCACCTGGTGCAGCTCGTCGGCCGGGATGCACTCGACGATCTTTGCGTGGTACTCGTGGTAGATCTCCAGGATCGCCTGAAAAAGTTTTTCTCCTTCCTCTGTCAGCGATACCCGAACTACCCTCCGGTCCTGTGGATCCTGGGAGCGCTCGATGTATCCATCTCTGACCAGGTTGTCCACGATCCGGGTCATGGTGCTCGTGGCCAGGCTCATCCATTCGCTCAGGGCGTTCATGGTCATCGTCCCCATCTTTCCGATGCCCAGTATGGTTGAGCACTGAGACATGGTCACTCCCGAGCAGAAAATCTCGCTCCTCTCGAAGGCTGCGAAGGACCGAATCATCACCGAGAGGAGCTCCCCAAACTCTTGAACGTCTGCTTCGTAATGTTGGGGGTCGTGAACCATATTTGCTGTCCCGAAAATTTGTATCTTGCAAATAAAGTACAACACCCGGCCCTCCCTGTCAAGTCTTTTTTTCAGAAAAAGGGAAAATTCTCCTAGGAGGGCTCGTCCGAGGGCAGCCCCAGGATCAGCCATCGATCCCCGGTGATCGTTCGGAGGGACGGGGGCCGGAATTTGCCCTTCCGCTTTTTTCCGACCAGAATTCGCACCTCTGCGGGGATTTCCCGAGGGATGGGCAGATAATGCCAGTGCATCAGGACGGTACCGATGCCGCCGTCGAGGCTCTCCCCATATTTCCCTGGCTCGGTGAACAGGTTCCTCCATTCCCGGTAGATCGGGTCACCCGCCTCGTCGAAGTACCGATAGCCCACATGATAGTCGGTCGGGTCCAGATCCGACGTGATTTGCCAGAAATACCTGGCCGTGAACCCGGACTCTCCTCCGGTTCCTTCGAAGGTTTGGCCCAGAAGCGCGACTCTTCCTCCCATATCGACACCCCAAGGCTGCTCCGGGGTGAGAGCCTGCAACCTGTCTCCCACGGTTGCCAACTCCGCCACGTACTCGGGCATCGGCTCTCCGGCAGGATCGGTCCCGTCCTTGCCCTCACCCAGCACCTCGCCCGCAAAGCCCAGCCCTACGAGTCGTTCAAGCGAAGGCATGTGGGATGGCGCATACTCCAGGGCCTGCTCGTACTCGGAGACTGCCTCGCCCTCGGACCCCGCCATCTCCAGCGCTCTGCCCAGGTGATAGTGAATGAGGTGCCTCTGATGCCAGTAGAGAAAAGGCTTGGCGTCGACGAGGAGCAGGGCCCGCAGGATCCGCACGGCCTCGTCGAGATCACCGCACCACCGGTTTAGCACCGCCTCGACGAGCTTCGCCTCCAAATGCTCGATCGGCGTCTCGGGGGTCAGTTGCCGGAGAATTCCCTCGATCCGTTCGCAGTCTGTCCCGCCTATCTCGGGCCTGGCCTCACCCAGGCGCAGGAGTTCCTGCAGCAGGCCGGCCTCCCCGTTCTTGTCCGGAAAGGCTCCTGGAAGCAATTCGATCTCTGTCTTCTTCAAGAAGGCGTCCAGGTGGTTCCAGTCATGCTCGAGGCAATCCGTGCAGGACTTTCTCGCTTCGGCAAGCCTCGACATGCTCGCGTAGCGGGAGGCATCCTCGAGCAGCGCATCACAGCTCATCCTTAGAAAGGCCCTGTACCTCTCCAGCGAAACCCGCCAGGGCTCGATCATTCCCAGCCTCTGCAGGGTACGCACCTGCTGCCGTGTGGTGGAGGCACCTACTCGAAATTCGACGGAGTCGGGCTCCATTTCCGGGATACTTGGGCTCTGCGGATCGATTCCGAGGATTGAGAGCACATTACCTGCAGCCTCGAGGGCCTCCGGCCACAGTCCTCTCCTGCTGCAGAAGCCCTCGAGGCGCCTCTGGGAGCGAAGCGTCTCCGGGGTGATCTCGAACAGCAACCCGGGATCCGCACCGGCCTCTCCCACGAGGAACTCGTAGGTGGGGTCGGCGTAGCTCCAGGGCTCTGCGTGAACCGCCTTCCGGAACATGGCCAGCACCTGCCCATCCCTTTCCCGACTCGCATCGAGCCCGCCCGACTTCTTCAGGATCCCCCTGGCATAGTATCGGGCGGCCGAGAACAGGCTATCCGGTCTGCTCGGCGCGAGGGCAAGGGCCTCGGCGACCAGGGCATCCACCTTCGGCTTCTCGGCGGCAAGATCAGGACCCAGTAGATCGGCATAGCTCATCGCAAGGCCCATCCGGTACCAGGGGACTGTGGGAGCCATCCGCATGGCCTCTTGGAAAGACCTCTCCGCCACCTCGAGATCCGCCCGGATCTCCTCCAGCATCCCTCTCCTGGCCGGATCGGTAAGGACCAAAACCAGCTCCCGGAACTCCTCGGTCTCCTCGTCGGGCAGGGTAGCATCCTCCTCGAGTGCCTCGGAGATGTCATTGGCGAGGGCCTGGACCTCGTCATCCGCTGGTCTCGCGGAAGCCTCGAGAAGATACAGGGCCCGGGCCCGCTGCCGGGCCGCAGACAAGATCTTCTCTCGAATTGATTCCACCTGGCTGAGCCCTTGGGCGAAGTTGTACTTGGGCGAGCCGGGCTGAAGGGCGAGTGCCCTGGTCAGGGACAGATCCACCGTTTCCTGATCCGCGCGTTTACTCTGCCAGAAGAAGTAGAGGTCCGGCGTTCCCTTGGCCGGGGGCCTGTTACGGTTGAAGGCGATGTCGGCCATCCCGCTCCTGGCCGGAAGGATGGAACCCACCAAGCAGGCCACGAGCACTACCAATGGCAGCCCCGCACGAAGGCCCATCCCTTGGATCTCGATCACCCTCTTCCGAAAGGTCGCATCAGAGCCCTTGGAACGTCCCTGCATGTGGGCCGCCCCGTGGCACACCCCAAGCAGGACCGTAAAGACCAATCCGTTCGCGGTCACCATATACAGGTTGAAGTCGACCAGGCTGTGGAGCAGGATGGCGACAACGCCGGCAAAGGCGCCGGCAAAGATGAGCCTGCAATACGGATCTTGCCTCCTTCGAATGCTGCGAAAAAGCCCGACCAGGAACACGCCCAGCCCCACATAGGCGACGGCGGCACCGGCTAAGCCGGTCTCGCAGGCTACCTGGAGCCAGTCGTTGTGAAGATAGCGAGCCACCAGGTTCCCGTAGCGTTCCGGCTGGTAGGCCGGAAATACATTCTGAAAGGCGCCGCCCCCTACACCCAGCAGGGGAAAGTCCCCCCACATGCGGGCCCCTGCCTGGTGCAGTTCCTGCCTTTCTTCCCAGGAGGAATTCTCCCCGGCGACCTCCTCGAACCGGTCGACGATGCCCTCCATGCCCCGGTACAAAAGGAGACCCAGGGCAACCATCAGGACGAAGACGAATACCCTGCCGAGCCGCGCTTGTTTCTCTCCCCTTGCCCCAGTGAAGCCGAAGAGGACGAGAAACCCGACCAGCAGCCCGAGGGTGCCTCCTCGGGACAGGGAAAGCACGCCTGCAAGGAACATCGCCGCAACGACCAGACCGAGCAGAACGTTCCGGTAGGCCCTCCCCTTGGACAGGGCCTGCTCGATTCGCTGGAACAGGGTCTGCTGGGTTGACCTCCAGGACCGTGTCCGGGTCGCCAGCGAGGCAAGGAACAGGCCGAAGACCGCCGGGGTGAGCATCTCCATCAGGCCCGCGAAGTGGTTTCGGTTGTAATAGGTGCCGTGAACACTCACCGTATCTCCGGGAACGATCCAGAAGATCTGGGGGCTCCCGGAGAACTTCTCCGCGAGGCCGTAGAAGGCCTGAAACAGGCCGACCGCAACCAGGGCCCAGAGGACTCGAGCGATCTGGCGTCGATCCTGGAAATGGTTCACGAACACGAACAGGATGATGCCAAAGGTGAGGATCCGGAAGATCTCCTGGAACGTGGCATACGGATTCAGGCTGACGGACATCATGCCGGACTGCTCGGGATAGCCGGGTACGAGCCAGGCGTAGATTTCCGCAGCCCTGGGTGAAAGCCCTGAGAGCAGAAAATGGGGCAGGGGGATCAGCTGAAAGAGCAGGACCAGGAGATAGCCGGCAACAAAGTACCATACCGGAGTCCGGACGATCTCGATCCTTCCCAACAGGGAGGCTCTCACAAACCAGAGGAACAGGAGCAGACACGCACTTACAAAGAGAACCGCTCGCGCCCAGGGGGCCACCGAGCCAAGGGGCAGGGGCGCCAGCACGAGCATGGCAATAAGCAGCCCCTCGATCAGCAGGCCCACCACACCGGCCGCGTCAGAGGCCTCGAAGGTGGTCCAGTTGTCGAGCGTGCGGCGCCAGGCGGGACGTCGTTTTCTTCTCGACCTCTTGACCCGCTTTCTTCTGACCCTCGTGCCGGACGGGGCGCCACTGTCATCATAAAGGGGAGATTGAGCTTCCATCCGTGTCGTATTGATTGCGAATCCTTAAGGCTGCAAAGCCGGGAAGAATGAAGCGTGCCAAGCGAGAACACTTCACGGTGCTTGTTCAGCGAGGAGACGGTAATCTATTATGCACGAGGGAACCTTGTCAATAAGGCAGAGGTCCGGCGTGCGCTACTGAACAGGGGACATTGCGAGCCCCTGGTCAAAGGGGCGAAGCAATCCCCCAGTTCCAGAGGCTTCGGTGCCGGGGGATTGCCGCGTCGCCTAAGCTCCTCGCAATTTCCGCAGGTAGCATCGGGCATACCAGGCTGGGGTTTGGCGTGAAGGCCGTCATAAAAAAATCGATTCTGATCCTCGCGGCTCTGGTCGCTGCCCTGGTGCTCGCCATCGTGGCGCTTGCCCTGCTGATGGGGCCTGTCCTCAAGTCGCCGGGCATGCAGCGACTGGCCGAAGAGACGGTTCGCGCGGCAACAGGCTTTTCCTGCAGCATCGAGAGAATCCGGTTCGAGTTTCCCTTTCGTATAACAGTCGAGGGAATCACCGTCGAAGGACAGACCGGCCAGAACGCCTTTCATGTTTACGCCGGTCATGCAGCCGTCCTCTCCGGCCCCGAGGCCCTCGCTCGTGCACACGCGGACGAAATCCGCGTCGAGGCCGTGGAAATCGAACTTGAACCTCGGGCAGAAGGCTCCGGACAGGGCATGGCCGCCTTCGAAGGTCGCCCCCTCGAGATCCCGGACTGGGTCTGGAGGATCCGGGAGGCGAATGTCCATATCGAAACCGCTCGTGTCCGTTCGGCAGAAGGATCCGTCTGTTTCGAAGATATTCACGCAGAGTGGACCCTCGGCCCTGAAGCCGAACAGGGCAGCTTGAAGATCGCCCTGAAGGATCCAACCGGGCAGGGCGACCAAGTGACCCTGCAGGTATCTCCTCATTCGATCTCTGCCCCCCCAGGGCCTGTCGTCCTGCCGGTCCCGGATCTCCCGGCCCTGGTTGGGTTCGCAGGCCTGGACATGCCCATTACCGGGTCTCTCGCCGGGGCCGCCTTCCCCGTGTCGGGTCCCAACGGAATAGAGGCGGTTCACTTCATCATTGACTCCGAGGATCTGGCCCTGGATGAGAAACGCTTCAACGCCGGGTTCTCCCGGGGAAACCTGCAGATGGGTGGCTTAGTCCTAATGCCTCACCCTCGCCACGAGGGCTTCTCCCTGTTCATGGAAGAGGCGATAGCCTCGCTGGAGGGCCTGATCGTGGCGGGCAAGCAGACCGACGCCGGTCTCGAACCGCTGGATCTTTCAGGTTCCCTCGATTTCGACACTCTTACAGACCGCGCCGATTGGGCACTGGATGTGATCAGTCGGCAGGATACCCTGGAGTTCCACACGCGGGGATCCCTGGCCGGCATCCTCGCCGGCACCCGGCTGACGACAGCCTCTGTCCTGGCCACGGTCAGTGACCTGAACGCGATGGCAACCGCCCTGTCCCCGCGAGCCACCTTGCCGGGGAATGCTAAACTCGATGGAAATGCGATCTTCGAGGCAGAGCTTTCAGGCAGCATGGAATCGATGGTCATGAAGGGGTCGGTCCGCACGTCCGATTTCCTGATCGCGGCGGCCGCAGTCGGCGAAATCCCCATATTGCTCGACACCGCCCTCAGTGGTGCCTTCCAGACGGGAAAACTTGAGAGACTCCGTGTCGAGGCCCGTCGTCTCGAGGTCGGCAAGATCGCCGCCCGGGAGGCATCTTGTGTCTATGGCCCGGACGGAGTGACCGCAAAGGTCACCTTCGAATCCCTGGAGGCCCCGCGCCTGGTCTCTCTGCTAGGCCCTACCTTGCCCCCCCAACTCGCGGACTACCAGTGGGACGGAAGCGTCCACCTGTCCGGCAACGCACGCGTTGGTTTGGACAAGGGATCGCCCGTTCGGGGCGACTTTTCCGCCCGGCTCTTGAACGGGCAGTTCGCCTCCCCCGACTACCTGCGAATGGGTGAAGGTATCGACATCGATATGGAGGGAACCTTTCGTGTCCCCATGTCCGGCTCTCCCTTTGAGGTAACCGTGGGCGCAGCTCTGCCCCGTGGCGAGATCGTAATGGGGGAACTCTACGGCAACCTGTCCCGGACCCGCCCGCGACTTGATGCCGACCTCCGATTCAACGCAGGAACCCGAGCCCTCGAACTCAGGTCCGCAAAGCTCATGCTCGACGGTGTGGGGGCTGTCGGTCTCGCCGGAAACCTCACCAAGGGACCGGACGGGATCCGGGGCCGGACAAAGATCGAAGCCGGTCCCATCCATCTCGATGCGCTGCTCGAACGGGTCCTGCAAGACGCCATGGGCGGGTTGTATCCCGAAATCGAACAGATGACCGGGGCCGGCGCTCTCGCGATCTCAACGGATCTGGATGTGGAGGACCAGGCATACCGTGCCCGAGGAAGACTGCAACTGGAGGAGGCCCTCGTAGATGATCCCTCAAAGGGCCTCTCGATCGAAAAGGTCGAAGTCGACCTGCCCTTCTCTCTTTCGATCTCAACGGATTCGACTTCCCACGGCCCCACGCATGACGGCCCCGTGCCGCCCGGGACCGTATCGATCGAGGGGATCGATTTCAAAGGTCTCGAGGTCCCGAAGATCCATGCCCGGATTCGGGTGGAAGAAGACAGCGTGACCCTGGAAGACCCGATGCGCGTCGAGTTTTCCGGAGGATCGGTCAGCATCACTGAATTCTCGTTGAACAGCCTGGGCTCGGGCCGGCCGAAGGGCAGGGCAACCGCATCGATCGACAGCCTGGCCCTGGAACCCATCGCGACGGCCGTGGCCGGCAGAGCCATCGAGGGCCGGCTGAGCGGGCTCTTCGACAGAATCGCTCTCGAAGACGGTGTCCTGGAGGCTGTCGGCCGGCTCGACCTACGGATTCGAGACGGCGAGCTCCTTGTCGAGGATATCGAGCTTCGCGCACCGATTCCCGGCGCTCCGTCGGGCAGGTGTACAGTCCGGGCGACCGGCATCCCTCTTCAACCCATCACCCGGGAATTCATGCAGCCGCCCCTGGAGGGAACCCTTGACGGAGATCTCTCGGAGGTACGCCTGGCCGATGGCAAGATCGAAACCGAGGGCTTGCTCACTCTCTCTACCTTTGGTGGAGCCGTGAAGCTCTCCGGGATGCGGGCCGCGGGTTTTCCAGGGCCCACCCCTGTTGCACAGCTCGATGTGGACCTGGAAGCGATCGATCTCTCTGCACTCAGCTCTCCCCTTCGGTTCGGCCGGGTCTCGGGCGTGCTCCAGGGCAGGATCCACGGCCTGAGGGTCCGCCAAGGCTTCCCTTACGCCACCGCCTTTGACGCCGACCTCAAGACCGTCAAGAGGCGAGGCGTCCCCCGGAAGATCGACGCCACCGCCGTGGAGAACATCGCCCGGATAGGCGGATCCAGCCAACTTGCGAACGTGCTCTCCGTGGGCCTGTACCGGTTCTTCGACGAGTACTATTACCGCAAGATGGGGATCCGCGCCATTCTCGAAGACGGGTGGCTCGAGCTGCACGGTCTCCCAAAGGGCAACAAGGAGTACCTGATCATCCGCCGCCCCTTCCGGGTGCCGACCCTGTCGATGCCGATCACGGTCATGACCCGGAACCAGAAGATCCGGTTCAACCGGTGGCTCTCAGACATCATGCGCATCGGGGAGGGCAGGTAAGAAAAAGGTTCCTGACACCTTTTTTTCATTTATAATGTCCAATATATTTGCAGCCCGACACGTCTAACCCTATAAAGGACTCACATAAAAACTTCTTCTCAATGGGAGAACCCTCATGCGCCCAAGGAGCCTGTACGTCGTTGCCGCAACCCTGATGGTCGCCTTCGCGGCCTGTCTCACGGTCAATGTGTACTTCTACCCTTCGGAGGAGGTGGACCAGACCGCCAAGCAGATCATCGAGGACATCCGCGGCGGCGCCATGCCGGAGGAAGGGCAGGGGGAGGCGGAGGAAAGCGGGAAGGCGGAGGAGACGGGATCCCACCGGTGGCGGCTCACCGGGATCGCGTACGCCGGCAGCAAGGAGACCACGGTCTCGAGCCCCGCCATAGATTCCATCAAGCAGAAGATCAAGCAGCGGTTCGACGCTCTGATACCCTTCTTCGATGCCGGGGCCATCGGCGAGGGCAACGACGGGCGGGTGGTCGTCCGGGACGCCTCGGTTCTGCCGATGAAGGATCGGGCGAAGCTCAACCGGATCGTGAAAGAGGAGAACGCGGACCGGAAGGACCTCTACAAGGAAGTGGCCAAGGAGCTTGGGGTCGAAGCCAAGGACCTGCCCAAGGTCCAGAAGTCTTTTGCAGAGCAGTGGAGGCAATTCGCCCGGCCGGGATGGTGGATCCAGGATCTGGCCGGAAACTGGAACAAGCGCTGAGTCTACCCGGCTGAAGCCCTCAACTCACAGGCCCGTCAAAGCATTTCGGGCGTGACCATCCACCCCACGGCCCAGCGGCCGTTCGGCCCCTTTTCCAAACACACCACCGTGGCCTCCCGGAAGATGACCACGTCCGGGTCCTCCTCTCCCAGGATCAGGCGGGAGGCCAGGATCGACATGAAGGGCATGTGGCCCACGAGCATGTAGTCGCCTTCCAGGGAGTCGATTTCCTCCATGATCGGCGTCACCGGGTCCATGGGGGCCATGCCGGCCTGCCGGGCGATCCCTGTCTCCGAGGTGAGCGCGCCCGCCATGATCTCGGCCGTCTCGGTGGCTCTCTTCTTCCCGCTCTCCCAGACCGCCTCCACCTTGATGGCCTGTCCCTCTAGAAGGCTCGCGACCTTCTCGGCATCCTGTTTGCCCTCCTGGGTCAACCCGCGCTCAGGATCCACCTCCTTGGGCAGGGCCTCGCCGTGTCGAACAAGGTACAGCCGCATGATTCACTCCTCGGTTTCGAGGAACCTCTCGCTTCGCTTCGCCATCGAAAACCGATATATTATCACAGGAGGTCAGCCCATGAAATGTGCAGTCATCGAGAAGCACGGTAAAGAAGTAGAGAACCTCGTCATCCAGGAGCGGGAGGATCTCGTGGCCCGGGGCGAGAACATCCGCGTCCGGGTGACGGCCACGGCCATCAACCGGGCTGACCTGCTCCAGCGCCGAGGGCTCTACCCGGCACCACCGGGGGCACCGCAGGACATCCCGGGCCTAGAATTCGTCGGATACGTGGACCAGACCGGCGAAGCGGTCACCGAGTGGAAAGGCGCGGAGCCGGTCTTCGGGATCACGGCCGGCGGCTCGTATGCCGAGCAGGTCGTCATTCACCAGCGATGCGTCGTACCCGTGCCCGAAGGCATGAGTGAAACCGATGCGGCTGCGATCCCAGAGGCATTCATCTCCGCACACGATGCCCTGGTCTCGCAGGGCGGAATGAAGGCAGGCGACCTGGTGCTCATCCACGCCGTGGCAGGAGGCGTGGGAAGTGCGGCCCTCCAGCTCGTGCACCAGTGGGGGGCCAGAGCGATCGGCACGGCGGGCGGTGCCGAGAAGCTCGAACGGGTGGCCGAACTCGCGCCCCTGACCGGGATCAACTACAAGGAAGAAGACTTTCAGGAACGCATCCAGGAAGCATTCGGCCCGAACGCCGTGGACCTGATCCTGGACACCGTAGGCGCCGACTACTGGCAGAGGAACCTTGCCGTGCTCAAGACCTGCGGAAGGCTGATCCTGTTCGGGATCATGAGCGGACTGAGCGCGGAGACATCCCTCGCGACGGTCCTCACCAAGCGGCTTCACATCATCGGAACCACCCTTCGCTCGCGACCCCTCGAAGAGAAGATCCTGGCCACCCAGGATTTTGCCCACCAGGTGCTTCCGCTCCTGGCACAGGGAAGACTCAAGCCTGTCATCGACTCTGTCGTGGACTTCGACAAGCTGCACGAGGCCACCGAACGAATGGAGAGAAACGAGAACGTCGGAAAGATCGTGCTCACCTTCTAAGGGCCGGCGAAAGCCCAAGCTCGCGGGGGAGACCCAGCATGGCCGAACCGAGGGAAGTGGACCTGAACGAGATCAAGCGAACCGATGAGAGGGGCTGGTCACTGAATCCCATTGCGGCCTCGGGGCTGCCCGTGGACAAGACCGGCAACCACCACCTCGTGTCCATCCGGCCGGGCACCTTACGGGGTAATCACTACCACAGCGATGCAACCGAATGGCTGTACGTTTTCGGCGGACCTGCAACCATCGTATGGCGATCCCCTACACACCCCGATCCGCAGGAGTTGAATCTGGAAGGGCAAGGACCTTGGCTTTTCGAGCTTCCACCCATGGTCGAGCATGCGATCGAGAACAGGGGGGATTCCGACTGCTACCTGCTCGTCTTCTGCGACCGGCCCGATCCACGCACCGAGCGGAGCACTTCTCTTGCACAGCGCTGATCGTCGTTGAAACCAAATGAGTCGGTTCTTCGTTATTCCTGATGAGCCGGTACGCAGTCCATTGATTCGCTTCGTGCCTTTTCTCTAGGATGAGGCATGAACCGCTGCGGCTTAATTGGGGACAGCCACCCATTTATGGCTTAATTGGGGACAGCCACTGATTTTTGGCGAAATCGGTGGCTGTCCCCAATTCAAATGCCTGTACCTAATAAGGAAAAGAACAAGGAGGATCACTGTGCGAATATCAACTCTCTGTCTGAGCCTTTGGATCACCGTTGCGCTGGCGGCCGCCGCGTTCGCGGCGGAAGAGCCGAACACAACACTCACGATCTACAACGACAACTTCGCCATGATCCAGGAGGCGCGCAGCCTTCGCCTGACCCGGGGCATGCAGGAGGTCAGGATTTCCGACGTACCGGGCCTGATCGAACCGACCTCGGTGCGCTTCCAATCATTGACGTCGCCCGATACCGTCACCCTCCACGAACAACGATTCGAATTCGATCTCACAGGAACAGGCCGTCTGATGGAGCGCTACCTCGGCCAGCCCGTGGTCATCACCATCGAAGAGGGGGGGACATACCGAGGCAGCCTGCTCAGCGCACAAGCCGGAGATGCGATTCTCGAGCTCGAGGAAGGTGCGGTGCAGGTCATCAAGGGCCAATCGATCGCGACCCTCCAGTTTCCCGCCCTTCCGGAGGGCCTGGTCACCAAACCCTCCCTGGTCTGGATGCTGGAGGCCACGAGGTCGGGAAGGCACGAAGCCCAGATCCGCTACCTCACGAAGGGCATCCAGTGGCAAGCCGAATACATCGCAACCATTCGGGAAGAGGAGGGCCTTCTGGAGTTGTCCGGCTGGGCCTCCATCGACAACCGCTCGGGCCGTTCTTTCAAGGACGCAGGGATCCGTCTCGTGGCCGGTGACGTGCACAGAGTCACCCCACAACCCTATCGAGCCCGAGACGGAATGCGAATGGAAGGCGCAATGATGTCCGCCAAAGCCTCTGGCCCGAGTTTCGAGGAGAAGCCCCTGTTCGAGTACCACCTCTACACACTCGACCGTACCGCCACTCTCACCGACCGGCAGAGCAAACAGCTCAACCTCTTCCCGCCCTCCTCGGTCAAGGCGGACAAGGAGTTCAGCTATGACGGCGACCGCGACCAGACCAAGGTCCGGGTGAACCTCGTGCTAAAGAACACCAAAGAGAACGGCATGGGCATGCCGCTGCCGGGAGGCCGCATGCGGGTGTACAAGGAAGCGGACGACAAGACCGCTGCCTTTGCGGGCGAAGATCGGATCGGGCACGTGGCCGAAGGAGAAGAGGTTCGCGTCCACCTGGGCAACGCCTTTGACATCGTAGGCGAGCGCACGCTCCTCGAGACGCGCCAGGTCAGCAAGCGCTCCCGCCAGGAGACCGTAGAGATTCAACTACGCAACCGCAAGGAAACCCCGGTGACCGTCACGGTGGTCGAGCACTTCCGCGGGGACTGGAAGTTCATCGGCCCGACGCCGAAGGTTCGTAAGAAGGAGGCCCAAAAGGTCGAGTTCGAAGTGTCCGTGCTGAAGAAGGGCGAGAAGACATTCAAATATCAGGTTCTTTACATGTGGTAGGCTCGGAGAACAAAGACCGCGTGGCGCTCAAGTGCCCGATCTGCTCCCAGCTCCACCCGAGAATCCACGCCGACCTCGCATCCACGGACCAGGGGTTCAAACCTCCTATGAGGACCTTTTTCTGCGGGCTGCAGGGGATACCGCTCAAGTGGCTGCCCTTCATGCCAATGCGCCCGTCGACGAGGGAGAGGTCCGGCGCACGGTAGAGAGCCAAGTCTGCGATCGCCTGATCCAGATCGCCGTCGTGAACCGCAGACTTCTTGAAGGACCAGTACCCACCGTAGCGGCTGGCCGGCAGCATCCCGATCATGTTCTTGATACTCAGGGTCACCCCGGCGATGGAGTGATCCTTGAGAACCGGAATCGAAATGAGAAATCCCTGGGTCATGAGCTTGGGGAGCCAGATCCTCGGGAAACGCTCTGCTTTCGGATGAGCGTACTCGGCGATCTCTTCCCGGTCCAGGTCTATGAAGTCGTCGGCAGGGACCTTCCTGTACCCGAGGTGGCGGTAGTTCTTGTGCGTCTCACCTTCACCGCTCCCTTCCACGACCACAATCGTCGCGCTGGTCACCTCCCTGCACCACTTCGCCACAGCGGCAACCATCCCCACATCGGTGGTCACCGGTGGCGGTGAGCTGGTCACCAGGTTCGGCTTGAGCAGGATGAGTCCCTGCTCGGCGAGCAGCGGCGCCACTCCGAGCTGGTCCAGCAGCTTGAAGACCGTTCTCTCATAATCCTTGAAGGGAACAACAACAGCAGAGTTCATAGACATAAGGATCTCACAAGGCACGAGTAGGAAACAAGCAGGCGGCGCTTGACGTCCTCGCTACCATACCGAACGAAGTCGTACATGCAGAGGATCCATGGAAATTCCCTTTCTCTCCTGGGAAACCGTTTTCCCTTTTTTCGCAAAGGACGCGGGCTTGGAGAACTCTCGGTACGCTTGATCCTTTCGGAAACAAAACTTATTGAAAACGCATCATTAGGTATTCACTGAAAAGAGATCGCTTTAAGGAGCGGCTCTTGCATCCCCTTACTGGCATGGAGATTGCTGATTTTAATTCGCGTTGACTCGTTTTATTTGTTGTGCTAGCCTCCACTCCCTAATCCTTGTTACACAGCAAGGGTGCCTTCCCGGATGGAAGCACCCGAGGAGTGAGGCAAAAGCCTTTTCCACATAGAGGTGACGCATGCATTCCTTGAGGGCTTCCATTGTATTCGTGTCCATTACGGTCTTCGCCTTCCTTGCAGACAACCGCAGGGTTCATCCTCCTGTAGCGCCCCAGCCTGAAGCATCCGTTCAGGAAGAGCTCGCCATGGTAGCGCCTGCCCCAGAGCAACCAGACACCACTCTGGCCGAAAGGAAGAAACCTTCGAAGAAAAAGCGAACCAAGGTTACCCGCGTCGTCAAGGCGACCGCATACAACGCCGTCCCCCGTCAAACAGACGATACCCCAGAGATCTGCGCTTGGGGAGACAAGGTCCGACCCGGAATCATAGCAATCTCCAGAGACCTGGAGAGGAGCGGTCTGACCCGCGGCAAGGAAGTCCACATCGAAGGAATAGGCAAAGTGGTCGTCATGGACCGGATGCACTACCGAAAGCGGAACCAGATCGACCTCTATATGGAGAGCTACAAGGAGGCAGTGGAATTCGGCGTAAAAGAGCTCACCATCTCCTGGACCGAGGACGATCACACCGAGCAGGAGAGCTAGCCGACCCCGGCCTTTACCGCACCCCACCACGCCCTCCCAGGGCAACGCCGATCCCCGTAAGTTGCCGTCATTGAAACAAAAAAGGTAATTCCTCAGCACGGCTCCCGCCCCTGAAACGAAAAATAAAGAAAAAGAGATGTTAAAAACCAGAAACTCCCTCCTGGGGGGGAGCATCACAGACTATTACCCGGTAGGTACATCGGGCTGTGTGGGGTGTATTTACCACCCTAAAGAGAGAGCGCTCCTCAACGGAGGTGGGCAGGCATGAAAGCTGCAAAAACAATCATTATGGCAGGAGCCATTCTTCTTCTGGCAACGACCGCAGGTGCGGAGAAATTCCAGTGGGACGGAAACGGCCATTGGTATGAGGTCGTGTGGGTAGGCCGCGGCCTGACTTGGGAAGACGCGAAAGACCTGGCGACGGACTACACCGATGGCGGTCATCTTGTAACGCTCACCAGCGCAGAAGAGAATGCGTTCGTCTGGAACCTGCTGAACGACAACCTGGAACGGGGTAGGTACGCGAGCTACTGGTTGGGTGGTTACCAGACAGAGTTGACCGCGGAGCCCGACGGCTTCTGGGCGTGGGTCACCGGGGAAGACTGGATCTACGAGCCATGGCATCCGAACGAACCCAATAACGGCGTGGGCGGGACCCAGCACTATCTCCATTACTGGGATACGCTCACGGGCGAATGGGATGACATGGACAACAGGCGGCACATGGGTGGATACATCGTAGAGTATGGGCCTCCCATTCCCCATCCGGAACCGTCTACGATGCTTCTTCTCGGGGTAGGTATGATCGGGTTTGCAGGATTCCGGAAGAGATTCATGGGCAAGAAATAAAGCAGCAACCTCTAAACAAAACCTCTAATCACTGACAGGGATACCCTCGCCAAGGGGTATCCCTGTTTTCTTTCCGTCGGACTTTGCGACGACACGCAAGCGACTGAGGTCGTCCCCCAGCACAGTGGCGTTCCTACACCTCAAAAGTGGAAACCACTTTCCCACACCCAGATGGTTGTGCTATGCAATTGTTTCATAGCAGGCCATAACCCTGCGATTTCCTGCCGCTTTTCCTTCCCCTGCAATCTGGCACGTCTCTTGCTGTTAGAACGTGCATCAGCGAAGCATCGGGAAACCACTTCATGGAGGCGCGAACAAAATGAGAAGATTATCAACCATCCTGTTAGCATCTTTACTGATCCTTGGTGTGTCTCAAGTCGCTATGGCTGTACCGATCAACGATCCCTGGCCATCAGATGGAAGCGGCTCTGAGCAGAATCTGTACAATGTCTGGAACACCCTTTTCAATGACAGCTCAACCTCTTCGGATCAACTGTTCTCCTTATATGGCGTACCAGACGGGCAAGACCACTGGTGGGTAGCGCAGGACGGAACCGTTCTCGCTGAGATGTGGTACGCGGGGGGAATTCAGTCATTTGGGGTTCAGAATGGAAGTCTCGAAATGTTGATCGATTTCGGAAGCCTTTCATTCGGAGAGAACTACGTGCAGGTGCCATTCTCGGTGGGCGAAGAATTCAGGTGGTGGGAAGGGATCGATACAAACCGCGATGGGACGGAAGATGTTCGGTGGTATTCGGACAGCGAGCTCACCGTTCAGGAAGACCACTTCGTAGCATTGGAGGTTCCCGAGTTCCTTATACTGTCCTATGAAGAGCTTCATGGGATCGACCTGAGTGACTCTGTCTACTTGTTCGGCTGGGAAGGAAAGGCCGGACTTGGTGACGGGGACTACAACGACCTCATCCTTCTGGTTGATGGTGTAGCTCCCCATCCTACTCCGGAACCGGGGACGATGCTTCTCTTGGGTAGCGGCCTTATCGGCCTCAGTGCGCTAAGACGGAGGGTCAAGAGCTAGAGACACAATATCTCAGACGACAGATAGATTCATGCCTCTCTCCTAGCACAAACTCTCTATCTGGGCTTTCTTAGTGTGAAAAAGAGCCCTCGGCCTTGCCGAGGGCTCTTTTTCATGCTGCCACGGTTGTGCTTCCCTCAATCCTTGATTCTTGTTACGTCCAGGCTGTCTTCCCCTTCCCTGACGGCAACGACCCGCTGGGCTTGAGCGCTGTTTGACCGGATCGGATGCCGAAGCCTAGGGCCTTTGCCAGCTAATCTGGCCCCCTCTGTTGATCTTACTTTCTCGTTTACAGGAAACGCTACTTGTTCCAAGCGCTCAAATCCCTGCCAATGTATTCACACAATCGATCATTATGTGGACGGTAGTACTCGATCATTCTTTCCCGTGTCGTCTGCTTCATCTTTGGAGGTTTCTGTTCGTAGGAGTTCATCTCCTGGATCGAGTTTCGAATCCTTCTTCTTACATTTAGAGGTATTAGCTTTTTTGCTAGTGACTTGGCATAGCTTTGATTGTAAACGAGTTGCGCTAGCCGAGGTGAACGAACAGCTTTTGCCGGATTAACAACTTCATTGGTCTCGATGTCATATTGTTGAATGTGAAGAAACTCGAATGTTTGTTGTATAACATCATGAGGTGAGTCTTTTAGATCCTCAAGTAATATTACTAGAGGCCGGCGCCCATCGAACACCTTCTCAATTGTTGTTAGCTGTTCGAAATACAAGCCTTGCGTCAGATACGGCCGATGATGCTTCTTAGCGACTACTTCCTCATTGCGTGCACCTCCGAGGATTGCTTCTTCAAATGTCTCCAAAACTTCTGAACCTCTGAATTTCTCGTACCAAAACGAGGAATAGGCTCGATCGATTGGGTTTCTGAGCATTACAATAAGCTTGCAATCCGGGTTATGATCCCTGAGCCGCCTCACCGCTTCAGGACTAAACATGATGCTAACGTTCTTCGCCAAAACGAGTTCATCTTGCTCAGGATGTCGTAGGTAACTCTCCAGAAAGTAGTCATCAAAGGGAATGGAAGAGATCCTATCTTCAATGAAGAAAGAAAACTCCTTCAGGCCTCTGTCAATGTGACACATTATTCTAGGATGTTGTGACAGATAATATGCAAAGGACGTTGTGCCTGCCTTTTGCGTCCCAATGATCATGGCGTCTATTCTACACATAGGCATACCCTGAACTGATCGAGGGCTTCTTGTTGATATTGCTGGAGAAGTCCCTACTCTTTGGTGGCTGGTACTGCAACTCAAGGCTGCACACCGATACAAATTGTACCGTAACAGGAGGAACTGAGTCCACCACTTGCTGCGGTCCTCGGCAATGTGGATTGTCCGGAGATCCGGGGGCAGGCTGTTGCGGGACAACGCGGCTCCGGATCGAAGCGCGGCCGAAGTCAGTACCGATGCTAGACATTACGAAATCACCCGAATAGGACATCCCCCTTACTGAGCGAGAGGATCTCCCTTGAGAGCCTATGCCCAAGGTTGGAGCTGGCCCATGCTCAGGAAGCAGCACTGCATGGTCATCGAAGTACGGCTGCTGAGGGAATCCCCCAAAGAGACATCGCCCGTGAGTTAGGGACTCCTGTCCAGGAAAAACGGCCGCAATACATTTCCAATCGGAGAGCTTTTGGATAGACACCTCTCAAAAAAATGCTATAATCTGTGCAATGATGGAAATTTGACAACTTCTTGAGCGGAGTTGCGTCAAGTGGATTCGCCACTTGGCTGAAGGCCTCAGCGGACCTATCCATGACTGTTTCCAACATCCTCCTAGCGCTTTCGCTATTCATTATAGGTATTGCCCTAAGAACTCAAATGAGAGTCAAGGCACGTGGGTCACCTTGCACATTTCTTTGGGGAGTTCTGTTTCTTATTCTGCTTGTTATCAGCCCGCTTCTTCTGAATCTAACAGTAGGATACGCTACGGGCATAAGAGGGGATCCCATAAGAGACGAAACCGTCTACGTGATCTACTCGGTCACGATATTTATAACAGCCATAACCTACTATGTTGTTGGCACCCTAACTACATTCAGAAGGAGGCCTAGGAGGAAGCCTGCTGGCAAAGAACGATCAGATAGAGATCGTCATCAAGTTGAGCACTTTATTTATCTCGCTACGGGCCTTGCAACGGTCCTCGGTCTTTCTATATTTGTTCTTGGGACTGGATTGTCTCTGTCGGAATTGGTCAGTGCCAGTCGGTTCGAATGGTTCAAGTATGATACTGTGAGAAGTCTACTACTGAATGTTGGTTTCTACTTACTCGGCCTAACCACCGTATTCACGTTCTACGATTTCAAGCTGAGAATGCCCAACAAGGCACTATCCTTTCTCGTTTACGGGGCTATTGTCGCCATGGTACTACTGTCCGGGGGACGGAAATGGCTTTTCTTCATCGTTTCGGGTGCAGTGGCTGGGTTCTTTCAGCGAAAAAAGGGCTCTCTTCCCATCAGTAGACGAATGATACTTGCTCTTGTGCTTGTCGGCTTTTTTGCGATAGCGTGGCAGCGTGGCAGGGCTATGTCCTGGGATAGAGTTGATTCTATTGATGCGCTGGCATATTCCTTTTCAGAGGGGATACCTGACTTGCTCGAGCATGGTGACATGACCTATTTCTACCGCGCCTCTCTGGAAGCGATTCGATTGAATAGAGATCAAGGTGTCATCTTCCCCTTTGGAATCCTACGGCGTATCATCTTTCTTCCTTTTCCTGACACTTGGACTATGGGACTGAAAATTGAAGGGATGCCTTTTCTTTTCGGCTATGAACTAGGCACCGCGACTTACTCAAGACGCGCGAACCAGCCGCCAGGACTGATTGGGATGTTTGTTCTGAGCTTCGGCTGGCAAGCTACTATATTAGCGCTTGGTCTACTGACCATCGTACCTATACGGATTCTTGACAACTATGTCGTGCACAGGAATAGTGTGATTCGTAACACTGTCTGGTCTACTTACATTATCTTGATAGTACTTCTGATGCGCGGGACTACAGATGGTGTCTACTATCTTGTCTTCAATATCCTATTCACGCTTGTCTTATTAGCCTCTTATGAGGTTTTTGGCTTCGTACGGACACCTAAGCCTAATCCAACGGCTCTAAACAGATCCACCCAAGGATTGCTCCGGAATAATAGCCATTCTAAAAAACCCACAGTTCCTTATCGAGGAGAAGACCCCTCTCACTCTTAGTGCTGCTCCAGATACAGAGGATGGTTTAAACACGTCTCCAAACCTCCGGCAAGACAGATCGATTGCAGGAGAGAGAACCTTCTGGCCCGCGCTGCGCCAGGAATTGTGAGATCACCCCCTCTTTCGATTTAGCAATACGTTCTTGACTTCGTTGTAGACTCTTTCTACTTCTATGTCGCTCAGGCATATAGGATTCCCACATCCCCTAGTATATCCTCTCTTATAGCAGGGCGAACAATCAAGTGATAAGCTGACCTTTGTAAGATTCAGTGAGAATGGCCCTGTGATGTCGGGATTGGTAGGTCCATATATCCCCACGACAGGGATACCCACATATGCAGCCATATGTGAAATCGTGTTGCAGTTTGTCACAGCAAGGTTTGCCCTCTCAAGCCTTTTGAGCGATTCCTCGAACGTACATTTCCCTGCATAGTTCTTCACGTTCTCTGCCCCTGACAATTCTACGATGCGGTCACACAACTGCTCCTCGTCGCGGCTACCCAAGAGCTCTACTATGATTCCATCCTCTGAAAGCAACCCGGCCAGTTCCGCGTACTTTTCAAGGGGCCAGCGTTTGTGAATTTCCTCCACAAAACAGCCCGGGCCAAACGCTACAACAGTGGGTTCTGATGAACTCCTATTAGGCGGCTTCTCAGGCCAGCGTAGCTCGCTCCATGAATACTGAATGTCTAGTACCTCTAGTAGTCTACATGTTTCAACTACCTTGTGTTCTCCTTTCGGAGAAAACGATTGTGTATTCAGCCAATCGAACTTCCCAGCCCAGCCGTATCGATATTTCACTCCGCCTAGAAATACCATCAATGAAAATAGCGTGGAATTGACATTGTATTGCGCAAAAGCATAGTCAATCTTGTGTTTCCTGATCCAACGGACGACCTTGAGAGCCTGGCTCTTTCGAGAACCTCCGAACTCAGCCAAGGCTACGCTGGTAAAGGCGACATCCTTTAGTAATACGTCGACCGCTTCCCTCTCCATGGGACCATTGAGGAGTAACAGTAGTTCGTACCTATTATTCGCGATCTTTCGTATGGCCGGAAGCGTCATTATGAAATCACCGATGCCATGTGTACAAACGAATAGCACCTTCTTGTTGCTTCCGTCCATGGGTCGCTTTCCACAAAGATAACAAATGGCTTAGGCATGACTGGGAGCTGCGATGGGGCTGCAGTTCTTTATTATGTCGGAAATCCTCTCAAGCGTTGCATCTAACATTCCTGTTCCAGATGGTAAGCACAATCCCCGACTGAAGAGATCCTCGGCGACCTTGCCATCTCGTACCCTGCTTCCCGTGAAGACGGGTTGAAGGTGCATGGGTTTCCATATGGGCCTCGCTTCTATGTTGTTCACCTCCAGTGTTTCACGCACAGAATCCGCATCGACCCCAAACACCTCTGGATCTATCAGAATAACGGTCAGCCATCTTGAGGACACACCATACTCTGCCTCAGGCATGAATTCGATTCCAGGAAGAGTTCCCAATTGTTCCTTGTATAGATCAAATATCTGGTGCTTTCGTCTGATTCTATCGTTGAGAACGCGGAGCTGGCCCCTGCCTATTGCTGCGAGAACATTGCTCATCCTATAGTTGAATCCTATTTCATTATGTTCATAATGAGGAAATGCCTCGCGCGCCTGCGTGGCAAGTTTCCGTGCATGTTCAATTAGGTCCGCGTCCTCACTCGCTAGAGCGCCTCCCCCTGAAGTCGTAATAATCTTGTTTCCATTGAAGGAGTACACCGCAGCAGCCCCTCCATTTCCCGCTGGCCGCCCCTTGTAACGCGCGCCTAGTGATTCTGCGGCATCGCAAATGACCGGAATCTCGAATCGCGAACAAGTTGCCTGAATCGTGTCAAGGTCCGCACACTGTCCGTACAGGTCAGTTGGAATCACGGCTTTGGGAAGCTTGCCTTTTCGATCCCAATATTGAAGCTCTTCGGCCAGCAGATTCGGATCCATGTTCCACGTTTTACGATCGCAATCTATGAAGACGAGGTTAGCTCCAAGATGCGCCACATGACTTACACTTCCAATGAACGTAAGCGTAGACGCAAGGACTACATCATCTCGGGAGACGTTCAAGTGCTTCAGAACGAGATGCATTGCTGCAGTGCCACTTGAAAGCGCGACTACATGTGAGATTCCAACCGCCTCAGAGAGTTCTCGCTCAAATGCATCTACCATCGGGCCCACAGGCGCGATATAGTTGCTCTCAAACGCATCCTTAACGAATTCCAATTCCAGTTCGCTCATGTGTGGAGGTGATAGGAAAACTCTTTCATTCTTCACCTCATGCTCTCCTATTCGTTCTTTTCCTGTTGCGGCGGGAAGATCGTAGCGAAGATTAGTCTAATGTCGCCGCAGAAGCTGTAGTTCTCAACATATTCCCTGTTCAGTACGGTCTTTTCGGGGAAGAGGACATCCCTATTGTATTGCTCCGGGTCCTGTTGGGATGCCAGGATCTCCTCTTCGTTTCTGAACTTCAGTGTTGCCGGACTTGTGATCCCCGGCCGCACAGAAAGAATCAGTCGGTCATCACCCTTCAATCTGTCAGCGAAACCAGGCACATCCGGTCTGGGGCCAACAAAACTCATGTCACCTAGTAACACATTCACAAGCTGAGGGAGTTCATCTATTTTTGTCTTTCTAAAGAACCTGCCTAACCTGGTAATCCTCGGATCTCTATCTGTTGTAACACTTGTGCTTACGTGCGCCACCTCTTTCATCGTGCGAATTTTGATGACCTTGAATTGGCGCCCGTATAGTCCAACGCGTAACTGAAAAAAGAATCCGCTCCTTCTTGTGTCCAATGATGCCAAGAAGTATGCCAGGATGATAATCGGCCCAGAGATGCCTAATCCCAGAAATGATAAGAGGATGTCAAACAGCCGTTTTCCCAAACGCTGGCCTGATGATAGCCCTAGGGTATTCCGTTGTGTTCTTGGCATCGATATACTTGTATACTAGTTCACAGATAGGCAGTCGTCTTAAAACCCTAATTGAGAAATACAGAATCACGGCTTCACAGAATCTTGCACGTTTGGGGCCACGAGCGTATCCCCTTCAATAATAACCCTCATATTCTCAACTTGAAGATCGGCATCCTCTACATCCCGTTCGTCCCCGAAAACAGCTGCACAACAGAACTCTTTTCGCAGAGTCGCTTGAAGAGTCAACGTTGGCGAAGGCTCTTTTCTTCCATAGTAGCGAGACGTCCAGCCGTCAACAGGAGAGTCGCTGGCCCGGGTCATTCTTGCTTCCATTGAATCAGAAGCCCTCCAGACAATCGAAAAGGTCCCGACATCCAAGTCAAGATCTAGACGATCATTACTGTACGAAAACGCTCCATCCGCCATATGCCAGCGTTGGGCGAGCTGCTCTCCTCGGCCGGACGAAAGAGCTTTCAGCCAGTCCACAACTAACCAACCCCCTTTTCTCAACGCGGCTAACACCCGAATGTGAATGATATCGCGTTCCAGCCGACGATATCCATCATGCCAACCACAGCACCATTCGATAATACTACGAGGAGGCTCAGGCATCCTCAGTAGGCCTGCATTAGGCCACTTCAAAAAGAGAAACTGACGATATGGGACCATCTGGCTCTCGTTATCGATTGTCAACGTATTGTGAGCATGCGTAGAGCGAAACCAGTCGTGAAAAGAAGGGTCTCCATAGAGGTAGCTCCCAGGATCGATCAAGACGTTTCTGCCTCTCCACCAGACATCTACATGAAGCTGATCCGCTTGTTGGCCATAACGAGATGTAATCGGCCCACATCTCAGGACAGAGAAGTCATTGTTTCGGCGTATTATGTGCAACCCAGCGACATTGAAATTTCGCTTGCTTTGCTTAGGAGCAGGGCTAACGGGCGCCGAAACAGCCTCCTCACCCCACAACCACAAGAGTTGTTCGTCCCAAGGGCCGTCTTGATACTGACGCTTCTTACTCAAGGCGTATCGCATCGATGTCAGCAAGGGTCTGAAATCAGGGTACTCACAAGACGTCCAGGGGCAAAACTGCGCACCATCATTCGGACCCCAGTTGGGCAGATGTCCGGAAGAATCATCCACCATTTCATTTAACAGATCAAAAGATTTCCTAAATCTTGAGAGGATCGCCTCAACAAGGTCTTCATCGCTCTGTATCTGCGCTAACCGAAGCACCCAGAGAAGGTAATTGATACTTAGACGATGATAATTGTGAGAAGGCTGTGTGTATCCGCCATCGGAATGCCACTGCGTCCTCAACGCTTCAAGCAATAACCTCTTTCCTTTCTTTCGCCAACGGACTGCGTATTTGTGCCAGGGCAATATACATCCTGGAAGGTACATACCCAAGGCGCCTCCAATAAGATGATTATTTCGGATGCACTGCCTTGAGTACTCGATTTCCTTGTAACAGTATTCGGCGCCTGCGGCTATTTGACGAAATAGCAATTGAGTCTTTGATCCTGTAAGGGTCTGGCTATTTCTAAGCACAGACAATACCAAAACGAACATACAGGTCCGTATAGCCACTTCTTGTTCGCTAATCCAATGAGGCCCGCGATGCAACGGATTCAAGGTTTCAAACGAAGATATCTGATCAAAAAGCTGCTGGATCAATTCTTCATCCCCAGAGAGGAAGAAGGCTCGTACGATATCAGGTATATGCAGGAATCGACCCATTTCCCAGGTCAGTTTGATATCGCCATGTTCTTCTTTTCTACTTCGGCTCAATAGCCGCAAGGAGTGAAGGTCACTTGGCCAACTATTCCCTTTCGCAGGGTTCTTGTTCCAATCTACAGGGCTACCATAGTCAGCTACCCAGCCACGAAAAGCCAGTATCCGGCCGGAACACGCCTCCCGTGCAGTGTTATATAGGGTGCCGCGGCCGCCTTCTTCAAGCCACCTGTTGAGGTGGTTGGGATAGTTGTCGAGAGTATCAATGAAGAACAGATTCTTCTGCTCTTTCCACCAAGACAGAAACTCATCGGGGTCATCAGGTGTACCTGACCTACATTTCCTTAGGAAGTAGTCGTCTCGGAATTCCTTAATCGGTCTCATCAAACAGGAGAGCCCGCTACGCTGGGAGATCTCACGCGCCACTCGATAACTGAAAGGCCCTAAGCCTACTCTTCTGCATTCTTCCCAAATACTCTCAACTCTGCCAAGCATAAGGTTCAGCTAGTCCTTTGTTCAATACATCTCTGAGCCACGTCTGCTAGCTTGCCTGCGATTGTCTTGAAGTTGAGTTCCTGTTCAGCATATCGCCGGCCAGCCCGTCCCATCCTTTCTCTTTCTGAGCCGGACAGCGCTTTGATTCTTATAATTGCTTCAACCAACTGCTCAGGGTCATCTGAAGGAATACTCACGCCGGCACCGACCTCCTGAACGGGATCGAAGCTGGAATTGATGGCATAGATAATCGGCTTGCCGGCTGCCAAGTAGTCCATGAGCTTGTTAGGGGTAGGGCCATACTTGAACAAGGGCAGATCCCTTAACCCCATGAATGCCACATCCAGCATTTTGTAGAAAGCCATGATAACAGGTTTAGCAACATAGCCATGGAAGTGAATGTTCTCTAACTTCAACGCTTTCGCCTGGCTGACAACACGGTCTTTATCTGGGCCGTCCCCGACCAAGAAGAATTCAACATCATGAATGTTCCTCTTCTTCAATAGCTTGCATGCCTCGATCATGACGGACAATGGATTTGCATACCCATGGCTACCACCATAGCCTACCAGGAACTTGCCTTTGGATTTTCTCTCCTCAACCTTTTTCATTAACGGATGAGAGCTATCGATTTCCTGGTCACCTCCTTCGGCGTCTAGCTCTATGCCGTTGGGCAAATAGTGATAACGCTCCTTCGTCAACCCGTGACGAAGCATATATTCATCCGCAGAATGCCAAAGAGAAATAACACCATCAGAACTCAGCAACGCTCGGCGCTCGATCCAATAGAACAAGAGACTTAGTGGATGGAACTTCGAAATGGAACCCAATTCTATCAGCATCTGCGGCCACAGGTCTCTTACTTCGTATAGAGCCGGGATGCCGTATACTCTCCTTAACTTCGAAAGATTTGAATAGACGAAGGGGTGAGGAGATGAGCCCAATAGTACGTCCGGTCTTCCAAACTCTTTCTCAAGGTTCTTGTATTCCCTGTTAACCCTTAGCGAAAAGATGAGGATGTTCTTCAGCCGGCCGATTCCGTTTCCCTCATATCTAGGTGTGCGAATGAATACAAAGGGTATTTCCTCGAAGGTCTCAAAGGTCATTTTCTGGTTCACGACGGGAAGTTCGGTAAATAGATGATGGAATGAAGAAGATATTATCTTAGGGGAATGTCCGGCAGCACGTAGGTGCCTGGCGAGAAAGAAATGTCGATATTCCATGCCGTACTTCAGATTGCCAGCGTAGTGATTGATTATCCAAATGTTCAAACCCTTCTTTTTCATTCGTATCCTAGCGTCCCAAGAGTTTGGCCAATTATGGAGTATAGTCTATTCATGTCCTGTCCTGAAAAAGATGTTTTCCATTTGTCCAGGCTGGAGGTAGTAATGCCTTCTTCAATCTGAGATTTGAAGGCAGGAGCCGAGAAATCAATACTCAAGAATTCAGAGAGTTGATCAAATCCTCTGCTTGGATCCGTTACGAACTCTTCGTATCGAATCTCAGTATATTGACCTTTCGGTAAAGTGTGTCTCTGGGAAGAGGCCGACTCAATAGATTTCTTCCATTGCATGGCACAGATTTCCATCAAAGGAAGTCGAGCAACATCTTCATCAAAGCCCGGCCAACGGGGGCCCCAACTTTGAATATAGTCTCGCTTACGAATACGCCGCTTTATCCGGTTCAAGAGGAAACTGAGGCCCACCCGAGGGATGTCTAAAGGAGGAATTGTTAATCCCTTGGACATCAGGTAAGAACTCGTTGCTCTCGCTTTCCACCGTATCATCGCCGAGGCGGTAACTGCTCTTCCATCTCTAATGATATGGATAACCTTTCCATCCGGGCAAATGCCGTGCACGTAGGAGAGGCGCAATACATTGGCAACGGTTTTCTCAACCAAGTATTGTTTCCCAGACAGTATCAACATTTTTTCAAGTTTTCCCCGGATGTACTTCGCTTTCCTTGGGGAAAGATGTTGTTCTGGATCAAGCATGTCGTGGCTTAGACGACTATTTCCGTATCTCCAAAGATAGTTCAGCTCATATGGGGTTGCGCAAATATCAGGATGGTAGGACAGGGCGTCCTTTATCATCGTGGTTCCCGATCGGCCGGCTCCAACAATAATAATGGGGCATTTCAACACTCTTGCCGCTTTCATGTCAGTCAGTCATGTTTATCAAATAGAGATTTGCACGTTATGCCGCATAGATTCCAGCGTAGCGAAGGCTGCTTGATGGACATTGATTAGACTCTCAAATGGTATGGGCGCATCACGTCCATTCTCCACTGCTTCAACAAAGGACATGAAGCCTTTCGCGTGACCTTTGTCTTGACCATAGAGCGCCTTCTTCCTAAAGGATCTAAGCCCAAACCCGTGTAGCGTCTTGAAATTGTTTAGTCTCAAGATCTTTCCATCGAAAAAGAGATCCATGCTTTCCTTAGGATAGCTCTTGGACCCGTCCGAAAAGTAGTTGATTTGCCCAATTGAACCATCCTCAAAAGCTAACGTGATAGCAGCATTGTCCTCTCTCGGTCGAGGTTCCTCAGGATTCGATTTCATGGCGTTCACACGAGAGATCGGGGCCCCTGTTAAGAAATGTAGATAGTCGATGAAGTGAACGGCTTCACCGATTATCCGCCCCCCCCCCTCGGTGGGGTCCTGTACCCAATGGTCAGCGGGAATATCACCGGCATTGACCAAGAAAACGGTGGAGAGAGGTTTCTGTCTGTCTTGTATCATGCCCCGGATCACGGAAGATAGTGCTGAAAATCTTCTGTTGAAGCCCACCATAAGCAGCAGTTTTCCTTCTTGATCTTTGCAGGCCGCCTGATAGGCCAACGACACCTGCTGCAATTCGTCCGGGGTAATGCATAGGGGCTTTTCAACAAACACATTCTTTCCAGCCTTCAGGGCTTTCATTACTAAGGAGGCGTGCGATGAATGGCGAGTAGTGATGAAAACAGAGTTCACCTCATCATCATCTAGAATAGCCTCATAGTCTGTCGTGTTGTTCTCGAAAGCGAACTTTCGAGCGGCGTGTGAGCTGGTAATACCCTGTGAGCTGGCAATCCATTTTAGACGAACCGAATT
The DNA here is from genome assembly GCA_028277985.1 of bacterium. Taxonomy (GTDB): domain Bacteria; phylum Desulfobacterota; class DSWW01; order DSWW01; family DSWW01; genus S015-6. The sequence goes on along the minus strand of JANQFG010000038.1, from coordinate 35,086 downwards.
CTTCTTTAGAACCGGCAATAGGCGAAGTTGTGTAAAATTCCCTGCTCCAATCACACCGACGACTACCTTTTCTCCCTTGATTGATGGCGACTTGATCGCTACCACCCTCTTGACCAAGCTCCCGTCGTCGCCGGAGTCCTGAGCAACTTCAGGGTATTCCAATATGATCCCGATAGAGTTTTTGTCATGAAGCAGGTCATATGCTTCTTTTGCTTGGTCGAAGGAATAGGTTTTCGAGGTCAAAGGGGCTACATTCAAGCGACCAAGTCTCAAAAGATCCAATATCGCTTCAAAATTGCGCTGTTCCGTCCACCGTACAAATCCAATAGGATAGTCATTTCCTTTTTCTTCATAACTAGGGTCGTAACGCCCGGGGCCATAAGAACAAGATACTTGAAAGGAAAGCTCCTTTTCATAGAAGTCAGCCCGATTCAGATTCAATCCCGTAACCCCGGTCAAGACAATACGCCCGCGCTTGCGAGACATCTGAGCCGCTTGATGTATGAGTTCGTGGCTTTTCGTGGCAGCTGTAACGAGCACGCCATCCACTCCCTGTCCCTTGCTGAAAGACAGCGCCGCTTGAACCGGATCCATCTGATCCGAAACCTTCAGAGCATGCGCACCGAATTCAGTAGCTAAATCTACTCGGCTCTTCTCATAATCGAAACCGACAACCCTGACTCCACTACTCATCAACAACTGACAGGCTACGAGGCCAATTAGCCCAAGACCAAAGACGCATACCGACTCACCCAGAGCGGGTGCCAAGAGACGCACTCCATTCAGAGCTATCGATGAAATGACTGTGAATGTAGCGGTTTCGTCATCCACACCCTCCGGAATTCGGGCCGTTAGATTCACTGGAACACACACCACCTCAGCATGCCGCCCATTGGATACTACTCGATCTCCTGGGGCAAACCCTTTGACCCCCTCACCAACTTCTAGTACGCGGCCAACATTGCTATATCCCAGAGGTATGGCCTGATCAAGCTTTGCCGCGACTGTTTCCAGCGTGGGCCCTATACCGTCGGTCCTCACCTTATTGATGACTTGCTTCACCTTCTCCGGTTGTTGCCGGGCCTTGTCAAGGTACCCTGCTCGGCCGAAGTCAATCAACATCCTTTCCGTCCCGGCGGAAATCAGAGATCGAGTAGTCTGAACAAGCAAGTGCCCTGGACTGGCCTTAGGTGCCGGCACATCTTCCAGGACCATTTCACCGCTCTTCAAGTTCTGTAAAATCTGTTTCATACAACCCTCTAGCCCCTGGACATCGATTCTTGGGGTCTCCATATAGGCGAAAGAAACGGTAATATCTGACCGGGAAAACGTACTTCTTTCTAGGACTCCTCAGCCAAGATTCCAGCTATACGTTCTCCTGTCTTCCCATCCCACAGTGGAGGAATACTCCCTACTTTTCCATTGCCGTTCAGAATTCTGAGAACCTCCTCTTTGGCGAGAGCCATATCATTGCCCACCACAATATTCGTACCAAGACTTTCGGTGATTGGGCGCTCGGTACTGTCCCTTAGAGTCAAACAAGGCACTTGTAAGAATGTAGTCTCTTCCTGGATGCCCCCAGAATCCGTCAGAACCACTGTCGCATGTTCCTGAAGCCATAGGAACTCAAGATACCCCAAGGGATCCCTTATGATGAATCCCTTGTTCTGTTGAACACTGATATTACCTTCGGTAATCATCTTCCTTGTCCGAGGATGAATCGGGAAGATGATTTGAAGAGATCCGCTGATTTCATTGAGCATATTGATTATGCTGCGAAACACTGACAGATCGTCCACATTCGAAGGCCGATGCAATGTGACGAGCGCAAATCTCTCCTGCAATTCTGGTATCTCTGGTTGGCGTGCCTTCTCGAGCAAACGAACCAGCGTGTCAATCATCACATTTCCAACCATGTGAACTTTCTTGGAGCTTATCCCCTCCCTATTGAGATTCCTATCTCCATCATCAGAGGGCGTGAAAAGAATGTCACTTATTTGGTCCGTTAGGACTCGATTGATTTCCTCAGGCATTGAGCGGTCCCATGACCGCAGGCCAGCTTCCACGTGCCCTACCCTTATCCCCAGCTTTGCAGCGACGACTGCAGCCGCCAGGGTAGAATTTACATCCCCGTAGACAAGCACCAGATCCGGCTGAAGATCCTCCACCACCGCTTCAAAACGGATCATTACTTCAGCTGTCTGTACGGCATGTGAGCTGGAACCTACTTCAAGGTTAAAATCGGGTTCGGGCATTCCCAATTGATCGAAGAAGATTTTCGACATGTTTTCGTCATAGTGTTGGCCTGTGTGCACAAGGATCTGTTCGATGTGTGTGTGTCTCTCCAAACCCAAAATGACTGGGGTTGCTTTCATATAGTTAGGACGTGCGCCGACAACATGGACAACTTTTCGCATATTGATGACCCCTATGGGGCTTATTCAAAAAGGCCTATGACAATTGTTTTCGGGCAGACTCAAGGTCGCTCCTATCGGAAAAGGCAAGCACGTCTTTCTCAGATCGGCTTGGATAGTTTATGAGTACCGCCCGGTATTTGCCTTTGAAAACAAACAGACTGCCACAAGCAGCGCCAATGATTCCGTGTTGATTGATTAGCTCACGGATGTCTTCCAGGGACCCAGCCCCGCCGAGTACGGTCAATGGTAACGTGATGGATCGGCGGATCTTATCAACCAAGGAATGATCATATCCCTTCATTATTCCATCATTGTCGATGGAGTTAATGACTATTTCTCCCGCATTATGTCTTTCCATTTTCAGAGCAAACTCAATCGGGCATTTGTGGGTGTTCTTCTTGCCATTCAACGTATATGCGTCATATCTATCCAGAAAACGACGTTTCTTCACATCTATGACCACGATCACGCTCTGGCTGCCGACTCGCTCGGCCATTCTAGATACTATTTCCGGCTCCTCTATTGCGATGGAACTCACTGCTATTTTCTCTACACCTAGCCCCAATATCCTTTGTGCTTGATCAACCGTCTTAATTCCTCCGCCATAGCAGAGAGGCATACGGCACTCGACGGCTAGATTTTCAATCATCTTATAGTCAGGTTCTCTTCGCTCTGCCGTAGCATCAATATCGAGCACGATAAGTTCATCAACCTCCTTTTCATTGAAGATCTTAACTGCGTTTATCGGGTCGCCGACATACTTCGGGCTCTTGAATTTCACCGTTTTCACAAGGCCCTTATTTTGAACTAATAGACAGGGGATTATCCTTGGCAGTAACATTCTCATAAATTCCCAAAGTTCTTGAGAAGTCTAACACCATTTTGATGGCTCTTCTCCGGATGGAATTGAACTCCATAGATGTCACCTGAGTTCACGGCACACGGAAACACTCCTCCATAGTCAGTGGTGGCAACTATGTTCTCTTCGTTTCTGCACTTGATATAGTAGGAATGGAGAAAATAGAAACGAGCGCCTTCGTCAATTTCCCGAAACAGGGGATTGTTCCTGGCCGGGCTTATGCTATTCCATCCCATATGAGGAAGATGGGTTTTGTGATTCAATCTTGAAGTATCGATCTTCACTACGGTACTATCAATCCAACCAAGCCCTGGTGAACGCCCCTCTTCGCTGGAGTGAGCAAGAATCTGCATGCCAATACAGATTCCCAAAACCGGCATCTTGCCTCGGAGCACAAGCTCGTCAAGAGGTTCTCGCAATCCAGATCCTTGCAGTAACTCCATAGCGTAATCAAAGGCACCGACTCCCGGCAATACTATCTTGGTAGAGTTCTTAAGATCATCGCTTGTTGAAACGATCTTATGTGGCATATCCAAGTTCTTGTATACGTTCGCAAAGGCTCGGATATTCCCCAAGCCATAATCGATGATTGCTATCATCTTATGACCCGCTTTTCCAGCCCTGTTGCAGTCAGCACTTTCGTCCCCAGTTTGAATATGCTCCTTTGTGATTTGTAGTCCCTAAAAGTTCTATTCGGGGCGTCCATATAGCCCTGTAGTTCCTCCACAGTAATGCCGAGCTTGGTTGCTACATACTCAAATTCTTGCTTTATCGTGCTTTCGTCGTATGCTGGCCTTGAAAGCTTCTCCAGGGCTTCTTCCCGGGTCATTTGTTCTGTTAGTATTAAGCTTGAGAATTGGGTCTTTCTTTTGTCGATGTTGAACTTCTTGGGCTGCCAATAGCCTTCATAGAATTTAGTGAACCGTGATTCAAAATGCTTCTGTGGGTATTCCTGCCATCCAAAACGATCTGCCAGTAGCTTCATCGCCTGCAGCTTTATATATGGGACGTAGTTTAATGGTTTTACGACCGTGATCCCCCTGAAATAGCGATAGTAGATCTTATACTTGAGGATATTTGCTAAGGGGAATCTGGTTAACGGACGACTACCGAACTTCTTGTGAATATCCCTTAGCTGAACAAGGTCACTGGCAGGGTAATGCCACTCAATTGGATTCTTAACGCATTCAGTAGAAAAGTTCGCCCCTGTTAGAATGTATTTGATCTTGTATTTGGCTGCAAAATTGTACATAGTCGCAAAAAAGGCGTGATCCTGAGGTGTGTCGAGGTGCGGTACGCCGGCTTTGAAGAACGCCAATTGAAGATCTTTCATCTCCTCCCAGTCGATTACTTCCGTATACAGATCCAAACCTAGCCCATCAACTAGTTTCTCTATGTTGTTGACGGCTTCCTGGGAGTTCCAACCGGCATCCACATGAAAGACAAGAGGCCGCAAACCAAGTTCTTCCTTTACGATATATGTCAGGTAGGAGCTGTCTATTCCTCCGCTCATCCCCATGATACAATCGAAGTCCTTGCCAACTCCCTGCTTTCTGATCTTTTCTGCTATTCTTTCAAGTTCTATCCTTCCCGTATCATCGGTATTCCAGTTTGGCAGGATATTCTTGTAGAAGTTATTGCAGTGATCGCAAATTCCTTCACCATCAAAGGTAATTCTGGAATCGGTTGTATCCATAACACAGTTTCTACATGTCTGGTATTCGCTCATGTCCTATCCCTGCTGATTGTTCGAATATTCTACAATTCCACCTATAGCAGCTAGCGCTGAACACGTCTATCATTTATGCAGCAATCCTGATTCTCTTGTTCAGGGCATCTTGAATATTCCAGGTAACTCATGACTCCTCGTTATTGGTTCATAGTTGATGCAAGAAACGGAAAGTACCCCGTGGTCATACCGAATCTCAGCTTTATGTAGATCAGGGTGGTCACGTTCCAAACAACCAGGCTGGACGAGGCCGCAATTGCCGCGCCATGGATTCCAAGTCTAGGGATGAGTACCAGATTCAGTGTGATATTTATCATTGCGGCAAGGAGCATTATGTTTCTAAACGTTTTTTGGTTGCCTGTCATGTTCATGAACAATGCTGTAGATCCGGAAATCGAGTTCACAAACTCGCCCAAAACCAGGATCACCAACGCTGGATATGCCAAAGCAAACTCACTGCCGAAGACAAGACCTAGAATATCTTTTCCAAATATAACAAACCCCAGTAATACGGGGGTCGTAGTCCAAAAAATAAGTTTTGCCGACTTCTTGGCCACATAGAATAGATCTTCAACCTGGTTCGAATGAAAGAGTTCCGAGAATTTTGGCGCTACTATGGAATTGACTGCCTGAAGGACGAACGAGGTCAATGTACCAACCCTGACAGCAATAGCATAGTATCCCACATCGACCTCGCTTCGAAACATACCCAGCATAATCACCCCAGTCTCACTAATGATGAGAGTCATGGTTGCGGTCATCAGCATTGGCAAAGAGATGGAAACAATCTCTGTTATGGGTATCGATTGGACTCTATCCTGTGGTCGGATTCGCTGCTTGAAAGTAGACTCCATGATCCCCCATCCGAGTACTCCGGTCAGGGCGAAACTACCCAACTGAGCATACACAGGTACATCTACCGTGGCCACCAGCACGCCAAGAACAATCAATAACAAGAGATTGAATCCGTGGGGCATGAGCAGCATCAAAGCGAATGCCCGGACCAGTTTCAGTCCACGGACCGCCTGTGTATTCAGAATCATTAGCGATTTGAACATCACGAAGACCGCAGCGATAGCAAAGTAGAAGGACAGATGCGGCTTTGAGAATACCTTGTCAGCTACTACCGCAGAACAACAAAGAAGAAGAATACTTGTGAACAAGGAAACCCCGATGACTAGGCTTTGGATCTTCCGATAAACTTTCAGAGCAGAAGTCTGAGAGTATCTGACCACGTGTTCGGGAAGAAGGCGCAGGATCGAAGTATTGGTACCTAGAACGGTCAAGATGGTAACCAGGGTTAGAAAGGAATTGATCATTGCCACGATGCCCAGCATCTCTGCACCGTAGATGCGTGTGATAATGATATAGATGGCAAGGCCGAGGCCAATGGTCAGGATACGGGCGGACAGAGCCCAAGTTGACCCAACAATTATTTCGGAGAACTTCGTGTCCGAGAGTATTTCATTGAATTTCTTTTTCAGCACCATTTCAGAACGGGACCCCCGGTCGAAAGGTCCGAACCCAAGAGCCTAAAGAAGTAAATAACCGTCTGGGGGATGTATCGGAGAGGTATTGCAGAGGTCCTTGAGCGACCGGACCCGCTAGACATGCCTGTGGTAGATGTCGATTGACCTGCGAACAGCGTCGCGATATTCCGCTGTCTTCTTGTGGAGATATGGGTCCCCTAAACCTCTGCGGCCTTTCCCAAGAATACTGATAGAGGACATTGAGCCCAATGAACCCGAAAACTCCCGCGATGGCCAGCGCCCTGCGCCCATCGTTGGGTTGGGTAGCCGGCATCGGCTTGAGGCTCTCAGAGTTCGTCATTGCAGAGAAGTGACGTGTGCGGTTTCAGGCTGGGATGTCACCCGGGCAGCAAATTGATTATCAGAAACACCCTCGCAGAGGATGGCTCTAACCTTGGCTTCATCGTCATCTTCAACAGCATCTTCTAGCCGAATGAGGTCAACGGGTACCGCAGTTTCACCATTTCCCTCGTTCCGCATTACCCAGATCTTCTCATAAGCGGTTCGCACCACGTTATCATCCGCCGTCAACAGCTCCTCGTAGAGCTTCTCCCCGCGCCGTAGGCCCGTGTAGAGAATCTCTATATCCTTGCCGGGCCGCAACCCCGAGAGTTCGATAAGCCTGGTCGCAAGATCCCGAATCTTTATCGGCTCCCCCATTTCGAGCACCATGACCTCACGGTCATCTCCAACTATGGAAGCCTGTAGGACCAAATCCACGGCCTCCGGAATCGACATGAAGTAGCGTTTGATTTCACGATGAGTCACCGTAACCGGCCCGCCTGCCTTGATCTGCCTCTTGAATTGCGGGATCACACTGCCGCTGCTCCCCAGAACGTTCCCAAAACGAACGCCAACGAATTTCGTATCAGAGCAAGGCCTCTCCTGGATTAGGCGCTCAGCAAGCCGCTTGCTGGCCCCCATCACGCTGGTGGGACGCACGGCCTTATCCGAGGAGATCAGGACAAACTTGTTCACCCCACACCGCTCCGCTACCAGGGCGACACGCTCGGTGCCGATTACATTCGTCCTGACGCACGCTGCTACATTGTTTTCCATCAGCGGCACATGCTTGTAGGCAGCGGCGTGATAGATGACATCAATCCCGTATCGTTCAATGGTCCTGGCAACATTTCTTTCGTCACAAATGTCCCCGGCGATCGGAATAATCTCGAGGGCGGGGTATCTGTTGCGGAGATCCAGATCTATCTCGTACAGGTTGTACTCGCTCAGCTCGTAGAGAACGAGCAGGGCGGGTTCGTAGTTCCCAATCTGACGGCAAAGCTCTGAGCCGATACTGCCGCCGGCGCCAGTCACCATGACCGCCTTCCCCTTCAGGAAGCTCTTCACATCGCTTCTGTCCATCTTCACGGGCGGACGTCCGAGAAGGTCCTCGATCTCGACCTGGCGAATCATCGAGACGGAGGTCTTTCCATCTGCAATATCCAGTAGGGAGGGAACCATCTGGTACTTGCAGAGGTTACCATCCACCGTGCATCGGTCTATGACCTCCCGCAACGTCTTGGGGGAAGAGGTGTAAGGAGGGAGAATGAGCACCTCGCCCGGCCTTTCCCGTTGCACGATGTCGGGCAGCTCGTCGAGGCCGCCCAGGACCCTCACATCTCTTAGCATTGTTCCCTGAGCAGAGGACGCTTCGTGGACAATACCGACAAACTCCTTCTCTCCGTTTCGGCCCGTCTTCATCACCCTTAACAGGCCATCTGCGGAGTCCAGGTCACCTACGAGAAGGATTCTTCTCGTAAGGCCTTCGCTGCCCTTGCCGTTTTGCGACCTCTCCCGCAGTGCCCGCAATGTCATTCGGTGCCCGGAGAGGATTCCAAGCGTCAGCATGGTCTCAACGATGAAGACCGACCTCGGAAATCCCTCGAAACCTGGTTGCATCAGGTAGATGATAACCATAAAGACAAGAGTGGACACGGCTACGGCCTTCATGGTGCGCCAGACGTCATCTACGCTCACGTACCGAAGTAGGCCGGAGTACAGCTCGAATCGCTGGAACGTAAGGATGCGTACGAGGAGGAGAATCGGTAGGGTTCGGTATATTACTCCAAATGTTTGTGCGGGTATTGCTCCGTCGAACCTGAGCAAATAGGCCCCGTAATAGGCAAGAGAAACCACGGTCATATACCAGACCGTTATAGCAGTCGCTCTCAAAAGACGATTGCCGGAGACGAGGGCCAACAGCCTGCCAACGAGACCCCCGGCATAGCGCCCGGCGGTTTCAAGAAATCGCGTCTTCCGTTGTATGCGAACTCCGTTCATGAAAAGATCTTCTTGTCTAGATGAATCGGGCTTGTGTCATTTTATTTTTTATAAACGGTAAAATAAGACAGGTTCCTAAAGTGAATTGGAAGAACCCTTCCGTAGTTACTACCTTGTGAATACAAAGTCAACTAAATTAAGAATGTTGCCTTTCTTGTTATATTTCTTTGAGGATGGTTCGTGACTGGACACACAACAAAACTTCGAGTTGGACCCCAGAATAACTTTGGTGGTGAAGCTCGCGGCATCTTGCCAAGTATGCGCTGCGCTGGATGGCTGCGACCTGAACAACTGCAGAGTCTGCACCCGAAATACAGAGGCGGCGGCGTATAGGGTCTCTCGTCACATTGCGGGGACGTTTACCCTTCGGTCCCGATCCCTTATAGGCAGGAAAGCTTGGCGCCTGGCGAGGAACCACTCCCTGGTCTTCCGCAACCCCTCTTCCAAGCCATACATCGGCGAAAAGCAGAGGAGACCTTAAGCCTGATAGATGTCGGAAAAGGATCTTTAAGGATGATTCACGTCGCCGACGCCCCAGACGAGGGAGTAAGGCGGGTTGAAGGTATTGTTGAACAGGATCGTGTTCACACCCTGGCCCAGGATCAGGTGCTCCGGAAGGAAGAGGGGAAGCGGGTTCAGGTAGGTGTCGTTGCCGACGGTGTCCACCACATCCAGCCAGCGCCCGTTCAGGAAAATCTCGATCTCGCCCTCGAAATCGATGTCATAGACCCGGTAGATGAGAAAAGAGTACCCCGGAGAGCCCTGAAACGTGTAGCCCACCATCCGGGTGTGGCTCTGGTCGCCGCCGGGAACGTTGGCCAGGTTTCCATGGAAGCTCTGGGAGGGCAAGGGAATCAGGTCTACGATTCCAACCGTTCCCACGGCCCACATATCGTCCGGCCCGGCTCGATTCCACCTGAAGGTCAGGGTGTTCAGGCCGATTGGGTTCAGAAAGTCAGGCGGAATCCGGATCGAGCGGAGTAGAGAGCACTCGTATTGCTCTGTCATGTCCGCATGTCCAAGGCTCTGCCCGTTCACCAGAATCTCGACCTCTGTGGGAGAGTTGATGTCCCAGAGGCGATAGGTGAGGAGCTGTTCGTCGGGCCTGCCGTAGAAGGTGTAGATCATGCTGCTATCGTAATGTGCCTCTACCCCGGGGTAGCTTCCGTAGTAGCCGTCTTCGAAGAAGTCGGCCATATGGATGGGATCGGGCTGAACGCCGATCGGGATGCATTCCGCGTCGCTCGGATAACTCTCGTTCTGCCCATGGTCAAAGGCGGTCACAGCCCAGCAGTGGTAGCCTTCCGGCACTCCGGAGACTGTGATGGCCGCGATGCCCGCCTCTGTGTGTGCCGGGGGGATTTCCTCCAGCAGCAGTTCCCGCTCGAGGGCTCCGATGTTGCCCATGTTGTCCGATTCGTAGATCCGGTAGCCTCTCAGGTCCTGTTCCTGGTTCGCGTCCCAGATGAGGATCAGGGTCTCGCCCTGGTTGGCGCTAAGTGTTGTGGGGAGATGGAGGCTGAAAAAGCAGACAAGAAGGGGTAGAAGAAGGCATGACGGTCTGAAGTGGAGGATTTTCACGCGCACATCCGCTGTCTCGGCATAAGTGGGCGCCCAGCGATCCCCTCTTTTTGGGGGACGACGCCTCGTTCAGCTCGGGATTCCCGTGTCGGCGTTGCTTGTGTTTCCATAGTGCGGACGGGTCGAGGAGTCAAGGAGGAAGAAAGAACCTATTCAATAAAATAATCTGTTGATTATTAAAATTTCTTTGCGGGCTTCTATCACACAGGGACCCCGTTTTATATCTGAGTTCGTCGTGCGGAATTGATGGGTTTCGGAGGCATGTTTTTTGATAAAGATGTTATCCGAATTGAGCGGGCGCAAGAAGGAGGTTCGGGGCCTTCGCGGGGAGGGCCGTTGATCCAAACGGAGAAATCGCCGAATAAGGGGGTTACTTCCTATCTATCGACGACCGCTCTGAGCATCAGCCCTTTCGTACTGCCTCGATCGCGTCCTGCACGTCCTCTTCGACTTCGCCGGTCCCATATGTCGCGCTCTGCTCTCGTATCTCGTCGTACACCCGGAAATCCTCATCCCGCTGCCGACGGTATGCCTCGTATTCCTCGAGCGGCAGGACGACGGCCATCGCCTTCTTCCCTCTCTTGATCACGAAGCTGTCCTGCTTGTAGAAGACCTCCTCGAGGATTTCGCCCAAGTTCTTTCTAGCCTTCATGGCGGTCACGATTCTCAACACTTCCTCTGCCTCCCGTACCGGAGTTCAAATTCACATAACCATATCAATTATATCGATTGTATCAATTATTATGCTACTGCCTGGGAAACCCGTCAAGAAAAATCGTCGCAATTCGACCTTTTCGGCAACCATCGGGGCAGGGACCGAATCCACCCTCTTGATCCGGCAGGTTTGAAGTCAGAAAAAGAAGTGTTGTATATTAGTAATTCGTTCCTGAACTTTTTACCCAAGCAAAGTGAGCCCACGATGTCGCCTGCGAAAGCGGATCCGTCAAAGAAACACTCTGTACGAGAATATGAACCGGACGTGGATTCGGAGGAGCCCTTCTACCTCCCAATTGGGGATGAGATCGAGCTTTTCGAAGCGGCCTACCACAACCGGTTGCCCGTGTTGCTCAAGGGGCCGACCGGCTGCGGCAAGACCCGTTTCGTGGAGTACATGACCTACCGACTCAAGGGAGGGCTTGGAACGGGGCGTGCGGCCGAAGGCGACGAATCCGTGGCCCGGAACCTGGAGCACCTCAAGCTCATCACGGTTGCCTGCCACGAAGACCTGACCGCCACGGACCTGGTCGGGAGATACCTGATCGACGGGGCGAGCACGGTCTGGGCGGACGGGCCCCTGACCAAGGCGGTTCGCTCAGGGGCGATCTGCTACCTGGACGAGGTCGTGGAGGCCCGCAAGGACACGCTGGTCCTGATTCACCCCCTGACCGACTACCGCAGGTTCCTGCCCTTGGACAAGAAGGGACAGATCCTGGAGGCCCACCCGGACTTCCTGCTCGTGATTTCGTACAACCCCGGCTACCAGAGTGTTGCAAAGGATCTGAAACAGAGCACGAGGCAGCGGTTCGTGACGATCGAGTTCGGATACCCGACGCCCGAGATGAATGCGAACATCGTCACCCACGAGTGCGGGCTGCCGCCCGAGCAGGCCCTGCAGCTCGCCCTGCTCGGGGAGAAGACGTTTCATCTGAAGCAGCAGGGGCTCGAGGAGGGCGTGAGCACGCGGCTTTTGATCTACGCCGGGCGGCTGATCCTGAGCGGAATTGCTCCCAGGCTGGCCTGCAGAATCACCCTGTCGGCCTCGGTCACGGACGACCCGGACATGAACCGGGCGATCGAGGACCTGATCGATTCGGTGTTTCCATAGAAGATCCAAATGGACGATCTAATCCAATTGCTGGACCAGGGTCTGCCCCGGAAGGGCCGGCCGGCCCGGTCGAGCTCCCGAACCCGTGCAAAGATCGAGGCCTTTGAGGCCCGGATGGCTCCCGGCCTGCATTCCTCTGCCCTCGAACTCGTCCGCTCGATCGCGGAGGGCGCGCCGGTGCAGGCCCAAAGCCTGTTGGAGTGGCTGCCGGATCTTGCACGCATCCTGCCGGACGATGTGGCCGAGGAGGGCATCCGGCACGCGACCCGGATCTCCTGTGCCTCGGTGACCGCTGCTTACGGTTTCCTCTCCCACCTTCTGCACCTGAGCACTGCCCTCGGCAGCGAGAACATCGGCAAGTGGGTGGATGAGGGTCTGCAGCTCCTGGCGAGAAACCCTTCGGCCGGGCGCGCCTATTTCGATCTCCACTCCCGCTCTGCCCGACAGGGCCTGAGGCGGGCGGACTGCACGGTCCATCTGGACGAGATCCGGGATTCGCTTCGCCTGTATGTGCATGCAGTCAGCGGAAAGCGGCTCGAGGTGCAGAGCGCTGGAGAGGCCCTCGCCGGATTTGCCGGCGGGCGGCCATGGCTCTTCCCCTACTCGGACGGCCATGGGATCTTCCTGCCGCCGGCGGTGCAGGCCTTTGCCACGCATCACGAGAACCGGCTCTTCTACCGGATCCTTGCGGCACACCAGGCCGGATATCACGAGGCGAAGACTTTCGGCTTCGGCCTGCTCGCGTTTCTCGAACGGGTGGCCAGGCATCCGGTCCTGGGCAGCTGGAAGCCGGAACTCCAGAGGAGGGAGGAACAGGAGGACTTCCTCTCGGATCTGCAAGTCTTCTTTCACTTGTTCCCCCGCCCGGGCCTCGCACAGAGGATCTTCGTATTCGCCGAGGACGGACGCGTGGACGCGCACCTTCGGCGCGGCTACCCGGGGCTCGATGCGGACATGGGCCCTTTCATCGACGACATCCTCTCGAAGCGGCCGGACATGGCCGGCCTGACTCTTGGCGCCTCGCTCATGGAGATGCTCCTCAGGATCTCTCTGGACCCGAAGAGGAAGCCGGATGCGGTGCCGCCCGGGCTCGCCCACATCTGGCGGCTTGTGGCGGAGCGGCTCGCACCCGCCTTCGCGCCCGGAGCAACGGCAGAGGATTCGGCGGTCGCCGCAACAGAGGTCTACTGGTTCTTCCAGGGGATTCTGAAGACCCGGATCCCACTGGCCGGTCCGTGGCCGGAAGACCAGATGTACGGTGCGGACCTGGAATACCTCTCCGATGATGAACTCGCCAGCGTCACTTTCATGGAGGCCCTCGGGGCAGAGCTGGATGCCGACGCGGGGGAGGCGGAATCGCTCGGGGATCTGGACGCGCCGCTGGAGTTTCGCGGCGAGACGGACCTGGGGGAGGTGCAGAAGGGCCTGCAGATGGCCGAACATCTGGAAGGCGCCCAGTCCGACGATCCGAACGCCCCCAGGCAGATCATGTCGCTGGACGAGCTGAAAAAGCTACTCGAAATGGGCGTGGAGATCACCGTGGAGAGCATCCGGGACGAGGCCTTCGACGGCCCGGGCCTCTACTTCCAGAACCCCTCGCAGACCTTCCCGCTCATGTCGCACCTGAAGAAGAAGCAGGAGGACGGCAGGGCCTTGAAGGGGCAGATGCTCTCGCTGCTCAGGCGGGAGCACAGGCGGACCGCAAGGGAAACGGACGCGACGGTCTATTATTATGATGAGTGGGACTACACGATCAACGACTACAGGGCGGGCTGGTGCCGGTTGCTGGAGAGGGAGGTCCGCCCGGACGGCGAGGATTTCGCCGCGCAGGTGCGCGCCATCTACGGGCCGCTCATCCCGTCCGTGCGCAAGCAGTTCGAGAAGATACGGCCCGAAGAGTATCGGAAGGAGAAATCCCTTCTGGACGGAGAGGAGATCGACCTGGACCGGGCGGTGGAGCATCTGATCGACCGCATGTCCGGGCTGCCCGGCACGAACCGGCTCTACCAGCAGCGCAGAAAGGTGCAGAGGGACGTCTGCACGGTCTTCCTGGTCGACATGAGCTCGAGCACGAGCGAGCCGGTCTGCGTGCCCGTGGAAGAGGAGGGCGAGGAGACAGCCCCTTCGGGCACAACGGCCACGGCGGGAGAAAGTGACGACTGGCCCGAGGACCGCGGGGACGAGCTCTCGCGGGTGCTCTCCGGCCTGAGGACGAGCCTCTCATCGAGCGTGCAGACAGCGGAAGGCACGAGCGCCCAGAAGCGGATCATCGACATGGAGAAGGAGGCCCTGGTCCTGCTGGCAGAGGCCCTGGGCGTGCTGGGCGACCGGTACGGCATCTTTGGCTTTTCCGGGTGCGGCCGCAATCAGGTGGATTTCTATACGATCAAGGAATTCTCGCAGCGGTACACGAACCAGGTGAAGGACCGGATCGGGGCGATCGAACCGAAAGGCAGCACCCGCATGGGCACCGCCTTGCGGCACTGCAGGGCCAAGCTCTCCAAGGAGGATGCCCGCCGCAAGAATGTCTTCCTGATCAGCGATGGGTTTCCCCAGGACCAGGACTATGGATACGACCGCACCAGCCATGAGTACGGGGTGCAGGATACGGCGCAGGCCCTGGCCGAGCTGGAGAGGGACGGCACCTACACCTACTGCATCACCGTGGACCGCCGGGGCGAGGACTACCTGAGGAAGATGTGCCCGGAGTCCCAGTACATGGTCATCCACGACATCCTCTCCCTGCCCGAGGCCCTGCTCAAGCTCTACCGCAAGGTCACCACTTAAAAAAGGGGACGGATCTATTTCTTTCCCCACAAATGTCCATCCCCCAAATGGGTGATGACATTTCACAGGGACTGTGCTTTCATCTCACCAACGCAAACCCAGGAGGTGAATGATGGAAGCAGGCTGCATTCTCCAACCGGTTCTGGCGATGGTACTCCTGCATGCAGTGGTCTTCGTCTGCATGATTTCCACTCGCGCAAGGGCGATGAGTCAGACAGGCGTCGATATGGAGGACGCGAAACACGTCGTTGCCCTGCAGCAGCTGCCGAATCCGGCCCGGCAAATCGCGGACAACTACAATCACCTGTTCGAGGTGCCGACCGTCTTCTATGCCCTGATCTTCTACATCTGGGCCATGGGACACGCGGATTCGATCCATGTGTACTGCGCCTGGGGCTTTTTCGGCTCGCGGGTGCTGCACTCGATCGTGCAGTTCACGTTCAATCGTGTGTCCATCCGCTTCCCTGTATTCCTGATCGGATGGGTTCTGATCATGGTGATGGCGGTGCGGGAGCTTTTCTGAGCCGATGGATCCCCGCCTTCGCGGGGATGACGCCTTCGCGGGCTTTACGGGACTTCGTTCAGCAGTGCGGCATGAACCCGTTCGACCAGGTCGGGCACCTCGGGGTTCCTGCCGTCCGTGTTGGTGACGGCGCCTACATAGACATCGAGCGCGGGGATGTACCGCATGACGGAGCCGCTGCCCGGCAGCGCACCATCGTGCCCCAGGGTGGTGAACCCGTCGTAGTAGCGTCTGACCAACCCGAGTCCGTACTCTCCTTCGCCCTCGACGTCGTCCGGATTCATGGCCAGCCATTCCATCGCGTCGGCGATTCTCTCCTCGGAGCACAGGCGCCCTTCCACGAACGCCGACAGGAACGTCACCAGGTTGCGGGCATTGGCGACGATCCCCCCTGCTGCCCACCCCACGCTGTTCAGCCCGTTTGGAGAACTCGCCAGTTCCGTACTCGGGACCTTCTCCTCCAGGAGGCCGAACAGGCTGGTGTAGCCCCAGGGTTCGAAAGGCTCGTTCTCGCCGGGCAGGTACGCTTCGGTCATTCCGAGGGTCTGGAAGATGCGCTCCCGGTAAACGGTTGCGAGGTCCTTTCCGGTCAGCGTCTCGATGATGATCCCGAGCCCAAAGTAGCCGGGCTGAGAATAGTGGTACTTTTCACCGGGCGCCCCGACCGGCTCCCTGGGCACGAACTCCCCCGAAAAGATGTTGTAGAGCGGAAAGGGCAGGTAGGTCCACCTGAGGACCTCCCCGGGAATCCACCATCTCTCCGGCTGTAAGAGCACGGCAGCAATAAAGACACCGTCCACGAGCTGAATGTCAGGGATCCCACTCCGATGCTGGAGGAGATGCCGGACGGTGATGTTGGCGGCGTTCGGGTAACCGGGCGCAACAGCGGCCAGGGTCCTCTCAAGCGTGAACGGGCCCTCGTCCACGAGTTGCAGGATGACGGCTGCCGTATGCGTCTTCGTGGCGCTTGCGATGCGGGCAAGCTCGTCGACCCGAAAGGGCTCCATCGTATCCAGGTCGCGCACGCCGGTGGCGGCAGACCAGTCGAGCCATCCCGGAGTCGTGACGACGGCCGCAGCACCGTAGAGCCCCAAATCCTCGACCCAGCCCTCCAGGGCCTGGTCGAGGCGGCTCGCAAGATCCGGGTCGGCCCAGTCATAGGGCGGCTCAGGCCGCGCGGGGGCTCCGTTGCCCTCGCTTTGGACAGCCTCGTCGCTGCTGCACCCGGCCATCCAAGGGACTGCGGTCAGAAGGAGCAGGAGAAAACCAAACAGCAGCCTGGTCTTGTTAATCTTCATGCGTTGCTCCTCCTCTATCCCCTCTCCCTCGAGGGGGTGTCTAAGAACGCTTATTCCCCATCATTTCTACGAAGCCTGCCCCCCGCAGTCTGTAGGCGGGGGGCAGGCTTCGCAGGCATGACAGAATCGTTGAGATAGTCCATTTATCGACACGCTCCGGAGGGGAGAAGGAATTCACGGTGCCGAGGGGTTGCCGCGGGCGCTCACGCGCCCTCGCAATCTCCGGCAATATAGGACATTGCGAGCGGAGCGAAGCAATCTCCCGGGATCAGGCCTCGTAAAGCGGCATGGTCACCGTGAAGGTGGTTCCACTTGGGGCGTCCTGCGTGTCTTCCCGAGACACGCTGGTGAAATCCATTCTGCCGCCGTACTTCTGAACGATCCCGTAACAGAGCGAAAGCCCGAGGCCTGTCCCCTGCCCCACCTTCTTCGTCGTGAAGAAAGGATCGAAGATCTGTCCCTTGATCCGGTCCGGGATTCCGGCGCCCGTGTCCTGGACCTGGACGAGCACCTTGGCGTCTTCCGCCCACGCTTTCAGGGTCAGGATTCCCCCCTCCTCATCCATGGCGGCCACTGCATTGTTGATGAGATTGAACACGACCTGCTGAAATTCTCTCGCGTCGCCGGCCACCGGGGGGAGATTTTCGCCGATTTCGCTCACGAATTCGACCTTCTTGGTCATCAGTGTGTTCTGAACGATATTGCTGACGGTGGTCAGGGCCCGGTTGATATCGACGTGATCCTCCAGTCCTTCGGTGACACGGGCAAAGCCGAGCAGGTTCTCGACGATCTGCTTGGCGTGGTTTGCGTTGCCCTCGATCAACTGGAGGTCTTCCCTCTCGGGCGTGCCCTTTTCAAACTTCTCCTTGAGCAGGTCGGTGAATCCGAGAATGACGGCAAGGGGGTTGTTGATTTCGTGGGCCACGCCGGCGGCCAGGATCCCGATGGACGCAAGCTTCTCCGTGTTGTAGATGTGTTTGTCCATTTCCAGCTTTTCGCTCATGTCCGTGATAATCGCTGTGCTTCCCAGGGGTTGCCCCTGCTTGTTGTAGAGCATCGTGCGGGAGATGTTCACGGTGATGCGTTTGCCGGATTTGGTGATCCGCTGCGCCTGGTAGTTCCTGAGGAACCCCTTTTGCTGCACCTCTTCCCGGATGCGGCCCAGTTCTTCATCTGCGTCGATGTCCGGCGGGATCAGGCGCCGAAACCGGCTACCCAGCATCTCTTCGGCTGTGTAGCCGAAGGTCATCTCCGCCCCCTTGTTCCACATCTTGACCTGGTTGTCATTGTCGATGAAGATGATCGCATCCACCGAGTTCTGCACGACCGAGGAGATGAACTCCTCTTGCACGCTCACCTGCCTCTTCAGGGATCTTGCGCTCCGCCTCTGGTAGACCACCACCAGCAGGGCGAACCCGAACATCACGCCGATGATCGCGATCTGTGTGATCAGTTGCCGGCTCCGCATCTCGTCCACCGTTGCGGCTACCTCGCTGGTGGGAGCGGAAACGGCCACGGACCAGAGTCTTCCGGGCGGGAGGGTCGTCGTCCGGACCGGCGAGTAGGCGATGAGCTTGGCCATCTCGCCCTCGACCCCTCTATGCCAACCGCTCACGTAATTCCCCGACCCTTCCTCCCCGGTGAGCATGCTCTCCTTCATGATCCGGTTGATTTCGTTGAAGCTGATGTAGGGCTCCCGCTCGGCGCGGGCCGTGAAGGCGTTCTTGCCGATGAAGTCGCGGTCCGGATGGAAGAGAAAGCGGCCCTGCTCGTCCAGCACCCAGGCGTAGCCGGTCTTGCCGGAACGGATACCCTCGGCCGTCGTGCGCAGCAGGTGGGTCACGTCCACCACGCCGTAGAGTACCTGGCCGTCGAAGCGTTTGCCCTTCATTGAAGAGCAGACGAGACCGACAACGACCTTGTCTTCTGATTTATCGCCTCGCACCTGGAGGGGCCCGAGAAATATGGCTTTCGGTTCGTCCACGAGGCAACCGGCCGGGATCTTCGAGTGTTCCAAAAGCGGCGAGTCGGTGGTACGGACCGACTCGAGCACAGCCCCTTCTGCCGAGACTCGTCCGATTTCTTTGAGGCCCTTGCCGTGGTTGTAGTCGAGGGTAGTTCGCATGTACGGGTGAAGAGCCGATGACGGGGCTGCCCCCTCCATTGCTTCGGTCAGGCGTCGCACCTCTGCCGAGATGTCCTTCAGCTCCTTGTGGATGCGGAGGGCTGCTTGGCGGGCGAGGATCAGCTGCTGCTGGTTGAAGTCCTCGCGGAGTTGCTCGCGCATATAGCCTGTTTCCTCGGCCACGTTGTACAGCGCAGCGCCCAGGATCAGGATGAGGACAACGGCGGTCACCGGAAGAAGATAGTGAAAATTCAGGATCGAGTTGAACAGGTCTCTCAAGTAGGAGCCGAGCTTGCTCATGCAGCCGCCTTTCCGGACAATGTAAGCGGTTATAATAGCTTAGGAACGCCGAAAGGCTCAAGCTCACAGGCCGTCATCCCCGCAAAAACCGTCACCCCCGCGAAAGCGGGGATCTCTCCGGATAGTTCGGGGACAGCCACTTATCTCAGATAGTTCGGGGACAGCCACTTATCTCCCGTAGTTCGGTGGCTGTCCCCGAACTGTAGAAGATTGGGTTTATGCCTCGACCCGGCCCGTCGGATGCACTATGCTGGGCGTCCATGCATCCGCCCCATAAGGAGGATTTCCCATGAATGTGCCTGCGACTTCGGTTCACATCCTTCACAGTGCCCGGCCGCTACGGCTTCTTGTGGTCCTCTTCACGATGGCGGCCGTCCTCGCCGTGACCGCGTGCGGGTCGGATACGGAGGAAGCCTTCGGTCACTCGGGCGGCGATGGACTCCACTCACCCGACGAGGTCGGCCCATTTTCGGTGGGCCGCAGCTCGTTCACGATCGTGGATGCGGATCGCGGGGGCCGGGAGTTACCCGTGGACGCCTGGTACCCTGTCGACCAAAAGGACGCCACCGGCGGCCCGAGCCTGTACCAGGTGACCGTCGAGATACTCTCCCTGCCGGTCGTATTCACCAGTCCTTCTGAACTGGCCTTCGACGCACCGCCTGTCTCGGGGGCGGACGAGTTTCCGCTTATCGTTTTTTCCCACGGGTCCGGCGGCCTTCGGTACCAGTCCTTCTTCCTGACCGAGATTCTTGCAAGCCATGGGTTCATCGTGGTGGCTCCAGGTCATATCGGCAATACGCTGCTCGACGAGCTCGGCGGCACCTTCGCCCCTCTGGAGGAAATGATGGTTGCGCGGCCGCTCGACGTCTCTTTCCTGATCACGCGCATGCTCGAGAAGACAGAGGACGCAGGCGACCCCTTCTATGGAAGGATCGATTCGGAGCGGATCGGTGTGTGCGGTCACTCGTTTGGAGGATTCACGAGTTTCGCCATGGCGGCAGGGTTTGGGGCGGACCCGCCTGAGGAGGTCGCCTCCGAACTGCCGGAGGGGTTCGAGCCTATCCCTCCGGACTCCCGGGTGGATGCGATCGCGCCCCTCGCACCCGCCTCTGCCTGGTTCGGCGACGGGGAGCTCGAAGCCATCAGCGTGCCCACCCTGATCATTGGGGGCACCAATGACACAACCACGCCCATCGAGGAGAACAACGACCGTCCCTTCGGGCTCATGAGCGATCAGGTCTTTCAGACGGACCTCGAGGACGCTGTGCACTTCTCCTTCTCGAATTCCTGCGACCTGATCCATGGCATGAAAGTCAGGGGAATCAAGCAGTGGATGATCGATCTTCTCCTGGGGACCGCTTTCACCGAACCCTGCAACCCTCCGGCCCTGGACATCGACGAGGCCCACCGCATCACGAACTTGTTCACGGTCTCACTCTTCAAGGCATTCGTAGAGGGTGATGAGCGGTACGAGCAATACCTGACCGAGGAGTACGCCCTGGCGTCCGAGCCCTTCGTCACGTTCCAGGCCAAGCCCTAGCCCCATGGCACCGGGAGGCTGCAGCGCTCCGCTCGCAGCATCCGACTAGATCGGGGACAGCCACTTATCTACCCGAGTTCGGTGGCTGTCCCTGATTTAAACGCCTGGCTTTGTTACGCAATTGTCCGCCTCCGCTTAGCGAAACTGGGGACAGCCACTCATTTACCTGCGAAAATAGGGACAGCCACTCATTTTGCCTGAATTCGGTGGCTGTCCCTGATTTAAACGCCCGGCTTTGTTACGCAATTGTCCTCCTACGCTTAGCGAAATTGGGGACAGCCACTGGTTTCTCGATAATTAGTGGCTGTCCCCGATTTGAGTGTGCGCGGGGATGTTGCGCAATTGGGTGACCCCGACTGGGAGGCTAGGGAGGGTCGGGGCAGACGAAGCCGTTGCCGAACTCGAGGACGGCGTTGTGGAAGACCCTCGACTCGATCGGGAACTCGACATCGGCGAGGCCGCCCAACGGGATGTGCCAGGAGGCCGTCACCTCCACGGTTGCGGAAAAGGATTCGCCCCCCTTCTGGGTGATGAACCCGTCTTCGGTTGGAATCGAAACATCGCCAAAGGAACCAGGCGGTGCCGAGGCGTCGTAGATCAACGTCCGGAAGGGATCCCGCAACTTCATATAGAACGTGCCCGCACAGGGATCCATCCGGGTGGTCGCGGTCATGCCGGGAATGAAGAACTGGAAATTCCAGGACACGTTAGGGGAGCGATAGGCCACGATCCATGGATCGATGATGGTGCCGTTGAGAAGATCCACTTTGGCGATGCTGGCCACGAACTGCGCTTCGTTGCCCGGGGCAATCCCCTGGGTCCACACCCAACCGATGGGGAATTCCCTCTGCCAGTTCTTCTCCAGATGGGCGTAGCCGGTCCCGCTCACGGTTTCCGGGCCATTCTCTCCGTAAATGGTGTACTCGTACTCTGCGTCCGACCCCAGGCTCTGAACCCACCAGTGAAGGGGCACGGGAGCGGATGCCAGGAACCCTTCCGGGCTCTCAAAGGGGTCTTCCACGTCCCAGGGGATCCGGTTGGTTGTCTGGATGCGGATATCCACGACGTCCGGGATGCTTATGTCCACGCTGTCTTCGGTAACCGTGCCAAAGGCCTGCGGGCCCGTGGTGACCCACTCGAAATAGGTGGGCATTCCGGCGATCGGGTCTCGCGAGACGGGCTGACCGTTCACCAGGGTCATGGTCTGGTCCGGAAAGGCGGTGAGGGAGAGGGTGGGTGTTCCGTCGCCCTCACCGATGAGCACATTCACGTAGCCTGGCAGGTCCATGCCCGGCATGTAAGTCACGCCCTTCGGCAGGTGGGAGGCCACGATGACCGCCACGGAGCGGCTTCCCCCCACATCGGTCACCCGGGTATACCAACCCTCGAACCAGGGGCCGGGACTTTCCGGCAGGTGAGGGTCATTCTCGGAGGCAGGGGTGAGAATGATGCCGTCACCGCCGCCCGGATCATCCGGAGTCCCGAGAGGCACACCGAAGCCGTCTTCGTCATCCGAGCCGCACCCCGTGAGGGCCCAACTCAGCACCATCGCCGCAATCATCCCTGTTCTCACCATCCGCCCAAGCCGTCTCCAAAACATGGTCGTTCCTCTTCAATATTAGTGAGTTACCACAAGCCGAGGCTGCCCCCGATTCTCTCTCTGTCACACCTCTCCGGTAATCCTCGTCTATTATAATGATATATATTACGTTTAGAATGTCCTACTTGGATGAATCGGTCGCCGCAGCGGTTTCGGAACTTGGGGACAGTATCCGATATGGGCGGAACGCGGTACCCTTACCCCATTTCGGCCTGTAACCGTCCCCGATTTCGTCCACGACATCCGAATTGATTCCGGGCCGAAAAAGAAATAGAGTCTCCGAATACCGCAAGGAGCCTACAACGTGAATCTGCTCAAGATGGCCTGGAGAAACATCTGGCGGAGCCGGCGGCGTACCGTCGTGACCGTGGCGGCCATGACGCTCGCCCTGTGGGTCATGATCCTCTACAGCGGCCTTCTGGAAGGCTACTTTGTGGGCATGGAGCGCAACATCCTGAACCTGGAGCTGGGCGATGTGCAGGTCTTTGCCCAGGATTTCCGGGACAACCCATCGCTGTATGCCAGCATCGGGGACCCGGAGTCCCTGCTCGAGAAGGTCGAGGAGCTCGGATTCCGCGCCTGCGCCCGTCTGCTGGGAGGCGGGCTTGCCGCGGCCGGCGAATCCTCGGCAGGCGTGTCCTTCCGGGGGGTGACCACGCAGCGGGACGCCGAGGTGAGCGATATCCACAAGCACGTCGCCCTCGGCGACTGGTTGGCCGAGGAGCGCCCAAAGGAAGTCGTGATCGGACGACAACTGGCCCAGACCCTCGGGGTCGACCCGGGTGATGAGCTGGTGGCCCTCAGCCAGGCCGCCGACGGCAGCATCGCAAACGACCTTTACCGGGTGCGGGGGGTGCTCAAGGGCGTGAGCGACATGACGGACCGCACCGGCGTCTTCATGACCGTGAAGGCCTTTCGGGATTTCTTTGCCATGCACGACGGCGCCCATCAGATCATCGTCCGACGACCGGAAGGAGTCGAGATCGAAGAGGCTGCCGAGGCGATCCGCCAGATCGCCGCAGGGCTCGACGTCCAGTCCTGGCGTGAGCTGATGCCCACCATCGCCTCCATGCTCGACTCGGTCCGGGGGCTGATGATCGTCATCTTCTTCATCATCTACATCGCCATCGGCATCCTGATCCTGAATGCGATGTTGATGGCCGTGTTCGAACGCATCCGGGAAATCGGCGTACTCAAGGCCCTGGGTTTCAGCCCCGCATGGGTTCTGGGGCTGATCGTCGTCGAGAGCGTGATACAGACCGGACTGGCCGTCCTCCTCGGGCTTGCGCTCAGCGTCCCGGGCCTCTGGTTCCTGATGGAGGTGGGCATCAACATGGGAACGCTCGGTGGCGCGTCCATCATGGGCCTGGCCGTGGATCCGGTGTGGCGTGCCGTGGTCACAGACAGAACATTCACGATGCCGGTGCTGGTCCTCGTCGTGATCGTGACCCTCGCCGTGGTGTACCCGGCCTTGAAGGCCGCGGTGATCCGGCCGGTGGAGGCGATGCGACACCAGTAACGTGAGAAAGGCAGAAAGATAGATCCAAAAAAGGGGACGGATCTATTTTTTTTCGTCGGGAAGATGAGAGGAAGGGAAATGAAAGAAATAGATCCGTCCCCTTTTTCTTTTTTGAAATGTTGGAGTGACAGGAGGATGGGATGAAAGGATCCAGCCTGGGGGTTATGGCCTGGCGCAATCTGTGGCGCCGGCGTCGACGTACGCTGATCACGATCTCATCGATCGCCTTCGGCAGTTTCCTGGCCGTGCTCTTCACCTCCTTTCAGGACCGGAACTTCGCCGACATGATCGACCTGGCCGCCCGAATGATCGGAGGGCACGTCACCCTGCAGCATCCCGAGTACCAGGACAAGCCCACCCTGAGCCGATCGGTCGTGGACACGGACCGGCTCGCATCCCTTTCGATGGAGGACCAGGAGGTCGAGAGGGTCGTCACCCGAATCATGGGATTCGCCATGCTTTCCACGGCGAGCGCCAACTACGGTGGAGGATTCATCGCGTATGATCCCGACGTAGAGGACGAGAACACGCTTTCGTTCCTGGAGGGGCTGGAAGAAGGTGAGTTGTTCGAGTCGAGCCGGGACCGGGGCATCATCCTCGGGAAGAAACTCGCCAAGAACCTGGGTGCCGAGATGGGCAAGAAGGTGGTCTACACGCTGACGGACAAGAACGGCGAGATCGTCAGCGGGCTGGCCCGCGTCTCGGGGATCGTGCGCACGGGCGCCCCCAGTCTGGACGCCGCCCTCTGCATACTTCCCATCGACTCGATCCGCGACGTACTTGGCTACGCCCCGGACGAGGCCCTCCAGGTGGCTGTGTTCATCGACGACCAGCGCAAGAGCGGCGAGGTGGCCCGTCGCCTGCAGGCACGGGTCGGCCCGGACGTCGCGGCCCTGACCTGGGACCAGATCCAACCCGATCTCGCAGGCTTCATCGCCATGAAGGTGGGAGGCGCGATCTTCATGGAGGTACTGATCGCAATCATCGTGGCGGCAGGCATCTTCAACACCCTGTTCGTGAGCGTGATGGAAAGGCTGCGCGAGTTCGGGATCATGATGGCGATCGGCTTCAGCCCGGGCAGCCTGTTTCGGCTCGTGATGCTGGAAAGCCTCTGGCTGGCTCTTGTCGGCCTGGTCGCGGCTGCTGCCCTGACCGTCGGCCCCTATCTGTATCTGAGTACAAAGGGCATTGACATGACCGCCATGATCGGGGGGGAAGGCGCCGAAATGGAGGTGGCGGGCGTAGCGGTCTCGACGGTGATGAGAGCGGGTATCTTTCCGGAGCACGCGATCATGATCGCTGTTGCCGTGTTCGTTGCCACCATGCTCTCCGGCCTTTACCCGGCTTGGCGGGCCGGTCGTGTCGCTCCCGTAGAGACGATCAAGATCGTGTGAGGTGCAATGCATGACGGATTCAGCAAACGAGAAGGTTGTTGAGCTCAGAGACGTGACCAAGACCTATCAGCAGGGCGCCGTCGACGTTCACGCCCTGCGCGGGCTCTCGCTCGAGATCCGCAAAGGCGAGTTCACCGCAATCTGCGGACCCTCTGGCTCCGGAAAGACAACGACGCTGAACGTGATCGGCGCGCTCGATGAGCCGACTTCGGGCACGGTTTCGGTCGAGGGGCACGAGCTCGGCGCCCTGAGCCGCAAGGCCCTTAGCCATCTGAGGCGGGATCGCATCGGCTTCGTGTTCCAGGCCTACAATCTGATCCCGGTGCTCACGGCGTATGAAAATGCCGAGATCGTCATGTCTCTCCAGGGCAGGACCGAGGCGGAACGCAGCGATCGCGTGATGGCGCTCCTCGCCGAGGTGGGACTCGAAGGTATGGAGCATCGTCGGCCCCACGAGCTGTCCGGCGGCCAGCAGCAGCGTGTGGCTATCGCGAGGGCTATCGCTGCAAACCCGGCGGTGGTGCTGGCAGACGAGCCCACGGCCAACGTGGACTCGGAGACGGCCGAGAAGTTGCTCTCCATCATGGAGGGCTTGAACCGGAACAGGGGCGCAACCTTCGTATTCTCCACACACGATCCCAGGGTCATGGATCGGGCGCGTCGAATCGTCCGGATGGTCGATGGCAGGGTAGAAAGCGACGAGACAAAATAGGTGCTTGACGTCATTCTTGCGAAGGCAGGAATCCAGAGGTACGAGGCACTCAGGGATCCCAGCCGGAGCCTGCCCCTGCAGGTAGTAGACAGGGGCGGGGATGACGGCTCATTGGGGATTGCCACGCTTCGCTCGCAATGTCCATGATTGAAGGAGGTGCACCATGGCTCACTATACGATCCGTCCCCTCGAGGTGGCCCGGATCACCGCACCCGTAGGCCTCCTGGGCATGGGCGGCGACATGCAGACCTTCATCGTGGCTCCCGTCCCCATCTTCTATATCGAGGGGGAAGGCACGAAGATCGTGATGGACTCCGGGGTGGAGGCCCCGGACGACCAGGGCCTTGTGCACGGTTTTCCCTGTGCCGGAGGAGGCGAGGAGGGGATCCGTACCGCACTTCAATCGGTCGGCACAACCCCGGAGGAGATCGACTACCTTGTGCTGAGCCACCTTCACTTTGATCACTGCACATATTCCTCATTGTTCAAGAACGCGAGGATCATCCTTCAGAAGAAGGAGTGGAACACCGCCTTCAACCCTGTTCCTCCTGCCCGGGTGTTCTTCGAATCCTCCCTGTTCCGCAGCCTGGAAGCAATGGACTTGGTTCTGGTGGAGGGCGAGTACGAGGTGACGGACGGGGTGAGCACCCTCTTCCTGCCGGGCCATACACAGGGACTCCAGGGGCTTGCCGTGTCCACGGCAAAGGGGACCGCCGTACTCACCGGAGACCAGTGCTACTCCTACTACAACCTGGACCCGACCCGTACGGAAGTCACGGACCTGGCCGGCACAACGGTTGCCATAGCGCCCCGGCCGGACCTGCCCTTCCTGCCGCCGGCGATCTTCGTGAACCTCGTTGAATGGTACGACAGCATGTGGAAGGTGGTGGCCACGGCATCGAGCCGGGACTTGATCATCCCGGGCCACGACCCCTCAATGGTGGGCAAGGTCTTCGGCTAGAAAATGGATCCTGCGAACCTCTTTCAGGGCTAGCCTCGAGGCGGAGGGATGCCCGCTCCCCGCCTTCGCAGGGAGAGGCTCCGCGGGAATGACGGCTTCAAGGGATTGGGATCTTGAGTTCCTGGCCGGGCTGGATGTATTCGCCGGGCTTCAGGCCGTTCAGGTTTCGAATCGTCTCGGCCCGCACCCCGTAGTCCTTGCCGATTTCGTAGAGCGTATCCCCTTTGCGCACCGTGTGCGTGCGGACGGCGATCTTTTCGCGCTTCTCCTCCACGGTGCGGAAGCGGATACTAACCTGCACTTCGCCTCTCGCCAGGTCCGGCAGCTCGATGGAGGGAGACTCGATCAAGAGCGAAGCATCCAGGCTAGCCTCTCCGTCTCGAACTCGCAGGCTCTTGAGATCGATCGGCCGGGTCTTGATGCTGGTGATTCCTTCGACCAGGGTGGCCGGCCCTCGAATCTTCACGGCATCCGGTTTCAGCCGGACCGAATCCGACGCGAAGCCGTCCGGCGGAGGCCCGGTCAGATCCGCAATGACCTTTACCGTTCTTTCGTGAATGTGCTCCATCTCCACAGTGATTGAAGAGGGAGTGATCCGTTCCACCTCGAGCCCGGGCGAGAGAAGAATGTTTTCGGATTTCAGCATGAGCACCTGCTCTCCCTCCTGGATCCGGCCCAGGCTCAGGAATGCCCTCACCTGCTGGGGATCGAGCGAGCTGACCAGGCCGCGCCTGCCGCTCACCTGCACTTCGACCTCTTCAGCCGAGGCCTTCTTCATCTGTAACCCGTCCGGAATATCCCGATAGTAGACCGGGGCCTTCACCGAAATCAGCGAGAATTCCCTGCCCGTGTAGAGGCCCCAGAAGGTGGAAACCAGGACAAACGTCAACAACAGGCCTCCTGCTTGGGTCATCAAGGCCCCGCGGCCCTTTCGTTCTTTTGCTTTCGCGGCATCTCGGGTCATCAACAGGAAGTCGAGCCGTTGCTCGAGCTGATCCGGATGATGGATACGCTCCACGTTCCGCCGATGGACGAGAGAGATGTCGCCCCTTTCCTCCGACACCACCAGAACCACGGCGTCGCATATTTCGCTCAACCCTATGGCTGCTCGATGCCTCGTACCGAAGTGCAGTGGAAGGGTCTCTTCCTCGGTCAAGGGCAGGTAAGTTCCGGCCTGGTCGATTCGGTTTCCCCGAATGATGACGGCACCGTCGTGAATCGGGCTTTCCTTGGCAAAGATGCTCTCCAGAACCTCGGGCAGCAGATTCGAGTCAATGGGAAGACCTCCTCGAACATTGCCTCGCAACTCGTCCTGGTTCTCGATCACGATCAGTGCTCCGACCCGGCAGTTGGACAGCCGGAATGCGGCCTGCGCGATCAGGTGATGACCCACCTCACGGGTCTGCCGGGAACGTCCCAGAAGGAAACGGATCGGGTTGGTGTGAACCAGGATCTCCCGCAGCTCGTTTCGGAAGACCACTACGAGCACGAGGACGGCGACCGCTCCGATACCCCGGAAGAACCAGCTCGTCAGCACCAACCCCGCGGCGTTGGCCGCCTCCTGAAAGAGCCACAGGAAGACCAGGCCGATCGACACCTGGAAGGCGACCGTGCCGCGCATGAGCAGGAACAGCCGATGCAGGATAAAACTGATCACGAGGATATCGAGGAAGTTCTTCCATTCCAGCAAAAAGGGAATGTTCATGACATCCTTTGGACCGGTCCGGTGAAGGGGGAAGCGTTCAGACAACTCATGGTAAGGCCCTTGCCGCCTCTTGTCGAGTCGAAGAAAATGATTGACGAGATGTAAAACGCTATAATATAATATAGACTATATTTTTGAAGGAGGGTGCCATGAAGAGAACGCTTGTCGTCCTGGGGGTGGCTGTCGTCATGGTCTGCTTCGCCTGTTTCCCGGTTTACGGAGCGGGCTTCGCTCCCCTTTTCCCGAAACACGGGGCCCCGGTTGTGGCCCCGCCCAACTTCGCCTGGAGCTCGGGCGGCTACGATCTTTTCGTTCTCTACCTGTTGTTGCCGATTCCCATTTCCGGATTCTGGTACGAACCCATACCGGTCCCCTTCTATCAGCAGACCTACCTCCAGCTCCCCCAAACACTGTGGGACTACGTCCAGACGGACGGCAACTTCATCGATGTGACTTCGAACGAGGTGTACGACCTCTCTCCAATGGTGCAGAACGCCGGGATCGGACTGCACGACAACGTGTGGCTGGAAGACAATCCCTTGAGCGAGGACTCATGCAACGTGTACGTGCCCGAGTTGGAAGGCAGGGGGGCTTGGGTGTATCACGACTGTCCTTAGAAAATAAAGGGGACGCATCTATCTTCTTTGCTTCTTGGAAAAATAGATCCGTCCCCTTTTTCTTGTACTCTTAATCCTTCATATTGCTACTGCGTCGCGCATCTTGGTCGCGTGCACTGCAATACCAGCATCCGGGCATCGAGAACGGTGATCGTTCCGTCTCCATCAAGATCGCACTCGAGGCATTGGCTTGCCGGCTGGTTTCTGTATCCGAGAAGGAGTCTCACGTCATCCCGGTCGATGTCACAATCATCATCCAGATCACCGATGTACAGACTAGGATCACAAACGGAGCATCCCTCATCTACTTGCCCGTCACAGTTATTGTCCACCTCGTCGCAAAGCTCTTCAGCTCCCGGGTGAATGCTTGCATCGCTGTCATCGCAGTCATTCAAACACACGGGGTAGTTGTCCCCATCGTTGTCGATGTCGGGAACACCACAGCCGCATAGTCCCGGTTCGACCTTGTTGCCATCGTCCGGGCAGCCGTCAATGCAATCAGGTGTTTCGTCCTGATCGGTGTCGGTATCCGGGGTGCCACAGCCGCAGGCTCCCGGTTCCACCTTGTTTCCGTCATCCGGGCAGTCGTCATTGCAGTCCGGCGTTTCGTCACCGTCACTGTCGGTATCCGGCGTACCACAGTCGCAGGCTCCTGGCTCCACCTTGTTCGGATCATCCGGGCAGTTGTCATTACAGTCCGGCGTTCCGTCCACATCACTATCGGTATCGGGTACCCCGCAGCCGCAGGGACCCGGTTCCGCTTTGTTGCCATCGTCCGGGCAACCGTCCACGTCGTCGGGAATCCCGTCACCATCCCTGTCGGGCAAGATTTCTGCCGGGTAATTCAAGGTAAAGCTCAAGGGATGGTTGTGTCTGCCATCGTCAGCGTTGCCTGTGTCCGGGTCCACGGAAATGCCGGTGAATGCTACCGTGTGGGAGCCGGGGATCATGGGCGTGATGATACCGGGATTCAGATTTACCGAGATCCGCACAGACAGGGGAACCTCGAGGGTTTCCGGATCTCCATCCCCTGACGGAGCGTTGATATTGAGGATGATGGATCCATCGCTTTGAACAACTCGAGGCTCCACAAGACGCTCGAATTCACCATTGTCGTTCAGGTCAACAAAGGCCTTGGTGCCGGATGAATCGTCCGGATCTGGGAGGATATCATAGGTAACATCCACCCCACCGTCTTCATCCAGGTCGAATCCCACGTATCCGAGTGGACCACCCAGAGGATTGAAAGGTTTGAATTCGAATGCATCCGGAAAGACCACATTCGCATCCTGAACCTGCAGGTCCCCCTCTTCAGCATGGAAGCTAAGGTATAGCGAAGTCTCCTGCCCCTCGACGAGAGAGTCAAAATTGCTGTCAGGGTCCGGATTCGTCCCGACCCTTGAAGGAGCATCGACACACTGGGATGCTGCACTGCAGATTTGTCCAACCGGGCACTCATAATCATCCGCACATGCAGTTGGGCCACCGCCGAAATCGCCGTTGAGCTGGAACCCGACGATCTGGCCGTCAGGGCCGCCAATCTCGATGCCGAATCTGCCACCGCCCACATCAAAGGGGATCAGATTCCAGAACAAGCAGAAATCTCCACCCTCGACCCCGGGAATGTCGTAATTGAAGGGACCATCATAGGTGCAGGGACCAAAGATCCCGCCCGTCGCATCAGACAAAAAGAAGCCCGTGTTGGGGCTTGCATAGATGGCCAGGTCGTAGGTTTTTCCATCTTCAAGATCCAGTATCTGGAAGCCTGCGCAGGTGCCGCTATCGTGAAGATCGTTGGTAGCATCATCATCCGGATACGTACAACAACAGCCGGCCGGTGGGTATTCCACATCTACCTGAGTAGGGACTCCGAATTCATCCAGCAGATCCGTCTCGTTCTCATCAAACTCAACCGGGTTCCAGACCTCGCCTCCGGACGTACTGAACCTGCCGTTGTCGCCTTCGTAGGTCTCCGCATCATCACCTGACCGGAAATCGACGTTGACGACTTGCTGGCCTGTGGCAGGCATGGCCGAAAGAAGGCCGAGCAGGGTAAATATCAATACATAAGAAGCGGTGCTGACGGCACCTCGAGGCTTTCCAAATCGTTTCATCGGTTCCTCCTTTTCTCACGAAAGATCAGAACAGCAGAATTCTTCCGCTGAAGCACTCTATTTGCGAACACGGTCAGGGATTGTCCAGGCAAAGGCCACCTGTTCCCGCAACTCTGACTACACAGGACGTTGCAGAAGCAGTACAATCGGAATCATTCTCACAATCTTTCGGATAACACCGTCCATCTGAACAGTGCAGGTCTTCCGAACAGATACCGGGCTCTTTGGGGCACGGAAGAGCGGAGCATATGTTGCCCGTGCACACCGCGCCATGTCGGCAATCGGCATTGAAAGCGCAGTTCTCAGGAACACAATCACCTACGGGAGTGCCTCCATTGTTCTGGCAGATTTTGGGAAACGCGCAGTCACTGGTGACTCTGCAACCAGGCTGGCACACATCGTCAATGCATATCGAATTCGAGCTACACTCCCCATCCGTTTTGCATGATGATGAAGCATCTCCCGAAGCCTGTCTTAAATTCCTGGCCTTTTCTTCCGTAGTCGTACACCCCCACAGCAAACTTGTTGTTAAGAGCGCGATCGCGATAAGAAAGAAGATGTACTCTCGGAACGGGCGACCGGATGCATCGGGTTGTCTGAATCGTCTCTGAAAGCAGTTGTTCATTATCTACCCTCCTTTTGTTGATCATGCGTAAGCCCACGATCTGTTAACAGGTGGGAACTCCTTATTCATTTGGTATCCTTACTCTGTCGCACACCTTGGTCGCGTGCATTGCAGTACCAGCATCCGGGCATCGAGAACGGTGACTGTTCCATCTCCGTCAAGGTCGCACTCGAGGCATTGGCTTGCCGGCTGGTTTCTGTATCCGAGAAGGAGCCCCACGTCGTCCCGGTCGATGTCACAATCATCATCCAGATCACCGATGTACAGACTGGGATCACAAACGGAGCATCCCTCGTCTACTTGCCCGTCACAGTTATTGTCCACCTCGTCACAAAGCTCTTCAGCGCCTGGGTGAATGCTCGCATCATCATCATTGCAGTCATTCAAACACACCGGATAGTTGTCCCCATCGCTGTCGGTGTCGGCTACACCACAGTCGCAGATACCTGATTCCACCTTGTTCGGATCATCCGGGCAGCCGTCATTGCAATCAGGTGTTTGGTCGCCGTCACTGTCGTTATCCGACACACCACAGCCGCAAATACCGGGTTCCACCTTGTTTCCGTCATCCGGGCAGCCGTCATTACAGTCCGGCGTTTCGTCCCCATCGCTGTCGATATCGGCCACACCACATCCACAGGGGCCTTGCTCCACCTTGTTCGGATCATCCGGGCAATTGTCATTGCAGTCCGGCGTTCCGTCCATGTCACTGTCAGCATCGGATTCACCACATCCGCAGATGCCTGGGTCCACCTTGTTCGGATCGGCCGGGCAGTTGTCATTACAATCCGGGATTTGGTCGCCGTCACTGTCGGTATCGGGCGTGCCACAGTCGCAGGTACCTGGGTCCACCTTGTCAGGATCATCCGGGCAGTTGTCATTACAGTCCGGCGTTTGGTCGCCATCGCTGTCGGTATCGGGTGTACCACAGCCGCATAGACCCGGTTCGGCCTTGTTGCCGTCGTCCGGGCACCCGTCCGCGTCATCGGGAATCCCGTCACCATCCCTGTCGGGCAGGATTTCTGCCGGGTAATCCATGGTGAAGCTCAAGGGATGATTGTGTCTGCCATCATCATGCTTGCCAGTGTCCGGGTCCACGGAAATACCTGTGAATGCAACTGTCTGGGAACCGGGGATCATAGGCGTTATGATACCGGGATTCAGGTTCACCGAGATCCGCATTGACTGGGGAACCTCTAGCGTTTCCGGGTTTCCATCCCCTGACGGAGTGTGGATACTGAGGATAATGGATCCATCGCTCTGGACAACTCGAGGCTCGAAGACACGGTCGAATGCAATATTGCCGTTCACGTCCACAAAGGCCTTGGTGCCGGATGAATCGTCCGGATCAGCGAGAATATCATAGGTAACATCCACCACACCGTCTTCATCCAGGTCGAATCCCACAAATCCGAGTGGACCACCCAGGGGGTTGAAGGGTTTGAATTCAAATGCATCCGGAAAGACCACATTTGCATCCTGAACCTGCAGGTCCCCTTCTTCAGCATGGAAGCTAAGATGCAGCGAAGTATCCTGCCCCTCAACAAGAGAATGGAAGTTGCTGTCAGGGTCCGGATTCGTCCCGATCGTTGAAGGAGCATCGACACACTGGGATGCTGCACTGCAGATTTGTCCTACCGGGCATTCATGATCTTCCACACACGTAGTCGAGCCGCCGCCGAAGTCCCCATGAAGCTGGATCCCAACGATCTGGCCGTCAATGAAATCAATCACGATACCGAGTCTGCCACCGCCCACATCGTAGGGGACCAGACCCCAGAACAAGCAGTAGTCTTGACCTTGGACCCCGGGAAGGTCGTAGGTGGGGTCACCAGAATTGTTGCAGTGACCCCCGAACCCGCCGGCTCCATGAGTTAAACCCAAGCCTGTGCCCGGGCTTGCATAGATAGCCAAGTCATAGGTTTCTCCAGCTACCAGGTCCAGTACTTGGAAGCCTGCAGTGGTGCCGGTATCCTGAAGCTCGTTGTCAGCCATGTCATCCAAAAAAGAAGCAAAATAGCCGCCCGCTGGGTATTCCACATCTACCGGAGTAGGGACTCCGAATTCATCCAGGAGATCCGTCTCGTTCGTGTCGAACTGAACCGGGTTCCAGACCTCGCCTCCAGGCGTACTGAATCTGCCGTTGTCGCCTTCGTAGGTCTCCGTATCATCGTCTGACCGGAAATCGACGTTGACGACTTGCTGACCTGTGGCAGGCATGGCCACAAGAAGGCAGAGGCAGACAAATGTGACTACAAATAAGGCAGTGCTGACAACACCTCGAGGTTTTCCAAATCGATTCATCGGGTCCTCCTTTTCCCACAAAAGGCCAAAAAGGCCAGGAGTTTTTCACAGAAACACTCGGATTGAAGACACGGTCAGGGATTGTCCACGCACCTGCCATCTGGAACTGCTCCTGTCTCTCTGACTACGCAGGACGTTTCAGAAGCAGTACAATCGGATTCCTCATCACAGCTATCTGGATAGCACGTCTCATTGGAGCAGAACTGATCCTCCAAACAGGAATTTGGATCGAAAGCACACGTCCGAGCTTTGCATCTCCTGCTCTTACACCACGAGCCATACCGGCATTCATTATCTTCTTCGCAAGTCTTATGAACACAATCACCTTCGGGAGTGCCTCCATTATTCTGGCAGACCTTGGGAAAGGCACAGTCACTGGTAACTTTGCAGCCATCCTTGCACCATCCGTCAATGCATATCTGGCTGAACGTACATTGGCTATCCTGTGTACAAGGGTCTGTGACGAAGCCTGTTTGACATCCCCATAGCAAACTTGCTGCTAAGAAGGTAGCGGGGATGAGAAACAGGATCTGATCCAGGAACGAACGGCCTGTTCCAAGGGGTTGTCTAAACGGTCTCGGTAAACTGTTTTTCATCACCTAGCCTCCTCTCGTTGATCGTGCGCAAGTCTTGGATCTGTTAACAGGTGGGAACTTGGTATTCTTGATGAAGCCGGGATGATTCCTCCCCCTGTTTCTCTATGATTGAACCGGCTGAGCCGGCCGTTGCGGGTATCGGA
>JANQFG010000255.1 GCA_028277985.1 bacterium | reverse complement strand
CCGTGAACTCGGCAATCCGGAACATGGCATCCTCGGGCAGGTAGCCACATTCCTCCTGGACAGCCTGCAAGAGAGGAACCAGTTCCGCCCGGGTGCCCTGGTAGGATGCGAAGATTTTGTCTACTTGCTCTTCCATAACCTTGGGATCCTTTCCCTGTAGCTGTTAGCGTCCGATCCTCACCCGAAACTCGATTCATTGAGACCGCGATGCATACCGACAGGGTTGTTTCGAGTGTTTCCAAAACGTTCAAGAACGCTGGATAAGTGGGATCGGATCAAGGACGATTGGTGTGCTTGAACCGGCCGGGGTCACCCCACCATCAGGATGGAAGCTTTGATGGGTGCGGCATCTTTCAGAATTATCACAGAACCCGGAAAAACTCAAGCTAACCGCCTGTTTCCAGTCCCTTATCCGTATCAATTCGGTACAATGCCCAGCTGTTGTGATAGACTTACGGCATCCGGGTTTCCGCTGCGGACCCTCAAGAGGATAGGGAGGAAGAAGATGGCATTGCCCGAGGTCCTCATCAAGTATGCAAAACGCCTTGGATTTCCGGACCCCACAACGAGCGGGTATCGGGCGCTGGAAAGGGCTCTTCAACTGCTCTATCTCGACAACGAAGAACATGCCAGCGTGATCGGCGCCATACCGGGGACCCCGCAGGACATTGTCGAGAAAAGCGGACTCCCGGAAGAAGCGGCAAGGCAGGCAATTCAGAGGCTTGTCGCCCGCGGAGGGCTTGTCGGCTATGCCAAGAGGCCGGGACAGTTGGCCTTTCCCGCCAATATCGGCAACCTAAAGGAACTCAATTCCAACTGGCCGGACGCCCCGAAGGAGTTCCACGCACTCATGGATGTGCTCTTCTACGACGAGATTCACAAGGACTCCGAGATGCTCGGTTTTGCCAGAATCCTCGACGAAGCTTCCGTCGTCAGGGTCCTTCCCGTTGATGAAGCCGTGGATCCCGACAAGAAAATCATGGATGTGGACTCGGCTCTTGCGATCTTCGATGATGTTGACCTGATAACCGCCGTCCCTTGCGGGTGCCGTGTTCAGGCCAGAGCCAACCATCGCGGCCTGGACTGCAAAGCCCCTGACGATGTGGACGTCTGTATGCAGACGAACGCCTACGCGGCACATATGTTGAAACGGAGAATCGGTGCTGAGGAATTGGCATCGGAAGAAGCGAAAAGGCGCGTCCGCATTGCCGAAGACGCCGGCCTCATTCATATAGTGGCAAATGTCGTACCCAAAGACAGCTCCTACATCCTGTGCAACTGCTGTTCCTGCTGTTGTGCCGGCGTGTACTGGATCAACAGCGGACTCAAAGGCGTATATGCGCCGTCGCGGTTCACCGCAAGCATGGATACCGATACCTGTTCAGGGTGCGGCATCTGCGAGGAATGGTGTCCGTTCGGCTGTATAGAGATGAATGAGGTGGGCAGGCCGGCTATAGCATATGATCAGTGCTACGGATGTGGAATCTGCGTAACGAAATGTCCTGAGCAAGCACTCAGCCTCGAAGAAGTCCGAGGTGCGGATCATATCCGCAACGAGGACACCTATTTCTCCTGATCGGAGACACCTTCCTAAGCCGACAGGGGCTCGATCTTCACTGCACAGATCTTGAACTCCGGGGTCTTTCCGACCGGATCCAGCTCGGAGTGTGTCAGCCGGTTGGCCGCAGCCTCGAAGAAGTGGAAGGGAATGAAGACGCTGCCCGGCAAGGAGCGGTCCGTCACCTGCGCGGTGATCTCGATCGAGCCCCTTCGTGAGGAGACCCGCACGACATGCTGATCCGCGACTCCGAGGGCGGAAGCATCCTTTTCGTGAATCTCCACGTAGCCCTTCGGTTGGCGGAATTGAAGGCCCTCGCATCGGCCGGTCATCGTGGCGGTATGGTACTGGTACAGGACGCGGCCGGTGGTGAGCATCAAGGGGTAGTCATCGTCCGGCAACTCGGCAGGGGGAGCATACTCCACGGCGTGGAAGAGCCCCTTGCCCCGTGCGAAACCGTCCTGATGAAGATAGGGCGTGCCTGGGTGCTCCGCGTCCGGGCACGGCCATTGGAGCCCTTCCTTGTCAATCCTTTCGTAGGTGATGCCGGCATAGCTCGGAGTGAGGGCGCGCATCTCCTCGAAGACATCCTTGGCTGACTCGTAAGACATGGGAGAGCCCATCCTGCCGGCCAACGCAGCGATAATCTCCTGATCGGGTCGGGACTCGCCCACGGGGTCAATGGCCTTGCGAACACGCTGCACCCGTCTCTCGGTGTTCGTGAAGGTGCCGTCCTTCTCGGCAAAGGTGACCGCGGGCAGGACCACGTGGGCCAGCCGGGCCGTCTCGGTGAGGAAGATGTCCTGCACGACCAGAAACTCGAGGTTCTTGAGCGACGCCTCCACGTGAGTGAGGTCCGGATCGCTCACCATCGGGTTCTCGCCCATGATGTAGAGGCCCTTGATCGTCCCTTCGTGGGCCCCTTTCATGATCTCCACCATGGTCAGCCCGGGCTTGTCCGAAAGAGAAGCGCCCCAGGCCTCTTCGAACTTCTGCTTAACCTCCGGGTCGCTCACGTCCTGGTAGCCCGTGTACACATTCGGCAGCGCGCCCATGTCACATGCACCCTGCACGTTGTTCTGTCCGCACAAGGGATTCACCCCTCCGCTCTCGATCCCCACATTGCCGCAGAGCATGGCCAGGTTTGCCAGGCTCTTCACATTATCCGTGCCTGTGATGTGCTGGGTGACGCCCATGGCGTAACAGATCGCAGCCTTCTCGGCCGACGCGTAGAGCCGGGCCGCGGCCACGAGGTCGTCCGCGGGGACGCCCGATATCTCTTCCACGTAAGCCGGCGTGTATTTCTTTACGGCCTCTTTCAGGGCCTCGAACGCTTCCGTCCGCTCTTCTACGTACTGCTTGTCGTAGAGCCCCTCCTCGATGATGACGTTCATCATCCCGTTCAGCCAGGCCACGTCCGTCCCCGGCTTCTGCCGGAGCCAGTGCTTGGCAAACCGGGTCATGTCGATGGCCCTGGGGTCGGCCACGATGAGTTTCGTACCGTTCTCAAGGATCCCGCGCTTCATCACGGTGGCGATCACCGGATGGTTTTCCGTCGGGTTGCTCCCGGTAAGCAGGATCACATCCGCATTTTCAAGCTCGCCGATGGAATTCGTCATCGCACCGCCGCCAAAGGCTTCTTCCAGACCGGCCACGATGACGGACTGACAGAGCCGCGCACACTGGTCCACATTCTGCGTTCCGACCACTGCCCGCATGAACTTCATGAACAGGTAGTTTTCTTCGTTCGTGCACCGTGCCGATGAAAACCCTGCCAGGGCCTCCGCACCTTCGTCCTCCTTGATCTCGTTCAGCTTGGCAGCCACGAGCTTGAGCGCTTCGTCCCAGCCCGCTTCCCTGAACGATCCCCCCTCCCGTATGAGAGGCGAGGTCAGCCGGTCCGGGTGATGGATGAAGTCGTACCCGAATCGACCTTTCACACAGAGGCTGCCGCGGTTCGTCTCGGCCTCCTCGTCTCCGGTCACACGAACGATTCGGCCGTCGATGGTGTGAAGATTGACCACGCAACCCGTGCCGCAATAGGTGCAGACCGACCGAACCGCATCCTCTTCAAAGGACTTCCCGAAAGGCATCCGCTGTTTCTCGGAGATGGCACCCACCGGACAGAGCTGAACGCATTCCCCGCAGAAGACACACGTGGAGTCTGCGTAGTCCGTGTCCCCGCCGGTGACGATCTTGGTATCGGGCCCCCGGAACCCGAACTGGATCACCTGATTGACCTGCACCTCCTGACAGCCCCGGACGCAACGGCCGCACAGGACGCACTTGTTCAGGTCGCGCACGATCATCGGGTTGGAGTGATCGAAGGGATGTTCGGGCGACTCGATAGGGAAACGAGGATTCTCGATCTCGAGCTCGTAGGCAAGGTCCTGCAGCTCGCACTGTCCGTTGGAGGCACAGTTCGGGCAGTCGTGGTTGCCGCTGGCCAGCAGGAGCTCGACGCTCAGCTTCCGAGCCACCAGTACCCGCTCGTTACGGGTATGCACCACGGTGCCGTCCCGCTCCACCGGCGTGGCGCAGGCGGGCATCAAGGCTCTGCCACCCTCCACCTCCACGACACAGACACGGCAGGCTCCCGTGCTCCGCAGCCTTGGGTGATAGCAAAGATAGGGAATGTGGATCCCGTTCTCGGCGGCCACCTCCAGGATGTACTGGCCCTCGGTTGCGGTCAGCTCATGCCCGTCAATCGTGATCTTAAGCTCCTTGCTCATACCCTTGTGTCCCTTCGTCTACGAAATCGCATCAAACCGGCAGGCAGCGATACAACTCATGCACTTGACACAAATCTCTTTGTCGAGCTTGGCGGGCTGCTTCTTCTCCCAGGAGATGGCGTCAACCGGGCAGGCCCGGAAGCACAACCCGCACATCGTGCACTTCTCCTCGTCGATGTCGAACTTCACCAGCTCGACACAGGCATGGGCCGGGCAGATCTTCTCGTGGATGTGGGCCTCGTACTCGTGCCGGAAGTAGCGCAACGTGGAAAGCACGGGGTTGGGAGCCGTCTGGCCCAGGCCGCAGAGCGCGGAATCCCTGATGATGTGGCTCAGCTCCTCGAGTGTGTCGATGTCCTCGGGCACCCCTTCTCCCTTGGTCAGGCGCTCGAGGATGTTCAGGATCTGCTTGGTCCCTTCCCGGCAGGGTGTGCACTTGCCGCAGGATTCCTCCTGGCAGAAGTCCATGAAGAACCGTGCCATGTCCACCATGCAGGTGGTGTCATCCATGACGATCATGCCGCCGGAGCCCATGATGGCCCCCGCCTTGGTGATCGCCTCGTAGTCGGTCGGGCAGTCGAGCTGGTCCTCGGGCAGACAGCCTCCGGAAGGGCCGCCCATCTGCACGGCCTTGAACTTGCGTTTGTTCGGAATCCCGCCCCCGATGACGTAGACGATATCCCTCAGAGACGTCCCCATCGGGACCTCGACGAGCCCAACGTTCTTGACGGCACCGGTAAGCGCGAAGACCTTCGTGCCCCGGGACTTCTCATACCCGATCGCCTCGTACCAATCCGCTCCTTCCCGGATGATATTCGGAATATTCGACAGGGTCTCCACGTTGTTGAGGATCGTCGGCTTGTTCCAAAGGCCCTGGTTCGCAGGAAAAGGAGGGCGCGGACGCGGATTTCCCCGCTTCCCTTCCACCGAAGCCATGAGCGCGGTCTCTTCACCGCAAACGAAAGCGCCGGCGCCCACGTACATATCCACATTGAAGGAGAATCCCGTTCCGAAGATATTCTCGCCCAGCAGGCCATACTCCCTCGCCGCCTCGATCGCCTTCTGGAGAGTCGTGACGGCAATCGGGTACTCGGCCCGGCAGTAGATGTACCCCTGGCTGGACCCGATGGCTTTTGCCGCGATGGCCATGCCCTCGACCACGCTATGAGGGTCGCTCTCGAGGACCGAGCGGTCCATGTAGGCACCCGGGTCGCCCTCGTCCGCGTTGCAGAGCACGAACTTGGTGTCCCCTTTCGCCATCATGGCGAATTTCCACTTCATCCCTGTCGGGAACCCGGCTCCCCCGCGGCCTCGAATACCGGACTTGAGCACGTTCTCCACGATATCCGCGGGCTCCATCTGGGTCAGGGCCTTGTGCAGTCCACGGTAGCCCCCGAAGGCGATGTAGTCGTCGATCGATTCAGGGTCCATTCGGCCGCGGTTCCTGAGCACGACGAATTCCTGACCTTTGAAGAAGGGGTCCTCGTCCTCGTCGAGGACGTGCTTCTCTTGTACTTCTCCTCCAAGGACGTGCCCGTCCAGGATCTGCTCCATTTTGGCCGGGTCGACCCGGCGGTACCGGACCGGACTTTCGCCGGGGAGCTCCACCGAGACGATCGGCTCCATCCCACAGAAGCCCACGCACCCCGTGTGCATGATGCGGTAGGCGTCCT
Source organism: bacterium (assembly GCA_028277985.1). Classification (GTDB taxonomy): domain Bacteria; phylum Desulfobacterota; class DSWW01; order DSWW01; family DSWW01; genus S015-6. The sequence goes on along the minus strand of JANQFG010000255.1, from coordinate 30,791 downwards.
CTGACTGTCCCTTCTCCTTGAGAAGCTCGAACAGCTTGCCCCAGACTTCGTCCGCACCCGATGCGATTCCGCAGGTGCCCTTGTGCACGGTGATGCCGACCCTTTTCCCGTTCAGGGTCAGGTCCCTTTTGCGGGTCTGCTCTTCCTTGATCCGGTCGAGATCCTCGATACTGATGGTTGCCATATGCTTCACTCCGACGAGAGTTGAATCCCAGGGACTCACTCGTATCTTTCCAGGATTTCCGCCACCTCTTTCACGCGAATCTCACGGTGAACGTCCTCATTCACGGTAATCACGGGCGCGATCCCGCAACATCCGAGACAGCGCACTCCGTCGAGGGAAAACCTCTTGTCCTCCGTGGTGCCGCCGAGCTTGCAGTCGAGATCCCGGCCAAGATGCTCCACCAGGTCTTTGTTCCCTCGCACGTAGCAGGCGGTGCCCATACAAACCTTGATCAGATGGCGACCGATCGGTTCCTGTCGAAAGAAGGAGTAGAAGGTGACCACTCCGTAGACTTCACTGAACGAGAGGTTCAGTCCTGCGGCGATCCTCTCCTGCAGCGGAAGCGGAAGGTATCCGGTGAGGTCCTGCACATCCTTCAGTACGGGGATCAGGGCCCCCGGTCTGTCACGGTTCTGCCTGATGATGGAATCCACCCCCTCCAGCTGATCGGCGGTGAATTCAGGGGCCTCGGTCTTGCCGACCTCGACCGTAGTCTGGCTCGAAGCCTGTTCCATGGAGTCCTCCGGGGGTCGAACCTGTTTGGGGCGGTGGAAATGAACCACACATCCTAGCGGTGAGAGCGAATTTTGTCAATTGCATCGGGCAGTTGTTTTTTACGGAACCGGCCTGAAAAAGGGAGTTTTTTCGCTCCGAACCCCCCGGTTCTTCACCCTTCTCACGCGTTCCTCTCCGCCAGTCGCACGCAGGCCTTCACGATGTCCTCGGCGCCCGCTCTCCAGGAAAACGCGGCAGCCCGCTTCGAGCCCTTCTCGATCAAAGAGCGCCTCAAAGCCGCGTCCGAGAGGACCCGACCCATGGCCTCTGCCAGTTCTTCCGCGTCCGTCGGGTCCACCAGGAGCGCCGCGTCCCCGACAACCTCTGGCAGCGATGACGTCCGGGAGGTGACGACCGGGCAGCCGCACGCCATTGCCTCGAGCGGGGTGAGCCCGAATCCCTCCTCGGACGAGGGATACACGTACAGGTCGGCCAGGCCGTAGTAGGAGGGAAGTTCTTCGTTCGGCACGTAGTCGAAGTAGAGGACATCCTCATCGAGCCCGAGCGAGTGCGTCGTTTGCTCTATCTCCTGGAAATAGGAGGTCTTCGGGCCCACCGCAACCAGCTTCACCCCCGCGGGGCCCTTCGCCTTGAGTGTTCGGTAAGCGGCCAGCAAGGTCTTCAGGTTCCGGCGAGGGTCATGGGCCCCAACGGTCAGCACGTAGGACGCCGGGAGTCCCAGCCTCTTTCGTGTCTTCTCCCTTTCAGAGGCATCCCCTGCCGGTGCAGAGAAGTGATCCGACACACCCGTATGAAAGACCACGATCTTCTCGGCAGGGATGCCGAGTTGTCCGATGATCTCGGCCTTGCTCGCCTGGGACAGGGTGAAGATCAGATCCGCCTTCCTGGCGCTGCGCGGAACCATGGCCCGCCAGTACCTCGTCCAGGCGTCGCTCTGCGCCCCAGTGGTGAGGAAGATCAGGTCATAGATGATCAGGGCGGTGGGAACCGGGCTGGCGAGCGGGCCCAGCGGGTCCATGCATACCAGCACGTCCGCTCTTTCCTTGAGGGCAATGGCGGGCAGGTAGGCCTGCTTCCATGTCACGTTTCGGACGAAGTTGAACGCCTGGAGCGGAAGAGAAGAGACGCCCTTTGGCGTGGGAGGCTCGGTCGACCGGGGTACACACTTGCAGACCACGTCCGGATCCTCGTAGGCAAGGATCTCCCCGGCAAGATTCCGGACATACGTTCCGATGCCCGTGACGTTCCGGCTCGCCTCCCGCACATCGAACAAGATCTTCAACGGTCCCTCTGCGCGCCCCGTGGTTGAAGGGATTTCGAACGGTAGCATACCGCCACGGGTCATGCAAAAGCCGCCCGCCGGTGTTCGCTTGCCCCACCCCATCAAAAGAGATATACCTTCGAAGGATGAAAGCGACAGCGAACGCCGGCAGCAACATTGCCTTCGTGAAATACTGGGGTGTGAGGCGAGGCGAACGCCGCGGCCTGGTACCTCTGAACCCTTCCGTTTCCATGACCCTGGAAAAGGCCCGCACAACGACCACGGTCGAGTTCCTGCCCGGGCTCAAACAAGACGTCTGCAAGATCAACAACCGCCCTGCCCCACCCGACGCTGTCGCACGTGTGCACCGGGTCATGAGCAGGGTTCGAAGGCTCGCCCGCCTGAAGGCCTTCGCCCGTATCGAATCGGTGAACCATTTCCCCACCTCCGCGGGCATCGCTTCCTCCGCCTCCGGCTTCGCGGCACTTGCTCTTGCAGCCGCCCGGGCCGCAGGTCTCACGGAAGACCCGAAGCACCTCGTTCCCCTCACCATCCTCGGATCCGGATCGGCCTGCCGTTCTCTCTACGGAGGCTATGTCCTCTGGTCGCCTCCCGGGAAGGGCCGGGCGCCCTCGAGGGTCAGGCAACTCGCACCAGAGGGCCACTGGCCCCTGGTCGATCTGGTTGCGATCCTGAGCCGGGAACAGAAGAGGGTACCGTCAGAACAGGGTCACCTTCTCGCACGAACCAGCCCCCTCCTGGAAGGGAGGCTCCAAAGTCTCGGGAAGATCGTCTCGAAGATCCGAAAGGCGATTCGGGAGCGCGATCTTTCCGCCCTCGGTGAATGGATCGAGGCGGACGCCTTGTGCATGCACGCGGTGATGATGACTTCGCGACCCTCCCTCCTCTACTGGAAACCGGCCACCCTTGCAGTGATCGAGGCTGTACGGGACCTGCGCGACCGAAAGGGTATTCCGTGCTACTTCACGATCGATGCGGGCCCTAACGTGCACGTGATCACGCTCCCCGACCAGGCGGCCGCCGTCACCCGGGTTCTGAAGCGTGTGGAGGGTGTAGAGGAAGTCCTTCACTGCCCGACCGGCAGAGGACCGTCCATCGATGAGGAACCCCTTTTCTAGGCCCCTTTCTGCTCGTGTACTTCCAGGTATGAAACATTAGTTGATTCATCAAAATCATAAGCAATAGAATGTGGTTCCCTCTGCGAAGGACGGATAGCTTGACGGACGAAAAGCGCGCCAAACACCACTCCATTCTAGTTGCGTTCAGCGTAACGGCGGCCCTGCTCTGTTCCTCTGCTCTTGCCGCACTGTATTTCCTGAGCATACGCGGCGAGAGGCAGCAGACCCTGGACAACGCTACCCATCTGTTCTTCCTGCAAGAAGGTCCGGGACGATGAAGGCTACTGGCATCAAGTGGAGGCGTATATCACCGAGCGCTCCGGGGCCCAATCCTCGCATGGGATCTGCCCGGATTGTTCCAAGGAACTCTATCCGGATCTCGACCCGGATGAAGAGGAAGGCCCCTGACCCCTGCCTGCCTCGAAGGTGCACTTGAGAACCGCGAGACCCGCCTGATCGTGAATCATTTCTTTTCGGTCCGCCTCCGCGATGATGCTCTTCAGGAACAAAGCCACGTCCCTGCGGGCCGAGTTGAGAAAACAGATGTAGACCGTCCTGCCCTCGAGCGGAGGAAGCCATGACTCCTTGCCCAAACGAGCCCTCGACACCAGCCGCTCCACCAGGAACAGATCCTTCCCTGATCCCAGCCGCATGGCGACTCTGGAAGTGGATATCCACTTGGTGGTCAGCACGATCGGCGAGACCCCCGTCCGGGTCACATCATCCATGAGCGCATCGATGGCCGCGTTGGCCCGCACCGAGACCGTCGCGCGCTTCTTGAGCACGGGAATCCTCTCCGCCACGATCTCCGTCTGAAAAGGCTCCACCGTCAGGTACAGCAGCACGACGCAGACGAGCCCAACCTGAAGGAACCGTCCGACCAGGGGTGGGCGCACCCGTCGAGCCAGGCCGCAGAGGCTCGAAAGGCCCATGCTCGCGATCAGGACAATGCAAACCATAACGGTATAAACGTAGGATGACCTGAAAAGGGTCCCTCGAAGGACATAGACGAAATAGAAGAGCAGGGTGCCGAAGAGCGGACAAGCGATCAGCAGCAGATTGATCCGATTCCTGCGGAGCATCGCAACCGCTCCGGCGGCGCCCAGGAGTCCGACCAGCCCAGCACGCAGCGACAACCATCCGGGCACCGAGAACAGGTCGAACAAGGTGGATTTCACCCTGGGAAGAAAGCGAGCGACCAGATTCGGACCCGTGCCCCCTCCTCCGGTGCCCCTGCTGCCTTTCACGGCCTCCTCGAAAAAGGTCCGGGCGATCTTCACGCTGTAGAGCGGATCGCCGAAAACCACCCAGTCCAGGAACACCCAGACAAGGGGCATCACCAGAGGGATCAGGAACAGGAGATCGGTCCGGTTCAGCCTGGGCCCCTCACGGCCGATGAGGCGCAGGGCGACGACGCAGAACACGAGCAGATAGGTGGAAGGCCAGCTGTCCGGTCTCGTCAGGTTGGCCAGGGAAAGAAACAGGACGGCGAGAACCTGGTCGAGCTTCCGATCCTGGCGGCCCAGGCAAACGATGGCAAGAAAGAGGAACATCACATTGATACATCCGGGACCACCCGAAAGGGTCGTGCCGAAGGTGCGCGGCAGGGTCATCATGAAGACGCAGAAGGCGAAACAACCGATCGGGCCTGCGTCGTGCCTCTGTAGCAGGCGGCAGCCCGCCCACACGGTTAGGGTCGTGGCCGCGATCAGGGCGAGATGAACGAACCAGAGATCATGGGTGAGCCAGTAGACGGATCCGAACAGGAGCATGTGGGCCGGCTTCGGGACCGTCCAGCCCGCCCGATGGACCTCTGAAAACATGGTCATGCCGTAGGCGGTGTTCGCAACGATGTCCGAGCCCTTGTAGAACATCTCTCCGTACTGGAGCAGAAAGCCCAGATAGTAGAGGAAGCATAGCAGAGCCAACCCCGCAGGGATCATCACTTCGCTCGAGGGTTTCCACCGATTCTCGGACAAGCTCTGCCTCCGGTTGTCGTGGGTGGGGTGAGACCATCATAGGGGTCAGGCCGTAATTATCAACCCTCGCGAGGGTTGATAATTACGGCCTGACCCCACATGCCACATGCCTTCCAAGACGGGTCCTTGAATTTCTTCGCACAAAGGGAGAAGATCGTGCAGACGCGACAAGACCCGGAATATCAACTTGGTCCCTGTTTCCGGGCAGGATCGTGAAGACCCGAATCGACGCGCACCTTCTGCGGCAGCTTGAGGAATGAAGTCTCTCCCTGAGAATCCAGAGAATCGTGTGGTGGTGGTCGGCGCCGGGCCGGCAGGCCTCAGCGCGGCCTACCGCCTGGTCGAGCAGGGGGTCGAAACCCTCGTTCTCGAGCAGACCAACCGCGTTGGGGGCATCTCCAGGACGGAAACCTACGAGGAGTACGCCTTCGACATAGGCGGGCACCGTTTCTTTACAAAGAACGAGGAAGTCGACCGGCTCTGGAGGGATATGCTTGGGGACGACTTCCTGAGCGTCCCACGAATGTCACGGATCTACTACCGGGGCCGATTCTTCGACTACCCCCTGAAACCCCTCAATGCCCTCGCGAACCTCGGCCTTACGGAGAGCGTGTTGATTCCGCTGAGCTACCTCCGGGCACAACTCTGGGGGCATCGGCGGGAAGAGACTTTCGAGCAGTGGGTCTCCAACCGGTTCGGAGAACGCCTCTACCGCACCTTCTTCAAGACCTATACCGAAAAGGTCTGGGGGATCCCCTGCAACGAGATTCTGGCGACCTGGGCCGCGCAGCGTATCCAGGGGTTGTCCCTGTCCACGGCCGTGACCAACGCCCTTTTCGGGATCCAGAAGGCGAAGTCGCTGATCGATGCCTTCGACTATCCGAGGAGAGGGCCGGGGATGATGTGGGAACGTTTCCAGAGGGCGATCGAATCCTCGGGAGGACAGCTGAGGCTGGGATCGGAAGTGACCCGCCTCTGCCATGACCAGGGAAGGATTCTTCGGGTGGTTTCCAGGGAAAACGGCAAAGAAAGCGAGATGCCGGTTCACGAGCTGATTTCCAGCATGCCCGTCTCGACGCTCATAGGCCGACTCGACCCGAAGCCGCCCGAGGAGGTGCTCGATGCGGCTCGCAGGCTCTCCTACCGCTCCTTTCTCATCGTGGTTCTCATCCTGGACAAGCCGGAGGTCTTCCCGGATCAGTGGATCTACGTGCACGGTCCTGAGGTCCGGGTGGGTCGCATACAGAACTTCAAGAACTGGAGCCCCACCATGGTCCCCGACCCGGTCAAGACCAGCCTGGGGATGGAATACTTCTGCGACGAGGGGGATGAGATATGGGAGATGCCGGATGAAGACCTGCGGGAGCTCGCCTCTTCGGAGCTGGCCTCACTCGGGCTGGCCGGCGCGGACGATGTGGTGGACAGCTACGTGGTGCGTCAGCCCAAGGCGTATCCCGTCTACAACCAGGGGTACGAGCAGAGCCTGCAAACCATCCGAGACTTCCTCGGTACGATCGACAACCTTCAGACCATCGGACGCAACGGGATGCACCGGTACAACAACATGGATCATTCCATGCTCACCGGGATGCTGGCCGCAGAAAACGTCATGGGCTCGAGCCATGACCTGTGGCAAGTCAACGAGGAAGAGGCCTACCTGGAGGAAGAGTCCCTGGCCGACTCCCGGGAGGCGGTTATCGCACCCGTCCTGGCCCGGATGGACAAGCTGGCCTTCGCGACATCGGTGGGGAGCGCTTCCGGGCTGCTCATCTTCCTGGCCACCATCTGGCTGGTCGTGAAGGGAGGAGACGTAGTCGGCCCCAACCTGAGGCTGCTGGAGAACTATTTCTTCGGGTACACGGTCACGGTGAAAGGGGCCTTTCTGGCCTTGGCATATGCCTTCTGCTGGGGGTTCCTGTTCGGCTGGCTTTTCGCGTATCTGAGGAATCTCATCCTGGCAATCTACCTGTACTCGGCAAAGAAGAAGGCCGAGATGTTGTCCATTCGAGACTTCTTCGAGAGTTTCTGACAAAGCGCCCAAGGGCGCGGGAGGTTCAAGAGGCATGAACGGGCGAAAGGAAGACCAGAGGGCCGTCGAGCAGAAGCTTTTCAGCGGGGTGCTCCTGCTGAATGCGAAGGTCTTCGGACTCACCCTGGGCATTGTCTGCGGCCTGGCTTTGTTCATGGCGACGAACTGGCTCGTGATCAAGGGGGGGAAGAACGTGGGGCCCCACCTCTCGCTGCTGAGTCAGTATTTCATCGGGTACCGGGTCTCCTTTCTGGGAAGCTTCATCGGGTTTCTGTACGGCTTCGCCTTCGGCACCCTGACCGGCTCGTTTATCGGCTGGTTCTACAACAGAATCGCCGCGATCGGGCGCTAGAGAAGCGGCCGGCGCTATCCCCTGCCCCCCGTTATTCAATCCTACCGAAAGTGGTTCTCAACTTTTCCATCGAAACAGCCGATGTTCTTATCAGTTATGGCCAGTAAAACCTTCCGGGGCTTCTCGAGAACAGGAGACTGCATGAGAAGGCTGAAGACAAGCGACCGGGAAGTCATCAATCTCGCCTTGATCGTGGCCCTCACGATCAGCGTCGCCTTTCTCGCCGTATCCATCAATATATCGGACAAGATCCATGGGTTCCTGGATTTCTACGCGCGGCTCGGCAATGTCCAGCTCTATGCGAACATGGTGCTCCTCTACCTGGCAGGCCTGCTTCTGCTCATCTATCGGGGCTGGATTCGAGCCCTCCGCAAGCAGGACGAGCTGGAGGACATCATCCTGAGCATCCATCCGGACGTTCTCCTCGTTGTGGACGAAGAGGATCGCATCCTGATGTGCAACGGCTCCGTGACCCGAATGTTCGACTACACGGCCGAGGAGATGGTCGGCCGGTCCACGGACCATCTCAAGCTCGAGGCGATCTCGGACGAGACGGACGGAGGGGACTTCCTGAAGCGGGTCGAGAAGGAAGGGTTCTTCAAAGGCCTGGCCACCGGTGAGAGGAGGGACGGGGAAACGGTCCCCCTCGAGCTGATCGTCGTCAGATTGAGGACCAGCAGCGGAAAGGTCCTCCTGCTGCAGGACATCTCCGAACGAAAGAAGGCGGAAGCGGAGATCCGGAAACTGAATGATGATCTCGAAGAGCGGGTCCGGCAGAGGACCGCAGAGCTCCATCAGGCGTTGAGCGAGCTCAAGGAGCTCGACAAGACAAAGGACGCCTTTCTTTCCACCGTATCCCACGAGTTGAGAACGCCCCTCACCTCGATCCGCTCCTTCTCGGAGATTCTGCTCAACTACAGCGACAACAAGCCGGAAACCCAGGAAGAGTTCCTCTCGATCATCAATCGTGAGAGCGAACGGCTCACGCGGCTCATCGACGACATCATGGATCTGGCAAAAATCGACGCCCAAAAGATGGAATGGAATCTAAGGAAGCTCGAGGCGGAGAAGTTGGTTCGGAAAGCGGCGGAAGCTGTTCGCGGCCTCCTCCTCGAGAAGGGCCTCGAGCTTGAGATCGACGTCCGCAAGGGGCTGCCCTCCATTGAGATGGACGAGGACCGCATGCTTCAGGTGCTGTCGAATCTGCTCGGAAACGCGATCAAGTTCACACCCCGTGGGGGCAAAATCCGCATCGAAGGCTCCCTCGAGAACGAACAGGGACTCGACCACGACACCGGGGGCTTGCTTCACCTTCTGGTGGCCGACACGGGTGTCGGGATTCCGGCCTCGGAGCTGCCGCACGTCTTCGACCGATTCAAGCAGGTGGGCGACACACTGACGGATAAGCCGAAAGGCACGGGCCTCGGGCTTTCGATCTGCAACGAGATCCTGGCATGCCTGGGCGGCAGGATCTGGGCCGAAAGCGTCCCGGGCGAAGGCAGCACCTTCCACATTCTCCTGCCCATAGAATCGCCCCTCGGAGCCTCCTCCGAGGAGGACCCTGTCAGTCCGTCAGCTCGATGAACCTCGACTCCAGGGATTCTCCCTCCACCCGCAGGATGGCAACCGTGATGGGGAGCCTGAACCGCCTCGGCCCGGCGCTCCCCGGATTCAGGAAGAGCACCCCGTCGCGACGTTGCATGGACGGCCGATGGGAGTGCCCGCTGATAACGGCCCGAAAGCCCGCGGCGCCGGGGTCCAGGTCGATCGCATAGACATCGTGGAGGACGTAGATCAGGGAACCATCCAGATCGACCACTTCGGTTTCCCGAAGCCCCGTCGCCCAGGGTCCTCCGTCCATGTTTCCGCGCACCGCTACGACAGGGGCCTGGGCCCGCAACGCCTCCAGGACCTCCGGACCGCCTACATCTCCGGCATGGATGATCAGTTCCACCCCGGAGAGGGCCTCTAGCAGGCCGGGCCGAACCAGTCCATGGGTGTCGGAAACGACCCCGATGGTATGCATCTTCCGGGTCTTCGGTTTTCCATGCATCCTGCGATCCTCTGCCCTCCGTGCCCTTGTGTGTGCCCGTACCGTACGAGTGGAGCGGCTGGGAGCTGGAAGTCAAAGGTTGAGGGGTCAGGGATCAGGGGTCGGGGGTCAGGCCCCGCCTCCCCTCCTCGTAATCGTCCTCGTCTTCGAACCAACCGGACTACCTGAGCAGCTGAGGCTGCGGCGCTGAAGTCTCCGTGCCCGTGCCCGAAACCGGGCATCGGGTGCTAGCCCCCCTCCCCTTCTTCATCCCAAAGATCCTACCAGCCCGACTTCGAGATTTCACGTCGGCTGGGGACTTTCGTATTCACTGTGCTTAGGGGTCGGCTGGGTCTAGTAGATGCTGCGGGGTCAACTTTGTCGCCCCGGAGGACCGGGGCGACAAAGTTGACCGGCCCGATTAAGTCGAATCTGTCGACCGAGTCGACAGATTCGACTGGAAAAAACCGGCATGGTACCCTTTTCCAGATACCCCAATCACGAAACAAGACCGTGCACACCTGTTTCCGGGACTGCACGCTCGGCACGGACAGCTCATGACCGCAAAGACTCGAAACAGCACCCTGGAAATGGTAATTCTGGACTGCGACGGGGTTCTCTTCGACTCGATCCGATCCAATGTTGCCTACTACGACGCAATCCTGGCAAAGCTGGGCAGCCCCCCTCTGGATGAGGAGACCCGAGGGCTATGCCACGTCTATTCGACGCCCCAGCTGTTTGCGCACCTCTACGCGAACGACCCGGAAAAAGCGAAAGAGGCGGAACAGATCGCCTACACCATCGACTACCTCCCGTTCCTCGAATACATGGACCCGGAGCCGGGGCTCTATGAGGTCCTGAGAGAGCTCAGGGAATCCTACCGCGTCGCGCTGGCCACCAATCGCGGAAAATCGATGCCGCCTCTGATGGATCGATTCGGCTTGGAAGGCCTCTTCGACGTTGTTGCAACGATTCTTGACGTCGAGAACCCGAAGCCTGCTCCCGATATGCTGCTCTACTGCCTCGACAAAACGGGGCTGGGCCCTGAGCAGGCTGTGTACGTGGGGGACATGGAAAACGACCTGATCGCTGCCGAGGCGGCCGGCATGCCCTTTATCCTGATGGGCGACGGCATCTCCCACCCACTTCAGATCCAGCGCCTGAGGGAGTTGCCGGGGTTTCTGGAGAAGTACCACGCGTGAGCGGGTGTCCGAGCTGCTTGATGCTTGGCAGGCTGTCAGGCAACCATTTGTGACCCAATACCTAAGAGCTAATGGCTGATGGCCGCATGGCTTGAAAAGGAGCACAAACCCGCAACTCAGGAGAAAACCATAGATGCAATGCAGAGCCTTCTGCGGGGACGACCTGGTCAGTGTTTCCCTGCCGGATGAAACCCGTTCCATCCTTCCCCCCGAACCGATGCCCGGCCTGCGGGACTACAAGGAGGCCGTCCGAAGGGCCCTGCGAGAGCCCCTGGGCTCGCCGCCGCTTGCCGATCTCGTCCGTCCGGGCCATCGCGTGACGATCGCCTTCGATGATCCCTGCCTTCCCCTGCCGCCGCTGGCCGGGGACGTTCGGGGCCGTGCCATCGAAGTCGTCCTGGAGGAGCTCTTCAGGGCCGGCGTCGACAAGGAACGGATCCGGCTGGTTTGCGCCATCGGCCTTCACCGGAAATGGACCCCGGCCGAGCTTCGACACCTCCTCGGAAGAAGGATCTGGCGGGAGATGGGCCCCAACCGGATCGTCAATCACGACGCCGAGGACCCGGAAGGAATCGTGGAGCTGGGCAGCAGCCGAAACGGGCACGTCGTACAGGTGAACCGGGCCGTCACCGACTCCGACCTCGTCATCTACGTGAACGTCAACTGGACCCCGATGAACGGGGGATGGAAATCGATCCTTGTCGGCCTCGGAACCTTCGAGAGCATCCGCACGCACCACAACGTGGGGGTCCTCGAGCAGGGCACTCTGATGGATCCGACCGGAAACCACTACCATGGCATGATGGACGAGATGGGGGCGGTCGTCGCAGAGAAAGCCAATGTCTTCACGATAGAAACCGTGGTGAACAACCGGGTCTGGAGCCCGGCGGTCGATCGGCTGCTTTCTGTGAACGGAAACGGTCGGAACGGGCGCGTGCCTCACGCGATGAAGTTGGCCGGCCGGCTGCCAGGGAGGGTCAAACAGAGCCTGTCCGGAGTCTTGCGAAGCGCCTACCAGCCGATCGCCGTCCACGCCGGCCGGATCGATGCCGTTCACCCTACCACCCTCGCCGCCCTGGCCAGACAGCAGAATGCTCGGGCAGAGGGGCAGACCGATGCCCTCTTCATGGCACTTCCCAATCTCTCCCCCTACTCGGTCTTCTCCCGTATCAACCCGATCCTGGCAACGAACATGGCGCTCGGCTATGTGTACAACCTCTACCAGGGCCGGCCCGTGGTGAGGGACGGAGGGATCACGATCCTGATGAACCCCTTCCTGCCGGGGTTCCATCCGCAACACCACCCTTCCTACGCCGAGCTTTACGATCGGGTCTTTCCCCAGACCCTGGATCCCGGCGAGATCCAGGAGGGCTTTGAAGACGATTTTGGTCTGAGACCCGAATACATCGACCGGTACCGGCATCATTACGCATACCACGGGGTCCACCCGATCTATGTATGGGCCTGGGGCTGTCTCGCCCTGAAGCGTCAGTCCAGGATCCTGGTTGTCGGCTCCCGGGATCCCGGGGTCGTGGAACATCTGGGGTTCACACCGGTCCCGACCCTGGACCGAGCCCTGTCGATTGTGCAGGAGGAACTGGGCAAAGGGTTCTCTGTGACCCACCTTGCCGTACCCCCGATTTTCGTTACCGAGGTCCTCTAGCGTCCTGTCCGAGAAGCCAAGAAACTGGACAAGAAATCGGGGACAACCACCGATTTCGGGGAGAAATCGGGGACCTCCGGCAGGAGCCGCCTCCGACACCCCGAATCCAGGACCTTTCCACCCCCCTTTCAAGCCCTCCGGCGAAAAATTCTTGGCCCCTTTTCGAGCCTATAATCCATTAATTTCGTTGCATTTTATTATGAAGCGCCGTGTCAAGAAAAGACGCTGTTCGAAAGAGAAGGGATTTTTTTCTTGACAGGGATTCGCAACAAGATATAGTAGACACCTACCTCAGGGCTACAAGATATAGGTTATTTAAGATTCTACTTGAAATAACCTACACCAATTGCCCAAAATAAAAACAACTTCTTAGGCGTTGATCCGCATGAATAAGGAGGCGAGATGGCGCAGGCATACGTCGAGTCGAACACGGGGGAGAAACCTGCTTTTCTCCACCTGACCGACGAGAGTTATTGCATCCGGAAACGGGACGGAAAGATCGTTCCTTTTGATCAGGAGCGGATCACACAGGCCATATTCAACGCGATGAAGGCCGTTGACCTGGTGGACCGGGAAGAGGCGGTTCGCTGCTCCAACGAGGTCTGCGAGACCCTGGTGAAGCAGACCCATCCCCGGTCGATCCCGGCGGTCGAGCAGATCCAGGACTTTGTTGAAGAGGTCCTGATCAACCGAAGGCACGCGAGGACGGTCAAGGCTTACATCCTCTACCGCGAGCAGCATGCCCGCATACGGGAAACAAAGAGCCTGCTCCTGGACATCAAGAACACGATGGACGGGTATCTGAGCCAGGCGGACTGGCGGGTCCGGGAAAACAGCAATGTGAACTACTCCCTGGGGGGGCTCATCCTTCACAATTCAGGGACGGTAACCGCCAACTACTGGCTCAACAACATCTACACCAAGGACATCGCCAACGCCCATCGAAACGGAACGATGCACCTGCACGACCTGTGCATGTTCTCCGGATACTGCGCGGGCTGGAGCCTGAAGCAGCTCCTCGAGGAGGGTCTCGGCGGCGTACCGAACAAGATCAGCTCTCATCCGCCCCATCACCTGAGCACCCTGATCGCGCAGATGGTGAATTTCCTGGGCGTTCTGCAGAACGAATGGGCCGGTGCACAGGCTTTCTCCAGTTTTGACACCTACCTGGCCCCGTTCATCCGGCACGACGGCATCAGCTACCGGGACGTCAAGCAGAACATCCAGAGTTTCATCTTCGGCGTCAACACCCCGAGTCGCTGGGGCTCGCAGGCGCCCTTCACGAACATCACGCTCGACTGGGTCGTGCCCCAGGATCTGAAGGACGAGAAGGTCATCATAGGCGGCAAGAAGCAGGACAGCTGCTATGGCGACTATCAGCAAGAGATGGACATGATCAACCGCGCCTTCCTCGAGGTGATGATGGAGGGGGATGCGGCGAGCCGGGGCTTCCCGTACCCGATTCCCACGTACAACATCACCGAGGAGTTCGACTGGGACAGCGAAAACGCAGAGCTTCTCTTCCAGATGACCGCCAAGTACGGCACCCCCTACTTCCAGAACTTCATCAACAGCGACCTGCAGCCCGGCGACGTGCGCTCCATGTGCTGCCGGCTTCAGCTGGACAAGCGGGAATTGAAGAAGAAGGGAGGCGGCCTGTTCGGGGCGGCCGAGCTCACCGGGTCGATCGGGGTCGTCACGATCAACCTGCCCCGGCTGGGTTACCTCTCCAGAAGCCGGGAGGAGTTCTTCGAGAGGCTCGGCCGAACCATGGACACTGCGCGGGACTCCCTGGAAATCAAGCGCGAAATCATCACCAAGCTGATGGGTGAGGGCCTCTTCCCGTATTCGAAGCGCTATCTCGGCACCTGGGACAACCACTTCTCAACGATCGGCCTCGTGGGAATGAACGAATGTTGCACCAACTTCCTGGGCAAGGACCTCGTAGCCGAGGAAGGCAGGACATTCACCCTGGAGGTGCTCGATTTCATGCGCGATCGCCTGATCGAGTATCAGGAGTCCACGGGCAACCTGTACAATCTCGAGGCCACGCCTGCCGAGTCCACCTCCTACCGGCTCGCAAAGATCGACAAGGAGGTCTATCCGGACATCCTGACATCGGGCAGGGAGGATCCGTATTACACGAATTCCACCCAGCTCCCGGTGGATTACACCTCGGACATGTTCCGTGCCCTGGATCTTCAGGAGGAGATTCAGCGGAAATACACGGGCGGCACTGTTTTCCACACCTTCCTGGGAGAAAGCATCGAGGATACCGAGGCCTGCAAGAAGCTCGTGAGAAAGATCGCGGAGAACTACCAGATTCCCTATTACACCATTTCCCCCACCTTTTCCGTCTGCTCGGACCACGGGTATCTCAAAGGACAGCAGGAGCAGTGCCCCTCGTGCGGCAGGGAAACCGAGGTATACGCCCGGATCGTGGGATATTACCGACCGGTCAAGAACTGGAACAAGGGGAAGGCGGAAGAGTACCTGGACCGCAGGATTTTCACCGAGAAGCCTTCGGGCAACGTGGTCGCCCTTCACGGCACGGAAAAAGAGATCGTCGAGGAGCAGGCGAAGCCGCCCGCTTCGGACGGCATAGCTCCGGGAAGGACGGACGTCCGAATGATGCCGATCCTCGAGCTCAACAGCTTCGTCGACCCCCACAGCCACCTCGTGAACGGTTCGAGCGACTGGAAGCTCTTCACCAAACCGAATTGCTCGAAATGCGATGAGGTCAAGGAGGACCTCGGCACCCTCGATCTTCGCGTCGAGATCCTGGACCTCCAGGAAGCATCCGGCCACAAGCTGTTCTCCCGGTACTACCGGCAGATCCGGGACAAGATCACACGCAAGGACAGCGGAGAGATGGACCTGCCGGTGCTGCTCAATGTGGCCGGAGACGGCCAGATCCTGAAGTGGGCCATGGGTCCGAGAGAAATCCGCGAAATCCTGCAAGACTAGCGCGGAAATGACATCTATCCAGACCGACTTGGGCCTTCCTCCCGGCGAGACCCGGGCCGTCCGTGTTCTCGGCTGGTCCAAGACCACACTGCTCGACTATCCGGGGCACGTTGCCTCCACCCTGTTTCTTCAGGGCTGCAATTTCCGCTGCCCCTTCTGCCACAACCCCGACCTTGTTCAGCAGGCGGAGCAGAACGAAAGCCCCCCCCTCGACCTGGAGGAAATTCTTGTCTACCTGGCCACCTACAGCAGGATGCTGGAGGGCGTTTGCCTGACGGGCGGAGAGCCTCTTCTTCAGGAGGGGCTCCCCGAGATGTGCCGAAGAATCCGAGGCCTCGGTCTGAGGATCAAGCTGGACACGAACGGCTCCCTGCCGGAACGGCTCGAGCCGCTCCTGGATGCCTCCCTGCTCGACTACGTTGCCGCGGATATCAAGGGGCCGCCGGGCAAAATCCGTGAAATCAGCCGCTCGGCCCTGCCGGAGGAGGCACTGGTGGGGGCCACGGAACGCACGGTGGAGCTGCTCGAGGCCTCCTCGGTTGGCTATGAGCTGCGTACCACCGTGGTGCCGGGTCTGATCGACGAAAGCGATCTCATCGCCCTGGGCAGATGGCTCGAAGGCGGCCACCGATACGTACTGCAGCAGTTCCGGCCCGGCAAATGCCTCGATCCCCTCTTCTGTGATCTGCCGGCCTATCCCCCCGCAACCCTAAAGGAACAGGCGGAAACACTCTCAGGGTTCTTCCTGGACTGCAGGGTTCGCGGCCTGGAGGGGTAGACGGCGGGCCTCCTCCAGATCACGAGGGGAGAACACCTTGTCGCGCTCGGCCTCGAATTGCAGAAGCTTCTCCTCAGCTCGCCCTGCTCCCACCCCGTAGCCCAGCATTTCTCCTGCCGCTCCGGCGCTAAAGGTCAGCAGGATGGTCAGCATGGCCCTCCAGACTACGCTGCGTTCGAGCCCCGCGGAGCGTGCGTACCGAAATACACGCAGAGGGCGAAGAAGCGGAAGAATCGGCGAGCCGAGGGTGTACACGGCCCTCCTGAGTCCGCCCCAACCCACGGCGCGTCTCGCTGCAAACACCCTCGACGCCAGGAAGTACTCCCTCAAACTCGGCCCCAATCTCGAATAGTTGAGGTGGTAGACCTTTGCGGAGGGTTCCTGGAAGAGTCGGTGGCCTCGCGCGAGGAGATCCTGGTGCAGGATGGCTTCCGCCTCGAGCATATCCGGCAGACGGGAGCCGTAGTCCAGAAGAAGGTCACGCCGGTAGCTGGAGTGATTCGCCGGCAGGTGTTCGATTTCGCTCTCAGCCCGGGCCCATGTATAGGGACCGTAGTAAACCAGGAAGCAGCCCCAGCTGGCACCGCTCGTGGGGTTCGCGTTATGTACCACCGGCCCAACAACGGCAAACTCGTCACGACGATGGGCCTGCAGCAGGTTCTCCGCCCAGGTCGGGTCCGGAAAGGTATGATCTTCCAGAAAAGCGACCAGAGGGGCCCGGGCCGCACTCACACCGGCCGCCTTGGCTCCTCCTTCGGTGTTCACGTGTCCCGCCTCGACGCTCCTCACCGAGAGAGCGCCACCCAAGGCATCCTTGGAGACATCGGTCAGATCCGTAGCGGATCTCGTCACAAGGACGCATTCGAGCCGAGAGGCCACCGACTGCTTCTGGAGGTCCCGAAGAACGCGGCGGAGAAGCTCGGAGTCTCGCTGGACGACCAGAATCACCGATAGATCCCGAGAAGGAGGGCTTTGCATGGCCTTGGTCCTCGCTATGGGTCGGCTCCCTGCTCTCCCCTGACCGAAGCCAACCCCGAAAGATACCCGTCAATCCCGGTCGCCCGAAGCCGGCCGGTGAAAGAAGAAGGCTTCGGCGGTCGCTTCCCTACCCACATCCCCCCCTCGAAAACCGGACGCGCAGTCTCTGCAAAGGGGCACACGCTTCCAATCGTCACGGAACGCCCGCCTGAGTCTCCGATAGGGCTCCCCATTCCAGATCTCGCGGAAGCTCTGCTCCCGGAGGGAACCCAGAGGGCGGTTTTCCGTGTAGTCCATGAAACAGGAACAGACCGTCCCATCCCAGTGAATGGTGGGGCAGTTCCACAGGTTCTTGCACGGATTCCTGTCCACCCGCAAGGGTTGTTGCCCGTCCTCGGGAATCAGAGGCAGCTGATATTCGGATTCGCTCGGCACCAGCCCTCTGCCATCCTCTCCTGCCTTCCTGTCGGGCGCCTGCTCGATCCGTTCGCCCGTGCCTGGAACGAAGTGGAATTTCCGCAGGGTGAGCACATCCACGCCCAGAGAGGAAGCGAAGTCCTTGAGCCTCGGAATCTCGTGCTCGTCATGCTTCATCACGATGAACCGGAAATTCACGATGGGCGTATCCGATCGAAGCCGCCGTTTCTCGGCCACCACCCGCTCGATTCCTTTCAGGACCGTCTCCAGACTGCCTCCCCTTCGGTTTCGTTCATACGTCTCCTGGGTGATGCCGTCCACCGAGAAGACGATTTCGTCCAGACCGCATTCGACTGCACGACGGGCATGTTCGCCATCCGAGAAGACATGGCCGTTCGTACTGCAGACCACCTTGATGCCTGCCTGGCGAGCCGCTCGGATCATCTCGTACGCGTTCGGGTTCAGGAAGGGTTCTCCCCAATCCCAAAACATGATCATGAGCAACGCCTTTCCCAGCTCGTCCAGGATCTGCCGGAACATGGGAAGATCCATATCGCCCGCAGGTCTCCCAAGCCCGCTTCCGACCGGGCAGACCGTACACCGCAGATTGCATCGGCTGGTAGGCTCCACCTGCAGAATCGTCGGCAGTCCCCAGGGACGACTTGGCTTGAATACCACCGAGCTCTCGGTCAAGATCCAGTTCGTAATCTTCCGGATCGGCAGCCCTTCGAAGGTGTGTGGGACCAGGTCCAGCTCGAAAGAGACCCTTCGCGTCATGATCGTGGACACGGCCTGACCGAGCTTTCGAATCATGTCGGACTTTCCTGTTGCGGCCACAGTGACCATTCCGAGAACCGCTGCCCCGTGTGGGATCGCAAACGGTCGATGTCCGGCTTCAGCACCCGGACGACGCCCTCCTGAAGCCCTTCACCCAGTAGAGGCCTGTTCACTCTGCGCGAAAAGGGAAGGAGAAGCAATCTTTCCGCCGCCCCTCTGACCTCAAAGGGCAGGAACCGGAGCTTCTCCTTCAGTGGCCACGCCTCCAGAAGCTCTCCGACCCGGGTGTTCTTTCTCTTGAACCTGGTCTCGTGCCAGGTGAGGGCAAATCTTTTCGACCAGAACGAATCGTCCACTTCCAGGAACGCGAAGACCTTCTTCAAGGTCGAAAGCCGGTCCTTGCCGAGCAGTGCCTCTGCCGTGATGATCAGGATTCTGGAGTCGGGGAAATAGGGGAGATACTGCTCGAGCTGCCTGTAGTACATGCTGCGGAGCACGTAGGGGCTGGATTCGGGTTCTTTCAGGGCCTCGTTGAGGGGCCTCTTCTCTTCTCCAGAGGCCCATGTATGGATGTAGCTGGAAAGGATTCGCTCTACCGGGTCCCTCAGGACATAGATGAGTCGGGCCTCCGGTACGACATGGTGCATTCTTTCCGGCACTCCCGGGAATACGGTGCAGTGGGAGTACCCCGTGGAAGATTCCCCTAGGACCGGGGCGTTCGAAGCGAAGCGGGAACGATACCAATCGATTCCTTTGCTCCAGTTCAGTTCCTCTATGAAATAGACCAGCTCCTTTTCCCTGGACATGAAGATTTCGGGGTGCAACCCCAGATAGTAGTGCAGGCTTGTGGTACCGCACTTCTGTGCCCCGATGACGATCAGGTTGGGCAGCCTCGGCTTGTCAGACATGAATCGGCTACTCCTCCTTGCTCCGGGTCAGTAGGCTCACGGCCCAGATCGTCGCACAGGACAGGCCGAAGCTCGGCATCAGGGCGCCGGGCCAGATCGTGAAGACCGGCCAGGGAAAGAGCTTCAGCAGGGCAGGCCAGAACTGCGTGAGGGATGCGCCGACCAGCATGCCCCCGAGCACCCCCTGGTAGGTGGTGCGGGACCAGAGCAGCGAGAAGCAGACCGCGGGGCCGAGTCCGGCGGCAAGACCTCCCCAGGCATCGAAAACCTGCTCGAACACACCCCTGCGCTGCAGGGCCAGGAGGAAGGCCGCGCCTCCGAGCAGGATCCCGGTCAGACGGCCGAGCCAGACCCCGCGGGAAGAGCGAACCTCACCGCCCAGGAGCTTGCCGTAGATATCGCTCACCACCGTAGAGACCGCCACCAGGATCTGGGAATCCACGGTGGACATCACCGCCGCGACGGCGGCCGCGATCATGATACCGGCCATCCAGTCGGGCAGCAGCTGGGTTGCGAGCAGTGGGAAGACGCTGTCCGGATCCTCCAGCCCCCCCGGATGGAAGGCCCTGCCTACAAAGCCGACAAACATGGCCCCATAAAGGGCTGCCAGGACCCAGCAGATCGAGATCAGGGCCGAGAACCTGAGCTTTGCAGAATCCCGGATGGCCATGAATCGCACCAGAATGTGCGGCTGGCCCGGATAGCCCAGACCCCAGGAGAGCCCGCCGGCCACCACGCCCAGAAGGAAACCGAGCCCCTTCGCTTCTCCTCCCAGCCGGAGCAGGACCTCCCCTTCCTGTGCGTTCGCCAACGCCTGCCACAGCCCATCGAGCCCTCCCAGGTGCCAGATCGCCGCAACCGGAATCACGACCACCGAGAAGGCCATGATCATGCCCTGCACCAGGTCGGTCATGGCCACCGCCAGGAACCCACCTGCAACCGTGTAGAACAGAATCACCCCGCAGCCGATCAGGATCCCCTGCACGTAGCTGACCGACACCTCTCCCCAGGGAGTCGAGATCCCGGAGAAGGTCGTCTCGAAAATCTTCCCGGCAGCCGTGAACTGGGCGGAAATGTAGGTTGCATAAAAGACCAGAATGATAGCGGCCGCAACGACCCGGATGAGAAGTCCTGCCTGCCCGGCGAATCGGGCCTCGAGAAAATCCGGGATGGTCAGGGCCTTCGACCGCGTCGCCGCCCTGTGAAGGCGCGGAGCAATGACCAGCCAGTTGAACAGGGTCCCGACCGCGCACCCGATGACCGCCCAGAGGATGGAGAACCCTCCGGCATAAGCGGCTGCAGGGAGCCCTATGAGCAGCCACCCGCTCATGTCCGAGGCCTCCGCCGAGACGGCGGCCACCCAGGGTCCGAGGCGCCTGCCGCCAAGCACGAAGTCGTCGAGGGCTCGGTTGGCTCTGGTGTAGTAGATGCCGATGGATGCCAGCAGGAGCAGGTAGAGGACAAAGACGAGAAGGATCAATTGGGCCGTTCCTTGCGGAGGAAATAGACGATCGCGGCTGCAAGGATGACGATGGGTGGAACGACGAGCCAAAGGGTGGTCGACAGGGGCAGCATGTTTCCCCCACCCGAACTTACTCTTTCATTGCCTTCAGGGCCTTCAGGCCTGCCTTTATGTCGGAAACGTGGAAAACGAAGAGCGCCCTGTCCATGTCTTCCAGGGAAGAGCCGTAGGTATAGTCGATGTTGATGCCTTCTTTGGCCAGGCAGTCGGAGATCGCGGCGAGGCGTCCCGGGCGATGCTCCAGGACGGACAAAATGACCTCGCTCTTCGTCACGTTGTAGCCGGCCTCCTTGAGAAGCTTCGAGCTCTGTTCCGGGTCCGTGGTCACGAACCGGATCAGCGTGAGCAACGAGGCCTCCTTGAGGATCGACGAATAGCTGGCCGTCGAGGCAATCCTGCGCAGGGTGACCTCCCTGGCCCGGAAGAGGCCCTGAATGTGTTCCGCCGGGTCCTGGATCGACATGGCAAGGATGTTGACGCCATGATCCCCGAGCGTCTTGGCCAGCCGGGAGAGCTCACCCGGCTTGTTCTCGAGGAACACCGATAGCTGCCTGCTCTTCTTGTACATCGAATCGCCCTTCTTTCTGGATGCGTCTGCGTGAGAAGTGTTCTCTTGTTTTAAAGAAATTCCCCCCCTTCGTCAAGCAAACCGGTGCGCACGAGACGGTCGAGGTCGAATCCGCGATTTTCCGGATCCAAACGGGCGAATGGGGCGGACCCCCCGGTTCTCCGAGTCGAAACCATGATTTCGTGCATCCATGTGACAGGCGGAAGAAGCATCCAGGTATTAGCTGTTAGGTAGAAGGTATCAGCCCCAAGAACGGAGGAGCCGATGGGCGATACGCAGATAGAAACTCGGACATTCGGTAAGGACGGACCTTCGATTACCGCGGTTGGCCTTGGGGGTGAAGGAGTTCTGCGCACCTTCGGCAAGACCGACGAAGCGAAGGCGGTGATTCGGGAGGCCGTGGCACAGGGGATCAACTACTTCGATTCTGCCCGGGCCTACGCAGGAAGCCAGGAATACTATGGAACGGTCTGGACTCCTGATCCAGAGCTTCGCAACGGGGTCTTTCAGGCGAGTAAATCTGCCAGCAGGGACCGGGAAGGCGCCCTGGCAGACCTGGAGGACACCTTTGTCAAGATGGGAACCGACCGGCTCGACCTCTGGCAGATTCATGACGTGCGAACCGAAGCGGACCTGGAGGCAATTTCAGGCCCCGGCGGCGCCCTGGAGGCCTTCCGGGAGGCGAAGGATAAGGGCAAGGTGCGCTTCATCGGCGTCACAGGCCACCAGGACCCCGAGATCCTGACCAGAGCCGTCAGGGAGTGGCCCGTGGATTCGGTCATGATGCCGGTGAATCCGGCAGAAGGCGCGCTCTCCGGCTTCCTCGACACGACCCTGCCCCAGGCAAGAGAGAAGGGGATCGCCGTCATCGGCATGAAGATCCTGGGTCAATCCCACTACATTCGGCCGGAAGGAGGCCTTACCGCAGATCTCCTGATTCGGTATGCCCTCGCCCAGGCGATCGACGTGGCGATCGTGGGGTGCTCCTCGCCCCAAGAGGTGAAGACCCTGGCCGAGGCCGGCCGGGATCCCCGCCCCATGTCAGAGGAGGAACAGAACACTCTGGTGGAGGCCTTCCGGCCTCATGCGAGGAGGCTGGCCTTCTACAGGGGCGTCCATTAACAGTCAGCCCTACTCGGCAGAAATGCGGGTTTGCCCCAATGGTATTCCGCCGAGAAGCTGTTTGGGCTCCGTCTCTCCCCCCCTCGTAAGTCGCCCTGCACAACTCTCGGTCGAAAAACCATAGGGGCAAACCCGAGCGGGGGATCATAAGGCAGACTCGCTGGACTTTCTCTGTTGGGGGAAGCCTCTCGTCCTGGGCCGAGACAGCTGCGGATAGAAGAGAGTGGTTGCGGGGATGGATACGGCCTCTAGACCTATTCCCGGTATTCCTCGAGGTCCTTTTCGGTGACCTCCCCTTTTGTGGGGGATGCCTGTCGCAGGATCTGGTCGGTCTCCTGGAGCTTCTTCTCTGTCAGACGCGAAGAATGCGGGGAGTCCATGCCCATCCAGGCCCGGACGGTCCAGTTCGCCTCCTGGAGTCTGGGATAGTGTGCGAGAAATCCAGGGAAGTGATCTGCAAAGATGAAAGTCATCACTGCAGTCGCCACGATGACGAAGATGATCACATAGCGCATGCCTCGAAACTTCCTTTCCGGCAGGAGGCGCAACCCCGCTCCGCTGTTGCACGAGGACTATAGCAGATCCGCCTTTCCGAGAAAAGGAGGGGACCCGGGAACGCCTTGATTTCCTCCGCCCTCCTCTCTACCCTGTAGTCCTGGATGCTGAAAACGGAACCCGGCGGACATCGCCCAAGGAGTCGGACAACATGAAGCCAGGCCTCTTGTGGGTTCTCGTCCTCGTATTCCTCTTCCCGGCCCTGCCCGGTATCTGCGCGAAATCGTACTCCACGGGTCCGGTGCCCACGGCACAGTCCCTGTCCGAATACTTCGAACCGGGCACATTCCGGGATGACGATCCCCTGCCGATCAAACAGATCATCGGACTCGTCATCGCGGGGCTCGCGGCGATCGTCATCCTCCTGTTCGTGTTCTCCTTTCTCATTGGACCGGGGGAAGAGATCCGGGAGAAGATGTCCGAAGCAAGCGATCCCTTTTTCACCATCGTGGCGATCCTGCTGATCGTCCTTTTCCTGGCCATGCTCCAGACCTACTACAACGACATTCTCGCATGGCTGAAAACGATCGTCTCCTCTGGATGAAAGACGACATTGCTTCTCGAAATCCATTCTCACACGCGCGAGCACTCCGAATGCAGCCACATCTCTGCCCTGACCCTGGCACAGGAGGTCCGGGACAAAGGGCTTCAGGGCCTCGTGCTCACGGACCATCATTACGTATGGCCTTCTGAAGATCTGGCCGCACTCCGCAAGAAGGCGAAGCTCGAGGATCACTTCGTATTGCTCTCCGGACAGGAAGTGACCACAGAGGACAGCGGAGACGTGCTGGTATTCGGGCCGACCGTGTCGATCCCGAAGAACACCCGGCTTTCCGCAATTCTGCAGAGGTATCCTGACGCTGCCCTGGTCTGGGCACACCCTTACCGAAAAGCGGCGAGGCCGGACCCGCGCAATCTTGAGGTCTCGGGTCCTTTTCACGGGATCGAGGTCTTTTCCTCCAATCACACCGTTCGAGGCAATGTTCAGGGCCTTCAGGACTGGCACCGTTACAAGTTCACCGCCCTGGCGGGCACCGATACCCACGGAGAGGGGTATGCAGGGACCTATCCGACCCAGTTCGACCACTGGGTCGACACCCTGGAGGATCTCGTGACCGAGATCCGCAGCGGCAGGTGTCGCCCCTTCTTCAAGGAAATCCCAAGAACCGGGGCAAACCTGCAGGTCACAGAAATCGTGGTCGGCACCAAGGGCAGGAGGGAGACGAGAGAGCGGTGGATCATCAAGAAATTGCACAGCCGGTCGAAGTGGCAAAAGGCCCGGCATGCTTATCTCGTCATGGAGGACGTCTTCCGGCAGGGCTTTGACAAGGGCCGTTACCGGGTGCCCGAACCCCTCGACCTGGACCCTTCGACCCAGACGGTGATCGAGGTGGGTCAACGGGGCAAGAGCCTCTATGACATGCTCCTGGCCGTCCCGACCAAAGAGGGACGTCAACTGCTCGAAGACGTGGCCCTCTGGCTTGCCCGGTTCCACCGGATCCCGGCAGCCATCCCTGTGCTCGGACCCTTCCAGCGTTCGGAAGAAAGAAGGATACAGAACTACATGAAGCGGTTCGTCAGGTGCGACCATCCCCACACCCGAAGGGTGGAGTCCCTGGCCGAGACGATCCTTGCGGCCGAGAAGGGTATCGCCGAGTCGGGCGAAGAGCCTTTCACCCTCGGGCATGGGGATTTTCACCCGAAGAATGTGCTGGTGGGACAGGACCAGCTCACGGACAGATCCTCGCTCTTCGTTTCCGCCATCGATTTTGAAAACGCACAGGCCTATCCGCGTGCCTACGACGTAGGGACCTTCCTGGCCCAGTTCCGCAACCAGTTCCACGAATCCGGTATCCTGAAGAACTACACGGAGGAAGCCTTTGTAGAGGCGTATCAGCAGAACGCCTCCACCCTGCCGTCCGACTTCCTGCGGCAGGTGGAGCTTTTCAAGGCGCGCACCCATCTGAGCATCGCATCCTACCTCATCAAGGTCGGTATGGGAGACAGCCCGGATCTCTGGCGCGTGCTCGTAGAGGCGGAGCGGTCGGTAGCGGTATACTGCTCATAGGAAAAGGGGGTACGGGCATGATTCTTAAGAGGCTCGAGAAGGACGTGGTGCTCGGCGACGGCGGCATGATCTTCGAGCTCGAGCGCAGGGGCTATGTTCGTGCCGGCCCGTACACGCCGGAGGTCGTGATCGAACATCCTCAAGTGGTCCGTCAGCTCCACATCGACTTCGCCCGGGCCGGGGCAGACGTAATACAGGCATGCGCCTACTATGCCCATGAAGAGAAGCTCAAGGACATAGGCATGGAGGGGGCCCTTCCGGAGATCAACCGGGCGGCCACCTGTCTCGCCCGGGAGGTGGCGGACGAGTACGGAATCCTGGTGGCAGGAAATCTCTGCAACACCTGGGTGTATGACCCGGGCGATCCTGCGACCCACACCGAGACCCGTCGTCAGTTCGACGAACAGATCGAATACCAAGGGACCGGGCAGACGGACTTCTACATTGCCGAAACGATCGAGTATCTCGGGGAGGCGAAGATCGCCCTGGAGGCGATCCAGGACGCAGGCCTGACCTCCATGATCACCCTTGGATTCAAATACCAGGACAAGACCCTGGACGGCATCCGCATGGAAGACGCATTCAAGGACCTAAAGGATTCCGGAGCCGATATCGTCGGGATCAATTGCTTCCGCGACCCGGAAATGATGATGCCCCTGGCCGCCAGGCTTCGGCAGGCCGTGGAGGGCTACGTTGCCACACAGCCGGTGGCCTACCACTGCTCGCCGGAAAGGCCCTATTTCCAGGCCCAGGAGATTCGCGGAGACCCTGCCTTCCCCCTGGAGCTGGACCCCTTCATGCTGACGAGAAGAGAGATGGCCGCCTACGCGCTCGAGGCGAAAGAGCTGGGAATCGAGTACATCGGCGCCTGCTGCGGAGCCGGCCCGAATCACATCCGGGCCATGGCCGAGGCGCTGGGACGAACGGTGCCGAACAGCCGGTACTCCCCCAGGCTCGAGTTACACCCGATCGTCGGTTCGGAAGAGCACGTCAGGGAGAGGGATCAGCGCATCCTGGCGGAACAGCGAGGCGAAGAGCTGCCCGGAACGAAGAAGCGTTGAAACCCAACCGATCGAAGGGGTGCGAATTAGGGCTCAGGGATCGGGGGTCAGACCCGGTTCCACCCATCGCACGGTGTTCGTGTTATTCCAAGATTGCTAGGGATATCACACTAAAGCCGCTGCATGAGACGGGCGGCGAGGGCAAGGTCGGCGAGAGCGGATTCCGGGGTCAGGTCGTCTCCGAGAAAATCGCCCTGCCGGGCAAGGACAAGCTCCTTCTCCGTGAAGCGGACGTTCTCGAACCCCGCATCGAGAACTTCGACGACCGACTCGCGGTTGACCGGGTTGTCCAGAAAGAGCTCCGCCTTGTCGGGCTCTCTGTCCGCCCTTGCCAACACGGCCTCGTCAAAGGCCTCGTCCCCGGTCTCGATCAGCTTGCCCCGCTGAAAAAGCTGCTCCAGTCCCGGCATCGCCCCCGGCCTTCGAACCTCCAGTTCAAAGGGAAAGGAGAAGGATAGCTTGATCTGCATCCGTCCGGGTGAGTTTCGGCCGGCAGGGAGGAAGACCATCTGATAAGGGATACCCATATAGGTTCCGCGTATCTTGGGTGAAGAAAAGGGCCACACCACGGCCTGGCCGTTGATGTAAGGGGCGATCTCCTTCAAGCGCTTCGCCTTCACGAACTGGGTGACGTAGCGCAGCAGGAACAACCCTACGAAAATGAGGAGAGGCAGCAGAAGCTCAAGCCATTCCTTGAGAATGCTCATCATGGGACCCTCGTTCGCTTGTCCGTTCGTCCGAAAACCCAGGTTAACCCGCAGCAGGAGAAAAACACAAGCGCCTCTCGCTCCGGTTGCGCTCCGCTCCGCGATTCTGATAGTTTGGCCGTGGAGGGAGACAAGATGCCGAACCCCGATGCCGACCCGGCCTTCTGCTTTCAGGTTTCAAGAAACACACTCGTCTACCGCTACCTCCTTCTTCTGGTCCTCAGCATGATCGGGGCCCTGCTTCTGTCACTTCTCATTCCGATGGCCGTTTCAGGGGGCGACTACCTGATCGGCGGGCTCCTGGCCCTTTGGGCCCTGGCCCTCCTCCGGTACTGGGCCTTCCTGCTGGCGATGCCTCACCGCATCACCCTGGAAGGGGGCGAACACCTCATTCTCCAATCCCTGTTCCGTACGAAGAAGGTGAAGTGCAGCGAAATCACCGCCCTGCATGTCTCTCCCTTCTATCAGAGCTACCTGAAAATCATCACCTCGGGCAAGAAGACCTTCCCCATGCTCAACCACATCGACGGCCTCCACGACTTGATCCTCCGGATCAAGAGCGAGAATCCGGACCTGGAAACAAAAGGCTGCTAAGGCTTTCCCAGGCGAAAGGGCAAAGTCGAAGGTCGAAGGGGATGGACTACGTCTTGTCCACTCCTTTCCACAACATCCTGCCCGGAGTCACGGCTTACGCAGGGATGCGCTCCGGCCCAGGCAGGCCATGACCTCGGCTGCCTGCTCGGGCGTGTCCAGCACGGGTATGCCATGGTCCTGAAGAAGCCGGGTGCAGTTGTCCTGGTCGCGGTCCATGAAGGACGAGCAGATCACCGGCATCCCCGTATGCTTCGGAATGGAGGAAAGCTCCTCTACATCCTTCGCTTGCGCTTCCTCGATCTGGGCTCTGGAAACCCCCAGCTTCTCCTCGACAGATCCGACCCAGGATTCAAGATAAGAGGATCCCATGATCCCGTGTATCAGCACACCGTCGACCTCTCCGCTTTCCAGGATTCGCCTCGGAATCGCGGTCATCATCTCGGACTGACCGAACCCGAAGGTGAGATCCACCGGGTTTGCGGCCGATGCCGTGGCTGGTAGCAACGGCTGCAAGGATTCTTGTAGCGTCGCCGAAAACACAGGAACCTCCAGGCCCTGGCGCTCACAGGCATCCGCCATGGAGGTGACCGGCCCCCCGGAGTGGCTCACGATCCCGATCCGGTTTCCCCGAAGAGGTGGTTGACAGGCCAGGGCATAGCCCACGGCGTAGAGGTCCCCGATGGTGTTGACCCGAAGCACCCCGGACTGACGAAAGAGGGCTTCATACAGACGATCATCCCCTGCCATGGCACCCGTGTGGGTTCCTCCTGCACGGGCCCCTGCACCGGTCCCCCCTACGTACAGGGCCGCCACGGGCTTCTTTCGGGTGACCTCCCTTGCCACCTCGAAAAATCGCCTGGGCCGTCGCAAGGATTCCAGGTAGAGGATAATGGCACGAGTGTCATCGTCCCGGGCGAGGTACTCCATGCAGTCGACCACATCGATGCTCGCCTCGTTTCCGACGCTGATCGCCTGACTGATGTGGATCCCGCGCCGCTGGAGGTACAGCTGGACCTGTGTTACGTAAGAACCGCTTTGCGATACCAGCCCCACCGGCCCCGGCATCACGAACCTGGGAAACATGGTGGTGTTGAGAGCCTGGCGGGAATGCATGATCCCTATGCAGTTCGGTCCGAGAAATCGCATGCCGTGCCTCTCCGCCACGGAAAGGAGCTCCGCTTCACGCCTTCGCCCCTCCTCGCCCATCTCCTTGAAGCCTCCGGTAACGATCACGGCTCGCTTCACACCCCGCCCGCCCAGGTCGTCCAGGATCTCCACCGCGACGTCAGTCGGCACCACGATAAAGGCCATGTCGGGCACTTCGGGAAGGGCCGAGGCGTTCGGATAGGCCTTGAGGCCCAGCACGGTCTCCTCTGTCGGATGGATCGGGTAGACCTGTCCGGGATAGTCTCCGTTGAGGAGGTTGGTCAACTGGATCGTGCCCATCTTCATCGGGTTGTTCGAGGCACCCACCCAGGCGATCGTCCGGGGGTGCATGATGCTCCACAGTGGATGCTGCTCGCTCAATGGATTCTCCTTCTCTTCGTTGGCAAGACCGGTGCTGATCCGAGCTGGCGAAGGATCGAAGCTCAACATAGTGGCTCCGGGTCGCGACCGTCAAACCCCCGGGCCAGGAGAACCGGTCCCGGGACAGCCTGCCGGGGCCGTCAGGCCTCTCGAGTTTCCTTGACAAACCGGACCGTTTCCGTTTGGATAGTGATGGGTTACAGACGATGAAAATCTTTGTATCCTCTATAGTTAGAGAGGCATTCTGGAACGGTGAGCAAACCAGGAAATCCGGCCGCACGGGTTGCGCAGACAGGCGAGCCTGCGAAAGCCCGCTATCACCGCTTTCGTGACTATCTCCACGAGAAATTCGGCAAACGGATACAGAAGATCTCGCTCGACGCGGGCTTCGGGTGCCCCCATCGTGGAGGGGCCGATCATCGGCAGGGGCAGGGCTGCATCTATTGTGAGAATGCCGCCTTCAGCCCGAATGTCCTGCCGGGCGGGCCGCCCCCACCCCTGGAAGAACAGTTGAGCCGTGGAATCCGGTTCGGCCGGGAGCGATACGGGGCCCAGGGATTCTTCGCCTATTTCCAGGCCTACACCAATACGTTCGGACCCGTGGAGCTCATGGAGGAGCGATACGGCGTCATCCGTGAATTCCCGCAGGTCCTTGGCCTCGCCGTCGGGACGCGACCGGATTGCGCCGACGAGCAGGTGCTGGACCTGCTCGAGTCCTTTTCTGAAGAATACGAGGTCTGGGTGGAATACGGGCTGCAGAGCGCGCACAACCATACCCTGGACCGCATACGGCGAGGCCACACCGTGGAGGACTTCCTCGACGCCGTGGATCGAACCTCGAGAAGACCGATCCGGATCTGCGTGCACGTCATCCTGGGGCTGCCCGGTGAGACCCGTGACGACATGATGCGGACGGCGGGGATGCTCGCCGGCCGCCCCATCCAGGGAGTGAAGATCCACCATTGTCACGTGATTCGGGGCACCCCCCTTGCGGAGAGCTATCAGAAAGGCGAATATCATCCTCTGGGGTACCCTGAATATCTCGATTGTGTTTGCGACTTTCTGGAACGCCTTCCATGGCCGATCACCATCCAGCGACTCCTCGGGGAAGCGCCCCGGCATCTCCTGCTCGCGCCCGAGTGGGGCAGGGACAAGGGACGAATCCTGGAAGGGATTCAGGCCGAGCTGGTACGACGAGGGTCCCGCCAGGGTGCCCGGTCGGAAGAACAGGAAGGCCGAGAGGACCTTTGAGCATGGATGACCAAGAAGAGAGTGGGACCGTTCCCGAGTCAGGGAAACGGATAGGAATGAAGGAGCTCATCCAGGCGGTATCAACCGTTGCAGACGGTCTCTGGACCGCTGCGGTCGAGTACGATCAGTACTCGCCGGGAGACGAGTTTCGACTGGACACCGGAAAAGGGCTCTTCTATTACGTGATCGAGAAGCTCCTGCCGGTCATACGTGGCTATTTCCGTTATGAGGTGGTCGGCCTGGAGAACGTGCCCGCCAAGGGTCGGGCCGTCCTGGTCGGAAACCACGGCATCCTGCCGGTCGATGCCTTGCTCCTGCACTATGCGATCAAGGACGCCTATGGAAGATGGCCGCGGGGTATGACGGACAGGCGGATCTTCAAGATCCCTTTCCTCAGGCAGGCCTTCATGGACCTCGACATCGTGCTGGCCCATCCGGAGACCACCCGGGCTCTCCTGGAGCAGGAGGAGATCGTCACCATCATGCCCGGCGGCTCCCGCGAGGCCTTCAAGCCGAGCCGGGAGCGATACCAGCTCATGTGGAAGCGCAGAAAGGGGTACGTCCGGCTGGCCATGCAGACCGGATCCCCGATCAT
>JANQFG010000250.1 GCA_028277985.1 bacterium | reverse complement strand
AGTCGGCGATTGTAACCGTAGGTGTAACCGTCGTGTCATCTTTGAGGGTTTTGAGGTAGGCTTCTTGCTTGGAGGCTGCGGCCTTGAGATCGTCAGGACTCACGATATTGTAGCGGTCAAAGACACTCCTGGTCTTGTGCCCGGAGATCTGCATGGCCACCCGCTCCGGGATCCCCGCCCGGACCATGTTCCTCACGGCCGTCCTTCGGAGATCGTGGAAGATGCGCCCCGGGATCTTCGCAGTCCCACAGGCCTTGGCCCAGGCTTTGACGAAGCCGGCTATCTTCTTCCCCTTCCGGTGGAACACGTACGGGCAGCCGAGGCTCCGCTTCTTGAACTGCTCCTTCAGTAGGCCCAAGACCTCCTCGTCCACATAGATGGTCCTTGCCTCCTTGTTCTTGGTTTCCCCGACCTCGAGCCTGACAGCCCCCTCCCTCAGGTCCACCCTGTCCCAGGTCAGCCCAAGGATTTCACCTTTTCTCCACCCAGTCTTGTACCCGAACGTCAGAATGGGTCTGTAGAGTTCAGAGATGGCCTTCAGGAGCGCCAAATACTCCGAGTGCTCAAAGAAGCCCTTCCGGACGTTGTTCTCCTTCAGCATGGGGATGTAGGGGACCTGGCCCACCTTGGGGGGCGTACACTGGACGCCCAGGTTGAACATCCGCTTCAGGGCGGAGAGTTCCCGGTTTATGGTACCGTGAGTAACACCATCCTCCATCCGCTGCTCCATGTACTCCTTCACCTTTGCGGTCGTGATCGCCGGGGCCCTCATCCCTTTGAAGAAGCCCTCAAGGTTGTCCACACTGATTTCAGCTCTCCGCTCGTCCTTCCCGTTGACCCGATAGTCCGTTAGCAGGTCCTGGGCGAGTTCATCGAAGAGGACTTTCTCGAAGTGCACTCCCGGATCCTTGCCGTCCGCGATACGCCCTTCCCTTTGCTCCAAGAGCTTCTTCGCCTTCATCTTCTTCGTGGTCCCGGAGCTCTCAAAGATAGGCTTTCCGTTCTGGTAGTATTTCAACCACCAAATCTTGCCCTCCACCACCGAACCGTCCTTTTTCTTGTTCTTGCGCCTATAGAGCATTCCCATGGGTCATCCCTCCTTTCCTTCCCCAGGTTTCCTGGAAAGATCGTTCAAGACATGCTCCACCGCTGCCTTTGTTGAGAAGGCTGTTCCGCTGTTGCAGGTCTGTGCGAGACGAATAGCTCGGCCTGGGTGGATGAGATTCCTGGCATCCTTGGCAAGGTGACACTGAGACGCCGTTTCCTTTCGAATCAGTTCCAGCCTCTCTGTTGCCTTGATGAGAGGATGTAGACCCCAACCTTCGGGCTCACCCTTGATATTCAGTTCCCTCTTTGCGCTCTCAATGCCCTCTGCTGGAACCTGCTGCAGACTCCAGAGCAGTAGGGCCTCAAGGACTGAGCCAGCCAAAACGGTTGCTGCCTTCCATTCCCCGTTGCTGAGAGCTCGGTTCGCCGCGCCATAGTCGATTCGCAGGTTCTCTCTCAATTCCTCATCATCGACCACGAACTCTATCTCTGGGGTTGACGGTTCAGGGGCCTCATCGGGGCAGCGGGCGAGAGCATTCCTTAGTACCGCCACCGGGTTGGCCTGGCTGAAGCCCGGAATCTTGTATAGCTTCGTCTTCCTGTCCCCTTGCTCCCATTGGCTTACAGCAGCCCTGATGGTGGCGCGACTTATTGAGAATTCGGTGTAGTGTTGGGGGGGTAGGCGTATCAATTCCGGTGGGATCCTGTCCACATGCTCCAATATCGCAGACACCAGTGGCTCTCTTGATGAGTCGATCTGTGGCCGAGGATCTGGCTGTTCAAGGTTGGCCCAATCGAACAGTTCGTCAATGAGTTCGACTGCTCGACTCGGCAGAACCCGTGCTATTTCGCTCGTCTCTATCATGGCTTCCTCCTTTCCGATTGGAATCACTTCCCGAGGATTCTCCTTGCTGTCGCTCGCGGGTTCTTGGCATTGGGCTTCACAACCAGGGCCTCGCTCATGTACCGATCAAGCTCTTCCTCTTCGATAGGCCACCAAGAACTTCACCGAAGGTTATAGGGGTTGTCGGGGGTGCCAGCCCTTGGGCCTTTCTTCGTCCCTCGTTTCCCTTTTGCTCTGCGGCTACGTGCCCCCTTCTTCGAACTACGGCTCCTTGCCTCTCTCTGTCTCTCTTCTTCCTCCTGCTCCCTCTTACGAGCATCATAGGCACGGTCGACGTCCATGAGTTCACGTACTTTGATTAAATCAATCCGCACGTGCCCGAACTTCACACCAATCCCAAGCCGTTTCCAGTTCTTGTAGAAATAGGATTCTGACATGCTCAGGATCCGCGCCGCCTCAGGAATCGGTACGAGGTGGCTGAAATCGGGTCTCAGGTCGTCTGTCTCTTCCGCCATGGAATCCTCCTGTCCCGCTGGTGATTGATGAAAAACTGAGGCCTGTGACTTTGCTACCGCGAACGTTATAGAACTTCACGTTCATAGCGACCCCCGGCCAGATCCAGGCCGGTCGAACCTTGTGTTCGGATCAATCCTCCATCTTCTGTTTGTATGCCATGACATCCGCCAGTCGGAACCTCCAGAATCGGCCCTGTTTCTCCCCCTTCAGTTTGCCCTTCCCGGCCAACTCGAGAACATCGTCCGGCGAAAGGTCTAGGATGTGGGCCACGTCCTTTGATCTGAGGAAGGTCTCTTCCTTTTTCGGTGCCATCTATCGTTCCCCCTGTTCCTTCCGCTCCCGTTCCCCTGAGGAACCCGGCCGACCCGAAGACCGGCCGGGGGTGGTGTCACCATCATCCCTTCTCTTCGGCCGTTCCCTCCACCACTTCCGTGATCTTGGCCAGATGCATTTTGGCAGAGGCACAGAGGGTGTGTAGCTGCCAACGCCTCTCCCGAAAAAGTTCCTCCCTGGTGTTCAGGTTAATATCGTTAGTCAGAATCTCGGCCATGAGCTCTACCAAGGCCTCGACGAAGCCGATGCGGAAGCCAATGTCCGGCTTCTCTTCCCCTTCGGCCTCGGGTGCGGGGGGTTGGTCTGTAAGGGACCGGATCACGTCGCTGAAACCATCGTTCACCTTCTGGAGCAGGGGTAATAGCTCGCTGCATTTCTCTTGATGTTCTCCCGAGTATCCAGTCTCCTGATTCAGAACCGTGTCCATTATTCCAAGGATCGCGAAGAACCTGTCATTGAGATCCTCCAACTTGCTCTTATCCATGTCGTTTCTCCTTCCCACCGGCTAGGAATACTTGATAATCAGTTTCTTGGCGAGCAGAGTTTTGGGAGACAGCCCCAACCCGTTCGCAAGTTTCTTCAAATTCTCCTCTGAGGGTAAGATTCCGCCCATGTAGCACTCCGACATGGGCACCTCGTCTATGCGCTCGGCCTTCGCAAATGGAAGGGGCCGCAGACCCAGTTCCTCGAGGCGAATGCGGACCTTCTTTCCAAAGACCTCGCTTGGTTCCCCTACCGTGTAGATCAGGGGTTCTTCTGGGGGTGCCTTGGCCCTGGCCGCCTTCTTCTTCATGGGCGCCTTTGCCTTTAGTTTCCTTTTAGTCATGACTTGAGCCTCCCCTGGTCTGGGCTCACTTGGGCCCAGACGCAAAAATGGCAACCCCTGTCTCAGCCCACATATAGGCTGCCCGATACCTCACGATACCGGGAGGGTTGCCAAGTCGGAACTCGCGCACAAAAATAGCCACTGCGGGTGGCCTCCGATATGTGTATTCAGACAACTCCCTTATCCCATGATCTCGCAGAGAGTGTCAAGGTCTTTTTGTTGACCGATAATCCCGTGGCGATGTATCTTCCTGGGCGAAGAGATGTTTAGAGCCGAACCAGGAGACTGAGAATGATTTCCAAGAGCCTTTCGTCAGTCACCCTTGAAGACCTAGAAGCACTCATTGACAGCCAAGTCCGAGAAGGCAAGTCGATTGAGTATAAGAGAGAGCTTCCCGGCAAAGGAGCCAGCGAAACGGAGCCTTTCCTCGCTGGAGTGTCTTCGTTCGCGAACGCAAGTGGGGGAGATTTCATACTCGGCATTGCAGCCAAGGACGGTCTGCCCACGTCGATCGATGGCCTTGAGATTCCCAACCTTGATGGCGAGATCCTAAGGCTTGAAAACATATTAAGAAACGGCCTGGAACCCAGGATATCCATTGACCCCATCCACCCGATTGAGGTCGAAGACAATCGGTATGTGCTCATCATACGGGTCAAGAAGAGTTGGAATTCCCCACATAGAGTCATAGCCAACCGCCATTTCTACGGCCGCAATTCGGCGGGCAGATACGCCCTCGACGTCTCGGAGCTACGAACCATGTTCACATTGTCGGAGCAGATCGCTGATAGAATTCGGGCGTTCCGATCGGACCGCATCCGGCACATTGCCACGCTGGAAACTCCAGTTCCGATCCTAAAGGCTGCTACCTTGGTCTTGCACATAGTTCCCCTGACAGCATTTTCAACGAGGGAGTTTCTTGACATTTCGAAATGCTACCAGGACGCAAGCGCTCTGCCTCCTCTTGGTCGGGATGGTTGGAGTTCACGAATCAACTTGGACGGAATCCTGACCTTCAACGCCACCCGAGAGGGTCCATCAATCGCATATACGCAGTTGTTCAGAACGGGCATTGTTGAAGCCCTCTATGTGTTCGAGCCAAGAAAGGACCACCGAATCATTCCCAGTACCTGGTATGAACGCAATGTAATAGAGGGCGTGTCTCGGTATCTTCAGATGTTATCGCGGCTTGATGTCGTACCTCCCCTCTTCGTATATCTCTCGTTCCTTCGGATCAAAGACTATCGTTTGCTGTATACCCATGGTCGATTCGGTTTCAATGAGGATAGTGGGACCGATCGAGACCAAGCTATGCTCCCGGAGGTGGTCATAGAAGAGCATGATGTAGACTATGGAAGATCTCTCCGTCCTCTCTTCGATATGGTCTCGAACGCCTTTGGCCTGGAGCGTTCTTTCAATTTCGATGATGATGGCAACTGGATTGAGCCTAGATGAATTGGTTGTCAGTACCCCGCCCGCGGATCCAGCGGCCTGTAAGGGGGCACGTCCACAGGCGCCCGGTACCGGTGATCATCGAAACTGCGGACCAGATGCCGCAGGGCCTTCAGTGCGTACAGTTGTCCTTCCTCCTCGGCATCCTGCCAGTTCGAACTCATCTGTCTGGCTACCTCTAAACTGTCCGGGAGGATCAGGCGCTTCTCGTTCATGGCTTCCCGAATCAAATTGAACTCGAGCAGCGGCACATCTGCGGTCTCATCCTCCACGAACCCGGGGATTCGCCGATTCAAGGATTCGTACATACGCCAGGCTTGTGTCTGGACCCGAGCCCCGAAGGCCTTGCTCTCATCGGAAGGGTCGATCAAGATGTACGAGATGAGATACTTGTCCGAGAGGTCCGGAAGGCCAACTATCAACTCCTGCAGGAGCTTGAATTCGAACTCCTCCAGGAGCCGGATGGTCTTCGATTCCTTCTGTTGGGCGCCCACCAGGAGATAGCCCGGATATTGCTCTGACGGCCACGAGATGGCCCCACGCACGGCCCAATACACTTCTCCGGTAGTTTCCCTGCCTTCTTCCAGCCAAATGGCCTGTATGAGCTTTTCTCGGGGTTCAAGGGGATTCACGAAGGCAGTGAGGTTACCGATGAGCTTCATGGCTCAATCCTTTCGGTAGAGGTGGAGGGATGGATCAAATTCCGGGAACATCAGGTTGGTGCCTACCTGTTGGGCCATCTGAACGGCGATCGCCAGGGCCATCACCCGGTCATCGTGCTGGCCCTCGACGGCCGCGGGCCTGCCTTTCTCGTCAACTACGAAGGACATGCACTCCTCCACAACCTCCCTGGAAATCAGCCCGGCCAGGTTCTCCCGGATCACGCGGGCTAGGTCGTCGGTCATGATGGGTCGGGTCTTCAGGTTCGTTACCCATCCGAACCGTTGAGTGGTCTTATTCGTGGCCCTGTCCACTGTCTCCTCGAAGTAGAGCCGCGGGTAGGGCTTGGCCTCAGAGTGGACGGGGTGGCCCTGTCTGAGAATGGTCAGGGTTGTGAGACCATGGTTGTTCCGCTCAACCCCAAGGATGGCGCCATGGTAGAAGGTGCCGAGCTTGAAGAGCTCCACTCCGAACAGATCCGGGTCAATGTGCCCGTGCCACTCCGCGACGAGGTCCATGGATCGGACATCCAGGACGTGGGCACAGGAGAAGTCCCCGTGTGCGAGCCCTTCGGCAACGTCGGCGCCGATCGCGTAGCGCCGGCCGGGTTCCGGAAAGCGCCAGACCCGGAGATATCCCTTTTCGGCCTCGTGGAACTCCACCCGGCCGTCCACGGGAGAGAGTTCACCCACGGCCTCGGGCTCCCGGGCGTTCTCCCAATACCTGGTGAGGGCCTTCATATCGAAAGCAGGCCGCCCTGATGCAACGAAGGCCTCTTGGTCGGTGGCGGGGTATTCCTGGTGTACGTCATCGTCCTTGACGGCCTCCTCGAGCCTCCTCTGGTACCAAGCTTGATCCCGGCCCGGGTGAACACTCCAGGGCAGGAAGATCGGGTGGAACCGGTTCTCGCCCCTCTTGGCCTTGCTCCACAGCGTGTGGAACCATCCTCCCATGCCATTCGCGGTACTGATCACGATGGCTTTGCCCTTACTTTGCTCGAGCGTCGGTTCTGCAGCTCGCCAGATGGAATCCGCGTTCTCGATGAAGGCGCCCTCATCCAGCACGAGCAGGGAGAGGGTCTTGGACCGGCCGGCCTCCTTCGAGGTGGGAACAGATTTGATCTGGGAGTTGAGCCCCTCGACCTTCACATTGCCCCTACCGTCCCGGGCCTCTCGACCGAACCAGAGGATCGATTCCGTACGCTTGTAGACAGGAGGCTTCAACTCCTCCGGGAGGTGATCGAAGATGAACTTCACGCGGTCCATGTACTCCCGGGCGAGCTCGTCCTTGATGGAGACGATCAGAACGAACCTCTGGGCATGAAACATGGCCACCCACAGGGAGTAGGCAGCCGAAAGCCACGTGAGCCCCAGCTGCCGGGCTTTGAGGATGATGGTCCGGACCTCGGCAAGGATCTGCTCCAAGACATCTGCTTGGCAGGGATAGAGCCGGAAGGGGATGGCCTGCTCGGTGGCCTGGTCCTGAAGCATGCAGTACCGGTCGAGGAAGTAGGCGGGATCCGCCCGGCACCGGGCCCTCTCTTCCTCTGCCTCCGGGCTCTCAGCTTGGAGAGAACTCAAGAGTTGATCGAACAACCCTTGCTTTTTGGAGGTTACGTACAATCTGGTCTCTGAGATCTGGGGATGCATTCCCTATCGCCTCCAATACCTCTTTCTGGAATTCGGCCACGGCCGCCATGTCGTACAGGGTCTTGAAGATGTCCAACTGCAGGTTGAGCTGCCCACGAATCTCCGCCATGGCCTTCAGGGCCATCTCCCGGGGGTCCTTGAATTTGACCTGTTTGACCGTAAGCTCTTCGTCTTTACCGATCTTAACCCGTTTGACTTGGCTTTCCAGGATCTGCAGGGCCTCGTCTTCCCCCCGGTTCCAGCGCATGAGTAGATCCAGGAGCTCGTGCGCGTAGTCGTTGATCTTCTGGAGTTGCTCGATCGCGTCGAGCTTCCGCTCTACAATCTCGCCGGCTTCATGCAGAGTCACGTTCTGGGTGACGGCGGCATTCAGCTTCTTGAGCCTCTTCGAGATGGTGCCCTTTGTTACCCCCAACTTCCGGGCAATTGCGGAAACCCCGTTTCCTTCCCTAACCAGTTGCTCTATTTCAAGATTTGAGACTTTCCTCACTGACACTTCGAAACCTCGCTGAAACGTTTCCTATACTTGGGAAACACCTGGACTTGAAAAGCTCGATGGGTCGCTTTAGAGTCGTCATCGACCTGTAACCTTCCTCAACAGAGAGGGTCCCATGCCTGGCGCGGATTTCGTCAATCCAGAGACCGCATACAAGGGTGTGAAGGGGTGGCTCCTGGTCTTCTGCGGCACGCTCGCAACAGGCCTCCCTGTGCACGAAGTTCTGGTATTCTTCGACGCAACGGAGATCCATCTCCCCCAGTTGTCGGAACACCCTGTCCTGTGGGTTGCCGTTGTCGGTGGCGTTCTCAGGATCATCAGGATCCTCTTCTCTGTGTATGCCGGCGTAAGTCTTTGGGCGGTTCGGCCCGGAGCCGTCACGACTGCAAAGCGATTCCTTGTTTTCGATCTGGTCTACGGTGTTCTCCCCTTCGTGGTGGCACTTGCACCAATTGCTGCCTGTTTGCCTGGCCGCCCGACCTTCGTGGCTGGGGCAGAAGATTTGGCAGCCCCTATTCTCTTCTTCGTCGTGTGGTACTCATATCTGCTCACCTCCATGCGGGCCCGGGTCACCTACTCGACAAGGTGACAATCCGGTTACACTGGTCTCCAACCAGTTGAATTGATTTCGTTTCTGGAGGAAACACGGATCTCAAGTCCACATGTCCTCTGGGGGGTCATTCCTTATCCTTCTCATCAGAACCGTCCTCTCGCATCCTCTGGTTCGCTCGATTGTAGTAGACCTTGTACCGATAGCCGACGGGCCCAAACCGATTCTTCCGACATTCCAGGGTGTGCTTCCCATCCTCGCGCTTGAAGAAGAAGCAACAATCGCACTCATGCTCGATCTTGCGGCTCTCCGCTATTACCTCCTGGGCGTTTACCTGGGACACTATGATCCCATGGAGATCGCTCCTTTGGGTGACATTCCAGAGGAGCTTCACATATCTCTGGAAACGCTCGTCACGCGCCTCGTCTTTGAGTCTGTCTTGGTCCAGCCTACCGATGTAGTCCAGACACCAGACCTTGATTCCGTGCAGCATGGCGAATTTCTCAATGAGCATGGAGACATCGTGGATCGTCTTGGGAGCATTGTCTGTCACGTGGAAGGGTGAAGCTCTAATCTGATCGTGTGCCTCAGCAATCAGCGGACTCTCTACACCCCCCTCTATTGCCCGCAGTTCTTGACCGCTAAGAATGGCAACGGCCCGGTCCAGAACGTCCTGCTCCCTCATCTCGACAGTGATGAATAGCCCGGGGATCCGCTGCCGAATACAGAGATGGACCATCCAGTTGATGGCAAGGCCAGATTTCCCGTGACCCGTTGGGCCGGCAATTACCGTCACCCGCTTGCCCTGGAGTCCCCCAGTGTGGAAATCCACCGTCTTGAAGCCTGTCCTGAAACCCTGGATAAGATCGGACCTCTCTCGCCGCCGTTCCATCAGGTCATAAGCCAGATCAGCGAGTTCCTCCCCCGAGAACACCCGCCCTTTGGCCCGCCGGGTGTCGACCGCGAGAGCAATCAACTCCTCGGCAACTTCGGATTCCTCCTTTCCTTCAATGTCCCGCTCGATCCTCATCAGCCCGTACTTGAGTCTGCGCTTGTTCGACAACTTCAGGACTTTCCTAAGGGGATGATCCACGGACCGATAGATGTAAGCGTCATCCGCGCACTCACTCAGGTATGTGATATGGGGCCCCTGACCTTCGGCATTCAGAGCCTCAAGGACATCCGCCAGCTCGACTTTCCCGCGCTTCAGATAAGCGGCCTGGAAAGCCACGTAGATCTGTTTGTGTCGCTCAGAATAGAAGTCCTCGGGGTCGAGCTCATCGTGGATTTCCAAGTAGTACGGATTTTCGATAAACAGACGGCCGAGGAGACATCGTTCGGCCATGTCATCGTGAAGCTCATCCGTGGATATCGGGACGACTTTGCCCACCTTCCCTTTCCTCCTTCTGGTTCAGATATTCTTGGAATTGCTCTGGGTCGTTCAGGTCCAAACCGTCAACGATATGGTCGGAGAACAAAGCTGGGTCATCGCTTCTCTGTTCCTTAAATTGAGGTTTGACCCTCTGTTTTCTGATGATCCCCAGCAGATACCTCTCGTTCTTATCAGGATCGGCGAAGCACTCTTTCTTCAGGTAGATCCTGATCCCTTCTTGCACCTGCTCCGGGGAGAATCCCTTCCATTCCTCCAATTGTGCAAGAAGGACGGAGTCCGCAACCTTTCCTGACTTCCTGGTGGTCCTGATGGCATCAAAGGCTTGGTCGATGAGATCCGGAGATGGATATCGGTCTTTCAGTGCAGTGATCTGGGAGAGAATTGCTTCAGGGTTTCTTTTCTTCTTGTTAGTCCCTTCTTGTTTATTATTGGGCCCCTGCCCGGGCCCTTGCCCCTGCCCTTCGGCGTGCCCTTCGGGTTGCGAGGACGGACCAAAAGCCTTTCCGTTTTCACAATTTAGGCTCCCATTGTCCGGGCCTTTCGGTGTGCCCTTACCTTGGCCCTTGCCTTGGCCCTTGCTCTCTTCCTGTGTGTGCCCTTCGTACGCCTCGGGGTTCTGATACTTACTGTACTTCAGGATGGTTATCAGCATTCCGTGTGGGCCCTTCGAGATTTCGATCATCTCGTTTTCCCTTAGGTATTCATAGGCAACCCGAATCTGCTTTCTGGTTGGGATCATCTTTCGATTGCCTACCTCGTACGTGAGGGCCCCCCGCATCTCCGAGGTGGTCGTGAAGAGCTGTCCGCGTTTGAGTCCTCCGTGGTTCTTATGGCTCGCCTGAAAGATCAGCCAGACCCACAGGTTCAAGTAGAGGTGCGGTTTCTTCATGATCCCACTGGAGAGCATTCTCCGAGCAAGTAGGATGAAGCCGCCCTTGACCCGTTCCTCAGTCATGAGGCCTTCCGGTCAACATCTGCGAGCATCTGGTATGCTTCGTCTCTTGTTATGGATTCTCTGAGATACGCCTCAAGGATCATCGCCCGCTTGAAGGCCCGCGGGAGAAAGCGGGGCTCTCGTTTCCCCCGAGAAGGTCGACCCTTGACGACACGCAGATTCCTTGATACCTTCCCGTTGCAGCCAGACATCATCATCCTTTCTTAGCCCCGGGCCTGTCCCCCCAGACTTCCCGGGGTTTCGTCTTTGCGCCTCTTGCGTGCGAGGGCAAGCCGGCGCCTTCCGGAAATCATTGGACTCGCTTCAACTTCCCGCCCTCATAGGTATATCGGGTGGGCTCTCTGATGCCGAGCGGGTCCGCCTTCCTCTTTGGGGGCCCTTCCCCGGAGACCCGGGATCCCTGAGCCGCGGCCGCAAGGCCTCCCTCTGCTGCATGCGTCATATCAGCGGTCTTTTTCCAAACGTCGAACAGGCTCGCCTTGCTGGAATCGTGCGTCCCGGTGCCGGGGTCCTCGTTCTCCAAGATGCCATCTTGCTTCTTCCAGTAGGCCTCGAGGAACCGCTCCATCCTCTGGTACAGGACCTCTTCCTCTGGGGTTAGGTCCTCCGGGGCGTGGTTCTTGAGCCAGTAGTAGTCCTGAACGCTGCCGATAAGAAATTGAAGAGTCTCCCCGGAAATCTCCATGCCGAGCTCGTTTTGCTTCTCCGCGATTTCGAGGGCCTTCTTCCGGTTGGCGATCTCTCCCTTTCGGGCTTCGATCGATTGCGACTGGATGTCAAACTCCCTCTCCTGCATTCTGCGCTTGTGTGCCTCGGTTTCCCGCTCGTAGGTCTCGCGTTCCCGGATCCGCTTTCGTTGTCCGCCCGGAGTGATATCCACCGGAGGCTCTCCCGGCCGCTTGATCCACATCCGGCCGTCCCCGGTGGTGAAGGTGTCCCCGTCCTTGGTCTTCTTGTTGAACTGCAGGGAGGGCCACTCCAGGCCCCTCTTTTGGATCCACGTGTTCCATATCTGCGTGAACTGCTCCGGGTCGTTGACCTTGTCGTACATGCCCAGGAGGGTCTGGGCTTCGTACAGAGCGAACCGGTCCTTTTTCAGGCCGTAGTCCATGGCGGCCTGCTGCCCTCGAACCAGCCCACCGACCATGTTGGATCCTGCCTGCCCGAGTCCTGCCGCAAGTGCCGAGCCTTTCAGTGAGATGCCCATATTCGTGCCCTCCTTACGCTCCGACAGAGTCGTCCCATCCGAGGGACCAGTCCCAGTAGTCGCCTCCATAAGAACTGCCGGGGTTGCTCC
Source organism: bacterium (assembly GCA_028277985.1). GTDB lineage: Bacteria > Desulfobacterota > DSWW01 > DSWW01 > DSWW01 > S015-6. Next base: position 10,264 of record JANQFG010000250.1, on the reverse strand, counting down.
CCCTCCATCCAGAAGAGGTCCCTCCCGGGTTTGATGTGGTTGCATTGTTGAGCATGTAACGCTGAGCGAGCCCTCCCAAGGTGTTCCCGAACCCAGAGACGGCTCGAGAGAGCCCTCCCCCATGCGCAGCTGCCAAGTTCGCCTCAAGACCAGTGCGTGTGAGCTCCGATTTCATCAGGTCCGTGGGAATCCCCTGGCCGAGCTGGGCGACCTGGTAGAGGCGTCCGTACCGCTTTGGGGCATCTTCAGCCCGGACCTTCGCAACGTCCCGGGCCTGGCCAAGGCCGATTTGCTTGTTCATGGTTGAAGGGAGACCCCCTCCGGCAGGGAATGCAACGGCTCCGGATCTCCGCGCAGCCGCGGCGAGCCCTCCGTACTGGCCCTTGACCTCTGCAACTTGCCTCGTGGTCTCCGGGAGATACCCTTCCGGCTGGTAGACCCACTCTTCGCCGTCCGGGACCATGTCGTAGGTGGTCTCGAAGGCTCCCCGAGCTGCACTTTCCAGGGCACCTCCTCCTCCCTTGCCACCCAACCCGGCCGCTCGAGCCAAGCTCCCTTCAGCCGGGACTCTCCGGGCTACCTGCTTGTATTTCGGTTGCTTGACGAACCCGAGCTCTCCCAGGAGCGCCTCCTCCACAGGCAGGTACAGGCTCTTGTACCTCTCCACCTGCATCAGTTCCATCGGGCCTGGCTGGACCTCTGGAGCATCTGAGGTCGCCCCCATGACGCTTCCGGCAAGGCTGGCTGCCGCACCAATTGCAGGAATGAGTGCTTGGAAAAAAGAGTGCACGGTTGCGTGTTCATACCCCGGTGGAAAAGGATCTCTGAATCTCATGACAGTTACCTCCGTAGTTGTGGTTTCCCTTACTCCTTGTGTCGCTGGATGAACGCTTCGACGTCCCGGCTGTCGAGAAACTGCTTCTTTCCGACCGTCACAACCGGGATGTGGCCGGCCCAGACAGCGCTACGCCAGAACCAGAGGGTGGCGCCGTAGACTTCAACCATCTCTCGGAGGGAGAGCAGCCGCTTCTGGGACTGTCCGGAGTCGGCTCTAGGCAGCGCCGGCATGTTCTCGCTCCTCCTCGAAGCACTCCTCCTCATCAACGCCTACGACCTGTGCGATGGCGAGGACACGGGGATCCCCCGGCTTGGGCCGATCGATGCCACAGACCAGCTTGCTCAGCATCGATGGATGTAGCCCAGCAGCATGAGCGATTTCGTAGTCCCGTCGAGGATCCAGCTTGACGGCGTCTCGGAGCTTCTTGCTGACCATGACTATTCCCTCCTTTCCCGCGGAAACATTCTTCTGTTGTCTTGCTCTAAGGTACCGGAGAGGAGGTCTATTGCAAAGAACAAAAACAATAGATTAAGATATAAATGCTTAGTCTAAACAGGGCCTACCTTTTCACAGGCTGTGCTAGACTAAGGAGCCAGGAGGAATTTCCCGATGAGGGCAGACAGAGACAAGGCAATTTCATGGGTTCTTGATTTCATCGATATGGACTTGGAATCAATGAGCGATTCGGATCTGATGAAGGCTGGAATCGACTTGCACGACAATCTGTTTCCAGATCACGCCATCCCCCTTCATAGCCGCGGAGATGGACCAGAACGTTTGAAAGACGTCCAGACGAGGCTGAGCGACTTCTTTCATAGATGCCTTCTCCCAGCCCTGGTGGGGCGCAAGAAGCGCACAGATAGTATCCCTTTGCCTGTACGCCCAGAGAAGTGGGACCGATGGTTCTGGGTTGACAAACAGGATGGAAAATTACATTTCGCCGAAGCGGGGGAAGGCTCGTCCTGGGCAGACGACGCCTTGGAGAGTCTCCTACATCTCTTGAGGTACGGGGACTCCTTGCCAACTGCTTCTTTCCAGAGATGTGAGGAATGCCAGCGTTGGTTCTTTCAACATCGCAAGAAGAGGTTCTGCTCGATTCACTGCAATTGGAGATTCAATTCTCGAATGCAAAGGGGAGAAGCCGGCAGTATCAAGCGTGAAAAATACAACAAGAAGCAGAGGAAGGTGATGAGGGCCCGTTATCAACGTGAAGTCAGAAAGAAGCACCCAAAGGCCCGCGTCAAGAGAAGGGCTCCACTCTAGGAGGGTGGCAGGAAGTCATTCAACTGGGAGCCCGAACAACCACTCTATCAGACGATTTGCCAACACCGAGGAAGTCACCGGATGTTTGACTACTCTTTCGTGAATCCAGTCCGCCTTGGTTCGGATTGATTCCATGAGCGTCCGAACTTCACCTATATCCGGTAACGCGGTGTCAATCTCAATTCTGATGCTATCTAGCAACCGCGCCACTTCCTCTTTCTCGGATTCCGGCAGGTCGCTACGCTGGACTTCTCCGACGATTTCGTCAAATGCCTCCTTGACCTCGGCGGCTGAATGGAGAACATTCCGGATTCCCTGAAGTACAGACCCGTGAATCTCGCTCCCGCTGATATTGATGTTCTGTTGGACAGAGGGGAATATCCTGTTGAACTCCGGCGGGTTCTTGATCAGATTGATCCCGTCACTTTTCAGCTTCGCCCATCCCACGGAATCAATAGCATCTTGCCCAATCAGTGAGGCATGCTCCAGAATCTCGATGTACCCCTCTTCCTTGAGATAGAACAAAGCCTTGATTACGTCCCTCTCTTCCGCCAGTCCCCTGAGCTGTTTCCAATACCGCTTATCGGGATATACGTTGAACAGCTCTTCCAGGAGTTGCCTCGCCAACACGAAAAGGTCCATCAAATTCGCTCCTCTCCGCGACCTTGAAAAAGATGAGAAGGCATGCCGGTCGTGAATCCCTGGGCCCCTCAACGGATAGCTTGGCGCCCCCGTCACAGGGAAAGACAGCTCATTTTGATCTTATACTGGCTATGGGAAATTCGCGAAAGTTGTATCCGAGCGGTTCATGCATCGGGCCATGTTCCCGACGATTAGACGAGACCAACTCTTTCCCCACCTTGCTCTGAAGGCCGATGAGAAGGTCACCAACTTGCCTACAAGTGTTTCCTTCCCAGCGGAACGTCTTCTCGTTCAAGGTCCTCCTGGCTACCTTCGTTATCTTGTTCAATTCGTTAGTCTTCCCTCCCGGTTCCATTGCCGAAATGGCCTCAACCAGGCGCTCCAACTCCAGCGTGTGCTGGCGCATGAAACTCAAGATCTTGCAGCGTCTATTGTTGTCTTGGCACTTCGGAATGCGAGCTACCCATCTACCAGCTTCAATCTCAGGGGGTTCTGAGGCCCTGGTGCACTTGAAGTCATCGAAGAGGACATCCACGCTGTTCAAGAACTGCTCCCATGAAGCCTCTATCTGCGCATCCAAATGTGTCAGAAGTACCCGCTGTGCCTCGACCCAAGGGTTGAGCTCGAAATCAGGCCCGTCGAGCCAGCATACCAATTGTGCAAGCATCAAAGATGCTTTTCGGCCACCGCTGTTCTGAACCCTGGAGAACGCTTCGGAGAACGTATCGCTATCACCTATTTTGCGGCTCAGTAGAACAAGAGACTGGATGTAGTTGCCCTTCAACTCGACCATCGAGAAGGCTGACATTGCGCTTGGCCGAGACTCTTCGAATTCTTTCCTGGCGGCTCTTCTTACGGCTGGGTCCGCGCTGAGTCGGTGGATCTGGAGGTCCGTATCAAAGAAGGTGTTGGCTCGATCGTTCACTTCTCGGCACGACTCTTTTCAAGAAGGTTGACCATCATACGATCCAGCTGCTCTATCTGGTCGTCGTTCAAATCATCCGTTGCCAAAGGCAACATGATCTCTTGCCCATGCTTCAAGAGGCTTGACACCACACGTTTGCTGTCTTGCCTGTTGACCCTACGCTGCCGAAGGATGGCTGTGGCGTCCTGAAGAACCGCCAGGGTCTCACCACTGAAATCTGAAATATCCTTTCTTTCCGTAACCGCTAGCAACGATCCAAGAATCTTTCTGTGATTCCCTGACAGCTCAGACGTCCGCGCAATGGGCTCCAAGAGATCCTTCCATTCGTCAAAAAGATTAGAACGCTCCACTGCGTCAAGAGCGGGATCCAGTGCCTCAGCAATTCGAAAAAACGCCTCGTCCAAGAGACTTCTCGAAGGACGTCCCACAGGAGCGAGTTCTTCTCTATCCGCACTCGCCCTGTAGTTCTTCACAAGGGCCATGCTCGCTCCTGTGATGCCCTGCTCCGCACTGAGGGAAGGAAAAGGAATGATCTTGGCCCCCGACCTATCCGTCTCCTCTGTCATTCCCGTGGCGCCCTGTGTAGGGTCTGTAGTCACCAGACTCATAGTTCCTCCAAAATCGGGAGAAATTGGTCCTTCACAACCTCGGCCTGCTCAAGTATGTATTTCTCCAATAGTATTGATTCAGGGGAATATTGGTGGCAGTCAATGTCAAACGACACGGCGTACATGGGAGCCCGCGAATATTCTTTGTAGAGCCTAAGCTTTGCGATTCGGTATTCCCGCTGCTTTTTTGAAAGGGCCTTCGGGTCATCAGGCAACAACTGAGTAGGATCCATGGCCCGAAGCCGTGTAACGCTTCCCAATTGCACCCGATAGTATGTCTCTTCCTTCTTGAGTATGATCACCGACTGTCGAGTAATGGGCTCGTAACCGGACTCCTCGAATCTTTCAGGAAAAGTGATGTTTAGCGAAGCTCCCTCGAGCATCCCCTCAGCCTCTTCAATGGAGGTGGTTGCCCGCAGATAGAAATAGCGGCATCCCAGTCTAGAAAACTCCTTCAAGCCAAGGTTTGCCTGCACTATTTTCCAAACACTGGAAGCCTCTTCCGCGATTTCCTCGAGATCGGTCTTCTCCCCCTCTTGGGCAGAGAAGTCGAATCTGTTCGCATTAAAATTCACTCGAAATGCTTTCTCGGGCCGATCTGCCGTTCCAGTGTTCGGGTCTGCCTGGCCAGCCAGCCATCCCTCGCGCTCACGCTCAATGTCAAGAAGTGTCTGTCCGCATCTGTCATAGTAAAGATGCCCCGATGTGTATTTGATTTCGAGAATGAAGCTGTCCAGCCTCGGCCTCATCTGCTCTTTTCGTGGTTTGGCAACCATAGGTCAGATCACCCGTATTCGGATTCGCACAAGAGGATTGGGGTGCAATAGCTAATGTAACCACTTTGTCACCACCAAGGTCAAATACCATGTATGACTCCTAAAACTCCCTAAAGGGGGCAGAAAAACCCTCCTCTTTTCAACCCCTTAGAATCACTGCAAAAAACACCTCCCTCACTCCTCGTTTGAAAATCCGCGTGTCGGCGGTTCGATTCCGTCCCTCGGCACCAACAAAATTAGGGAGTTAGCCAACGGGCTGCTCCCTTTTTTCATGCCGAAACCTCGACTTGGGGACCGTTTTGGGGACCACCTTCCGCTTTGAGGGTCAGATACTGCTCTTCAAGCCGTGCCGTGTACTTCTCCATGCCCTTGTGTAGAGCCTCATTGTTCTCCTCTGTATGTTAGCTTTCCTACCTTAGTTTATCCGCAATCCTCTTGACTCCTACCTTCGGATTGAGCTCTAGCGCCTTGTCGAAGTGCTCCAACGCCTTTCTGCTATCGCCACACCTATGGTGAATCTCCCCAAGCCTCCTACGAATACGGGCCTGAGTGTTTTCTGATACTCCTTTTCCTAGGGCGTCTTCGAACATCTTCACGACATCTGAATAAGCTCCAAGGTCTGCCCCCTCCAACGCTCTCAACTGTCTTCTGCGATTTCCACCAATTCGTACCCAGAAGCATACTTCACTTTGTCCGTTTCCCATGTTTCCGAGTCTAGGAACGAACCGGTAAAGGCGTATCGATGCCGTTTGCCATCATCGTAAATGAGATGAACAATGCTTTTGTCAGATTCGAAGTCATATCTGCTTGCCCATCCTGCTACCGGTAGAAATCTTCCCACAATACGCTTGGCTCTTAGATCGAACACACAGAGCATTCCACCGTCAGCACTCTCGCTGTGAGCAGCTTGACATGCTGCAAACCGGCCATCTTTTGAAATCCCGTTGTTGATTAGATTTGCTCTCAAATTCTTGGCGATGATGATCTTCCCTGAGGGTTCGAAAGCATAGAAGGTCCCCGATGGACTGTCCGTATACTTCCAATCGTTTATTACGAATACACCGCTGTCGGAGACGCTCCCGTCATTCGGTCTTTGCAGCTGCCCCTGAAAAAGCACCTTTGATCCCTCAAGCAAAACTACGTCACCAGGCTTATTCCCATGATTGTCTCGCCAGGCGACTGTATAATGACTATTGGGAGATTGAGAGAATGGACCGAAGAAACCTAGCGCATCTATGGTTATGTAGTCGCCGTCAATCTCTATTGCTCTGGATGAGCGTGGTACTGGTACTTGGGTCTGTGTCGTTTGTGCTGGCCCGGCCTTCTTTCTGAAGACCACAACAATCACAATGGCCACCAAGGCAAGTACGAGGTATTTCATTGCTGCTGTTCTCCCATCTTCATCGTTTCTCACCGTCACAAGGCTCTTCCTCAGTAGTATAGGATATCTACTGAACCGCCTACCAGTAACCCATTTTTCGACCACACATGTGGGATACTACCTTGAATCCCGATTTCGGATGGTGATACCTGTTTGCCCACCTCCCAAGGGTGCGAGACACTCCTTAACGATTCTCTTGTCAATGCCTAGGGCCGCACCTATCAACCCGTACTCAAGGACCGTGACCTCTGCCTCCTCGGCCTGCTCGTTTACGTAATCTCGTATGCGCTTGGCGCAGTGGTGTGCAATTGTTGGTCCGAACTTGCGGACCATCCGAGATGAAACAGAAAGGGATATTGGATAGTACGGCATCGACCTTGGCCTCCCTCACCCGTGTTTCACAACGCTCACAATTCAACTTCCAAATGGACTCGTTCGGCCATATTACATTCTCACTTCGCTTTCGAACGAGCACGCCTCGCGGCCTGCTCAAGGTCCTTAGTTGTTTCCGAGAGCAATCTTCCGGCCACAATCCCCAATCTCATCCGGAGGGCGATGGAAGGCTTCGGTAGGATCTCATCCACGCGGGCCGTCGCAACAACTTCATCAGTGGCCTTGTTGCGCAAGATCAGATCATCTTGCCGCCCACAGTCTTCCGGCAGTTCGATTCGGATGTCCAGCGAAACCTGGGCCTTTGCCGGAGGGTTAGAGGCCAGAATCAGACCAATCACTTTGCCCTTCCCGACTATAAAACTTCTATAGTTTCTGGCCGAAGGCTGATACTTCTCTCCCCGAATCACCAGTTGGGGCTTGACGTATGGAGCCCACGATTTACTCTTTATGACCTTATCGAGTTCTTCCTTCATGGCTTGCACTAGAAAATTCCCAGCCTTATCTACTTCCTGAACCGTGTACCCACCACGCGTGCGGTAGAGTTGCTCCAAGTCGCCCAACACTTCATCCAACTGCGGTGCTGCAGCCGCCAGAATACTCTGTGTTGTCAACTGCATGGCGTTCAGGCAGCAGTTTACGGTAAAATCAACAAAACCCTGGTAGTACCCCTGATCTGCCATAGACAAGGCATCGAAATATTCCTCTCGATCTTCGGCCAAAACAAGCACTGGGGAAAACCCTGCTTTATAGGTATGCACCGAAGCTAATGCCCGTGCGACCCGCCCGTTCCCGTCTGCGAAGGGGTGTACGGCTACAAGGGCATAGTGGGTATATGAGGCTTGGTGAACTGGGTGTGCCGAAGAGAAGTCCTTGCTGATCATTTCCTGGCAGAGTCGACGTATCTCGTCCGGAGTCCTGTCTACTGGAGCATAAGAGTGCACAGAACCGTCTGGTGTGCGCACGTGGTTCGGGTGTTCCTTGTAGACCCCCAACGGTAGGGTCTGCTCCCGGAACCCGACCGTAGTGTAGACCTGGTATGTCTCCTGTCCACTGCACATTACTTTGTGTAGGTCGCGGATCCAGGCCTCAGCGATTGGCTGTCTTCCTGTTGCGAAGTCTAGTACGTAGTCGTACGCGCTTATTTGGGCTTCGATCAGTTTCCGTGCTCGCTCGTCTTTGGATTCGAGAGCGGATTCCCACATAGCGGCCTGAGTTGCAACGGTTATAGTGAATCCCCTGTCCACATTGTAGAGCCTCTCGATTGCACCGGTTTCGATTGCCGCCGCCCTCTTCACAATGTCATTTGCTCGTTCCAGTGTCTCTGTCGAAGCTTCCCGAAGCTCAAGGAGGGCTGTGGCGTATCGGTCCCAGCGAGGATTTTCGATTTCGGTGTCGACCCACTCAGAGAAACTCGGAAAAGGACGGTAGGCTGCATCCGCAGCATGTTCATCTAGGTGTAGTTCCGTCGGCCTTGCTTCGTTCTTCGAGTCTTCGTTGGCCATACGGCTCCCTTCTTGAGCTATTCTTTGTCTACCAGTTAATCAACCTCATCCGGTGGATTTCGACGGGTATGCCCCTCTTCAGCGACAACCCTATGAATTAGTTAGGTCCTCCCAGTATTCATTGGCGAACTGAGCGAAACGCAGCACTGACTGCAGAGCGACATATGCCTCGTCGTCCGAAATCGATGATGCTCTCCCGTGCGCCGCTTCGTCCCTCCAGTAATACAAGAGGTCGCAGTATCCGTGAAATCGCCGCTGGAGTTGCTCCCGAGACTTACCGATAACGAACTTCTCTACCCTACTTCGCCCGCCCGCTGAAGCATAAATCTTGAGGACGTCTTCTTCGTTCTTTCTACGGACTGCTATGGCGAGAAGGATCGACTCCGCAGCAGCGCCGCACATAGCGCAGCAGGCCAGATGCGCTCCTGCCCGGTAGCACTTGATCGCTTCTTGTGCGCGCTTAAAGAACCCAGCACCAAACTTCTCCTGAAACGGCTTGAGCAATGCCGCGAAGCGGCCCGGTTCGGTAGGGACGAAGTTGTTACTCGAAGACTCGGCTATCCAGGCTCGCCCGTAAGCAGTAATTGAATAGCCATTTCCTCCGCTCCCATCGTCGGTCACCTGCTCGTTCACCGTCCAGATTCCGGGTCTCAGAATTCCCCGGCGGCACAAGTCCCAGGCTGCGTCTCGAAACACGGTCGACACCTCGGGCTCCCTCTTATATCGCTCCTGACCTTCGAGGGGTTCCTCCTGTTGGAAGTAGGTATCGAGTAGCCGAGGCAAGTATACCTCGTAACCATACATTTCGTATCTCCGCCCACGAGACGGGTCAACAAGACAATGGATTATGTATTGCGCCGCACGTTCTGCGTCCATCTCATAGGTCTCCCCAAGCAACAGACTTCTTTCCCTCAAGGCCTTGAATCGAGCCCTCGTTCTCCCAAGATCTTCTCTGCCTCGTATTCTTGCTTGTGACGTTCCCATTCGGCTGGAATAGAACGGTGCCATGAGAGCGGAATCGCTTCACCAATGGCCCGGTTTATCTGATAGAAGCCCCGCCAGGTATAGTCCCCATCTAGCTTCATTAGCCACGATCCGAAACTATCATAGTGGCGGTCACGGGTCCCGAAGAGAGCTGAAAAGAGCCTGCCTTGAATGCGACCCCAAAACCACCATTTTTTATCACTTTCTTCAAGGGGGTACTTCCGTCGAATGCCGCCAAAGACCAGCCCCGGCATAGCATAACACTTGACTTCGTCACACTTCGGTGGCTCCCCACCAAACGCTCTAATGGTCTGTGTCCACAATTTCCTTGTGAATCTAATCTTTAGGCCCGAGATGAGAGCGAGCAATGCTGCTACGATTAGTCCGGATACCACGTTCTTGATCATAGACCCGCCCTCCAACTGCACCAAAGCCTCAATAATCGGGAAAAATCGTACCGGACGACCGGACTCGGTCGCACGGTACGAGTCGGTAGTGTGCGGTCAATCATTACGGATCGCGAAATCTACTGCCTGATAGTTCGGCGTAATACCTACTTCGGAGAAGAACCTGTCTGCTAACGTCTCGACCTCTGACACGGCCCACTTCGCACAGCCCTCTCCTAGCAACTTGTCCGGGAAGCGTGCATTGCCTGAGCCGGACATGAGGGCGTTTTCCTCGAATTTGCCCGTGAGCCGCCCCTCCAATTTGTTGATTTGCTCTCCACCGAGGCTCTGGGGTCTATAGTGGGTAAGTGCGTTCCTCAGTTTTATCACAGAGTCAGCATCCTGATATGGTAAACACCCCCTCTCTAGCGGTTCCTTCCCACAGAAGCGCAAAGCCAACTGGTATTTGGAGTTGACCCGGTTTCGTGGACACATAAACTCTTGAGAGAGAGGAGGTCCACGATGCCGAGAACACGAAATCCGTACCCGCCAGAGTTCAAGCGACA
>JANQFG010000214.1 GCA_028277985.1 bacterium | reverse complement strand
TGAGAATCACAAGGCGGCCGTGATCGGGGACACCGTGGGCGATCCTTTCAAGGACACCTCCGGACCGTCGATGAACATCCTGATCAAGCTGATGTCGGTTGTTTCTCTGGTGATCGCGCCCCTGCTGTAACATCTGGAAGGAACGCGAGAGAGGTACCCTCGCCAGGGGCCGGCAACGACCCCTGGCGAGTTTTTTTGTGCGGATGCACCATCCCTCGGCCCAACCGGGTTGGGTGATGGATCTTTCGACTCAGGTTGTTTGGGATACCCAACCAAGGCAGGAGTCGATGGGTTTTACTTGCGGGATCGTAGGTCTGCCGAACGTGGGCAAGTCGACCGTGTTCAACGCCTTGGCAGCCGGACGCGCCGAGGCATCGAACTATCCCTTTTGTACGGTAGAGCCGAACCGGGGGCGGGTGGCGGTGCCGGACGACCGGCTGAGCCTTCTTGGAGAGCGCCTGAAGCCAGAGAAGCTCACGCCGACCAGCCTCGAGTTCCTGGATGTGGCCGGACTGGTGGAAGGTGCGAGCCGGGGCGAGGGGCTCGGGAACGCTTTTCTGGGGCACATTCGGGCGGTGGATGCGATCGTCCACGTGGTGAGGTTGTTCGAAGACCCTGAGGTCGTGCACGTGACGGGCAGCCCTGATCCGGTCCGGGACATTCAGATCGTCCAGACGGAGCTCGTTCTCGCCGATATCGAGGTGGCTGAGCGACGCAAGGACAAGGCGGAGAGACTGGCCAGGGTCGGCCAGAAAGAGGCCCAGGAAGAACTGGAGGTGCTGGGGCGGGTACTGGAATCGTTGAACCAGGGAATCCCGCTGAGGCAGTCGATGGATACAGGGTCGGGACTGCTGGGCCGAACCAAGGAGTGGGGCTTTCTGACGGACCGTCCGGTCCTCTACGTGCTCAACCTCGGGGAAGAGCAGATCGCCGGGCGGGAAGATCTCATGGCGGAGGTGCAGGCGAAGGTCCGGGATGAGGGCTGTGTCTTTCTCCCGCTGGGCGCCGTGGTGGAAACAGAGGTCCTGGACCTGGATCCCTTCGAGAGGGAGCCTTTCAGGGCGGAGATGGAATGGGGCCCTTCAGGGCTCGAGCGTCTGGTCGAGGAGGGCTACAAGCTCCTTGAACTGATCACGTTCTACACGGTCGTGGGAACGGAGATCCGCGCCTGGACGCTTCGCAAAGGGCAGACGGTGTTGCAGGCTGCGGGCAAGATCCACTCCGATATGCAGCGGGGGTTCATCAAGGCTGAGGTCATGCACTTCGAGGACTTTCGTGGAGCAGGAACAGAAGAGGAGGCTCGCAAACAGGGCCTGACAAACATAGAGGGCAGGGATTATACGGTTCAAGATGGGGATATCGTCCGGATCCGGTTTCAGGGGTGATACGCCCCAACAGTGGCGCTTGTAAAACCGGCGCGAGGCTGGTAAATTTCATAGGTTAGGCAACTGTAAGTTGCCGTAATGGGAAACCCAACCCCCTTGCTCCCACCCTTCGAGCTTTCTGAGGAAAGCCCATTGGCGGTGCGGGGCCATCAGACCAGAAGGAGGGAAAATGCGCAATCGGAGATACGAAACAGTCTTCATCCTTCCCGCCGATTCGGATGAAGGCAAGAAGAAGGAAATCCTCGACCGACTCGACGGAGTCGTGGAGAAAGGCGGAGGAATCCGCGTCAAGAGGGAGGACTGGGGCGTTCGCAGGATGGCCTATCAGATCAAGAACCACCAGAAAGGCCATTACCTTCTGCTCGACTTCGTAGGAACCGCACAGATCGTTGCCGAGCTGGAAAGACACATGCGGATGCTCGAGGATGTCTATCGATTCCTCACGGTCAAGACGGATGATCGCGTAGACCTGGAAGCTGCCAAGCAGGAGCAGGCGGAGGAAAGGGACAAGGAGGCGGCCAGGGCGGCTGCTGCGAAGGAAGCCGCAGAGAAGGAAGCCGCGGCAAAGGCGGCTGCGGAGCAGGAGGCAGCAGAAAAAGAGGCAGCGGAGAGGGAGGCTGCTGCTGCTGAGCCTTCCCCGGAGGAAGAGGAAGCCGAGTCGCCGGCGGAGCCTGCAGAGACGCCTGAGGCCGAGAGCCCGGAAGCGGACGAGTCGCCTGAGGCGGAGAGTCCTGAAGCGGAAGAGAAGCCCGAGGTTGAGACCCCGGAAGCAGAGCCGCAGGAACAAGCCGAAGCAGAGGAGCAGGCCGAAAAGAAGGTAGAGGGCTAGAGATCCATCCGTCGAGGAGAGGAATATACAGATGATCGGTCGAAAGGAAGTTCGAAAAGCGAAACGAAGGCTCTACGTCCGGAAGAAAGTATGTCGGTTCTGTGCGGACGCGACTCTGGAGATCAACTACAAGGACCCGAGGCAGCTGCGTTATTTCATCACCGAAAGGGGCAAGATCATCCCGAGGCGGATTTCCGGCAACTGCGCAAAACATCAGCGGAAGATCACGTTGGCCGTCAAACGGGCAAGACATCTGGCGTTGATGCCTTACACGAACATGGAGATCTAGTCCTTTTAGGATCCCTGTCGCTCACCACGATACCGTTCCGGCCAGGCCTTGCGTGGCTGGATGCCATTCATTGTTGTTCCTTTGGACGAAACAACCCATTTCGATTGCCAGGGATCGCATCAAGAAAAGGATTGCCTGCTTCTGGCAGGGAGGAACTGAAGGTGAAGCTGATACTACGAGAAGATGTGGAGAATTTGGGCAAGATCGGTGATGTCGTCGAGGTGGCTGGTGGATACGGCAGGAACTACCTGTTGCCACGCGGTTTGGCCGTCCAGGCATCCACGAAGAACCTGAAGCAGCAGGAGCACCAGAAGAAGCTCATTCAGGCTCGCATGGAGAAGCAGAAGAAGGAAGCCCAGGAGCTGGCAGGGAGCCTGGATTCCGTCTCCTGTACGATCGCAAGGAAGACCGGCGAGGAGGAGAAGCTCTACGGCTCCGTGACCTCCCGGGACATCGAAGAGGCCCTCAGGGAGGAAGGGGTCTCGATCGATCGAAAGCGTATCCTGCTGGAAGAACCGATCAAGAAGCTCGGGGTGTACACCGTGCCCGTGAAGCTCCACGCGGACGTGACAGGAAACATCAAGGTCTGGGTCGTCAAGGAGTGATGAGGTTCCCACCCAACTGAGGGACACGGGGTATGGGCTTTCTGGAACGGGTGCCCCCACAGAACCTCGAGGCGGAACGTTCGGTCCTCGGAGGGATCCTGCTCGAGAACCAGGCG
>JANQFG010000023.1 GCA_028277985.1 bacterium | reverse complement strand
ACGCTTGCCGGAACTATTCGCGGGCCTATCTGCGCCATCTTTTCCTGGCCAGGGAACTGCTCGTGTACCGGCTGACAAGCATCCACAACCTCTATTTCTATCAGGTGCTGATGGAGAGAATACGGGAGGCGATTCGGTCCGGCACCTTTGCCGAGTTCTCCCGGGCCTTTTTTAAGCGTTTCGATGCCTCCGAAGAGGACGGGGGCGGAGAGGGCATGGAGATCATGGCGGAGGCGTCATCCCAGAAAATCCAGGTTTGAATCAGGAGGAAGAGAAGATGGTTCTGGCTTATGCGATGGCTATGCAGCCGGGAGGAGCCGGCGGCGCCGCAGGTGGAGCACCCGGTGGCGGGATGATGGGGGCTTTGTTGCCTCTGTTGCTGATGTTCCTCGTGTTCTATATTCTGTTGATCCGACCCCAGCAGAAACGAACGAAACAGCACAGGGACTTCTTGAACGCCCTGAAGAAAGGGGACGAGGTCATCACCAGCGGCGGGCTCCACGGAAAGGTGACCGGGATCACCGAAAATGTGGTGACCCTGGAGGTGGCGGACAAGGTTCGGATCAAGGTGCAGCGAGGCAACATCTCCGGGACGAAGCCGAAACCTGCGACCGACAAGAGCCCTTGAGTCAGGTCGAACCCTTTTAACTCTCTTTTGGAATGGGGCTGACAAAACGATGACGAAGAGCCTGAAATGGAGATTCATTATTACGGCGGTCGTGTTCGCCGGCGCCCTGATGTACCTGATGCCCACGTTCACGAAGGAGCTTCCGGAGTGGTGGGCCGACTTCCTGCCGAAGGAGAAGGTGCACCTCGGCCTCGACCTTCAGGGTGGTATTCATCTGATCCTGGAGGTGGAAGAGGACAAGGCCGTGGAGGGTACCATCGAGCGGCTCGTCCTCGACATGAAAGAGGTCCTCCGAAAGAAGGACATCTTCTACGACTCGATCGGCACGGAGGGCGCGGATCGGTTCAAGATCGCCGGCGTCAGCCTCTCCGATCGGGACCGGTTCGACGAGATCCTTTCCGGTGAGTTCGGGAACCTGAAGTCCTACTCCACGGACGAGGGGCGGCGGGGCATCGACTATGTTCTGGGGATCACGGACCGCGAGGCCAAGGCGATCAAGGAAGCGGCCGTGGACCAGGCACTGGAGACGATTCGGAATCGAATCGACCAGTACGGGGTCTCCGAGCCGACGATCCAGCGGGAGAGCGACAACCGCATTCTCGTCCAGCTGCCGGGCGTGAAGGATCCGGAGCGGGCCATCAAGTTGATCGGCCAGACCGCGGTGCTCGAGTTCAAGGTCGTCGACGAGGATCACAGCCTGGAAGCGGCTCTCGACGGAACCGTGCCGCCGGGCAGCGAGATCCTGTATCAACGGAGCTACGATCCGGAGACGAACCGCACCAAGAAGATCCCCCTGTTGATCGAGAAGCGGAGTCTCATGACGGGCGACGCGCTTGCGGACGCCCGCGTGCAGTTCGACCGCACCTACAACCAGCCCCATGTGGCCATCCGGTTCAATCCCAGGGGCTCGAGGCTTTTCGACCAGATCGCCGCGGAGAACGTGAACAAACGGCTGGCCATCATCCTGGACGGGAACATCTACTCCGCTCCGGTGATCCGGCAGGCCCACTACGGCGGCCAGGCGGTCATCGAGGGCAACTTCACCTCCGACGAGGCCCGGGATCTGGCAATCGTGCTGCGGGCCGGCTCTCTGCCCGCGCCGGTGGAAATTGCCGAGAAGCGGGCCGTGGGCCCCTCGCTCGGCTCCGATTCGATTCGACAGGGTCTTCTCTCCATCGTTGTGGGCGGGATGCTCGTATTGGTCTTCATGGCAATCTACTACCGGGTCGCGGGCCTGGTGGCCGACCTTTCTCTCGTTCTCAACCTCTTCCTGGTCATGGCGACGCTGGCGGCCCTGAAGGCGACACTCTCGCTTCCGGGCATTGCCGGGCTCGTGCTGACGGTAGGCATGGCTGTCGATGCGAACGTGATCATCTTCGAGCGGATACGGGAGGAGCTGCGTGTCGGCAAGACGCCCCGAGCCGCCGTGGACAGCGGCTACAAGAAGGCCCTGCTGACGATCCTGGACGCGAACATCACGACCATGATCGCCGCCATCGTGCTCTTCCAGTTCGGTACCGGGCCGGTACAGGGATTCGCAGTAACACTGATCATCGGCGTGTTCTGGAGCGTGCTGCTCGCCATGTACTTCACACGACAGATCTTCGACTACCTGATTCTGGTCAGGCGCGTGAAGTCGATCGCCATCTGATAAAAGAGATAAGAGGGGATTTTAATGGAGTTCATCAAGCCAGGTATCAATATCGATTTTCTCAGATTCCGGAAGATGGCCCTGGTAGTCTCCGGCCTTCTCCTGCTCGCTTCCCTCCTCTCCCTCTGGGCCAAAGGCGGGCCGAACTACGGGATCGATTTTGCGGGGGGTATTCTCCTTCAATTCAAGTTTCACCAGGAGGTCGAGATAGCCGATCTGCGTGAAGCATTGCAGAAGATCGATCTCGGCCAGGTGGTGGTGCAGGAATTCGGGCGCGAGGAGGATCGTGAGTTCCTGGTCCGCGTGGAGAAGAAGGAGACCGATCTCCAGGGCCTGCAGCTGACCCTCGAGGAGGCGCTCAAGGAACGTTTCGGTGCGAAGAGCTTTGAGTTGAGAAGGACGGAGCTGGTCGGGCCGAAGGTGGGCGCCGAGCTGCGCAGGAAGGGTATCAATGCGGTGTTCTATGCGATCGCAGGCATTCTGATCTACGTCACGTGGCGGTTCGAATTCCGGTTCGCCGTGGGTGCGATCCTGGCCCTCATCCACGATGCAATGATCACGATCGGCGTGTTTTCGATCCTGAACAAGGAAATCGATCTGCCGATCGTTGCCGCGATCCTGACGATCATCGGTTACTCCATCAACGATACGATCGTCGTTTTCGACCGAATCCGGGAGAACATGAGAAGAATCCGGCGACAGAGTATCGATCGGGTCATCAACGAGAGCGTGAACGAAACCTTGAGCCGGACCCTGCTCACCTCCCTGACGACCCTGATCGTGGTTGCGACCCTGTTCATCCTGGGAGGGCCGGTGATCCACAACTTCGCTTTTGCCCTGATCATCGGTGTTCTGGTGGGCACCTACTCGTCGATCTACATTGCGAGCCCCGTGGTTGCCTACTGGGAGACGATCCGGGCGCGGTCTGGCCGGAAGAAGCTTGCGGCCAAGGGGGCTTCCAGACGCTAAGAGGGCAGGGGGAAAGGCATGATCCTGAGCATTCTGGGACACCTGGTTCTCTTCCTCTTTCTGCTCGTCTGTCTGTTCAGTCTCTTCTTCGGGCTCCCGGGAACCTGGATGATTCTGGGTGCGGCCCTCGTCTATGCCTGGGTGACCGGTTTCGCAGAGGTGGGCGGGGGGATGCTCTTCATGTTTCTCCTGCTCGCGGCGGTCGGTGAGGTGGTGGAGTATGTGTTCGGAATCGCAGGCGCTCGTCGTTTCGGCTCGAGCAATCGAGGCATCGTATTCTCCTTTCTCGGCGGGTTCGTGGGAGCCGTCGTGGGCGCTCCGCTCTTCTTCGGGTTCGGAGCGATTCCCGGGGCCCTGATCGGAGCCTTCCTGGGGGCCGTGCTGATCGAGTTGCACACCTACGGAACCGCGGAATGGAGAAAGGCCGTACGAAGCGGCTGGGGAAACTTCATAGGTAGGATCGCAGGCGTCATCACGAAGATGGCGATTGCCATCGGCATGATCGTCTGGTTGACCGTGACTGTATTGATGTGAGCACACCAAGAGATCGACAGCCTCTGCCCGGTTACGAATGGGTTGTGCCGCCTGCGGACGATTCGGTCTGCGAGCGTCTCGCCGAAGCCCTTCAAGTGACGCCGCTCTCCGCGCGTATTCTCTTCGGAAGGGGCATCCGCGATGTGGATGAGGCGGATCGGTTCCTTTCGGCTTCCTTGAAGCAGATGCGTCCTCCCGCCCTGCTGGGGGGCATGGATCGCGCAGTCGAAAGACTCCTCGGGGCCGTCGAACGAAAAGAGCGTGTTCTCATCTACGGAGACTACGACGTGGACGGGTTGACCAGCACGGCCATCCTGATTCACTTCCTCCGTCACGCGGGCCTGGACCCGCTCTACCACGTTCCGGATCGTCTGCAGGAGGGATACGGGTTTCACCCCGAATGGGTTCGTTCTTTCGCGGACAAGGGCGTTCAGCTGATCGTGACCGTGGACTGTGGGATCACCGCTTTCGAGTCGGTGCAGGCTGCCGAAGATTGCGGGATCGACGTCATCATCACCGATCATCATGAGTGCGCCGACGAGCTTCCCCCTGCCCTTGCCGTGATCAATCCGAAGACGCCGGGGGATTCTTTTCCATTTCGAGAGCTTGCCGGGGTCGGAGTCGCCTTCTACCTGGTTGTGGCCCTCAGGGGACGCATGCGGGAGAAAGGCATGTGGGCCGATGCGGACGAGCCGAACCTGCGCACGTACCTCGATCTCGTGGCCCTTGGCACGCTCGCCGATATGGTGCCGCTGAGGGAGGAGAACCGGATCTTTGTGAAACACGGATTGCAGGAGATCTCCTCGGAGAAGCGGCCGGGCCTTTCCACGCTCAAGGCGGACGCGGGCCTGAAAGGGCCTGTAAAGGATACCCGGTCTCTGGTGTTCAAGGTCATCCCCCGGATCAATGCTCCGGGCCGATTGGGATTTGCGCTGGAGGCTCTGGATATCATGCTCTGCACCGGTCGGGACGAGGCGGGGAGAATCTCGAGGATCCTTGCCGATCGGAACAACGAGCGAAGAGGCATCGAGGCGGCCGTCTACCGGGAAGCGCGGGAAATGGCTGCGGACAAACTGCGGAGGCGGGACCGGAACGTCCTGACCCTGTCCTCGGAAGGTTGGCACAAGGGGATTCTGGGAATCGTTGCGTCTCGCCTGGCCCGGGACTTCCGAAAGACCGTGGTCCTCGTTTCGTTCGAGGGTGACCTGGGCAAGGGATCGGTCAGGAGTGTCGATAATTTCGCGTTCCTGGATGCCCTGATCGCCTGCAGGCACCTGCTGGTGGACGTGGGAGGGCATCAGATGGCGGCGGGGGTCACGCTGACGAAGGAGAACCTGGCCGCTTTTGTCGACAAGTTCGAGCAGGAAATCACGGAGAAGATCGGCAGAGGCGAGGGCGGGGCGCCCACGCTTCTGATCGATGCCTGGCTGGATGGGCCGGAGGTCCTGACCGAACAGGCGATCTCCGAGATAGAGCAGATGGCCCCCTTTGGCAACGGCAACCGGGAGCCGGTCCTCGGGATGAGGCGAATGAGGATCCTGAACAAGCGCCTGGTGGGCGGGGACCATCTGAAGCTGACGCTGGATCGCGACGGCAGGACGTTCGAGGCGATCGGATTCCAGATGGGCAGGGCAGGGGTCATGGAGAGTGATTGCCCCTGCTGGGATGTCGTGTTCTCTCCGCGCAGGGAAACCTGGAACGGGCAGACGAGGCTGAACCTGCGGATCCGAGATCTCCAGCCGTGCTGAGGGGTCGCGGACCGGAAAGTTTGACTTCCCAGGCGCGATACGTAAAGTGAAAAGAAGACCAAAGGGAAGAGGTTGAAGGTGAAAGAGCCAAGGAAGAGGGTCGTTTCTCTTCCATCCCTTTCACCTTGAGAACAGGGTGCTCTTGGATGCGAAGGTCGGAAAAAGATCAGAAGTCGGTCATTGAAGGCTGGATCGACGAGCGGATCGAGTTCATGCTTTCAGGCTTGACCCAGCCCTTCGAAAAGCGGATCGCGCGATTGCGTGAACGCATCGAGGGACTGCAGGACAGGGTTCAGCGGATATACGACCTGATCGAGGAGGATCCGGAGCGGGATCCGGGCGGCGACGAGCCCCCGGGCAACGAGTCCTCCTAGCGCCTCTTTCCATCAAAGACTTAGAACCGTGCACCGCCCCCGGGATTCTTCCGGAAGGGGCTCGCGTAGGAGTCATGCTCTGTGGACCTGTTACCCGATGCATATCGCAAGATGGATCCGGAAGAGATCCGAAGCGGAATCCGGAAGCGCAAGGAGGAGCTCGGAAAACGACTGGTCATCCTGGGTCATCACTATCAGAGACAGGAAGTGATCGATTTCGCCGACCATCTCGGCGACTCCCTGGGCCTTTCCCGCCTTGCTGCTGCGCAGGAGGATTGTGAGTTCATCGTCTTCTGCGGTGTTCGATTCATGGCGGAGAGCGCGGAAATCCTTCGAAGGGATCATCAGAAGGTCCAGCATCCCGACCCGAAATCAGGCTGCCCGCTGGCGGACATGGCAGACATCGCCTCCGTACAGAGGGCGTGGGACCGGGTCGCCGGGGCGGACCCAGGCGGAAAGGTGATTCCGCTCACTTATATGAACTCGGATTCGGATCTCAAGGCCTTCTGCGGCGAACGGGAAGGCGCTGTATGCACCTCATCCAATACCCGGGCGGCCTTCGAATGGGCCCGAGAGAAGGCCGACAAGATCTTCTTCTTTCCGGACGAGAACCTGGGCAGGAACACGGCCAGGCAGGCGGGCATTCCACAGGAGGAGATCCTGTTGTGGGATCCTGAGGTGTCACCCACGGATCCCGACATCGAAAGCAGGATTCGGGAGGCGACCCTGATCCTCTGGAAAGGATTCTGTCACGTACACACCGATTTCCAGCCGGACCACATCCGGCGAATTCGGGAGGAGGACCCTTCGGCAAAGGTCGTGGTCCATCCGGAGTGCTCCGTGGAAGTGGTGGAAGCGGCCGATGCTGCGGGCTCTACAGAGTACATATGCCGCTATGTCCGCGAGGCCCCGTCAGGGAGCTCGGTGTACATCGGAACCGAAATCAACCTGGTGAGCCGGTTGGCCTCCGAACACCCGGACAAGAAGATCTTCGAAGTCTTCCGCTCCCTGTGCCCGAACATGTTTCGGATCGACCCGGCCAAGCTTCTCTGGATCCTGGATGAGATCGGTGAGGTGAACCGGGTGCACGTGGATCCCGGGACCAAGGAGCTTGCCAAGGTCGCCCTCGAGAGAATGCTCAAATTCTCTTGATTCCCTCCCCTGAATAGAGCGCTTGGGCCGCTTTCCGGCAGCCCCCAGCCCATGCGCCATCTCTTTTTACGGTTTTTCCTGTCCAAAAGCCCGCGAAGACGGAAAAATGCAGATTTTGCACTTCTTCTCCGATCTGTTATCCTGAAAAGAGCAGATAATGCAGCAAATGCCCGGGGAAGAATCGCATGATAGAGCGTTATGAAGTGATGTCGGAGCTGAAGAAGTCCTTGGAGAGCCCTGATCTCACCGATCGGACCCGGCTGCTGAAGATAGAGATCTATCTGAAGGTCTACGTCCTGGTGCTGGTTCTTTTCGGATACCTGTTTTTGCAGTTTATCGGGGTGATCGGCTACCTGAATCTGCCCAAGAAGGAGATGGTGGGAGGGCTGCTCCTTTTCGTCCTCATCAATGCGGGCTATATCGCCCTGCTCAACAGGGGGATCCTGCTGCTCCGACTCTATGTTTTGGTAGCAGTCACCGATATCGTCTTTTTCACCGTTCTGATTCACTTTCTCGGGGGAGCGAATGCGCCGGTCCTGGCCCTGCTCTACGTATTGCCGGTTCCCTTCTACTCCATCCTGATTTCGCCCTGGTCCGGGTATCTCGTGTCGATCGGGAGCTGTCTGGCCTATGCCGTGCTGTGCGGTCTCGAGTACAGCGGTCTTCTGCCCACCTATGGGAATGCCCCTGTCCAGCTCGAGAGGTTGAGCATCATCCTGTTCTTTCTCTTCTTCTGCTTCTTCTCGATTGCCTTCTACGCGGGCTATTTTTCGGATGTTCTGCGACGGCACCAGAAGGCTCTGGCCGATGCGAACCGCGAGATCGAGGAGCAGAATCTGACGCTGGAGACGAGGATAGCCAGTCGGACCCGGCAACTGGAGCAGGCCAAGGTGAAGCTGGAGGAATACAGTCGCCAGCTCGAGAAGGCTTACAACGAGAAGAGCTCGCAGCTGGAAGAGGTGCAGAAGAGGCTTGCCTCCGAGTTGAGCGAGCTCAAGCTGAAATACGATTACGAGAAGATCGTGGGCAAGTCCAGCCAGATGCAGGAAGTTTTCCGGCTGATGGACAAGGTGACCGACTTCAACGTACCGATCCTGATCGAAGGCGACAGCGGCACGGGCAAGGAACTGGTCGCAAAGGCGATTCACTACAACGGACCCCGCCGGGACAAGGCCTTCATCATCCAGAATTGCTCTGCCCTGACCGATACCCTGCTCGAGAGTGAGCTGTTCGGGCACGTCAAGGGGGCCTTCACCGGTGCGCTCCAGGACCGAAAGGGCCTGTTCGAGGAGGCGGACCACGGGACACTCTTCCTGGACGAGATCGGGGACATGAGCCCGAGCATGCAGGCCAAGCTCCTGCGGGCGATCCAGGAAGGAGAGATCAGGCCGGTCGGCGGCAAGAAGGTCATCCGGGTCGATGTGCGCATCATCTCTGCCACCAACAGGGACCTGAAGCAGGCCGTCCAGGAGGGAGGGTTTCGGGAGGATCTCTACTACAGATTGAACGGAGTGGCGATCGAGCTTTCGCCTCTACGGGACAGGAAGGGGGACATCCTGCTCCTGGCCGAGCATTTTCTGATGGAATTCTCTGAAGAGACCGGGATTCCCCGCAGAGGGCTGTCCCAGGAGGCGAAGAAGCTTCTCCTCTCCTACCCCTGGCCCGGTAATGTGCGCGAGTTGGAGAATACGATCAGGAATGCGTCCGTCATTGCCCAGAAGGAGGAAATCGAGGTAGAGGACTTCCGGTACAAGCCCGAGCTCTTCGACGAGGATTCGCGTGCAAGGGAGGCCGCCGACAGAAGCCTGGATCAACCCCTTGAGATGGATGTGAAGCCCTTAAAAGAGATGGAAAAGGAAGCCATCGAACGTGCCTTGAAAGCCTGCCATGGAAAGCGGAAGGACGCCTCCAACCTTCTTGAAGTCCCCATCAGGACCCTGTACGAGAAGATGAAGAGGTATGGAATCCGGTAGATCTTCAGGCCGGTTTCATGCAAAATCCGCATATTGTGCAAAATCCGCATCAAGATTTCGTGGATTTGTGTGATTTCAAGAGCGGATGGAGGATCGAACAGGCCTCGGGGCGGAAAAAAGATTCTGCACAACTCGTCGTCCTGCCTTACGACAATCGTTTCCTCTTTGAATCTAATTAATTGAATTTGTTAGGTAATATCCTGAGTCCCGGACCGGGGATTCGGCCGGAGGGGCTTGTACGCGCCGGAGTTGAGCACGACAGGATGTTTTCGGGGGCACGATTCCAGGGAAGAGGTTCCTGTGGCACTTTTCTTGCTGTTCATAGCGGGCAAGTCAACCTATTTCACCCTTGCTTGAAGCCGGGTCGTTCGTAGGGAACCGGGGAAGGCTCCTGCGAATGGGCCGGCTTCTCTTGTTCCGGCCGCTTCTCACCCGCCTCCGGAATCCTTGCTGCGTTCCCGGATTGTCCGCTGGATCTCCCGCTTGGCGTCCTGGCGCTTGATCGCCTCCCTCTTCTCGTACTTGCGCTTTCCCTTTGCCAGCCCTAGCTCGACCTTGGCCTTGCTGTTCTTCAAGTACAGGCTCAACGGGACCAGGGAGAGGCCCTTTTCCTGGACCTTGCCGAAAAGCCTGCGAATCTCGCTCTTGTGGAGGAGCAGCTTTCTGGGGCGCGTCGGATCGTGATTGAAGGGGCCCGCATTCGAATAGGGGGAAATGTAGACCTCGTGGAGAAATGCCTCGTTTGCCTCGATTCGGGCAAATCCGTCCTTCAGCTGTACCTTGCCCTCCCGGATCGACTTGATTTCCGTGCCCTGGAGGACCAATCCGGCCTCATAGGTAGACAGGATTTCATAATCGTAACGGGCCTTCTTGTTCTTGGCGATGATCTTGATTCCACCCTGTTTCAAAGGACCCTCCTCGTGCGCTACCTCCCGGAAACAGCCTTCCGGAAGGGTCTGCAACATAATGAATAACTGAATCGGCGGTTGTCAACGTGCCGCGGTTGCAAATGGTGCCCTTATGGGCCACATTAAAGTGTGAATGCGGATAGGACGAAGAAGAAGGAAGCCGCATAGAGGGCGGAGCCCGTTTTGCCTGCGCTTTCGAGGTGATAAGACAAGGAGGAACCCCGTTCATGGACAAGGAGCAGCAACTCAGGGAACAGATCACCGACCTTTTGGCGCAGATTTTGGAGTTGCCGGGCGACTCGATTGCGAGCGATGCCCATCTCATGAAGGACCTGGGCGGGGACTCCTGGCAGTACCTGGAATTCAGGACGGAGTTGGAGCGAGTCTTCAGCATCACCATCCCGGACGCGGAGGTGGACCGACTGGGCACTGTAGACGAAGCCATGCAGCTCATTTCCGAGTATGTGGCCCCGGAGGCCGCGGGCGACAAAGAGGTGCAGGCTGCCGGAGCCCGGGACAGGGCCGGACTCGATGGCGAGGCCTATCTGGGCGAAGACGGTGTCTACTACGTCGATATGGAGCTGGCCGCTCACCATACGGGGCGATGCAACCTGGCGGAGACGCCCCTGATGAAGCTTCTGAGTCATATTCGGTGGACCCATCTCAATCAGTTCACCGGTGTGCCCGGCAAGCAGCTCGTCGATGAGGAGAACGCCCGTCTGCAGGCAAGCTTCTACTACGTGGAGATCAAGTTTCCGAGACAGACGCCCATGGCCTCGTACGGGGAGAACGACCGTCTCACGATCGTGAATACCCTGGACTCCTTCGGAAATTCGGTGATGGACGGCTACGCGTTCTTCTACCCGGCGTCCTGGCCTCAAGAGAAGAAGATTCCCCTGATGAACGGGAAGCAGGCGGAAGATCTCGGCATTCCGTATGCACGGACCTCGAATGTCTTCGTCAAGATGGGCGAGGGGCCGAGCGGAAAAGAGAAATCAAAGCCGGCCCAGCCCGGAGTGGACAACATCCCGAAGATTGCAGAGGTGCCGGATTCCTACCTGCTGGTCAAGAAGGCGGATCAGGAAAACGGCTTCGGTCCTCCTGCCGAGCATTTTTCATTGATCACGCCGGAAACGCTCGAGTTCGAATACCGGATCGACCCGGACAGGGATATCAACGGGGTCGGCCGTCTATCCTTTGCCAGCTACTGCATGATTCAGGATATTGCAGAGCGTAGGCTTCTTCCCGAAAAGCCCGTGATCCGGATCGGACACGACCTGCTCAATGACCGGACGGTTGTTTCCCGCCGGAGTGCCTATCTGGCCGGTGCGGACCAGGAGGATTCGATCCTCGTATCCATCGACGCATGGCTGGAGAACCCCTTTCTCTCCGATCATCCCGCCCCGGAGATGGCCCCCATCAGGCTCTACATGAACTGCGAGATGGTGCGGCGGTCGGACGGCAAGCGGACGCTGCTCTCTGCGGCGGAAAAGGTGATCTTCGGCAAGACCTTGGAAGACGCGGGCCTGGTGGAGTCCTTGAAAAAGCTCGCGGGCTGAGGACCCCCGCTGTTCTGTTTCCCTTTTACTTCTTCACGATATCTTCTTGATGGGGGAGACCTGCACCATGAGCTTTCGGATCTTTCCCACGGCGAACTGAATCGTCACTTTCTCCTTGTAGCCCGTGCCTTCCACGTTGCGAACCGTGCCGATTCCCAGTGATTCGTGTTCGATCATGTCGCCGATGCGGTACACCTGCTTCCTGCCCGAGGAGGGTATGGGGGGCAAGGGGGGACGATCCAGCTGGCTTTCTCCATAGTCCAGCACGAAATCACCGTCGGTGGGCTCGACATGGCCGTGCCCTATCTCTTCCCTCGTGGCAAAACCGTCGTCCTCTCCCTGGAAGTCGACGAGGTCCGAGGGGATCGAGGCGAGGAAGGGGCTCGGGTCGGTCCGCTGCCTCTCCCCGTAGGATGTACGAAAGCAGGCCCGCGAGAGGTAGAGTTTCTTCTTCGCCCGCGTCATCCCCACATAACAGAGGCGTCTCTCCTCGGCGAGGGCTTCGGGGGAAGTGTATGACCGCTGGTGTGGGAGGACGCCGTCTTCCATTCCGGTCAGGAACACGACCGGGAACTCCAGCCCCTTTGCGCAGTGGAGGGTCATGAGGGAGACACAGTTCGCCCGGTCCTCGTACTGGTCGATGTCGCTCACCAGTGCAATCCTCTGGAGAAATGCACCCAGCATTTCTTTGCCGGGCTTCTCGTCTTCGAGCGCCTGGAATTGGCCTGCCGTGCGAACGAATTCTTCCATGTTTTCGATTCGCCTCTCCCCATCCTCTTTTCCCTCGAGATAGGCCTTGTATCCGGTCCGCTTGATCACGGCCTTCAGCAGCTTCTCCGGAGAGACCTGGTTCTCGCAGTCTTCCTGCACTGTGCGAATCATGCCGTGAAAGCGATCGAGTCTGCCCCGGATGGCACCGGAAAGGACCCCCTGTTCCAGGGCCCCTTCGATCGCCCCCCACAAGCTCGTTCCCTGTCTGTCTGCGTAGTCCTGCAGGGTGGCCTGCGAGGCGGCTCCGATGCCCCTCGGAGGTTGGTTCAGGATTCGAAGGAGACTGACCGAGTCGCTCGGATTGTAGAGGAAGCGGAGATAGGCGAGCAGATCCTTCACCTCTGCGCGCTCGTAGAACCTTACGGAACCGATGACGGCGTGGGGAATGCGATAGAAGACGAACTTCTCCTCGAACGAGCGGGACTGGGCGTTCGTGCGGAAGAAGACGCCCATGTGCCGGTAGGGAATGTCGAACTCC
This sequence comes from bacterium, assembly GCA_028277985.1. Taxonomy (GTDB): domain Bacteria; phylum Desulfobacterota; class DSWW01; order DSWW01; family DSWW01; genus S015-6. Next base: position 78,122 of record JANQFG010000023.1, on the reverse strand, counting down.
GCTGCCAGTCGCTGGATCTCCCTGGCGACGAAGTTTGCCTCTTCGTCCGAGGTCACGGCTTCCTCGTAGACGATCCGATCCCCCTCCTCGTTCCGGGTCCACAGGCGTTTCTCCCTTCGCTCCGGGTTCCCCCGGGCAACCCCGTCGGCGGCACGAAGAATATTCTGGGTGGAACGGTAATTCTCTTCGAGGGCCAGGATGCGCGTGCCCGGGAAATCCTTCTCGAAGGCGAGAAGGTTGGTCACTTCCGCACCGCGCCAGCGATAGATGGACTGGTCGTCGTCGCCCACCACGCAGAGCTCGCCACCCTCGGAAGCGAACTTCTGCAGCAGAAGATGCTGTGCCCGGTTCGTATCTTGGTACTCGTCCACGAGGATGGAGTGAAATCGTTCCTGGTATTTCGCCCGTACGTCGGGACACGTATCGAACAGACGCAGAACGAGAAGGATCAGGTCACCGAAATCGAGGGCATTCGCCTCACGAAGGTGACGTTCATAATCTGCGACCGCCTCCTCGAGGATTCTCCCCGTGGCAGACTGCTCGGGAACGAGCAGGGCCGGGTTGATTCCCTGGTTCTTCGCCTTGTCCAGAAGGCCCTGGACCGCTACCGGTCGGATCTGCTTCGCGCCTGCTCCCTGCCTCTTCAGGCAGGCTTTGACCACGCGCAGCTGGTCGGCCGCGTCGTAGATCACGAAATTTGCGCCGTAGCCGAGTCGCTCGATGTGCTGCCGCAGGATGCGTGCGCAGGTGGCGTGAAACGTGCCGATCCAGATCCCCGTCTTCTCCAACCCCAGGAGCCGCTGGACCCGAAGGCGCATCTCCTCCGCAGCCTTGTTCGTGAAGGTGATGGCCAGGATGTTCCAGGGGGCGAACCCGCGATGGAGCACGAGGTGGGCCATACGGTAGGTCAGGGCGCGGGTCTTCCCGCTCCCTGCGCCGGCGAGGACCAGCAGTGGCCCGCCTTCGTGAAGCACCGCTTCTCTCTGCTGGGGATTAAGCTCTCTGTCGAGGTCCATCGGTTGCCGTGTTATTCGACGGTGACGCTCTTTGCCAGATTTCGCGGCTGATCCACGTCCGTCCCCTTGATCACGGCCACGTGATAGGCCAGCAGTTGCAGGGGGACCGTCATGAGGATCGGATTCAGAAAAGGGCTGCTTTCCGGCACGTAGATGAGATCGTCCGCCACCTTTTCCGCCTCTGTGTCGCCGTAGTTGACCACGGCGATCACCTTGCCGTCTCGTGCCTTCACCTCTTCGAGGTTGTTCAACACCTTCTCGTAGAGATCGTTCCTGGGCAGGACCACCACGGTCGGGCAATGCTCGTCGATCAGGGCGATCGGTCCGTGCTTCATCTCTCCTGCGGGATACCCTTCCGCGTGGATGTAGGAGATCTCCTTCAGCTTCAGAGCTCCCTCCAGGGCGACCGGGTAGTGGATCCCTCGACCGAGGTACAGGAAGTCCTTGCAGTGGGAGTATTTTCGTGCGATCGCCTCCACCGATTTCTCCCTTGCGAGGACATCCTCCACGAGCAGGGGGAGCTTCTTCAGTTCCGTCAGGTAGCCCTCCATGGCGCGCGCAGGGATCTTTTTCTGGATCTTTCCGAGATGCAGCCCCAGGAGGTACAGGGCGGAAACCTGCGTGGAGAAGGCCTTGGTGGAGGCGACGCTGATCTCGGGTCCCGCGTGGGTGTAGAGGACACCCTTGCATTTTCGCGCGATGCTCGAGTCCACCACGTTGCAGATTCCGAGGGTGAGCGCTCCCTTTCGGGTCGCCTCCTCGGTGGCTGCGAGGGTGTCCGCCGTCTCTCCGGACTGGGAGATTGCGGTAAAGAGGCTTTGCTTGGAAAGGATCGGATTCCGGTACCGGAACTCGGAGGCGAGGTCCACCTCGCAGGGGATTCGGCAGAGTTCCTCGATCATGAACTTGCCGATCAGCGCTGCGTGCCAGGACGTCCCACAGGCGACGAGGCCGATTCTCTTCACCTTCTTCAAGTCCGCCTCGTCGATCCCGATGTCTTCCAGGTAGACTTCCCTGTTCCGGCCCTGGATTCGCCCGCGGACGGTATCCGTGATCACGCGGGGTTGCTCGTGGATCTCCTTCAACATGAAGTGCTTGTATCCACCCTTTTCCGCCATCATGGGCGTCCATGTGATGTGGGTGGTCTCGCGCCGGACCGCCTCGCCTGCCAGGGATGTGATCTGGTATCCGTCTCTACCCAGAACCGCCATCTCCTCGTCCTCTAGGAAGATCATCTCGCGCGTGTGGTCCAGAAGGGCAGGGATATCGGAAGCGAGGAAACGCTCCGACTCCCCGATGCCGACGACGAGAGGGCTCGCCTTCTTCGCCCCGATGAGCAGGGAAGGGTCGTCCTGTGAGATGACGGCGATCGCGTACGATCCCTTGACCTGTCCAAGGGCCCTTCGGACGGCCTCCTCGAGCGGGGTTCCGTTCTCCCGGTGGAGGTCGATCAGGTGGGCGATGATTTCCGTGTCGGTCTCGGAAAGGAAGGTGCGCCCCTTGGCCTGCAAGAGGTCCCGGAGCTCGAGATAGTTCTCGATGATTCCGTTGTGGACGACCACCACCGGGCCCGAACGATGAGGGTGGGCATTCGTTTCCGAGGGCTTGCCGTGGGTAGCCCACCGGGTGTGGCCGATCCCCAGGACCCCGTCACATGGATTCGCCTTGACTTCATCCACCAGTCGAGACAGCTTTCCCTCGGTTCTGCGTGTCTGGATTTCTCCGTTTTCATCGAGGAGGGCAATCCCTGCGGAGTCATATCCCCGGTATTCGAGCTTCTTGAGCCCGTCCAGGATCAACGACGCCGACTTCCTCTCTCCGATATACCCTACGATTCCACACATAAGGGTCCTCTCTCATGGCACCGGCACGCCTTCGCTTCGCTAATCCTCTAGAATGAACGTGAAGTGACAGGTCACCCGGTAGTCCGTGATCTTGCCGTTTGAAATCGTTGCGTCCTGCTTCTGTATTTCGACGTGCGTAATATTCCGCAGGGTCTTGTTCGCCCGGTTCAGGGCCTCGTCCATCGCTTCCTTCCACCCGTAAGGTGACATCCCGATCACCTCGGTCACGCGTGCAACCGTCATGATTCTTCTCCTCCCTTCCTCTGTTGTGTGCTCGTCCGGGTCTCCATTCGTACATCGGCCGGTTCAGGCCAATTCCTGAAAGGACCCAATTCCGATAGCCTTTCCTCCACTTCACTCAGCGATGGGATCCCTGTCCGGCCCCCCAGGGACCGGCAGCTCAGGCCGGCGGCAACCGTTGCCCAGCGGATCCTCTCCGGCGCCGACAGGCCCTGCAATAATCCGTAGATGTAGGCGCCGTGGAAAACGTCTCCTGCGCCCGTCGTGTCTCTTGCCTCCACCCGCAGGGCCGACAGCCGGCGAAGGTCGTCGTCCCAGATACTCGCGCTGCCCCGCTCCCCGAGGGTGACGGTTACGACGCGAGGGCCCATCTGCCGCAATTTGTACATCCGATCGGCCAGGGCCCTTTCGGGCTCGAAGTGCCGGATGAAATTTTCCGCTGCGATCAAATGGTCCGTGTGCCGGATCAACTCCAGCATTCCCGGGCGCATGGAGCCTGCATCCAGAATGACCGGGATGTTGCGTTCCTTCGCCCTCCTTGCCACGTGCAGGGACGCTTCGCTGAAGAGCCCATCCAGGTGAAGGGCGTCCACGCCGTCCAGGAAGTCCGCCGGGACCTCCGAGGCCGGAAAGGACGATGCTTCGGGGCGTCCCCAGAAGATGGTTCGCCTCCCGGTCTCCTTCTCAGCGCAAATGAAGGCGAACTGACTCCGGCTTCCTTCTTCGAGAAGCACCGCAGAGGTGTCGACCCGTTCGTATTCCAGACCCTGAAGGATGACCTCACCAAATGGATCCCGACACACGACCCCGGCGAATCTTGCGGAGATCCCCCAGCGGGCCAGTACGACGAGCGCCGTGGCCACGGGCCCTCCACCCTGCACGAGAAAGTCATCGAATTCGCACTTCGTGTCGGGTGGCGGGTACCGGTCGATCGTGCAGAGATAGTCCAGGGCACACTGTCCCAAACCTGCGACCATGGCAGCCCGAGGGGGACCCCCTCCCGGTCGATCCGGAGCGCCCGCGTTCGTCTTGTCCATGAGGCCCGCTTTCCCTGCCGGGAGCCGCTAGAAGGTGTTCGTCTTGAAGGTGAAGTCCCAGTGGAACAGAGCGCCTCGCGGAAAGCACTGAACATGGGAGGTCCTGCCTTCCTCTACCTGCACCTCCAGGATGCCTTCGATGCTGGACACCGCCTTCTCGTCATTCCACTTCTGGTACCGGAGGGAAAGTTGATGGGAGCCTTCCGCCATGGCCCTGTCGAAGAGGAGAACGCCTTCCCCCTGCTTCAGCCGGACGGACGTGTCGATGGGGATCTCTTCCCCGTTGAGCAAACACCGGTCCACCTGGATCGAGTCCGCGAAGAAAGGGTCCAATGTATTCTGGATCTCCACCTTTAGCCGCGTCTTGCTGAGCAACTCCTGGATTCTCCTCTGTTCCTCAGCTACGCGGCGTTGTCTTTCGACCTCGTCCTGGTGCGCCCTCTGCGCGATCGGCAGCAACGTGGCCGCCAGGTCTCCCCTCTGTGTGAGGTGGATCGATTTCCCGTCCATCTGCTTGCTCAGGCAGTCGAGCTCTTCCCGTTCGAAGACGTCCTTCACATTGAGGGAAATCGAATAGAAACGAAGGCCCGGGGGGCGAGCCAGATCCAGGGCTCTATCGCAGAAAGACGTTCCGCCCGTGTCGGCCCCGTCGCAGAGAACGACCAGCAGCTTCGTGTCCTGTCCTTCCGGGAAGTCCTTGACCGCCCGGGGGAGCTGTTCCCTTAGGGATCCCTTGCCCTTCGGATTCAGGAGCCTCTCTTCTTCAGCGAACCGGGCCCTGTTGTCCCTTTCCACTGGGATCCTGAGTCCCGGGTCCTTCTTGCCTCGGGCCCCCTTTTCAGGGGGTGGATAAACGCGAAGGCCGATGGCCACTTCCGGCGGCAGCTTCTGGATCACCTTCTCCATCGCCTCGGCCACCCGGACGATCTTCGGCTTTCCCCGCAAGGGAGCCCACATGCTTCCCGACCGGTCGACAAGAAACTCGATGTAGAGATCGGCAAAGCCCTGTTCAGGCCACAGCAGGGCAAGGATCATGAAGAGGGGCAGGATGCGCGTCACCGGACGGATGAAGGTGCCGAGCGCATTCCCTGTGCCGGATCTATCAGCCATGACTCTCATTCAGGCCTTCTTGTAGAAGATGAGCCCAAGAAACATGAACAGGAGACCGCAGCTGTTCAGCTTCACGTTGAATCCTATGGAGACGGAAACGATCCATAGATCGACGGACAGGGGCGGGTCCAGTCCAAAGGCCTTGCTCTTGGACAAGAAATCATGGAGGGACCCTTCGGGAAGAACCGCGCCCAGAAAGACCCCAAACAGGTTTCCGATGATTCCGGACAGGATCAGGACCAGGATGGCGGCCTGAAACCGATTTCTCCGCTCTTCACGAATCAACATTTCCTGTTTTCCATCCTCTGTTCGGGAAATGAGTCGGCCGTGCCTCGATCGAGCCGCGATCATGCCGCGAACAAGTCGCGGCGGGTCGCGGCGTGCCGAGGCGGGCCGTGAGAAAGACCTTCAACAAATATCACAACGGATCGAATTTTGAAAGCGAAATGTGCCGATCTCCGGGGCAGGAAAAAAAGGCTTGACAAACAATAACGCGATGCGTTATAAATGACGGATTCCGCCGAGAGAAGTGCAGGCCGCGAAGTGAATACCCCGGTGAACGCCTTCCGAAGTGTCTGTCTGCCACGCAATCCATGATAGGAGGAACCAGGAAATGGACGGGAAAGAGAAAAACGGAGCAAGAATGGGAATTTCTGAGAGGATCCGAGGGGGTTTCGAGGACTCCTGGCGGTCCCTGAGCCGGATCGAGACCGAAGGGGAAAAGCTCCTGAAAGGGCTTGTAGGGACCCTTGAGAAACACGGAGTCGAATCGAGCACCCGCGCCGTGGAGGATCTGGGTCGGGACGCGCGTGCGTTCCTGAACGAGCTGAATGATTCGATCGAGGAGAGTACGGAAAAGGTCCTTCAAAGGCTGAATGTGCCCACGCGGGAGGATCTGGATGTGTACAACCGAAAGCTCAAGAGCCTGATCGATGAGAATGTGAGCTCGAGGCTGGAGAAGCTCAAGGTGCCGACCGGCAAGGATCTGGATTCCATGGCCAGGCAGCTCCGGGGAAACCTGGAGGAGCAGGTCCGAAAGGGCCTCGGTAGGCTCAATCTTGCCACACGCAAGGAAGTGGAGACGGTGGCAAAGGATCTGAAGAAGGTTCAGAAGGACGTGGTCAAGCTCCAGAAGGCGGGCGCCGGTCAGCCGGCAAAGACCGCTGCGAAGAAGGCCGCCCCGAAGAAGGCGAAGGCTGCCCGCAAGAAAGCTGCGAAGAAGTAGGTTTCCGGGAGAGCGGGTTTCTGCGAAGAGTATGTTTCAGGGAGTCACCAGGCGAATTGGTTCCGGGATGAAGGTCAGAACGAACAGGACAAGGGCGATCCAACCCAGGACCTTTCGCTTGAAATCCAGTGGAATGGAGATGTCCCGGGTCGGCGGGTGATCGAGCCTGACGAAGCACATGATAACGGCGAAGACCACCCACAATGTTCCCAGGTTTCCCAGGATTCCGATCAACGCCAGGAGGGCGGCGGCGTACCGCATGACCGGACTCGGGTTCGGCCACAGACCGGCGTTGATCACGACCCCGGCGAAGCTCAAGCCCCACAGCCACGCAAAGGGATCCATTCCGCGAAAGGCTCCGTGCACGCCCCAGAAGACCAGCGCCAGGAACATGCCTCGTGAGACGAACCGGTGGCGGGGTCCGAAGATCCCGTAGGTCACGTGCCCGCCATCGAGCTGTCCCATAGGAAGCAGGTTGATGGAGGTCAGGAAGAACCCGAGCCAGCCCGCGAAGGCGACGGGATGCAGAAGTACGGTCTGGTTCTCCTGCAAGGACCCGAAGACCCACTTTATGAGCAGCATGAAGAGAAGCGAGTCCCCCAGATCGAGGCCCCCACCTGAAGCGCCGACCTGGATCACCTGTGAGTCGTAGAGACCTACGAGGGTGACCGGTAAGGCGATCAGAACTCCCGCCAGGGGCCCGGCGATCCCGATATCGAACAGGATCCTCCGGTCCCTGATCACTGCGCGCATGCGTATGATGGCCCCCAACGTGCCTGCCAGAAATGGAGGAGGAAGCGGGATGAAGTAGGGCAGGCTCGCGGACACGCCGTAGTACCGGGAAGTCAGGTAGTGGCCCATCTCGTGGGCCAGAAGAATCCCGAGCAGCGCCGCCGAGTAAGGGAGTCCGGAGACGATGATCGTTGCAACCGAAGAGAACGCGTCCGGGTTCTCAGAGTATCTGGCCCCCACGGAGATCGTGGTGACCACGGTGAGAAGAAACAGAACGATATTGACCCCGATTCTCGGTGGGGGCTGCGCTGAAGACGGCGTCCGGCTCCGAACCGGATCGCCCATCTCCGGGCCGTCCGGTCCGTAGCCACGGGGCCTCGAGGAGTCAGGGTTCATGGGCATTCGCCTTGCTTGTCTCTTTCGCCGGTCCTTTCGAGAACCACGGTGTCACCTACCCGCAGGCCCAAGGCACGGTCCGCACGGGCCTGGTTACAGGCGACTTCCAGGTACCCCATACTGTTGATGATGGACAGGGCTTCTCCCTCGGGGATCGACTCATACGTTGTGGACATTTTCGAGATCCTCTTGGATGCTGCACGGATGGTGAAGGGAGCGCCCTGCGACCATCGAGAGACGACCCTGTCGCTCAGATTCGTAATACAGTTGCCGAATCGGTCGATCCAGATGACCTCACCTGTCAGTATTTCCGGCTCCTCCTGATATTCAGGCAGCGACATCCCCGACGGTTCGGACGCCATGGGTCCGAACGCTTCCGGCGGCGTGCCTGCGGCGAGACGGGCCGCGACCGGAGCGAAGATGTCCCTGCCGTGAAAGGTGTTGCTGACCGGGTGCAGGAAATGCTCAGGATTCTCCAGTTTCCAGGCGCCCTGCAACGGCAGGTCCTCCATGAGCAGACCGAAGAGACCATTGTCCGGCCCCACGTAGAACCGGTCGTCGATCTTGAGCAGCAGGGGGGCTCTACGGCCTCCCACCCCGGGATCCACGACGGCCACGTGGATGGTCCCGGGAGGAAATCTCGGGCATGCTTCCCGAAGAATCAATGCCGCAGGAAGGGTCTGGTGGGCGGGCAGCTCGTGCGAGATGTCCACGATCCTTGCGATCGGAAGGATCGACAGGATCACGCCCTTCATCGACCCGACATAGGCATCTCCGCCTCCGAAATCCGTCGTCAACGTTATGATCGTCGGGGCCGGATCGTTTCGGACCATCAGAATCCCTCCAGGGGACAACCCTGGCATTTGGGTCGGGGACTACAGAAATCCTTGCCCACGTCTACCAGAAGCGCGTGGAATTCCTTGAAGAGTGAGACGTCCTCCGGCAGGTGGTCCGTGATCCACTGCTGGACCTCGGCATAGAACGTTTCCTCCGGAAGCAGCTCGTGCCGGGTCAGAACGCGTATGGTGTAGGTGTCGATGACGAAGACGGGTCTCCCCGCTGCATAGAGAAGGATGCTGTCCGCTGTCTCCGGGCCGATGCCTGAGAGGGAGAGCAACTCCTCTCGCAACGCTTCTGTCGGAAGTTCGAACAGAGCGTCCAGCCGGCCGTCGAACCTGTCAAAGAGCATACCGAGGAAGTTCCTGAGCCTCTTCCCCTTCTGCCGGTAGTAGCCGGCCGGCCGAATCGTCTCGGACAGGGCAGCCTCGGGGAGCTGTATGAGGGCTTCCGGTGTCAACGGTCCGAGGCTCTTCAGGTTCGCGATCGCCTGTTCCACGTTCTTCCAGGCCGTGTTCTGGGTGAGGATGGTGCCCACCACGACCTCGAAGGCGGTATCGGCAGGCCACCACTCTCTGGGTCCGTAATGATCGAAGAGGATCCGATAGATGTCGAGCAGCCTGTCGCTCATGGCGCTTCGGACTCTTCGGGACGGGGGGCGAGCCTTTCGAGCACGGCCACCGCGAGGAGAGGGAGGTTCAATTCATGGTGTCCGATGAGCTGGTAACCCCGGCCCCCCATACGGACGGGCCTGTCGACCACGTTGACCGAAGGGCGGTAGTGCTTGATGAAGTCCATGTCCACGGTGGTGAACGCCTCGACCGAGTGGCCCTGGTTACGGGCCAGGTTCAGGGCCTTCATGAAGACCTCGGGCAGGACCACCGCCGAACCGATATTCAGGTATGCGCCTCCTTCCAGGCGCGCGACGCGGGAGACGAGCAGATGAAAATCCCGCAGGGAAGCCTCACCGATGCTGGCGCCGTCCGCGCCCGGGTGCATGTGGATGATGTCCGTCCCGATGGCGACGTGGACCGTCACCGGAAGGTTTCTGCGGTGTGCCTGGCACAGGAGGCTCAGGTCGGAATAGGGGGGCTCTCTTTCCGCAAGGCGCTGGGCTACGGACTCTCCGAAGCCTTTGCCCTGCACGGTTCCCTCGGACAGGGCCTTGAGGATGATCTCGGCGGCCTCCTCGGCAACGCCGAACATCCCTTGGTCGAGGGCAGGGCCCACGTCCTCGGAGGTCTTGCCCCAAAGGGCGATCTCCGTATCGTGGATGACCCCGGCGCCGTTCATGACGAGCCCCGTGATGATGCCCCGTTCCATCCATGAGATCAGCACGGGGGCGAGCCCGACCTTGATCACGTGTGCGCCCATTCCGACGATGACTTCCCTGCCTTGTTCGGCCGCCCTGGCGATCCGTTCCGCCACTTCCCGGAGGTCCCGGCCGGCCAGGATCCCGGGCAGGGCGTCGAGGAAATCCTGAACCTGCATCCCGGGTGCAAGGGAAGAGGCGAACTCCTCGACCGATACTTTCGAGAATCGGTCCTTGAGGGAAAGGGTTCTCAGTTTCGACGAATCCGTTTTCTTCTCGCTCATCTCTTCTTCTCGCCTGCTTGCTCCGGAGTGGACAGGGACGGGAAAAGGGCCGATTCGACATATTCACACATCAGGTGTTCCACGAGGAGGAAGGTTTCCTGAACGCGGGGGGTCTCGTGGGAGACGGATACACAGATCGACTGGTCGGCCATCTCTTTTGCACGTCCCCCGCTTCCTCCGGTCAGGGCCAGTGTCCGAATGCCCATCGCCTTTGCCTTCAGGATCCCTTCCAGCACATTGCCGGAGTTGCCGCTCGTAGTGACGGCCAGAACGAGATCTTCAGGCTTGCCCAGGGCTTCGATCTGGCGTGAGAAAACGTGGCGGAAATCGGAATCGTTTCCAATGGAAGTCAGATTGGAGGTGTCGGTCGTGAGTGCGATCGCTGCAAGGGGAGGCCGATCGACCCGGTAGCGGTTCACGAATTCGGCCGCCAGGTGCTGTGCGTCCGCTGCGCTGCCCCCGTTGCCGATGATCAAGAGTTTTCCCCCGTCTCGGAAGACGCGCACGACCTCTTCGAAGGCCTCGATCAGGCCTTCCAGGTACTCCTCGAAAAAGCTCTCCTGGGTTCTGAGCGATTCTCGGACGCTCGATCGAATTCTCTCGAGAGACGCTTCCTGCTCCTTGGCCGCCATGAATTCATTCCTTTCCGTCACACAACGAGGACCGTAGGGCCGTCTTGCGAGTCGTCTGCCTTTCCCGTTGACAATCGTCGGCTCATTTCCTTAAATGGCCCCCAGGTGATGCGCCAAAGCCTTTAGGAAGAAAAAGGAGGCCCCCATGTCGGAACATGTATCGGAAGTCACGGATGCCAACTTCGAGCAGGAGATTCTCCAGTCCCCTCTGCCTGCGCTGGTCGATTTCTGGGCGGCCTGGTGCGGGCCCTGCCGGGTGATAGGTCCAATCGTAGAGGAGATCGCCGAAGAGTACAAGGATCGGGCAAGGGTGGCGAAGATGAACGTGGACGACAACCCCGGCACGCCGGCACGGTACGGCGTTCGGGGGATTCCGGCCCTTCTGCTCTTCAAGAACGGTGAACTCGTCGACCAGGTCATAGGGGCTGTCCCCAAGGCACAGGTGGTGAGCCTGCTCGAGAAGGCCGTCTGATCCTGCCCCGCCCGCAGAACCTATACAATTCTTGAGGGCCCTCGCGACTACGGAGGCCCCTCTGGCGACGAACAGAACGGGCTCGGGCTCGAACGCCACCCGCCACTCGCCACTTGCCACTGAACGAGGGGGGGCGACGGAGCCCAAGCAGATCGAATTTCGAAGAGGGACAGCACTCAGAATATGAACCTGCGTATGTAGATGTTCAGGAGCAGCCCCACCCCCAGGAGCATGACCAGCAGGAAAGAGCCCCCGTAGCTGAAGAGGGGGAGGGGAATCCCGACCACCGGCAGCAGGCCGAGGCACATTCCGATGTTGATGATCACGTGCCAGAAGAACAGGAACGTGATGCCGAGGGCCACGACCATTCCGAAGGTGTTCTTTGCGCGGCTGCTGATATTGAAGGCCCAGAAGATCACCAGCAGGTAGCCCACCAGAAGAAGAAGACATCCCGCGAACCCCCACTGCTCGGCAAAAGCGGAAAAGATGAAATCCGTATGCTGCTCCGGAAGGAAGTGCAGACGCGTCTGTGTGCCGTGCAGGAATCCTTTTCCCCAGATCCCTCCGGAGCCGATCGCGATCTTTGACTGGATGATGTGATATCCCCGCCCCAGCGGATCCTCGGACGGGTTCAGAAAGGTCATGACCCGCTCTTTCTGGTAGTCCTTCAGGTTGAGCCATCCAAGGGGCAGACTCGCAATCCCTCCGATGATCAGGGCGATGATCGACCCCTGGCTCAGGCCGAAGAAAAGGACGATGGAGAAGAACAGAAGACCCAGGACAATGGCGGTTCCAAGATCCGGTTCGAGCAGGACGAGGACAAAGGGAACGGCGAAGATCAGAAAAGGAACGACCAGCTCGAACAGGTTGTACCGGCCCTGCTTCACGTGATGATGGAAGTACTTTGCCAGGGCCAGGGTCATGGTGAGCTTGATCAACTCGGAGGGCTGAAACGAGACCGGGCCGAGTTCGATCCATCGTCGGGCCCCGGAAATGGTACGGCCCATGACCAGGACGTATACGAGGAGAAGGAGCGAGCATGCGTAGATGGCGTACGCATAGTGCTCCATGTGGCGATAATCGATCAGAATGACGATGAGCATGCCCATCAATCCGAGTCCCCACCAGATCAACTGCTTCTGATGAGGCTGCATGCCTCCCTCCGGCGCGCTCCCCTGCATGGCACTGTAGAGAGTGAGGGTCCCGAGCAGGCCGATCGCGAAGAGAGCAGCTACGAGGGCTATATCGAAGGTGGTGAACCGGCTTGACTTGAGTTTTTCCATCTCCTTCAGCCTTCCGCTTCCATGACGGGAGATGTGGCCAAAGACTTCGCTGGTCGGGGCGATCGAAAATATTCATCCAGGATCGCCCGGGCGATGGGCGCGGCGGTTTCTCCGCCGTGTCCGCCGTGCTCGACCAGAACGACGACGACCACCTCCGGGGTTTCCGCGGGAGCATAGCAGGCGAACCAGGCATGGTCCCGCTCTTTGCGGGGAATCTCATCCGCGGGGTCCCTCTGATCGTCCAGCCGGACGACTTGCGCCGTACCGGTTTTGCCGGCCACGGCAACCGTCTCCATTCTCGCCAGCTTCCCCGTTCCCTTTTCCGAGGCGACAACGTCCCGTAGCGCGTTGCTGACGAGTGCGCCCGTTCTATTCGAAAACCGGACCGAGGCGGTGCCGGGGGACGCGCCCTCGAGAAACACCTTGCCGTCCGTGGACTCCACCTTCTGGACGAGCCTCGGTGTGAACAGGGTGCCCCCGTTCGTCACGGCAGACAGCAGCCTCACTACCTGGATCGGTGTGACCAGCAGGGCGCCCTGACCGATCGAGACGACGAGCGTCTCTCCTTCATACCAGGGTTCCTTGAAACGTTTGCGCTTCCACTCGGGGGAAGGCACCAGCCCCGTTTTCTCCCCGTCCAGCCCGATCCCGGTCTTCTGCCCCAGGCCGAACCGTCTCGCGTAATCCCCGATGCGGCCGATGCCCATCCGTTGCCCGACCTGGTAGAAATAGACATCGCAGGATTGTACGAGCGCCTGATGGAGATCCACCGACCCGTGTCCGACCTTCCTCCAGCAACGAAAGTCCCGGGTGCCGAGACGATGCTTTCCGCTGCAGAAGATCTTCTCCTGAGGAGTGATGACCCCTTCTTCCAGGGCGGCGACGGCGAGCACGATCTTGAAGATGCTTCCCGGCGGATAGAGTCCCTGGATGGCCCTGTCCGTGAGAGGATGGTAGGGATTCATCCGGAGGGAGTCCCACTCGTCCCTGGATATGCCCCCGACAAAACTGTTCGGGTCGAAAGTGGGCAGATTCAGATAGCACAGAACCTGGCCGTCTCTCGGATCCGCGGCAATGGCGACTCCGGTGGCGTCCCCAAAGGCTTGCCGTGCCCTCTGCTGCAGCCTGCGTTCCAGGCTCAGGACCAGGTTTTTGCCCGGGAGCGGCTCCTTGCGCTTCACCAGAGAGATCTGCCGGCCCCTCGCGTCCGCCTCCACCTGGAGTCCGCCCTTCTTTCCCCGTAGCTGCGCTTCCCAGTACTTCTCGATGCCGACCTTGCCGATCCAGTCGCCGATTCGGTAGTCGCGTCTGCGGGCCCGCTTGAGCTCCCTCGGGTTGATCTCGCCCATGTAGCCTATGGAGTGCGCAAAGAGATCCCTCACCAGATAGTCCCTGGCTTGGGTGACCTGGATCATGACGCCGGGCGTGCGGAGGCGGTTCGCCTCCAGGTAGGCGACCGTGTCCCAGGATGCGTCCTTCCAGAGAACATAGGAGCGGAAGGGGACCCCCTTTCGGATCGAGGCAAGTTTTTGTTGAAGAACCTCGGGAGGCAGCGGAGAAAGGCTCGACAGGGTTGCTTCCAGAGACGCGTAGTCCTGCACCTCCTCGGGGATCACCGTTACGTCGAAGCAGGGGCGGTTGTCCACCAGGATCTCGTGGGTCGCGTCCAGGATCCTGCCCCGGGGCGCGTGGATTTCGGTCACTCGAATCCGGTTGTTCTCCGAGAGATTCCGGAAGGATTCCCCCTTCCAGAGCTGGAAGTAGACGAGTCGGGTGAGGAGGATCGAGAAAGCGGCGACGAAACAGAAGCTGCAGGCGAGGAAGGATCGCCTGTGGTCCACCATGGTAGGGTAGGTGCGAAGTCTTTTCATGCGGGACTCGATTTCTGGTGCTGCAGAAACCATCCGCCCTGGAGCCCCAGGGCCTTCGAAACGACGTAGAAGAGCACCGGCATCAGGAACAGGCTGGAGACGAACTCTCCCACCCAGATGAGCACCGCATCCGCAGCCGTGGGAAAGCGGAGCCCGAACAGGATCGACAGGAGGGCGTAATAGGGGACCTTGAGCGCAAAGGCAAGAATGGTGAGTCCCCAGATCGCACGGAAGCCCTTCATGAAGACGCGCGCCTGGATCGCCTTGCTCATGACGAACAGGGTGATCGAAAACAGGGCGTTCATTCCGTCCGGAGCCCCGGAAAACAGATCGGAGAGCAGTCCCAGCGTAAAGGACAGAAGAAGGCCCTTGCCCCACGGGAAGAGCAGGCTTCCGTAAAGAACGAGCAGGAGGAGGATGTCCGGGACGAAACTCTGAGGGAAGAGGGCTCGAAGCAGCGTACTCTGGAGCAGAGCCCCCAGCGTGCCGAGGAGGAGGACGATCAGATAATTCACGGCGCGCCCCCTTCCTCCGGGGCCCGCTTCTCACAGAGAACCAGGACCTCCTCGAGCCTGCGGAAGTCCACGGACGGCTGGACGGCCACCCGCTGGAAGAGCTCCGGATCTCGTGTCTCCGCCTTGATGATCGTACCGATGAGAACGCCCTTCGGATATACCCCGTCCAGCCCGGAGGCGAGCACCAGGTCGCCGGGCAGCACGTCCTCGGAACGATGCAGGTACTTGAGGCGGCAAAGCTGATGTCCGTTGCCCACCACCACGCCCCGTGCCCGTGATCGCTGGACCAGCGCCGCCACCGAGTTGTTCGGATCCGTGATCAGCAATACCCGGGAGAAGCTCTTCGAACTCTCCATGACCTGTCCCACGATGCCCTGCACCGAGACGACAGCCATGCCTTCCTCGATCCCGTCCCTTGTTCCCCGGTCGATCACGGCTGTCTGGAACCAGCCGCTCAGGTCTTTCGCGATGATTTCAGCCGGAAGCAGAGGCTTCTGGAATCCCTGCTTGAATCCGAGCAACGAGCGCAGACGATCGTTCTCTCCGCGGAATTCCAGGAGTTGGACTCTCTCCTGCTGCATCTCCTCTATGATTTCGCGCAGCAGGCGGTTCTCCTCTTCGAGATCGACGAGATGCAGGTAGTGCTGCCAGAGGCCTTCGAAGAAGCCGGCACCCCGGGTCATGCCTTTCTGGAAGGGCCCGGAGAGCTCGAGCAGGCCTCGCTGGAGGGAGTGGGATTCGGTCTGCCTATCCGCGCGGGAAAACAGCATGGCAACAGCACCGCCCAGCAGCACCAGGAAGAGTGCCGAGTACCAATGCCGTTCGAGTAATGTGAAGACCTTCCCCATCATCGGTCAGCAGCCGGGTGGATTTCGTTGGATCGCCTGTATGTTGGGGGCTAAGAGCCTGGTGCATCCCTTCCGTGAACGAGGCTCGGACGGCGTCTCACCCTTCCAATGCCACCTTTCTGAGCAGGGAGAGCTCCTGGAGCGCCTTTCCGGAGCCGAGAGCCACGCACGCAACAGGGTCTTTGGCGATATGAATGGGCAGCCCCGTCTCGTTGTGGAGGAGGATGTCCAGTTGGGCCAGCAGAGCACCTCCACCGGTGAGGGTGATCCCCCGTTCCATGATGTCCACCGTCAGCTCGGGCGGAGTACGCTCCAGCATGATCTTGACCGCGTCGACGATCTCGTCCAGCGTCTCCTGGATCGCCTCCCGTACTTCCCCCGACCGCAGCAGAACTCTCCTGGGCAGACCCATGATCAGATCGCGCCCTTTGACCTCCATCACTTTGGATTCGTCCATGTGCCATGCGGATGCGAGCCGGATCTTCGCGAGCTCCGCCGTGTTCTCGCCCACGAAGAGATTGTACTTCCTCTTCACGTACTGCAGGATCGCCTCGTTGAAGGTATCCCCCGCCGCCTGCACGCAGTGGGTGTCCACGATGCCGGAGAGGGAAATAACGGCTACCTCCGTTGTGCCTCCCCCGATATCAAGGATGAGGTTTCCCCCCGGCTCGGAAATCGGCAGGCCGGCACCGATGGCCGCGGCGAGAGGCTCCTCGATCAGATAGACCTCCCTCGCGCCGGCCGACAGGGCCGATTCCCGGAGGGCCCTTCGTTCCACATCGGTGGCGCCGAAAGGCACGCAGATGATCATCCGCGGACGCGCGAGCGTGCTTCGTTGGTGTGCCTGGAGGATGAAGTACCGGAGCATCTCTTCGGTGATCTCGAAATCGGAGATGACCCCGTTCTTGATCGGCCGGATGGCGGTGACCTGGGGAGGGGTCCTGCCGATCATCCGTTTCGCCTCTTTGCCGATTGCGACGATCCGCTTGTTGCCGTCGTCGTCTTCGCGGACCGAAACGACCGAGGGCTCGCAGAGGACGATGCCCTTGCCCTTCACGTAGACAAGGGTCGTGGCCGTCCCTAGGTCAATCGCGAGATCGTTCGACATCAGGCCGAGAATCCAATTGAACAGCATACTCTCTTCCTGGAATTCTCCCAGAAAATCCCTTTAAAAATGGGAAAATACCCAATCATAGCTAAAGAATATTATCTGTTTTCCCGCACCCTATCAAATAGACGTCCCCGGATCAAGTGGGAAATACGTGCCCCAGGCGCAAAAGGCGGGTCAGGTTTGCCTTTTCCCCATGCCTTTCGTACCATGTGCCAAATATTCGGATCGAGGCCCAAGTGGGTTTGAAAAGCTGTTATCCCGAGGTGAAGGTCCCCCGTTTTGGGCCCGGACCTGTGCATGAGAAAGGGTAAGACGAAATGCTGAGTTACATGAGAAAGCAATCGGGTTCCTGGATGATCAAGGTTCTCCTTTTCGGTGTCGCCCTGTCCTTCGTGATCGGATTCGGGATCCTGCCTACGCTGCAGGACGAAGAAGGGGCCGGTCTGATCGTCGCCGAGGTCGGCGAGACGAGGATCACCCGGGGCGAGTGGAATCAGGCGTTCGAGAACCTCGTCGAAGTCTACCGCAGGGTCTACCAGGACCGGTTTTCCGAGGAAATGATCAAGCAGATGCGGCTTCGGGAGACGGCCCTGGACAATCTGATCAACAAGGTGCTTCAACTCGACGAAGCGGCACGATTGGGGTTGCAGGTGTCGGATGAAGAGCTGCGGGCACGGATCCGTTCGTTGCCCTACTTCCAGCAGGATGGGCGATTCGCAAAGCAGAAGTATCTTCGGCTCCTCCAGATGAACCGGCTGACACCGGGGGATTTCGAACGGCAGCAGAGGGAAGAGATGCTGGTGGATGCTTTTCAGAACTTTGTCCGTGGCACGGTCAAGGTGTCGGAACAGGAGCTGTGGAACAGCTATGTGCTCGACAAGGAGCAGGTCCGCCTGGAAGCACTTGTGGTGACACCGGCCGCGTTCGAACAGACGGTCGAGGTGAGCGAGGAAGCTCTGAGGGAATACTTCGGCCGGAATGCACAAGCATTCCTGACCCCCGAGAAGGTGAAGGTGGCTTACGTGCAGGTGGTCCCGGAGGCGTACCGTGAACAGGTGAAGGTCTACACGGGCGACATCGAGGAGTACTATGACACCCACATCGAGGAGTTCTCCACGCCCGAAGACCTGCGAATGCGGCACATCTTGCTTCGCCTGCAGCCCGGGGCAGAAGAGTCGGTTCGGATGGAGAAGCGGAAGATCCTGGAGGAGGTCCTGGAGAGGGTCAACGCGGGAGAGGACTTCGGGGAATTGGCCAAGATCTTCTCCGAGGACACCGGCTCCCAAAAGGCCGGCGGCGACCTGGGGTACGTGAAGAGAGGCAAGCTCGTTCCGGAGGTGGAAAAGGTCGCCTTCTCCCTCAAGCCGGGGGAAATCAGCGATATCGTCTCCTCTGCATTCGGCCTGCACCTGATCAAGGTCGAGGACTACCGTGCATCCAGTGTGGAACCACTTGAGGATGTGAAGGAGAAGATCCGAGGCACCCTGACGGAGGAGAAGGGGTGGAGGATGGCGAGGCGGAAGGCAGAGGAATTCTCATGGGATGTGAAAGAGAAGGGGGCCTTTCCGGGGGTGGGTTCTTCCCAGGCGGATCTCACGGTCAAGGAGACGGACTTCTTCGCCCGACAGGATACGATCGGCGATCTGGGAAAGGAGCCTTCCTTTGCGCAGGCCGCCTTCGTTCTCGAGCCGGGTGAGGTGAGTGAGGTCGTACGGGGGGAGAAGGGCTACTATCTGTTGTCGTTGATCGAGAGGAAGGCGCCCGAGACCCCGCCCTTCGCAGATGTACGCGATCGGGTGGAAGAGCGGTTCCGTCGGGAAGAGAGCACAAAGCTGGCCAGGCAGAAGGCGGAAGAGATCCTGGAGGCGGCCGAAAGCGGCACCCCCGTCGATACATTGGCCGAACAGGAGGGAGTCCAGAAGATCGACACGGGCCTTGTTAATCGTCTTCGTCGGTTTATCCCGAGGATAGGCGCATCGGAAGAGATCCTGGAGGCTGCGTTTCTGTTGACCGAATCGAGCCCCTGGTCCAAAGAGGTCTTCGAGGTGAACGGGAAATTCTATGCGATCCGCTTCATGGAGCGCGTTGAGCCGGATCGTCAGGCATTCCAGGCCGAAAAGGCGGAGCTGCGGACGCAGGAGGTAACCAAGAAGGCCCAGGACGTATACCGCCAGTGGCTTGCCGAGCTTCGAGAACAGCAGCAAGTGAAGGTCGGCGGCGTGGGTACCTGAGGCGTCTCCAACCGAGGTCTTCGCTGGCAGGAGGAGTTCGATGAATCCTAAGGTAGAGATCGTGCCCGTATTCGATGACAACTATACCTTCGTGCTGACCCTGCCCGGACAGAACCGCGCCGTGGTGGTCGATCCCGGGGACGGGGAGAAGGTCTTGAGCTTCCTTTCGGAAAAGGGATACGAACTCGAGGCGATCCTGGCGACCCATCATCACTTCGATCACGTGGCGGGCATCGAATCCCTCTGCGACAAGGCACCCGTGGAGGTTTATTGCTTCAAGGGCGAGATGAGCCGCGTCCCCGGCGCGAGCCGTGGGCTCGAGGACGAGGAGGAGATCGAATTGGGCGGCATGCGTTTCAAGGTGCTTCACGTGCCCGGGCACACCTCCGGTCATGCGGTCTACGTCTGCGGGGATGCCTTGCTTTCGGGAGACACGCTCTTCCTCGGAGGTTGCGGGCGTCTGTTCGAGGGGTCGCCGGAGCAGATGTACCGTTCCCTTTACGACAGGATCCTCCCCCTTCCGGACGAAACCCGGATCTTCGCTGCTCACGAATATACGATCCACAACCGGTCTTTCTGCATTTCGATCGAGACGGAGAATGCGGCCCTGCAGGCTCGGCTCGATGAGGCGAAGGCCCTGCGCGAAAAGAATCACCCGACCGTTCCGGGCTCGTTGAAGACCGAAAAAGAGACGAACACCTTCCTGCGATGCAGGGAGCCGGCTGTGGCCCGGGCGGTTCAGGCGAAGGCCCCGGGCACACCGGACGACCCCGTGGCGGTCTTTGCCGCCGTTCGGGCGATGCGGGACGTGTACTGACCGAAGGCCCGCGCACCGGGGACATCTTCATGAAGGAGCCAAGCTATCTAGCAACCTTCCGCTCCGGGGAGCTCGAGGCCCGGCTGAAAAGCATGATCCAGAGCCTCACCTCCTGTGAACTCTGCCCGAGAAGATGCAGGGTCAACCGTCTGGAAGACGAGAAGGGTTTCTGCAGGACCGGCCGGAAGGCGGTCTTCTCGAGCTTCGGCCCCCACTTCGGCGAAGAGGATCCGCTGGTAGGTCAAGGTGGTTCCGGCACGATCTTCTTCACGCACTGCAATCTCCTTTGCAGTTTCTGCCAGAACTACGACATCAGTCACGAAGGGGTCGGCCAGGAGATCGAGCCGGAGGGTCTGGCCCGCGTCATGCTGAACCTGCAGGACCAGGGCTGCCACAACATCAACTTCGTTTCCCCCAGCCATGTGGTCGTTCAAATCATGGAAGCCCTGCCGATGGCGATCGATGCAGGCTTGCGTGTCCCGCTCGTCTACAACACCGGAGGCTATGACCTGCCGGAAACGATCCGGCAGTTGGAAGGCGTTGTGGACATCTACATGCCCGACGTGAAGTTCAGCGACGCTTCGGTGGCCGAGGCGCTTGCCACGGCTCCGGATTATCCTGCGGTCTGTCGTGCGGCTCTGGTGGAGATGCATCGCCAGGTCGGAGACCTTGCGCTCGATGCGCAAGGCGTCGCCTTCAGCGGCCTGCTGGTTCGACACCTCGTCATGCCGGACGATCTCGCGGGGACCGAAGCGATCTTCGCGTGGATCGCGAACCATCTTTCGAAGAAGACCTACATCAACGTGATGGATCAATACCGCCCCTGCGGCACAGCCGAAGTACATCCATCCTTGTCGAGACGAATCACCCGGGGCGAGTATGACGAAGCCCTTCAGACTGCGAAGCGATGCGGTTTGCATCGGCTCGACCAGCGACGTGCTTTCCGAATCTTCCGACGTTGAAGCCTGGCGCAAGCCTCACTCCTCGACTCGAAACCTTTCTCAAACACACTCGATCTTGGTGCACGGCACCGGATGCGATCCTTCGTTCACTCTCTGGCTCCACGAAATAGCGAGTCCCCTCAGGGCCGCTCGTAGCGCGGCTGAGCGCACAGGTCCGGTAGAAATCGTTATGTGCTCTTAGCCATCCGTTTTGAAGCGGAGCGGTGAAAGGAGCGCAAAGATCTCCGAAAAAAGACTAACGGAGTTCTTCTTCCATGCCGAAGATAGAGGAAACAAGATTTTGAAAGGGTCGAAAAAGGCTACATCTTTTTTCGAAAATGTGTATTTTTTTTCTTGACATACAACATCTGGTGTGGTTAAAGTACCGAAAGCTCAAAATACAGTAACCACCCACGTTTTGGGTTCTAAATATAAAGTTATAAAGTGGCGGGGCAAAAAGAACCAGAAAACTGAATCCAGTAAAGCCTAGAAGTACAGGAGGAGCCTTATGGCTACGAAGAAGAAAGTCAAGAAGGCGGCGAAGAAGAAGAAAGCAGTGAAGAAGAAAGTGGCCAAGAAGAAGGTCGTGAAGAAAAAAGTGGCCAAGAAGAAGAAAGTAGCCAAGAAGAAAAAAGTAGCGAAGAAGAAAGTAACGAAGAAAAAAGTAGCCAAGAAGAAGAAACCTGCGAAGAAGAAACCCGCGAAGAAGAAGAAGGTGGCCAAGAAGAAGAAAGTAGCCAAGAAGAAGAAACCTGCGAAGAAGAAAAAGGTCGCCAAGAAGAAGAAGGTAGCGAAGAAGAAGAAACCTGCGAAGAAGAAGAAATAGCAGGAACTCAGCCGGTCCTGCCTTCCACGTGGAATGAGCAGGACGCAGAAAAGGGGCTCCCTTAACGATGGAAGGGGGCCCTTTTTTTTGATGGATCTCCTATCCCGCCTTGGTCCACTTGCCCTCCGTCTCCCCCTCCCTCCACGAGTCGTCCTGCGAAAACCTCGTCCGCAACAGGAGATAGCACCAGAGGCCCTGCCCCGCGCTACCCATGAGCGGTTGCGTCTGAATCTACTTGGGCTCCGTCCAGCCCCTTTACGCTTTGTACTGAGACCCGTGTCCGTGTGCGTGCCCGTGCCCGAAACCGAGGACGAGGACGACGACGAAATTTGCCCGGATTGAGTGGCTCGGCTGCCCGCCCAACCTCTCCCTCTCTGGAACAAGGCACTAGGTGTGAGGCCTCCCCCCTCATTGTGACTGTTCAATGCGAACCCGGGGAGGGGTGGCGTGGAGCCAAGGCCTGATACCTGAAGCCTTTCGAATCCTCTTGGGAATACCGTTCATCGAAGAAGGACAATACAGCCTGCTAGAGAAAGGAAGGGATGAGGGAATCGATCGGAGAGAATGAGGGGAGAGGACTCGAGAAGGGTCCGCTGTTGGAGAAGTTGCTCCATCCGGCCGCCACGGCGATGATACATGTGGCCTGCGAAGAACTGCTGCCCGACGAGAACGCACACCTCCTCGAGTTGCTGCCCGGTCCCGTGAACGTCATGCCCGGAGGAGATGCGTCGCTCGTGGTGACCGGGCTGGGTGGCCGTCCGGATGAACTGTCACGAAACGACGGGCTGAGCCATCGCGTCCTGGCAGACCTGAACGCGGAGCCGAGCCTGCCGTTTCGCAGCGACTTCTTTGACGGGGCCGTGTTCTTTTTCGGTGTGGAAACGCTGCACACCCCCGACGCCGTGTTCGAGGAGGTGGCCCGCGTGCTCAAGCCCGGGGCCGTCTTCCTGGTCGTCTATTCCCCGGTGACGGACGAGGCGCGCAGCCATTCGAGATGGAAACTGATGGAAGACCAGGACAGGCTTTCCACCGTTGTTTCGAGTTTTGAAAAGGGGAAGTCCTTTGGTCCGGTCACGGCCTACGGAACGAAGAAGAGATACAGGTCCGAAGCGAGCAGGAAGCACCGCCCTGTCAGAGAACAGGCGCACGTCTGGATCGCTTATGCCAAGAACCGGACGGGCGTGGGCCGCGGCGAGGGGCTGTCCGGGAAGTTGGAGCGGCCTTACGAGGAGGAGGGGGATCCCCTTCAATGTCCCTACTGCGGTGACAGGCTCAAGAAGTACGAGGTGCCGCATTCCGCCTACGAGATCGACTACTGGTACGAGGCAGATTACCTCTACATCTGCTTCAACGACGAATGCCCTTATTTCGAGCGAGGCTGGGAATGGATGTGGTCGAAGATGAGACGGAACGTGTCGTACCGCCACATGTACAATCCCACGACCCACAAGTCAGGCCCGATTCCCGTCCCCACCAACTACGCCCTCCGAGACGGAATCGTAGAAGAGAGCTGAAAAGAAAAAGGGCCTGAACGATTCAGGCCCGTCTCTGTTCCTGGTGGAGCTGAGGGGAGTCGAACCCCTGACCTCGTGAATGCCATTCACGCGCTCTCCCAACTGAGCTACAGCCCCACATGGCTAACCGCTCATTATAGAACAATCCCCGCCGAAGTCAATGCAGGGTCCGCGGGTTGGATTCAGCGCCGCCTTTCGTGCTAAGTTGACGGAGGCCACTGGGTGATTCCAGGCCCTGACAATGCACGAGACCGGCCCCATCCCCAACGCTTTCCGACAGGGAAGGAAGATAGACTCAGATGTTTTTCCGCCTCTTTCTGCTCTTCACCTGCATTCCCCTGGTAGAGTTGTATCTACTGTTACGGATCGGATCGGTCATCGGCGCCGTGAATACGATCCTTCTCGTCATCGGCACAGGCGTGCTAGGCGCCTATCTTGCCCAGCAGGAGGGGCTCCGGACGCTGGAGAAGATTCGTACCCTTGCGGCCCGGGGAGAAATGCCGGGGGAGCCTTTGATCGATGCCATGCTGATTCTCGTGGCCGGGTTCGTGCTGATAACGCCGGGGATTCTCACGGACCTGCTCGGGTTTCTGATGCTCATTCCGGTTACCCGGGCACCGATTCGAGGATGGATCAAGGGCCAGATGGAGCGGAGGTTTTCCGCTTCGAGTCCGACGGTGATTACCATAGACCCGAACGAGAGAGAACCGTGATGCCCGGGCCGGGAAGACGGAAATGGCTTCTGGTCGCAGTGCTCTCGACCCTCGTGGCGTTGCAGGGCTGCTATTCTCTGAAGACCTTCGGCATGCGCAAGAAGGTCGTGGTCATGGAGACGACCGCCTATTGCGCCTGCAAGAAGTGCTGCGGGTGGAAGCGTAAATACGGGTGCTGCCTCGGCCCGGCGGTCTATGCGAGCGGGCCGAACAAGGGCGAGAGGAAGAAGGTGGGGATCACGGCGGACGGAAGCAAGGCGAAGAGCGGGACCATCGCCGCGGATACGCGTCGATACCCTTTCGGTACGATCATGCATGTCCCGGGCTACGGATGGGGGGAGGTCCACGACACGGGGTCGGCGATCAAGGGGAATCGCCTCGACCTGTTCTTTGCCTCCCACAAGAAGGCCCTGGAATGGGGCAGGCGAAAGGTCAAGGTGAAGGTCTACCGGTAGACGAGACCGTTGGTAGAGGACAGCTTTTTGGTGAGTGAGCAGAAGGGAGGCGTCGGCCATGGTCCAGGAGTATTTCGAGGAATCCCACAACATCCTTCGCCAGAGCGTTCGGAAGTTCCTGGAACGAGAGGTGCTTCCTTACGTGGACGAGTGGGAGGACAAGGAGGAGTTTCCAAGAGAGCTCTACAACAAGGCGGCTGAGGCCGGATTCCTCGGTCTGGGCTGTCCCGAGGAGCTGGGGGGTACTCCGGCGGACATATTCCACATCATCGCATTTACCGAGGAGTTTCTTCGATCCGGTTCGGTGGGGCTCTCCTCCGGGATCGGTTCCTATGGGATAGCGATTCCACCGATTCTGAACATGGGCACCGAGGAGCAGAAACAGCGGTTCATCCCACCGGTCCTGCGTGGAGAGAAGATTGCGGCCCTTGGGATCACCGAGCCGGACGCGGGCT
Organism: bacterium; assembly: GCA_028277985.1. Classification (GTDB taxonomy): domain Bacteria; phylum Desulfobacterota; class DSWW01; order DSWW01; family DSWW01; genus S015-6. Next base: position 53,405 of record JANQFG010000023.1, on the reverse strand, counting down.
CGGATGTGGCGAGCATCCGTACAAGGGCCGTGCGGGATGGAGACGAATACGTGGTGAACGGGGCCAAGACCTTCATCACGAGCGGCTGCCGGGCCGATTTCGTCACGACAGCGGTCAGGACGGGCGGGGAGGGCTACGGCGGCGTGAGCCTTCTGGTCATCGAAACGAACACGCCCGGATTCCAGGTAGCCAGGAAGATCCGCAAGATGGGCTGGAACGCTTCGGATACGGCCGAGCTTGCCTTCGAGGACTGCCGGGTTCCGGCAGCAAACCTGTTGGGCGAAGAGGGTGGGGGGTTCTATGGGATTATGGAGAATTTCCAGTTCGAACGGTTGAGCCTGGCCGTGATGGCCCATCAGGTCGCCCAGATCGCCTACGAGCAAAGCCTGCGGTATGCACAGACGAGACAGGCCTTTGGGAAGCCCCTGACCGGGTTCCAGGTCACGCGGCACAAGCTCGTGGATATGGTCACTCAGATCACCGCGGCAAGGGAGTTCAACTATCGGCTGGCGGCCAGGATGCAGGCCGGGGAAAACGTGGTGACCGAGATCTCCATGGCCAAGAACTTTGCATGCGACGTATGCGACAAGGTCGTGTACGATGCCGTCCAGATACATGGGGGATACGGTTACGCCAGGGAATATCTTGTGGAGAGGCTCTACCGGGACGCCCGCATCCTGAGCATCGGCGGGGGCACCACCGAAATCATGAAGGAAATCATTTCGAAGACGTTGCAGATTTGATCCCTCGCCCGCTTGCGCACCCGTGCCCGAGGCGTGTCATGCGGGGTCGAGTGGCGAGTGGCGAGTGGCAAGTGGCGAGAAGAGGGGATCAGGTCCAGCGGCCTAACGCTCCTGACCACTGGCCACTAGCCACTGGTCACTGGCCACTAGAGGGGAGAGAGACGGAACCTAATAAGACGAAATCGGAACGGCATAGGCTTCAGGCTCATTCGGAGGAGATCTTCCACTCCTTCTCTCCGAAGAAAAGGGGCAACTCGGCTGCGCATACGGGTCCGGGCACGACAACATGCCGGGTTCGCTCTGCGATCTCATCGCAGAGGGGGGCGGCCAGGCCGGGCAGGTATAGCGTCGAGGCGGGGGCCTTGTCGTGCAGCCCCTCCTGCTCGAAGGCCCTTGTGATTCGCTCCACGCTCATGACCTCGTATACCAGTGCCATGTCCACCGTATGTCCGTCCGTGTCCGCGACGAGGTACCAGAAGGGGCTGATCGTTGTGGAGAGGACGGCCGAGAGCACTGCGATGCTGAGCTCAGAGTTCCCGGAGACCAGCACGGCGGATTCCGGGCCCGGACCGTTCATCGGATAGAGTCCGGCCGGCCCCGGGCTGGGCATTTGAAGCACTTCGGTGGGTGGCAGGAGTTCTTCCGGGCGGGCCGCCCACAGAAGGGCGCGAAACCTGGCCTCTGAAAGTCGGCAGGACTGAGGACATAGCTTCCCGTCGCGCAGCTTGCGCAGAAACTCGTCCCGGTCCTGAAAACCGCAGGCCCGGCAGTCTCCTGAGGTGAGATAGGTGTCCAGGGAGATCTCTTTCTCGTACAGATCGGCGCGGAGCATCTCGGTCTTGCAACCTCCTCTCGAAGATCGTATCGTCGGCGAGTCTCCCGACACTCGAGTCGGAAGAATAAGGTGTACCATTAAGAGCACGGGCAGACAACCCTTGTACCCGTTCGAATGCATGCAAACGAAGGAGAAGGCATGACGTGGAAGCCGGAAAACTGTGATCGCTGTGGGGATTGCCTGGTGGAGTGCCTCTATGTGGACTGGGACCGCGACAAGGCGGTTCAGGAGATCTCGAGCCTGATCGACACGGGCGAATCCGAGATCCTCAACGCTTGTGTCACCTGTTGCGGGTGCAACGAGTATTGCGAAAAGGGCGCCAACCCCTGGGATCTGATTCTGAAGAGACAGGATGAGACGGGATGTCTGCCCATCCTGCCGAAGGCGCCTGCCATGTTCGAGATGGCGGCGTCCGCGCCATCCTCGGTTGTGAAAGGCGAGCCGGACAGGCAAGCCATCTCCCTCTGTATGATGGAGCCCCTGAGCGCTGACATCTTCCAGGGACGGATCTTCGAGGGCCTGACGGTCATCAAGGGTGGGGACTACTTCTGCAACATCGGCTACCTTCACATCGGTCAGGAGCGGCCCATACGAGAAGGGGCGCAGCGGTTCGTGGACAATCTGACGGCCACCGGGGCGGAAGAGATCATCTGCTTTCACGAGGACTGCTACGCCATGCTGATGGGTAAGGCCCCGGGCTATGGGATCCACGTCCCCTTCCGTCCTGTGCACCTCTATGAGTACCTGCTCGACTATGTCAAGGCACACGAGAAGGAGATCACGAAACTCGGCCTCAAGGTGGCTCATCAGGCGCCCTGTGCGTCCCGGTACAGCCGTGAGAAGGACCCGCTTCTGGATGAGATCTACGACCGAATCGGGGTCGTCCGCGTGGGGCGAGCCTACGACCGGAGGCATTCTCTCTGCTGCGGGGGCCCCCTCCTTTCGAGAGGGGACAAAGAGCAATCCATGAAGATCGGTCGCATGAACCTGGACGATGCCCGCGACCATGGCGCCCAGGCCCTTTCTTTCCTCTGTCCGATGTGCAACCAGACCTTGCGCAGGATCTGCGATTCTTATGAAATGCCGCGGCACGCCGTGTCCGACCTATGCCGCATGGCTCTGGGCGACACCGATTGAGTTCGCGAGGACGACTACGGAGTAATTGTACTCGTCCTCGTCGTCCTCCTCGTCCTCGAAACGGGGCATTGGGAGCAAGCTGCTCTGCCGGCCACTTGCCACTCGCCGCTGAACCGTGCACGGGCTCAGGACCTGGTCTTCTGGTGGAGAGGGCCACCCGCCACAGACCACTCGCCACTCCAAGGGCACCCTTTGAAACCGGTGCAAGTGTGTGCTATAGTTGAAGTCTTACGGAAAGCCTAGGGATTATCCACCCGGTTTCCGTCCCATCCAACCGAAACCCAGAAAACACCCGATTTGGAAGCTGGCGAACAGTGGCCGAATGGTCGTTGCTCGACAGACTCCAACAGGAGATCGTCCATGGGAATCAACAGGAGAGACCTCTTCAAGCTGGCCTTTGCCGGGGGAGGAGCCGCACTCGTCAGCCCTTCGGCCCCGGCCTGGTCCTCGTCGAGCGTACAGCTCAATCCCGACCGTTGGGGCATGCTGGTGGACACGACACGATGTGTCGGATGCCGGCACTGTGAGTGGGCCTGTAAGAAGGAGAATGAGCTCCCTTCGGCCCCACTCGCGGAGTTCAGTGACATGTCGGTCTTCGAGGCGCTCAGGAGGCCGGATGCGACCTCTTACACGGTGGTGAACCGTTTTGCAGGGCCGGAAGGCGAGGGGCAGCCGGTCTACGCGAAGGTGCAGTGCATGCACTGCGACCACCCGGCCTGCGTGTCTGCTTGCCTCGTGGGGGCTTTCGAGAAGGTGAAGACCGGCTCGATCCAGTACGACGGCTGGAAGTGCATGGGATGCAGGTACTGCATGGTAGCCTGCCCCTTTCAGGTCCCTGCCTACGAGTACTTCAACGCCTTCACGCCGTTGGTACAGAAGTGCACGTTCTGCTTCGAGCGCGTGAGCAAGGAGAAGAAGACTCCGGCCTGCGCCCACATCTGCCCCTACGAGGTGATGACCTTCGGCAGGCGCGAAGAGCTTCTCGTCGCCGCCCGGGAGCGGATTGCAAAGGAGCCGAACAAGTATGTTCCCCAAATCTACGGAGAGCATGAGGTCGGGGGGACGGCCTGGCTCTACCTATCCAGCGTGCCCGTTACGGATCTTGGCCTTCCCGCACTGGGCCACAAGCCCGTGATCCAGCTCAACGAGACGGTACAGCACGCCATCTTCAAGCATTTCATCCCGCCCATCGCGCTCTACAGCTTTCTGGGTGCCATGATGTGGATCTACCGGGACAAACAAGAGTAGGGGTCTACGAAGAGTAAGGGAATCCAGTCAACCCTGGGACCTGTTCGAATTTGAGGAAGAAAATCATGAGCCACGCAGAGGAAGCCTTACCCCTTGAGAAACCATTGTTCACGCCCGGCGTATTCCTGCTCCTGGGACTGATGGGCATCGGGTTCGGGTTTGCCGTATACCGGTATATCTATGGTCTCGGCTCCATGACGAACCTGAATGACCAGTATCCCTGGGGCATCTGGATCGGCGTCGATGTCGCTTCCGGAGTCGCTCTGGCCGCGGGCGGATTCACCACATCGGCCCTGGCCCATATCTTTCACAGGGAGCACTACCACGCGATCGTCCGTCCCGCCCTGCTCACGGCGATGCTCGGCTACACATTCGTCGGTATGAGCCTCATGGTGGATCTGGGCAAGTATTACAACATCTGGCATCCGATCCTTCCGAGCATGTGGCAGGGGAACTCGGCCCTGTTCGAAGTGGCCATGTGCGTGATGTGCTACCTGACCGTGCTCTATCTCGAGTTCGTTCCCATTGCGATCGAAGGGCTCAAGGGCAAACTCAACCTGCCCTCCCCCCTCGACCGTCTACGAGGGCCGATCGAATCACTCCTCAAGAAGGGCTGGGTGCAGCAGATCATCGAGCTGGCCGACAGATTCTTCGGCAAGATCATGTTTCTGCTGGTCATCGCCGGCGTGGTGCTCTCCTGCATGCACCAATCCTCCCTGGGCGCCCTAATGGCCATCGCCCCCTACAAGGTGCACCCTCTGTGGTACACGCCGATCATGACGCTTCTGTTTCTCATGTCGGCCATCGCTGTGGGATATCCCATGGTGATTTTCGAGTCCATGTGGGCCTCCAAGGCCTTTGGCCGGAAACCGGAGATGGAGATCCTGACCCCCTTGGCGAAGTTGATTCCCTTCTTTGTCGGGGCGTACATCGTTGCAAAGATTTCGGATCTCGTCATCCGGGGCGCCTATGTGTATATCTTTGACGGCAGCTTCCAGAGCATGATGTTCATACTGGAATTCGGGTTCGGTGTCCTGTTGCCCTTCTTCCTCCTGCTCTCGGAGCGGGTCCGCAGATCGCCGACGGGTCTGTTCATCTGCGCGGCCCTGTACGTGATCCTCGGGGTACTCCTCAACCGGATCAACGTGTTCGTGGTCGCCTACAAGCCTCCGTACGCGGAGGGCCCGTATATTCCCTCTGTCGGTGAGGTCGCAATCACGGTGGCGATGATTTCCGCCTTGATCCTCTGCTACCGGGTGATCGTCTCGATCCTTCCCGTGTTGCCGGCCCCGGAGGGGGAGGAAGCTCACACGGCGTAAAGGCAGGAGGCGGTAGACGCCGCGGTAGCGGAAGAAACGAGCAAGAAAGAAACGAGACAAACGAGCAGCAACCAATCAGGAGCCCACAGGATGAGCCGCATAACAGGAATCCCGTTGTTGATCTGCTTCTTCTTTGTATTGTCCCTGGTGCCCGGACATGCCGAGCCGACCGAAGGAGAGGGGAAATGCGTGTGCCCGTGCCCATGTCCGGAGGAGTCCGCACAGGAGGGGTCCGACGACTCGGCGGAATCTCCCGAAGAGGTCGTGCTGGACCAGCTCGTGGAGGTGTATGAGGAGGTCCCGTTCACGCATGCGGATCATGTGGACATGGTGGACGATGGCTGCACCTCGTGTCACCACCACGACGCCCCGGGCGTTTACCAGAAGTGCGGCGCCTGCCACAGCAAGGCTCTGTTCGATGCGGAAAAGATGAACATGATCAACCTGAAGGCGGCCTATCACCGCCAGTGCATAGAGTGCCACGCGGAAATGGGCGGCCCCATGGGCTGCACGGAGTGCCACGAAATCCGCGAGTAGGAAACCGGACGATTCTCTTCGGTCACAATGGGGGACGGGGAGATGAAGGCTTCGTATACACTCTATGAGGAGGCCCAGATCATCCTGGCCGGGGTCAGACTCTTCGAGCATCTGGAAGACAGGCTTCCCTCCTTGAAAGAACTCGCAGAATTCACCCGTTTCTCGCCGGAGACCGCCCACCATCTCTGCAACCGGCTCGAGAAGATCGGTGCCCTGGAGCGCATCCGCGGCGCATTTGATGACCGTATCTGTCTCAAGGACCCTCTAGAGGCCGAAGCACTCCGGGAGGCCCCGGATACGCCCGATATCGGCGAGGACGTCAAGCAGTGGAAGGAAGATCGGGAGAGCAAGCTGAAGGAAGTTGAGGAGCGATTCACGGGTGACGCAGCCCGAAAGGACAAAGAGGATCAGTTCGCCGAGATCGAACAGAAGCTGAAGAAGGGCGGAAAAGAGGAGCGCAAGAGCCCCCTGGATGACCTGTTCGGCAATAAGCTAAAAGACTAGTCCTTGTCCGGGTAGTAGACCACATCCTCGTCGGTAATCGGCTGCGGGAATCTCTCGTAGGCATCCCGGATGTAGCGAGGCAGCCGGAACACCCCTCTGTGCAGTTCTTCCGAGTAGTACCTCAATCCGAATTCCCCTCCCTCCATCCGAGATGCGACATCGACCGCCTCCGGGTCGTGGGCCTTGGACGCGAGAATGAAGCTGTAAATCTCGTGGAAGGAGTGGCTCATGTAGCTGTAGGGGTTCACAAAGGGGAAGAGGGGCTTCATGGTGTTGTAGATTCTCGCGTGGGGTTCGATGCGAACCGGGTTGAGGGTCTCGCTCTGAACGACCACGCAGCCCTGCGGGGAGAGCCTTCTGCTGACGGTCTCGTAGAACTCTTTCGTGAAGAGCGGTGTAGAGGGTCTTCCTTCCAGGGGATCGGAGATGTCGACGAGGATGGCGTCAAAGGTTTCCTCGGTCTCCTCCAGATACTTTCTGCCGTCCATGAACTTCAGATCGACCCGGGGGTCCTCGTACGCGCCCTGCGACCAGGAGGCGAGGTGCTCCTTGCAGAGCTCGACCAGCTCTTCGTCGATATCGATCATGACGACGCGCTCCGGTTGATGTTTGAGGACTTCCCTCAGTGTGGCGCCTTCCGAGCCCCCTATGACGCATACATTGCGCACGGGGCCATGGCTGAACAGAGCGGGATGAACGAGCATCTCGTGGTAGATGAACTCGTCCACCTCGGCGGACTGCGTCATGTTGTCCAGAAAGAGCATCCGGCCGTATTCTTGGCTGTCGACGATGTCGATCTGCTGAAACTTCGAGTGCGTCGACAGGACGTGTCGCGTCACCCTGTGCGACAGGACGACGTTTCTAGTCTTCTCCTCGTACCACTGCGATTCCATTCGTCTACTCGCAAGTTCCCTGAAAAGGTTTCGGTTCTAGGCGGAAAGGAACCCGAATCGATGGGATGCCCCGGAATCCTGTTCTTCAGACCGACGGAATGGCCTCCATCGGCTTGTGCCGGAGTTCTTCGTGGGGGGGCAGAACCAGGGTGCCGCGTTTTACCTCCATGACCGAGGTCTCCTGCGCCTGGAGCTCCGACCGGACGAACTCGAAGATCTGGTCTGTTTGCACCTGGGTTCCGCAGGTGAAAACGTCCAGTGCACAGTAGCCGAACTCCGGCCACGTATGAACCGCTACATGGGATTCCGCAATCACCACGACGCCGGTGACGCCATGGGGGGAGAAATGGTGGAAGCAGGGTTTTATGACGGTGCCGCCCGACCGGCTGATCGCCTCGGTAAGGATCCGTTCCAAACAGCTGGGGTCGTCCAAAAGGGTTCTATCGCATCCGTACAGTTCCACAATCAATTGTTGCCCTAAGGACTTCATCTTTTTCCCTCCCCTCGGTCTGCCTTATCCTTACCGATGGTGGGGTCTTCTGGATAGGTACTTCTTCTAGAAGCCTTCTATCTCACCCCTTCCTGTGCTGGTCTGACGATGTTCTGGTTCTCGTTGACAAGCCAGCTGCCACAGTTTGTATGATGGTGCTGATGGCGGGAAACACGCCACTCGAGGCCGATCGATGCATGGAGAGATGGAACGCAGCCTCATTGAATTTAAACTATCTCTGATATAATATGTTAAGTGATTTGTCAACAACCCTTTCCCAGACAATAGAAGATATGATGAGCATACCGGGCCGTTTCTGATCGGCATGGATAGGCTTCGCGAGGCTCCCGGCTGGATGCTTTCTGAGAGAACCAATGAACATCAATGCATTATACGACAGGCTCTCGAGTGTTCGTTTAACAATATTCCTCTGCATACTCCTCGCCATCGTCTCGGTCGTGGGGACGGTGATTCCCCAGAACGGGGCCGCTGAACAATATCTGCAACTCTACGGCCAGGGGGGTGCGAGGCTCGTTACGGCCCTCGGGTTGAGCGATCTGTATCATTCCACCGGTTTCATTCTTCTCCTCTGTCTGCTCGCCGCCAACCTGGTGGCCTGCACTACAAAACGGTTTCCAGGCACATGGCGCTCGCTGAGAAGGGGGCCTGCTCCCCCCACGGACGCCGGGTTCGAGAACTGGAAGTGCAGGGAGACCTTTGTCTGCTCCGCCGGCGCCGAGGAGATGGAGGACCGGCTCGAGGGGATCGTGGCCAAGGCCCTGGGAGGAAGGCCGCAAAGGAGGGCAGTGGAGTCCAGCGGCCAGATTCTTCTGGTGGAGAGGAACCGGTACGCTCGTCTGGGGCCGTATCTGGCCCACGTGAGTATCCTTCTTATTCTGGCCGGTGCCCTGTGGGGAGCCGCAGCGGGGTTCAAGGGGGCCATGCAACTCTCGGAAGGGGAGGCGTCTTCCGAGGTCTGGCTTCGCGGCGGGGAGGGACGTGTCCCCCTGGATTTTGAGATTCGCTGCGACCGGTTCGTGTTCGAGCAGTACCCGGACGGCACGCCCAAGGAGTACCGGAGTGAAGTCACGCTTTCCGACGGACAGGGCGAGAAGGGCACGAACGGGAGCATTCGGGTCAATCACCCCCTCTCCTACAAGGGGATCACCTTCTACCAGTCTTCTTACGGCTCACTTCCCGAATTGACGCTGGGGCTCCGTGACCGGGAAGGGGGAAGCGAGTCGATGGTGACCGCGAAGCTCAATACCCCATTCCCGCTCCCGGGGGACCAGGGGGACCGGGCCATGGTGGTGGCGTTTCAGGAAAACCTTCGAATCCCGGAAGAGATGGCTAGGATCACATCCTTCTCCAAGCGAAGTCTCGGTCCTGCGGCGCGCCTCGTAGTCTTCAATGAAAAGGGCTTTGGTGAGCCTTTCTGGGTTTTCCGGGACCTTCCGGACATGGGCCAGAAGACGGACCGGGCCCACGAGATCGTCATGAAGGATTTTCGGCTGTTGTCCTACACCGGGCTGCAGGTGGTCAAAGATCCGGGGACCCCTCTTGTATGGATCGGCTGCACCCTGCTCGTCATCGGTTTTCTGATGGCGCTCTTGATGGATCACGAGATCCTTTGGGTGGCAGGTGATGTGTCAGGGGACAACGAGTACAGGATTCGCGTTGCGGGAAGGGCCGTACGGCATCCGGGCATCTATGCAGCGCGTTTCGAGAGACAAAAACTTCGTCTTCGAAAAGGGCTTTCTCCATGGTTGGGGACCTGATGACTGAGTCGACGCTGATTCGCCTTGGCCTGTTCGTCTATATGGGCAGTTGGGTGCTCTATCTGCTGCACGCCGCCTTTCGGAAGAACAAGTCTCTCGGTCTGGCTGGCGACATCGCGGCCCTGGCAGGTCTGCTCCTCCAGACCGCTGCCATCGGCGCGAGATGGGTGGAATCCTATCGCATGGGGATCGGACATGCCCCGCTCTCGAATCTCTATGAATCGATGGTCTTCTTCGCCTGGACCATTGCACTGGTCTACTTGATTGCGGTCCGAAGATTCAAAGATCGTCTTCTGGGCGCCTTTGTCATGCCCCTGGTCTTCCTGGCCCTGGCGTCCACCTCCCTGATGAGCCAGGAGATCCGGCCCCTCGTTCCGGCCCTGCAGAGCAACTGGTTGACCGCCCACGTGCTCACGTGCTTCCTCGGGTACGCCGCCTTTGCCGTGGCGTTCAGCCTGAGTCTGCTCTATCTCCTGAAGGTGCGGGGGGGGCAGGGTGCGGACGGGTTCCTCCAAGAGCACCTGCCGCCTGCAGACCTGTTGGACGACTATTCGTATCGGATCATCGCGGTGGGGTTTCCGATGCTCACCCTGGGGATCATTACCGGTGCGGCCTGGGCAAACGAGGCGTGGGGGACCTACTGGAGCTGGGATCCGAAAGAGACGTGGTCGCTGATCGTCTGGCTGATCTACGCCGCCTACCTTCACGCCAGGCTCGCGCGGGGTTGGCAGGGAAGACGCGCCGCATGGCTCTCCATTCTGGGGTTTGCCGCCACGATGTTCTGCTACCTGGGAGTCAATCTGCTCCTTTCCGGCCTTCACAGCTATGCCACGGGGTAGCGGTCCTGGGGTCAGGCCGTAACGGGCTGTTGCCCAAAAGGGGTCCAGCAGAACATGCGCTTCTGAGTTCGGGGACAGCCACCGATCTCTACTGTTTGCAGCTGTATTGCGAGTGAGATCGGTGGCTGTCCCCGAACTCTGCCGGCTCAAAGGCTTTGGGCAACGGCCCGTTACGGCCTGACCCCGAAATGACCAAGACGCCGGCACGAGTATTCCATGAACGATGACCAGAGAATCCTGAAACAGAAGGCCCTGGCCTTCTCCCTTGTCGCGGTGACCGCTCTCGGGACCGTCGTCAAGGAGCAGTGGGGTATCGAGGGAGGTGCCCTGCTCGACGGGGTTCTGATCGCCTGTCTTGCCCTGGGCCTGTGGTTGTGGGTGGGCTCCAAACGGATGGAAAGGCGAATCCGCCGGGCTAAGGAAGAAGAAGAGGAATGAGCAAAGAAGAGCCACCTCCGGTACCACAGCCGAACCCTTTTCGAGCAGTAGAAGGACAAGTATCGTCATGTCAAGGAAACGACTACGAAACATTGGTATCGCGGCCCACATCGACGCGGGCAAGACGACCGTAACCGAGCGGCTTCTCTATTTCACAGGGGTCACCCACAGACTGGGTGAGGTTCACGACGGTCAGGCCACCATGGACTTCATGGTCCAGGAACAGGAACGGGGCATCACGATTGCCTCCGCTGCAATTTCCTGCGACTGGAGAGACCACACGATCAACATCATCGATACGCCCGGGCACGTGGACTTCACCGTTGAGGTCGAGAGGGCGCTCAGGGTGCTCGACAGCATGGTCGCGGTATTCTGTGCTCTGGGCGGGGTCGAGCCGCAATCGGAAACGGTCTGGAACCAGGCGGACCGCTACAAGGTGCCCCGACTGGCCCTCGTGAACAAGATGGACCGTGAGGGTGCGAGCTTCGATCGTTGCGTGAGGCAGCTCGAAGAGCACCTGGACGCGAACCCCGTGCCCTTTCAGCTGCCGATCGGTGAAGGGGACGATTATCGAGGCATCATCGATCTCGTAACGATGAAGGCCTTTTCCTTCGAGGACTTCAGGCGGATCGAGACGGAAATCCCGGAGGAACTCGTTGGTGCGGCCCGGCAGGGACGGGCCAACCTAGTGGAGAAGCTCGCCGAATTCGACGACGAGCTCCTCGAGAAGTTCGTAGCAGAGGAAGAGGCCGGCAGCGAGGAGATCCGAAGGGCGGCACGCTATTGTGTCCTGAACTCCCTTGTCACGCCCGTGTTCTGCGCTTCTGCGTATCGGAACATCGGGGTCCAGCTCCTGCTCGATGCGATCGTGGATTATCTTCCCTCTCCGGCGGACAAGGGGAGTGTGGTCGGCTCGGATCCGGAGGATCCGGAGAAGACCCAGGTCTGCATCCCCTCCTCGAAGGCACACCTGGCCGCCCTCTCGTTCAAGATCATCCACGATCCCTACGTGGGACAGCAAACCTTCACAAGGATCTACTCGGGTGAGATTCACTCCGGACAGAAGGTGCTCAACTCGACCCGGTCCAAGGAAGAGAAGATCGGGCGTATCTACCGGATTCATGCAAAGAAACGGGAAGAGGTCGAAAGGGCCGGACCGGGTGACATCGTCTCCTTTGTAGGCATGAAGTCCACCAAGACAGGGGATACGTTGTGTGACCCTGCCCATCCCCTGCTGCTCGAAAGAATCACGGTCCCGGAGGCGGTGATACAGAGGTCTGTCGGGGTAACCGTCCAGAAGGAGGAGCAGAGTCTGCACAAATCCCTTCGGAAGCTCACCATGGAGGACCCGTCTTTTTCGTTCTATGTGGACCCGGAGACGCGGGAGACCGTCATGGCGGGCATGGGGGAGCTGCACCTGGAGATCGTGGAGGACCGGCTGCGGCGTGAGTTCAAGGTTCCGGTCGTGTCCGGGGAACCGGCGGTGAGCTACCGGGAGTCGATCACACAGCAGTCAGAGGTCGATTACCGCTTCAAGAAACAGACAGGAGGCAAGGGACAATTCGCGCACGTGGTTTTGAGGATCGAGCCGACCGAGCAGGGCGAGTTCGAGTTCTTGGATCTGATTCGGGGCGGTGCGATTCCAAAGGAATTCATCCCGGCCGTGCGTCGTGGTGTGCAGGATACATTGAACACCGGAGTGATGGCCAAGTTCCCGATCGTGGGGATCAAGGCGATCCTGGTCGATGGCTCGTTCCACGAGGTGGACTCGTCGGAGAAATCTTTCTACACCTGTGCGTGCCTCGCCTTCAAGGAGGCCTTCCAGAAGGCGGCCCCCCAGCTCCTCGAACCGGTGATGAAGGTTGAAATCGCAACGCCGGACGACTATATAGGGGACGTCACCGGCGACCTGTCCAGGCGCCGCGGCAACATCCAGACCATGCGGCGATACCGAAAGGGCTCACAGAAGCTCGTCGGGAGCGTTCCTCTGGCCGAGATGTTCGGATACGCCACGACACTGCGCTCCCTCAGTTCCGGAAGGGCGAACTTCTCGATGGAGTTTCTTGCCTTCGAGCCCATCCCGGCGAACCTTGTCGAAAAGGTCCTGGCAAAGGTGCGGGAGCAGCGCGAGAAGCGTCTGGGCAATAAGAAATAGGCGAAAGGGTATAGGGGAGAGGGGTCAGGGATCAGGGGTCGGGGGTCAGACCCCGCCTCCCAGCCGGGAAGACGTTGAGGGTAGGGTCGGAAGCTAAGAGCTAACCGAAGGAGGAACGGCGCGAGCGAGAGGAGGGGGTTTTGGCCAAGTACGAGATACTCACGGATGACGCCAAGTGTACGGGGTGCCTGCGTTGCCAGCTTGCCTGTTCGCAGGCTTACCGGAAAGCCTTCAACCCATCTGCGGCAAGGATCTGCGTGGATTTCCTCGGCGTGGATTGTGCGATTCGGTTTACCGAGGAGTGCGTCGAATGCGGCCTGTGTGCCGACAACTGCCTGTATGGGGCTCTCGAGAAGAGCGCGGAAGGGGGGGCGGCATGACCTTGGGCGGATATGCAGGGACGGTGCTGGTGGTCGATCTGTCCCGGGGTGCGATCACGAAGGAGCCTCTCGACCCGGAGGATGCCCGGGATTTCATCGGCGGGCTCGGTCTGACGGTCAAGATGGCCTACGAAAACATGAAACCCGGGACCGACGCGCTGGCCCCTGAGAACCCTATTGTGCTCGGTACGGGCGCGCTGGTGGGTACGGATCTGCCTGCCACTTCCCGCCTGTTCTCGATCACGAAGCTCCCGACGAGCGGCACGATCGGCTGGAGCGGTGCCGGGGGCGTCACGTTCGCGTGCATGCTCAAGAATGCCGGATACGACCTCGTTGTGATCAAGGGCCGGTCCGATCGACCCGTGTACCTCGAAATTCTGGACGACCAGGTGGCCCTCCGGGATGCCTCGCCCCTCTGGGGGCAGGGTGTGGCAGCCACCTGCGAGACCCTTTGGAAAGACTACGGGCGCCCGACCGGTGTGCTGGCCATCGGCCAGGGCGGTGAGAACCTCGTGAAGTTCTCCATGGCATACGTCGACCGTATCGCCACGCTCGGGCGAGGCGGGTTTGGGGCCGTCATGGGCTCGAAGAATCTGAAGGCGGTCGTGGCGCGTGGCTCCCAGGGCGTGTCGGTGGCGGATCGGAAGGGATACAAGACCGTCAAGAAGACGATCTTCGAACGGATGCGGGCCTATCCTCACCTCAAGGACTGGCAGGAGATGGGGCTCATCAATTCCTTCCCCTTCGTGGAGAAAGAGACCTATCTCAAGATCAAGAAGCGACGCGTGGCCTGTGTCTCGTGCCCCATTGGTTGCAAGGACGTCGTGGAGATACGGGACGGGGAGTTCAAGGGGCAGGTCATCTGCTCCAGCTCGGCCATCAATCTCTTCACCCCGGTCATTTACGGGATGAAGGACTACCGGGAAGCGGTCAAGCTGATAGCGGATCTGGATGAATACGGCTTGGACATGTTCGAGTTCATGGGCCTCATGGTCTTCGCCAGGGCCCTTGCAGAGAACGGGCTGATTCCGCGCGAGCAGGCGCAGCCGAAGATCGAGATCGAGTCGCTCGCCTCGATGGAGGCCTGGGCCGACAAGATCGCGCGCAGGGAAGGGCTCGGGGCAGTTCTGGCGGACGGGTTCCAGGGCGCCATCCAGGCGTTCGGTGACCGGGCGGAAGATCATGCGCCTGCCCTGGTAAAGGGCATGCACCCTTATGCCGGGCCCGGTGCAGCCCTGCCATGGCACCTGTTCGGGACCATGGAGCTCGGTCAGGTCCTGGACCCCAGGGGGCCTCACGTGGGCTCCAGTGGCTCTCCGACCTACTTTGCCAGAAGGCCCCTGGAGGTGTTTCCCGGCCACCTGGACCGGATGGGTGTGCCCGAGGATGAGGTCGCAGAGCTTTTGCCGAAGGGGGCGGAGGGGGAAATCTCGGGACTTCGAGTCGGCGGTCTTCTGAGGCACTCGCACCGGTGGTTTGCGATCCTGGGCTCCCTTGGGGTTTGTGCCCGTGCCCAGATCAATCGTTTCTACAGTGCCTCCTTCTGTGCCGAGGCCTATCAGGCGGTCACCGGAATAGAAACCTCCGTGGTCGACTTGAGGGAGCGGGCCGACCGAGGCTGGACTCTCCTGAGATTGGCCAACCTGAGGGAAGGCTTCCAGAGAGAACGCGAAGAGGTTCTTCCGAAGAAATGGTTCGGAGACCGCGGCTTCCAGGATTATGTGAAGGAGCAGCCCCTTACGATCGATGAGACCGAGCAGATGATCGACGACTACTACCGCGAATGGGACTGGGACCCTGAGACGGGTGTGCCCACACAGCAGGCTCTGGAGAGGCTCGGGCTCGAGGGGTTGAAGTAGCGGGGGCGGCTCTCCGAAAGCATCCTTCCTGCCCTATCTACCGTGGGACGCCCGAGGGTTGTCGCGATGATCCAGGTTTCTTCTTGATCTCCCCTCCAGAACGAAATACTATTTCCCGCATCATGAACTTCTACGACGATCTTGCGCCTTTCTATCATCTCGTCTTCTCTGACTGGGAAGAGGGCATCGAGGCCGGGGCTCGAAGGCTGGACGAGATCATCCGGGAGTCGTGCCTTAACGAGGCGAAACGAGTTCTGGATGTATCCTGCGGAATCGGGACCCAGGCGCTCGGGCTCGCGCGGCTCGGTTATGCCGTGACGGCCTCGGACATTTCACCGGGGGCGGTCGATCGTGCCCGCAGCGAGGCGGATCGGCGTGAGCTGAGGATAGACTTTGCCGTGGCGGACATGCGGGAAGCCTACGACCACCACCGGAAGCCGTTTGACGTGGTGGTCTCCTTCCACAATTCGGTCACCCATTTGCCCACGGAAGAGGACATTTCACTGGCCTTCGAGCAGTTCAAGAAATGTCTCGTGCCCGGAGGCATCTGTGTAATCAATGTGCGGGATTACGATGCTGAAGAGCGTGGAATAGGTATGATCAAGCCCTTCGGGGTGAGAACCGAGAACGACACGAGGTACGTCGTGTTCCAGGTCTGGGATTTCGAAGGTGATGTTTGTGACGTCTCTCTCTATTTTGTGAGGGAGGAGGAGAGAGGCGAGTGCCGGACCCACGTATTTCGGACGCGTTACTATGCCACCGGTATCGATTCGTTGATGCGTCTCTTGTCGCAGGCGGGGTTTTCGAAGGTGCGGCGGCTCGACAATCCCTTTGAGGGCCCGATCGTGGTCGCAGTGAAGCCGGACGAATAGAGTCATTTCGGCAGCAGCAGAACAAGGGAAGGGGAGAAGCCCATGAAGAAGGGGATTCTGATCGTGATTGGGGTGGTTCTGGTAGCCGTGCTCGTCGGGGTGGTCTGGCTCTATCAATCCGTGCTGAAGCCTGAGCACCGTGTTTACGAGCCTGCCCCAATTACCGAGCGGGTGACCGAGTCCGGCAGAGTGGTCGGATTCATAGAAGACAACGGCACCCACGCCTGGCTGGGTGTTCCTTATGCGAAGCCTCCTATCGGGGAACTGCGATGGAAGGCCCCGCGACCGGTGGATTCCTGGAAGGATGCAATGCCGGCAGTGGAGGTAAGCCCAATATGTACCCAGTACGGGGGCATGATGGGCGATGTATCCCCTCTGGAGTTTGAAAAGCCCGTAGGACAGGAGGATTGCCTCTACCTCAACCTTTGGGCTCCGGCGTTTGAAGCCGAATCGATTCCGAAGGGTGGCGTGCGGTTGCCGGTCATGGTCTGGATCCATGGCGGAGGGAGCAGCGTGGGGCACGGAGGCTCCTACAACGGGAAGGTTCTTGCCGAGAAGTACAATGTCATCGTGGTCACCTTCAACTACCGTCTCGGGCCACTCGGTTGGTTCACCCATCCTGCATTGAGACAAGAGGGAACCACGGCAGAGGACGGGTCAGGCAACTACGGGACGCTCGACATCATCGCCCTGCTCGAGTGGGTAAGGGACAATATATCCGCTTTTGGCGGCGATCCCGGCAATGTGTTGATCTTCGGCGAATCTTCCGGCGGCTTGCACACAATGTCCATGCTCGTATCTCCCAAGGCGAGGGGTCTGTTCCATCGGGTGATCTGCCAGAGTGGCGGGCTGTTCACCTCGAGTCTATCGAAGGGCGAGGACTATCATGAACCCGGCAAGGAAGGGCACGCATTCAGTTCCCGGGAGGTGATCAACAGACTGCTGATAGCGGACACAGTGGCTCCGGACAGGGAAACGGCCAAGGCGCATCAGGACAGGATGACTGCTGAAGAGATCGCCGAATACCTGCGAGGTAAGAGCAGCTACGAGTTGTTCAGCGCCTATGAGCCGGGGGCAGTGGGCATGGTCTCCATGCCGCAGTACTTCCGGGATGGACGGGTACTGCCCATTGGACCACCTAGGGACCTTGTCAAGGACAAGGACACGTACAACGCGGTTCCCGTGATCCTGGGGACCAATCGGGACGAGAACAAGACCTTCATGGTGATGAACCCGGAGTATGTGGGGCTGCTTGGGGTCAGGGACCAGGGCTATTACGACATGGTTGCCGGATACCTGGACGAGGGGTGGAAGGCAAAGGGTGCGGATGAAATCGCCGTTCTTCTCAGGAAGGCGCAGGGACCGAGCGTCTATGTCTACAGGTTTGACTGGGACGAAGAGCCGTCCTTCCTCGGTTCGGACATGGGCAAGCTCGTAGGCGCAGGTCACGGTTTGGAGATCCCCTTCGCGTTCAATAACTTCCAAGACGTGCTCATGGGGTTCCAACTCTTCTATTCCGAGGAGAACTATCCCGGCAGGAAGGCCCTGTCCGACAGCATGTCTTCCTATTGGGCTGAATTCGCCTACATGGGATCGCCCGGAAGAGGCCGGGACGGGAAGGAGCCTGAATGGAAGGCCTGGGACAACGCGGATGGTGCAGACAAGTTCATCATTCTCGATACGCCGGACGACATGGGCATACGCATGTCTCCCGACTCCGCACGGTTGTCCGACCTGAAGCAGAGGATCAAGGCGGAAACCCGTTTCAAGAGCCAGGAAGTGCATTGTGAAACCTATGTCGGAGTATTCAGCTGGTGGGATGACTGGGATCAGGAGGAATACGAAAATCTGGGGGCGCAGGGCTGTAAAGACTATCCGAAAGAACTCTTCGAGTGGTGAGCGCTGTCTGTAACTACAGCCGACGTGTCGACCTCATAGGCGTGTCTCGTATCAGGTCTGTGTCATAGGCTCCTGCGACCTGTTCTTCGAGGGGACTGGAAGAAATGGGGACGAGCCCCCCGACCAGAACATCACAGCTGAGAACAGCGTTGGAACAGAAGGGGGCGTCTCTGGTCGGCTTCGCTGATGTGTCAGCCCTCGGCCTTGAGATGGCCGAAAAGGTTCCCTTCGGAATATGCTTTGCTCTACGACATGACGACCTGGCGGTGGAGAAGCTTCCCAGCGACGAACCCTGGTTGGAGATGAGTTCCCGACTGAGAGACAAGGCGAGAGCCCTGTACCGTACTGCCGAGAGCTTGCTCGATGCATGGGGATATCGCCACAAGAGGACTACCTCTGGAATACCCCCGGACGATCTCCCTGACCTCCGCGAGATGCTGCCCCAGAAGACCCTCGGTACACTCAGTGGACTGGGATGGATCGGGCGATCCTCCCTGCTCGTTTCTCCCCGGATGGGCCCGCGAATCCGGATCTGCGCGATCCTGACCGATATGCCCCTGTTGGTGAATTCGCCTTTCACCGAGGATCAGTGCAAGGATTGCACGGCTTGCGTGGACGCATGCCCGGTGGGGGCGATCACGGGCAGCCCCTGGTCACATAGCCTGGATCGACGGGAACTCCTGGATGTTTCGAAATGTCAGGAGTATCTCTGGAGCACGCCGACAAGCCTCGGGCGCAGACAGACTTGCGGTGTCTGTCTCAAGGTATGCCCGGTCGGGAGAAGCTGATGCCGCCGCAATCGGCAGGGGACCTGCTCATCACGAACGCCCGCCTCATCGACTGCACGGGTGCACCGCCCATTGATACGACCTCCATCCTGGTTCGCCGCGGATTGATAGAGGAGATCGCCCCGCAGTTGCAGGCCAATGATGTCACTATACTCGACGCCGACGGGGCAACGGTCATGCCCGGCCTGATCGATGCCCATGTCCATCTGCAGGGTGTGCCTGGATCCGCCTTTCGAAGAGACGGCGAAGAAGAGCTTCGAAGGGCACGCCTTCACCACCTGCGTGCCTATCTGGCGAGCGGCGTTACGACCGTTCTGGAGGCTGCCATAGCCGCCCCCGTGCTTCGTGACATTCAGAGGCATCTTGCCTCAGGAGGCATCGGGCCGCGTGTCATGGCCCTTGCGCCGGCATTCTATCCGTCGGGCGGATACCTGGACAATGACTACTTTACTCCCTTCTGGGGCCCAATGTGGCGGCCGACTGCTACGGCGGAGAACGTCTCCACACTTTTCGAGGAATATGCGGGAATCCCTAACATCATCGGAGTGAAGGCTTTCATCGAGCCCGGTTTCGGCCCTGTGTCGAAATGGCCGATCCCTTCGCCCGAATTACGGGAGATCATCCGGAGAGAGGCGGCTGCACGGGATCTACCGGTCTATGTTCACAGCTTGGCCGAGAAGCCTCACCGCCTCGCACTCGAGATGAACGCCCGGGCTTTGATGCACAGCGGCTTTGCCTTCAGATTGCCTTCAGAGAGCTTCGTCTCACACATGCAGGCCGGAGGGGCCTACCTGGTCACTACTCTTGTCGGGATGTACGACTGCATGCTTGCACGGAAATCCTACCCTCAGGCTCTGGAGGATCCTCTCATTCGGCTGACGGTTCCTGACGAACAAATCGACACTGCGCGCCAGCCCAGGGCCTGGGGGGAGGCTTGGAAGGGATTGCTTGGAAATGCGCTCCCGAATTGGCTCCCGGGCTTCATGAGCCGGACTGCCAAAGCGGTCTATCACCCCTTCATCGCTGAGATGATACTTGCCCGCGCACTCGGGTTCTCCGGACGAGCGATCCTTGCCCTCCACGAAGTCGGCATCCCGATCGTCATCGGAACGGACTCAGGGGCCATGCCCACCTATCCGGCATGCTTCCATGGTCCCAGCACCGCGAGGGAAATGGAATTGCTTGGACGTGCCGGATTGCCGCCCATGGACGTGCTCTGCTCGGCCACAAGGATCCCCGCAGAGATGATGGGGATCGGGGAGGAAACCGGAACGGTCGAGGCGGGCAAGGAAGCGGACTTGATCGTCGTTCCCGAAGATCCTTTGACGGACCTGACGGCTCTGCAAAGAGTCGCATGGACAATCAAGAGTGGTGTGTGCAGGCGGCCCGCGGAATGGATGGATGACAAGAATTGTTGACGTACCTGTCGTTTGTTTTGTATCCTTCGCGCGTTTGTATCCAGGTTCTTGAACCACGGGTCGACAGGGAGAAGACCGATGAGAATAACCGCAAAATTCGTGTTGGTGCTTGTCTCCGTTCTCGCGCTGGTTCCGCTCGCAGCGGAGGCGCAAGTGAATCTTACCTCGCCTTCTGACGGGGAAGAAATCTCGTCCCCTCCCGTATTTGCGTGGAGCGGGGTAGATTACGATTTGTTCTATTTCGTCTCCGTCTTCTACTATGATCTGGGCATCGTTGACGGGCACTTTCCCATCCGGTTCTGGTGGGCGGATACGAGCTTGGGTATGGATTCGTCCTGGTGGGATCTGCTGGGCTTCGACACCCCATGCTATTGGGTCGTCGTCGGCTTCGATTCGGCCACGGGGGCTCTTGCGGTTTCCGATGTTTGGAGTTTCACCGTCATCGAGGAAATCGAGTGTGACGGGGACGCGGTGCAGGCATGCTGGGCCCAGGTAGAGACCGATTACTGGGACTGTCAAGGGTCGTGCGTCGGCTTCGATTGCCCGGGATTGGGCTGCAGGGCGGAATGCGGGCAGATACGCTATGCACAGAGGGTGGTCTGTGTGACCGATGCGAGTTGTGAGAATGACCCTATCTACTCGGGATTCCCACCTCGCGATACCTGTATCGAGGGTTGTTACGTTGACGCCGTTGCGTGCTATGTCGCCAATCCTGTCAGCTGCAGCTCTTGCCAGCCAACGCTGTCGGCCTGCCTGGACGCGTGCCCTCTGCCCTAGCGGTCCGTGAGGCGGTGGGATCATCTGCCGTACAGGTCGAATTGCCGCCTCAACTCGTTCAACTGCCTTCGAGCTTCCGTATGTCCCGGCTCCAGTTGCACCGCGCTTCCCAGCGACTCTTCGGCCTTCAGCAGCAGACCCACCTTTCGCTGCTCGTGACCCGTCTGCCAATAGGCTATTCCAAGGCTGTAGAAAGCATCCGCTGACGGGAGGCATCTCACGGATTCTTCAAGATAGTGGATCGCCTCGTCATAAACCTTCTGAACCCAGACGAGGTGATGTCCCTTCCTATACAATGCCGAGGCGCGGCATTCATTGAATTTCTCGAGAGATCGCCATGGCGTGTCCTCGGTCCATCGATCCCCGATGATTTCGAACTGCTGAAGCGCAACCTCGTACTTCTTCGCTTTGAAGGCATGATAGGCATAGAAGAAGCGTCTCCGGACTCTGTCCGGGAACTTTTTGAAGAATCTGGCGTATATGCTCTCGATGGTCGGCCAATTCTCCTCTGCCCCGAGGATGTTCCTGTGCTGCTCGTCGTATTTGTGGTCTTCGTCAAGAGCGTAGACCAGGATGAACCCGAGATAAGGAGATCGGTCCGCCTTTGCCAGGCATTCCCGCGCGAACCGGAACATATCCGCTTTCGTGCCCCCCCAATTGGGGGTCAGATAGTGGAATTTCAGAAAATGTGATGCATAGTCCAAAGGGTGAACGGCTGTTCCCTTTCTGAAATAGCTCTCCATCCTTGATCTTGGCGAACTCTGGCCTTTTGCAACTGTGATCAATTCTGCGTGCGCATTAGGATCTCCCGGATCGATCTCGGCCGCTTTCTCGAGGTCGGTCTGCGCGAGACCCAGTAGACGGTGGAACTCGGGCCATACATGTTTGGGTGTATCCTTGGCCCAGGCACCTCCTCGCACGTGCCAAGCATGATCAACATGGAAAGCCCCTCTCACAAGCCAGGGAATATGTGATGCACTGCTTTGACGGCACCAGTCGTCGAGTACCTCCAGTCTTCGGCGAAGGGCCACCTTGTTTCCTACTCGACCCAGCCTATTGTAGAGGAGATACAGTTCGTATGACGTCCCGTCATGGGCGAGCCTGTTCAACAGCCCCGTGATGTGTTTTTCCAGAGCACCGAAGTCCCTTTCAGAATACAGCCGGTTGATCCATTCCTTCTGATCATCGACAACCTGATAAGCTACGCCGTGAATGTTCTGGAACTCTCGCGAGGAAGGCTCTGCACGTTCCGGGCCGCCCTCGCGAGGAGAGCCGGCCTCGGAAATGCCGTGAGCGAAAAGCAGAGAGAGAAGTAGAATAGAGTGAACCCGCATCCCGCCATTTCTCCGGAGGTTCGAAGGATTTCCGTCTCGATTTGATGCCCTGCATCATATCCGGATCCGAACCTATTGGCCAGAGTCGACACCTCCGATCGAAAGCCTTCGATCCGGATACAATGCCTCATCCGTCGTCAACGCTTCAGCCATGGGAAGACCTGCTCCTGAATGGGTGTTCTTGATGATTCCGGAAGGGGACGCGCCGAATAAGTGTTGGCCGGCCGCCGATATCACACGGGACGTGTCGCAGCGGAAGGAACGGAACAAGGCATATGGCGTTGCGGAGGGGATCGCCTATGGCCAGAGGCCGCGCGTCTTGAAGGCGTCGGCTACCCGTGATACGCCGAGAGCCATGGCCGCTTCGCGCATGGATACGCCGCGCCTCTTGCTCTCTTCGTAGACCCCATCGAACGCTTCGTCCATGATCTCCTTGAGGCGCTCATGGACGTCGGCCTGCTTCCAGAAGAAGTTCGTAATCCCCTGAACCCACTCGAAGTACGAGACCGACACGCCCCCTGCATTGGCCAGAATATCCGGGATCACGAAGATGCCCTTGTCCTGCAGGATCGCGTCCGCCTCGGCCGTGGTCGGCCCGTTGGCCGCCTCTGCGACGATCCTTGTCCGGACGGTATCGGCGTTCTCTTCCTTGATTGCTCCCTCCAGGGCAGCGGGGCAGAGAACCTCGCATTCGAGCGTGAGCAGCTCGGCGTTTGTGATCTGGTCGCCGCCCTTGAAGGCGAGCAGGTCTCCATGCTCGGTGTAATGCCTCTTGGCTGCCTCTACGTCCAGCCCATCCTTGTTGTAGACTCCCCCGCGGCTCGACGACACGGCCAGCACCTTGCCTCCGGCTTCGCTCCACAACCTGCACATGTGGTAGCCCGCATTTCCGAATCCCTGGACCACCAGACGTGCCTTGTCCGGGGTCAGACCGAACATCGGCAAGGCCTTCAGACACGTGAAGAAACACCCGCGGCTGGTGGCGTCCTGACGGCCGACCGATCCCCCCAGGCTGGCCGGCTTGCCGGTGACCACACCAAGAGAAGTGCTTCCGACCTCTACGGCATAGGTGTCGTGTATCCAGGCCATGACTTGGGCGTTCGTGTTCACGTCCGGCGCGGGGATGTCGGTCTCGGGCCCGATCACCGGCAGCAACTCCTTGGTGTAGCGGCGGGTGAGCCTTTCTATTTCCGGGGGCTTCATCTGCTGGGGGTCACAGACAATGCCGCCTTTGCCTCCTCCAAACGGAACGTTGACGACCGCACACTTCCAGGTCATGAGCATGGCCAGGGCCATGACTTCCCCCTGAGTGGCCTCGGGATGGTAGCGGATGCCTCCTTTGAAGGGGCCGCGGTGGTTGCTGTGCTGGGCTCGATATCCCCTGAAGGAACGAATGATGCCGTTTTCCATCCGCACCGGGCAGTGGACCGAGACGACGCGACGGCAGTTTCCGAGTACCTCTCGACAGGACTCGTCCAGGTCGAGCAGGTCAGCGGTGGCGTGGAACTGTGCACGGGCACGGTTCCAGAAGACGGAGGTGCCGCTCCGTCGGGAAGGGGTGTTGTCAGTCACAGCCATGCAGCCTCCTCCTATCCCCTGCGTTCCAGATCCCCGATGTCCACGAGACTTACCTGATGGATCTTTCTGTCCAGATACCTTTCGCCTGAGGACCTGAACGAGTCCGGGTTGTCTGTAACCAGATAGATCCTCTCCGGGTAGTTGTTGCGGTTCAGGCAGTTCTCCTTCTTGAGCTCTGCCTGAATGTGGTTCACGCACTCCGCCGAGGGATCGATAATGGCCACTTCCTCCCCCAGGTATTCCTGAATCGTCGCTCTGAGTATCGGATAGTGAGTGCATGCCAGGATGAGGGTATCGATCTTCGCGTGCTTCAGATTCGCGAGGTACTCTCCCACAATCATTCGGGTGGCGGGTTCCTTTGCCCAGCCCTCTTCGACCAGATGGATGAACAACGGGCAATCCTGCGAATACACCTTTACGGAGGCATCCAACGCATGGAGTCTCCGCTGGTAAACGCCGCTCCCGATCGTGCTCCTCGTACCAATGACGCCGATCCTGCCCGTCTTCGTTATCTCCAGAGCCTTTTCAGGGGTGGTCTCGATCACCCCCACCGTCGAGACCGGGGAAATCGTGCTCAAGTGGTCGAGGCTCGTAGCAGAGACCGTGTGACAAGCCACAACGATCATCTTGAAATCATAGTGCTCGATCAGGTACCGGACGATCTGCTCGGAGTATCTCTTGATGACCTCGGGGGATCGCGATCCATAGGGCGTTCTGCCCATGTCACCGAAATAGACCGTATTCTCTTCGGGAAGGGATGCGATGATCTGGCTCAGAACGGTGAGACCGCCCATACCTGAGTCGAGGAGGCCGATGAATCGGTTCATTTAGGTTCTCTCTGTGTGGGGTCCTGCCCAACGTTTCTATTCCCCTGAAGGGTAAAAAGCAAGTCCCTTGCACATCGGGAACCATCTGCGCAGCACGGCCGGGATTGAACACGGGTGACAAGAGGTCTTCGGCGCGGTCCGGTGCATGGCAGAGTGATCCGACGTTCCATCGGAAGGGATCTGTCTGGTAGCGAGGGGCGTTACGGTCGATTCCGCAAAAAATGCTCCTCACGTTTCGGAATCCAGGCCCGCAGCCCTCACACACCGAACGTGATTGTAGATCCGGATCGCGTCTCCCTGGGGCCCGCGGCCGTAAGGGTAGTCTCCGGGGTCCCCGTACTTCGGGTCGTTCCTCTGGGCGCCCGCCCCGTGCACGTCCTGCCACTGGCCAAGGAAGTAGCCCATGGCCCGACCAAAGGAGACGTACGCTGCAGCGTCACCTCCGCCTTGCCAGTTCGCGTGAGTCGTGCCGGTCCAGTAGGAGGGGTAATCGGTCTGACCGGCCTCGTTCAGGATGGTCGTGACGTTGAATACCGGATCGATGGCAGCCGAGCTCGTGGTTCCGGGAGAGCGAGAGGTATCGACAATGCTATGCAGCTCTTTGGCGTTCGGCAGACGCCAGTCATCGAAACCGGCCAGGCTCGAGTCCTCGCAGCGAGCCAGGGCGTCTTCCCAGATGATTCCCGTACCGCTGTCATCTTGTTCCCACATCAGCCCGGTGGCCTGATCGGTGACCGTCCCGTCGTCGCTTTCGATGAAGTCGTTCTCTCCATAGGCGGAACCACCACGGACGTAGATCACGAAATAGGTCTTGTTCGTGGTGGGGTAACACTTGATGCGTCCGTCGGCAAAGTTGACCCCGAAGAAGCACTCCGCACCTCCCATCACGGTATCCAGATATACGCTGCTGGTGGCCCATTGAGAGTCGATCAAGCGCTCGCCCGAGCTTGTGTCGCCGTATTCGAATGCAAAGGCATCCGTGTCGATGAAAGGTGTCAGGCCGGACGGATCCGACCCCGGGTATGAGCTAGGATCCTCTCCGCTGAAAAGAATCAACGAATACAGTTCTTTGATCGTTGGCAGCCGCCAGTCCGAATACCCGCCCAGGCCGAGGGAATCCGCGCCGGCCTCGGCCTCGGCATACGTCACCTTGTTGCCCGGGTCCTGCTGCCACATCAGGCCGGTGTTCAGGTCCGTGACGGTTCCGTCCCCGTTGCTTACATACAAGGGTTGATCCCCATCATACTGGGCGTCCTGCCCGTGGAAGGAGGCTCCCGATGAGGGACACGTGATCTCGCTATATCTGTCGTAACATGCAGACTGATTCGTATCCGGGACGAGCCCCGACCCTTCGCATTCCGGGTACTCACCATCCGGGAGCCCGTCGCCGTCGGTGTCGGGACACTCCGGAAGTGTGCAACCGGTGAACAGGAGATAGGAAAGGAGAAGAATCCCCATCCAAACTGCCGGGCTTCGTTGTCCAAACATTGCTGTCTCCTCTTCGGAAGCGGGCTCTCTTACCGCGTCGGATCGAAGGAGTGAGGGGGACGTCCATGCGATCGATCCTCCCCCGGCCGGTGGCCGGGTCCTTGGCGGTCATGGGGTCGCTGTTTCTTGGCTTCGGCCAGCTGACTCTGTTGTTCCGGCGTGAGCGTGTTCTTGATATGAACCAGAAGGGAGAAATGAATGCGTTTGATCTCTGCTTCGATCCTCAGCAGCTTGTCCAGTTGCGAAAGGGCCTGCTCCGCGTCGACGGGATTTTGCTTCAGGAGCGAGTGCATCTTTTCCGCCTCTGCCTGCTGCTGCCATTGGAGATCGGTGAAGCGAGCTTGAGATTCCTTCAGTTCTGCCCGGATGGTCTCCTGTTGATCCGGGGTGAGCCCGATGGAGTTCTGGTATCTCATCACGAGATCGGGAGGAAAGAAATGCTCCTTCATCGGGTCGCCCGGAGGGGGCGGTGGTCCGCCGGGTGGATGCTGAGCCCATGCACCTGTAGTGATCAACACCAGAACCGTAAGGGACAGGACAAGGATTCTGTTCATGACGCACTCCCATTGTTCTGAGGCTTTTGATCGAACGGGTAGAGTCCGGTTTCGAAGTCGGAATACTCCAGTTGTGGAAAGGTGGTCAGCAACCGTTCGCCGGGAAGATCGAGCAGAGAATCGGTGACCGATTCCCAGTCCGTGATGGTTTGGGCAAAGTGCTGAGGTCCTTGCTCCTCGTGATGTGAAACTTGCCTCGAGACAAGAAGGACAGCCAGCAGGGCCAGGGGGACAAGGGAGGCAGTCGCAATACGAGCATACCTCCTGAACAGAGGAGCCGCCTCCTGTCGAGCCCGTGCCGCATTCCAGGTTCGGGTGAAAGATGAAGCAATGCGTTCGTCCTCCCGCTTCAGGACGCTGAAGTGCTGCCTTATTCGATCTTCTTCACGATCTTGATTCATTCGGAACCTCGGAATTCCGTAAGCATTCACCCATGCGGGTCTTCCCACGCTCGTAATGCACGCGTGCCGACCCCAAAGAAACACCCATGACTTCGGCCGCCTCTCGTATGGTGAGATCCTGGTAGAAGACCAGGTGAAGCACCTCTTGTTGGCGCCTCGGCAGGGCAGCGAGTGCCTGCTGCAAGGGGCCGAAAAGGAGTCGCTGCCGTTCTGTGAGCTCCTCTTCCGGGTCCAGCTGAGGGGTCTGCATGCTGTTTTGCCTGTATTTGAGGAGCCCCAGACGACGAAGGACGTTCTTTCGGCGCTCCTCGGCCGCTGTCTTTCGGATCACGGAGAAGAGCCAGGTTCGAAAGGCGGCCTGCCCGCCATACCTGGCCTTGCCCTGCAGGATTTTCAGATACACCGACTGCAAGACGTCCTCCGCAAGCTCTTGATCTCGGGAGCAACAGCTCAACGCCCACCCGAAGCCGGCTACATGATGTTGCTCCAGAAGAGCGTCCACGCTGAACTCATCCATAGAATCGATCCGGTCCACCATCCATCGCTTCGTTTCATGTAATGAGTCGTTTCTGTCTGCCGTTTATATGACAGATTTCCGATATTATTTGGAGCGGGGCAGAAAAGAAGAGGTCTGGAACGAGACTGCCGGCAGACAGACGGTCTGCTAACCATCTGTTTTTATGGAGATATTTGGACTGAGAAGAAGGTCTTCCCTGCTTCTGCCGAAAGTCGGCTTCTAGTAGAATACCGATCCCGCGCAGACGTTCACCGCCTGGCCTGTGATCCCACGTGCGTCGTCCGAGGCGAGATAGACAGCCATCCCGGCGACTTCTTCCGGCTGGATGAGCCGCCGTTGAATCGACATGGGCTTGATCCTCTCTTCCAGCACTGCCTCAGGTGTGGTTTCCAGGAGTGCTGCGAGCTCGTCCAGAATCATGCCCTTGCCCGTGAGCATATCCGTGTCGGCCACCCCGGGGCAGATCGCGTTTGCCGTGATCTCGGTCAATCCGAGGAGTCCGAGCTCAGCGGCCAAGGTGCGGGTGATGCCGATGACGCCGTGCTTGGATGCGCAGTAGGCCGAGTTGGTGGGGCTTGCCTGCTTTCCGGATACGGAGGCGATGTTGATGATCCTTCCCCGTTGCTGGGTGATCATCTTCGGAAGAAATGCCTTCGTGCAGAAATAGGTGCCGAAAAGGTTTACCTCGATGGTCTGCCTCCACAAACGGTCATCCGATTCGTGGAGAAAGAATCGTTTGCCCACGATCCCCGCGTTGTTCACCAGAATATCCACCTTACCGAAACGTTTCATGGTCTCTTCGACCAGGTGGTTGATTTCGTCCGGGTTGGTTACATTCGTGGTCACCGGAAGTGCCTTATATCCGCTCTGTTCAAGGGTGCCGGCAACCTCCTCGACCTCCGCCTCGATATCAGCCGCCACAACGATATCGGCTCCTTCCTGCGCAAACGCCAGACATATCGACTTGCCGATTCCACGGCCTCCTCCGGTGACGACAGCAACCCGATCCTGGAGCTTCATTCCCGATCCCCCTGTGCATGGAGCCGTCTGCGATGTTAAGGACCTTCTTTGCGTACCCTATCATCTGCCCCTTGATAGGGCCAATTGCGATCAACGGTGGATCTCGAAGGCCCATCTTCGACAGAGGGTTCGCTGGTCTGCGGTTTTCCCGTGTTGGGAAGTCGCATATCGAGGAAACGAGACAGAAGAAAAAAAGGGGGCCGGCCTTTCGGCCAACCCCCTGATCCTAAGCATGAGAATAAGGGCGTTGCGAGCTAGGTCAGACCGCCTCGACCCGGCAGGGCACGTACCGATGAATCGGTGTCGCCGCGATCCGGTCGCGATGGGTGTTCTTGGTCAGGCGGTTCACGTTGGCCCCGAATGTCTTTCCGTCATAGACGAGGCCGAAGCCGTGGGGAATCATGAGGTAACCCTTCCTCGTCAGCTCGGTCACTTCGAGCTCGATCGTCTCATGGCCCGCTTCGGTCGTCACCTTCACCATCTGGCCGTCGGAAAGACCCAGCTCCTCCGCATCCGCGGGGTTCATGATCAACGTACATGCCCTTTTGCCCTCGTTCCAGGCCGGATCCCGCATGTTCGTATTCGCGTTCGTGTCAATGTGCCGGCCTGCCGACATGATGAGAGGATACTCCTTCTTGTCCTTCTCGAGGTCTTCGATCTCTCTTGCCGGCTCGATCTCCTTCAGCCATTCCCCGAACTGCTCGTCGTAGAGCTTGATCTTGCCGTCCGGCGTCGCCAGGTTCTGCAGGTTTGTCTCCGGGTCCACGAGGCCCACCAGGACCCCTTCCGGCTTGTCCACGATGGCCTGAAAGATCTCGAGTCCCTGGTCCGGACCCATGGGAAACCCGGCCCTTTCCGCTTCTTCCATCTGCGTCTGGGATCTCACCTGGAGGACGGCACTGAGGACGGCCAGGTGCGCTGAGCCGAGGGCCTTGCCCAGCGTCTTGGCCACGATGAAGGGCAGGGCGCCGGCGCTGGTCGGGTTTTCCATGACGTACCCCATGAGTGTGTCCCGGTATGCCTTTCCGTCGCCGCTTTCGGCCGCCTTGTAGAGAGACTCCGGAAGCTCGGGAATCAGTCCCATCGCATCTGCAAGGCGTGTGTAGATCTCGCCCTCTTCCAGCTGTTCTCCCTCGGCCTCTACCACCGGCCTCCGCATCTGGAAGTAGACTTCAGGGAAATGCATGGAAAAGATGGTGGAGTCCCAGCCCTCATAGGCTGACTTGGCCGGAAGAACATAGTGGGAAAGGGCTGCGGTCTCGCTCATGGCTATGTCCACTGTGACCGCCAGGTCGAGCTTTCGGAACGCCTCCTCGTATGCCGTCGTATCGGCATAGGATCTCAAGGGGTTCGCATTCTGGTTGATCACGACCCTGAGGCGCTCGGGGTGGTCGCTCAGGATCTCTTCCGGCATCACGTTGGGCGGGAACATTCCCTGAATGGCGGGGAAGCCGGTCGTCTGGGTTCGCCAGGTATTCGGGTCTTCCGGATCGGAGTGGGGCGGGTCCATCATGAACCTGCCGGGGAAGTAATTCCCTCCCGGCCTGCAGATCCGACCGCCCAACGCGAGCAGGACGACGATGAGATAGGAGAGCAGGGTGCTGTGCCGGCCCATGAGGACGCCGAGATCATCGGCTAGGCACCAGCGTCGCTCGGTGAACTTGCGGCAGAGATCAACCACCTGGTCGTATTCGAGCTCGCAGACCTTGAGGGCCGCTTTCACGTCGAAATCCTTGAACCACGGGGCCACGTCGTCCAGGCCGTTCACATGATTCTCCACGTACTCCTTGTCATACCATCCCTCGTTGATAAGAATCGAAATCATGGACTTCAGGAGGAGGCCGTCGGTCCCGGGGCGGAGGGCCAGGTGAATATCCGCATACTTCGCGGTCTCCGAGACCCGCGGATCGATCACGACCAGCAGTTTTTCCGGGTCCTTCGAGAATTTGGTTATCTTGCGGCGGGCCTGCGGCGTCTGGTGGCTCATCATGGGGTTCCAGCCGAGGACTACGAGCATGTCCGTGTTCTTCAAGTCCTTGGTGAACATGAGGCCCTGATGCCCCATGGTAACCCCGTGGGCCCAGTACCGACCGGTGTGCTCCTGCCCCAGTGCCGTGTAATTGTTCTGAGAGCCCAACAATTCACCGAATCGACTCACAAAAGGTATGCCGAAGTGGTTCCCCTGCCCACTGAGAACCCATGACAGGGAACGGGGCCCATGCGCGTCCAGTACGCCTTTGAGGTTCTCGGCGATCTCGCCGATCGCCTGGTCCCAGGATACCCGCTCGAATTTGTCCCCTACCTTCTTCATGGGGTAGAGAACCCGGTCGGCGTTGTGCGTATGGTACGCCACGTTCATCCCCTTGCGGCAGACGTACCCTTCACTTCTGGGATTGTTCTTGTCGGCGCGGACCTTTACGATTCGGTTGTTCTCCACCTGCACTTCCAGACCGCAGTTCTGGGCGCAGAGTGCACAATTCGTTGTCTTCCAGGACATGATTTCCCCCTCATTGCGTTTGTGCTGGTATTGGATTACACGACTAGGACGAACCGGTCGGTCCTAATCATTCCACGCACGCGCCGCCATGTCAATAGCCTGAGCCTGCATATTGCGCCCTTCTTCGTTTCCGGAGGCGCGGAAGTGCAAAAAATCTCTGCAATACTCAGGGCAGGCAGGGCGATGCCCTGCGACTGCTAGAGAATCGGATGATTGAGTGATGAGTGCCGGGCCGACAAATCGTAGTCCTTCAGTTCCTTCTTGACGAATTTTCGCGAAGGGCACTTGTGAAGGCACTTGCCGCAGAAATCACCGCAGATGATTCCGAAACAATTCTCGAGCATCATCTTTTCGTACATGTGGACCATTTCCCCGGCTTCCTGGTCCTCCACCAGTTGGACCGCATTGCCCAGCCCGTCCGGCAAGGTCGCTTCCGTCCTGCCTCCGGCATCCTTGATCATCGCCAGAATTGCGTACACGCAGCGGATATTGTCGTGTAAGCCATAGGTGAGCTCTTTGTCACCGACCTTGCACGTCTGGGTTTGTTCCACAGAAATGGATTGCGCGGGGCACACTTTGGCGCACTTGTGCCCACACAGGTCGGGCCGGCAGATGGCCGGGCCATCGTACATGGGGGTGGGCTCCAACTCGGCCGAGGTGAGAAGCGAGTTGAAGCGATTCATCGTGCCGAACTCGGGGGTCATGGCGAGTCCGTTCCATCCGAAGGACGCGATCCCCGAGGCCACGGCCGCGTGCCTGTGCGAGAACTCCGCTTTCATTTCTCCCGTGGCGAGAGTGGTGTCAAAGTACTTGGCCATGCTGCTCGTCCAGGTAGGCATGAAAGCGAGCGTCTTGTATCCCTTGTACTCGAGAGCTCTTGCCATCCGGTTGATGGCCCTCGAGCTCTCCAGATTGGTCAGCCCGTAGCCGTAGAAGAGATAGGGTGTCAGGCTCTTTGTCATGTCCTCCTGGTCGCCCCAGATTTCCGCCATTTCATCGAACAGGTGCAATCCAATGGAGATGACGGATTTGCACTCCGGCATGAAATCGGTCGGCCGGTGACCCTCCGGCGCCTCGAGAAATCTCTCCACCGGGGCGATCCCAACCAGATCGGCTCCCCATTCCAGCAGTTTGTCGACCACGTTCCTGGTCAATGCATCCATGGTTGCCTCCATTCGTGTTCAGGTTCGCGAGAGAGTTCATGCGGAGTTCAGTCTCTTGACCACCCGTCACCATAGCGACAAACACGTCAATGTTCCAGGGGCGTGCCGGATCGTTCCCCGGGCCGCCCTGGACAAGGCCCTGCTTCAGGGGATCCGTTGACAAGGAAGGGTGAGTGTGGTATTTAGTACCAACCGGTCGGTCCTAAAAGAAATTTCCTCGAAACACTCACCCACGCGAGGAGGATAGGATGGTGGATTCCGCATACAGGAAGCTGGCTGAACGTCTGGATATGAACATGACAGGCGTCCCGAAGAAGAATGGGGATTTTTCCGAGTCGTTTCTCAAATATCTTGGGATTCTTTTCAGCCCGGAAGAGGCGGAGGTGGCGTCGTTTCTTTCGGTCGAACCGAACAGGCGCACCCCGGCAGAGATCGCCGAGAAGTCGGGGCGTCCCGTCGAAGAACTGGAACCCATTCTCAACGGGCTGGCCGAGCGAGGGGTGATCATCGGGCTTGGCGAGCAGTTCTTCCTTCCCATCATGCCGTTGTTGCTCAACTATCATCCTTTCAAAGACAAGGACGATGAGGATACGCAGAAGGCGGGCGAACTCTATCAGGAGTATTACATAAAAGACGGCTTCTACAAGTTCTACGAGTCGTCCGCTGAAGGAACGCCGCAGCGACGGGCGATTCCGGTGGACGAATCCGTCGCGGGCGGGCAGAAGGTTCTGTCCCATGAGGCAATCGACCACTATCTGGACCAAGCGAACATGGGTGCCTTTGCCCTGGCACCTTGCCCTTGCCGCAACCGGACCGAGAAGATGGGCATACGCGAATGCAAGGACAAGTTCCCGATTGCCTCCTGTCTGTTCATCGGCATGCACGCCATGCTCATGACGATGCGCGGCGACAGCAAGCAGGTGACGCGCGAAGAGGCCGAGAAGTATCTGGCGGAAATGCGCCAGGCCGGACTCGTCATGATGGCGGACAATGCGGAAGAAATGACGGACGGAGTCATCTGCGTGTGTTGCGGTTGTTGCTGCTCGGTCTCACGGGGGATCATCAAGTGGGACAATCCGAACGCCTTCGAGCGGTCGAACTTCGTTGCGCGGGTGAGTGATGAGTGCGTTGCCTGCGGTGAATGCAGCGACAGGTGCATGTTCAAGGCCATTTCGGTAGAGGGCGAGAAGGCGGAAATCGATGATGACCGCTGCATGGGCTGCGGCGTTTGTACGGTCACCTGCCCGACCGAGGCGATCCGTCTTGAGCGTCTCGAGAGGGCCCCCATCTATGCGACCAGCGCCGAAGTGCGGTCCAAAGTCGCCAGAGAGAACGAGGCTGCGGGCCAGAAACGACCGCTGGATTAGATCCGGACCCCGAAAGAAAAGCGTTGGAGGTAGATCATGGCAGATGACATCTATAGAGAGTTGCAGGAGAGGCTGGACACTTATTCCGTCGGTTTTCCAAAGACGGAATCCGGTATAGAGATCAAGATCCTCAAGTCCCTTTTGTCCGAGAGGGACGTCGAAATGTTTCTGGCATTGTCACCCGAGATGGAAACCGCAGAATCGGTTGCGTCCCGTTTGGACAGACCCGAGCAGGAAGTGGCCGAACAGCTCGAAGACATGGCCGAGAGGGGATTGCTGTTCCGAATCAAGAAGGACGGACCGGCCAAATTCGGCGCCATCCCGTTTGTGCATGGCATCTTCGAATTCCAGGTGAACACCATGGATCGAGAGCTTGCGGAAATGACGGGGAAATATTTCGAAGAGGCCTTTGACTCGGCCATGCAGGAGAGTGCCGAGTACTTCCTTCGAACCGTTCCGGTGAACGAATCCGTAGAGCTGTCCCAGAATGTGGCAAGCTATGAAGACGCCGTCCGGTTCCTGAAAGAGAAGGACAAGATCGTTGTTACCGCGTGCATCTGCAGGAAACGGGCAGGGATGGCAGAAGGTGATTGCGGGAAGCCGATGGAGAACTGCTTCATGTTCGGTTCCATGGGCCAGTATTACCTGGATCGGAACATGGGCCGCGAGGTCAGCCTCGAGGAGGCCACCGACATTCTGAAGAGATCCCAGGAGGCGGGCCTCGTGCTGCAGCCGGCAACCTCCCAGAACCCCGGCGGCATGTGCAACTGTTGCGGGGATTGCTGTGGGGTTCTTAGAGCGTTGAGAAAACACCCTCGGCCGGCAACAATGGTCTTTTCGAATCACACGGCTCAGGTGAATCAGGATGAATGCACGGGTTGTGAAGATTGCCTCGAACGCTGCCAGATGGACGCGATTGTCGTGAAGGACGGGGAAACGGCTGAAATCAATCCGGACCGCTGCATCGGATGCGGGTTGTGTGTCACGACCTGCCCGACAGAGGCGATCGAGCTGTTGCCGAAATCAGAATCTGAATGGCGTACTCCACCTTCGAATACCATGGAACAGATGATGCGTATGGCCCAGAAGAGGGGCATCATCTAGAGGCTGTGAGCATTGGCCTAGGGCAGGGGGCGAAAGCCCCCCGAAGCCCCCTGCATCTCCGAATCCAGGATGATCCGCCCGGTTTCTCCGGGTGCATCGGACCAGGAGTCCCATTGAGGGAGGTCCTCCCGGTTCGGGTTTCCCTCGTACATGAATTGCGCCCAGTAGCCCATCATCACCTCTGACAATCCCTCCCGACCCGTGCGGTTCGCCTCACTCCAGGCGTATCTCCACTTCGATTGCTCATCCCGATCGAAATTACCGAAAACAAAGGGGACGTCGACCGAATGGCTGCTCCCCGTCAATAGGTCGAAGGGTTCGGGCTCATCGTCCCAGGCAAATCTGTAGGCATAGATGCTCTCTTGGTGACGGCTGAGAATGGAGGCAGTCAGATCCACAGACCCTAGCTCCATCAGAGCCGATGCAACCGAGGATACGAGGTCATAGAACGGCATCCAGACGAGGCTCATGCCCAGATGGTCGCAAACCTGGGCCAGGTCCATGGGGTCATCCGGGTCGAATTGCATGGCAAGATCATGAAACCCGTGATCCTTGTGCTTCGACAGGATAAAGGGAAGGAATAGCTTGACCTCATCCCTGGTAGCGCCCACGATGAGGGGCACCTTGTTGTAGCCGCCGCTTATGAAGCTCCTCCATCCGTCGTGAGGAATGACCGTCCCGTCCTGAAAAGGAGGGAAGAGCTCGCTCAGCCCGCCGCTGATTGCCTGTGTGTAGTGAGGGTAGATCTCCTCCGGTGTCTTGGATCGCAGGTATGCCGCCAACCCTTCGCGGGGACGAGTTTGAATGAAATCATCGGCTTCTTCCGAGCTGTAGCCGTCGGCCACGAGCAGATCTGTGAAGATACACTGGGCTTTTTCCTCGCCCTCCTCCACGCTCGATGTGGACATCAGGGGACCGCTCTGCACGATCGCGCGCTGGAACAGCCCTTCTGCCAGAGGAGAGAGCATGAGAGAAAGCACGTTGTATCCCCCAGCAGACTGGCCGGCAACGGTCACATTGTACGGATCCCCGCCAAAGCCCGAGATATTCCTGGAAACCCAGGCGAGCGCCTTGAGGAGATCCAGGGTTCCGAAATTGCCGGAATCTGTAAGGTCGTCACCGGTCTTGAGGGCGGAATGGTTGAACCACCCAAATGGGCCGAGACGGTAATTGACGGTTACCACGACAACATTCGAGTTGTGTGCCAGGTTCGCACCGTCATACACACCGAGACCGGTTTCTCCGATGGAATTTCCGCCACCGTGAATCCAGAAGAACACGGGCAGATCGTTCTCTTCAGAAGCAGGCCGCCAGATGTTGAGGCAGAGGCAATCCTCACTACCCACCAATTCACCGTAGGTACCCGGATCCATATAGGTGAAGTAGCCCCCATACTGGATGCACCCACTGCAGAATGCATCGGCAACGAAGATATTGTCCCAGGACTGCGGATCCTGGGGTGAGGTCCAGCGCAGCTCTCCAAGGGGCGGCTCTGCATATGGAATACCGAGCCACGCCGTGATGTCCGGGCCGGGTTCGAATCCTCTGACGTAGCCTTGTTCGGTCGGCCTGACGAGAGGATCGTCCTGGGTGTGTCCTTGCTGTTCCGGATCGTACGAGGGATCCGACGATGAGCAGGCCAGAAACAGAAAGTGGATGAAAAGAAGCAGGCGTGTATGGCGTCTCATCGATTCTCCCGTGGGACTTGACGGCCACACCAACATCCTGCTCGCTTCTCGCCCGTACGTCAACAAACAAACCGGTCCGCACTCGCCACCTGTAGCATCATCTGCCCGCCACCCATATCTTCTCTTTCTTCCAGTAACCCGTCGACTTTTTGGACCGTTCCCAGTGCCCGGGTACCCATTTGCCGAGCCTGTTGTAGTGCCCCGGCACCCAGACTTTGGCATACACCGGGGGCACCCAGACTTTCTTAACCTGCCAGTGTCCGTGACGGCAATGCTTGTGACAGGAGTGCGCGTGAGAGCTGTGCAAGATCGCGCTCCCGAGAAATACCGTCCCAACGCCAATGGCAACTCCCGGGTGGTGATGGCGATGCCTGCAGCCGGCGACTGCCGGCTGTGCCATGATCGATACCACGAATGCCGCAACGATGATCGCAACCACAGCTCTTTTCATTTCGATCCTCCCTGTTCTGACCTGTTCGACCTTTCGGGGCTTCAGGAGGTGGACCCAAAGCGCGTGTTCTCCTGGTTAAACCCGGAGCCGGGAGAAAGGTTTCGTACGGTGTCGCGATTCTTGTTTTGAAGGGCAGGGGCGTCACAAAAAGAAACAGCAAATCGGCTATACGCCAACTTGCTGTTTTCAGGAGTCTTATTGGCTGGGGAGGGAGGACGCTTCGACCATGGAAATCTCGGTATCGAAGAGGATATGTCTCGGGCCCGGCGCCTCGCTGGAACAGGGCTCCCAGGTTGTAAGGTCTGCACTTGCCCCGGGGTTGGGATCCCCGGTCCACGCGAAACTGGCCCAATAGGCCATCATGGCTTCAGAGAGCGCTTCCCTGCCCTGCCGATTCTCTTCACTCACTGCAAATCGGAACAAGCTGTCGAGGTCGGTCTGGAAATTCCCGAATATGAAAGGGAGCCCCACCATGTGGGACGCCCCGACAAGGAAGTCCATCGGCTCCGGCTCGTCATTCCATGCGAACTTGTAGACATGTACGTCCTGGTGCATGCTCGCCTTTTCCACGAAAGGCCTAACGCCTGTCTCTTCGAACAGAAGCGTGCCGCCGGCGTCCCCCAGGAAGGAGTAGAGGGGCTGCAAGTTGGGCGGAACAAAGTCAGATGCGGACATCTCGAAGCCCTGAAGATCGTACGACTGGATCAGCTCGGAGAGCTCGGCTTCGTCCAGCTGCGTGATGACGCCGAAGGCGAGTTCGAATATCCTCATCTCCTCGGTATTGCTTCCGATCATGGTCGGCATCTTGTTGTAGCTACCTTCCGCGAACACCAGGGGATAGTCCTCCGGGATCACGATTCCGTCTCGTACACGGGTGCAGCGAAGCGGCTCGACAAGCAGGCCGAGTCCGTTGATTCCCAGGGCCGTGAAGGGGGTGCATGCATTGAGAAGGTCTCCGCCATCCGCAGAGAGCAGGTAGTCTCGGACCCATGCCTCGCCCCTTTGTTGGACAAGCCTCCCGGCCTCTGCTTCGTTGCCGGCCAGACCCTTTTGGATCAGGAGATTGAGAAGAACATCCAGGGTCGCCTCATGAGCATCGTCAATCGGTGAAGAGCTGTCCGTAGAAGCCGGGCTCATGGAAATGGCCCGATGGAACAGGCCACGAGCGGCCGGAGAAGAAAGGAGGGAAATCACATTGGCTCCTCCTGCCGACTCGCCCGCAAGAGTGACATTGCCCGGATCCCCGCCGAAAGCCTCGATGTTGTCCTGAACCCACCTGAGGGCCTGGATGATATCCAGCAACCCATAATTCCCGTGGTCATCGAGCGGGTCTCCGGTTGCCAGGGCCGGGAGTGTAAACCATCCCATAGGGCCTAGGCGATAGTTGATGGTCACCACGATCAGGTTGCCCTTGCGAGCCAGGTTGGCGCCGTGGTAGAGCGAGGTCGCAGCTTCCCCGACGATGTTCATCCCGCCATGAACATAGACAAAGACCGGCAGATCCTTGTCGTTCGTCTTCGGACGCCAGACGTTCAGGTAGAGGCAGTCCTCACTGCCCATCGGTTGGCCAAAGGTCGCAGGATCGAGGTCGAGCAGGAGCCCACCGAGTTGCATACACTCGCTTGCGAACTCATCCGTTGCCCGCGTTCCCTGCCACGGTTCCGGCGCCCGTGGAGCTTTCCAGCGAAGGTTCCCCACGGGTGGTCGGGCATACGGCACTCCCAGCCATGAAAGGGTCTCCTCGTCCCATTCCCTTCCTTCTACGGTTCCATACAGGGTGTTCAGAACAAGAGGCGTTTGCTCGGGGCCGCCCTGAGCATCTTCCGGAGCTAGTGAGGATCCGCTGTCGCAGGCAACAACAACCAGTGACAGAAGAGCTAGAACACAGAGAATCGCGTGAGCCTCAGAAGGTCTGTATCCCATCGTGTCGGCGCCTCCTGCTGTGGATTCCAGAAAGCATATGCCATGCGTGATCGATAATCAAAGGGAGGGGCGGTTTGGAGACAGACCGCCCTGTTTGGTGTAGAAAACGCCTCGGTCGGGGTGATGGGGTCCGAGCTTCCGGTCCTATTTCATAACGTGAGGGACCCCGCACATGCCCTTGACAATGAAACTCCGGATGAGGTCTATTACAGAATCCCTCATCCTTCATAGAGGCGGGCTGACGCCTCCAAGTCAGGAACCGGTCCGGAGACTCTTTTTCCCCGTGAGGCCGATATGGATGTGGTCGAGGGAGGAACCAAGCTCAACTTCGTGGGAGGGAATCATGGCGAGTGACGAAAGAATCCAGGAATTGATTCAAGGATTGTATGATGCGGTCATCAAGATGGATGAAGATGTTGCGCGGGATCTTAGCCGGGCGGTTGTCGATGAAGGCATCGACGCCTACTATGCCATCACGAATGGTTTGACGGCAGCCATGGAGAAGGTCAGTGAGCTGTACACGGCCGGCGAATACTACGTGCCTGAGCTTCTCCTCTGCTCGGATGCGCTGTATGCCGGGCTGGAGGTGCTCAAGCCCCACATCACGCTCGAGGAAGCCGCGACGAATCGAAGCGTGATCATCGGCACGGTTGAGGGTGATATTCACGACATCGGGAAGAACCTTGTGAAGATCATGTTCGAGACAGCGGGCTGGGCGGTTCATGACCTGGGCAGGGACGTCCTGGTACCCAGGTTCGCAGAAGAACAGGCAAAGATAGGTGCCGATGTGATGGCACTCTCGGCCCTGATGTCCACCAGCATGCTGGCGATGCCGAAGATCATCGAGTCGGTCCGAAGGGAAGACCCGGATGTGGCCTTCCTGGTAGGGGGCGCGCCCCTGACGCGGGACATAGCCGAAAGCTACGGGGCGAACGGCTATGCGAGTGACGCGGTGGAGGCAATTACGGAAGCGAACGAAATGCTGACCCGGTTGGGGAAATAGGGCTCCACAAGGCTCTGATCGACCGGGACGACGGGAGTGGACGATACTCATGAACAGGACACCGATGACTTCGACCGAACGAATGGATGCGATGCTGAAGGGGGATCCTCTGGATCGAGTGCCTTTTCTCTCCTTCATTCTCGGATTCTGCGCGAAGAACGTGGGGATCCCGGTAGCGACGATCTACAGTGATGCGGAGAAGAGCTTCGAGGCCCAGGCGTGCACCAAGGAACAATACGGGTATGACAGCGATCCGTTCTTCGGCTACGCGTCATACGGGGGATGCGAGTTCGGCGGCGAAATCAAACTCCCTGACGGTGAATACGAGCAGGCGCCTTCGAACAAGCGATTCGCCGTTCAAACGGAAGAGGATGTCGACCGCCTGGAGCTGCCCGATGTGACAAAGGCAGGTATGCTCCCCTTGGCGATGCAGTTCTCCCAGCTGCAGGCAGCCAATGAGGTGGATCCCTCGGTTGTCGTGGGAGGGCCCTTCACCACCGCGGGCAATGTCTGCGTGGTCGAAACCTTGTGCCGATGGTCGATCAAGAAACCGGAGCTCGCGCATCGTCTGTTGCGGTTGGCCACGGATCACGCTGTGTCCGCGGTGGCCCATTGGGTCGAAGCATTCGGAACCGGAAGGGTTCGCGTGCAGATATGGGAGCCTCTTGCCTCCAACCAGATCATTTCGCCCAGACAATTTGAAAAGCTCATCCTTCCCTACCAGATCGAGCTCCACGAGAAGATCATCGCGCTCGGGATCAAGGCGCTTCTCTGCCACATTTGTGGTGAACAGAATCTCAACCTGCCTCGTTGGGCCGAGGTTCCCATGGGTGACCCGGGTATCATCAGCATCGGCAAAGAGGTCGAGATCGATACGGCCATAGAGCATTTCGGAAAGGATCACATCATTGCTGGCAATATCGAGCCGACGATCCTGCAAGCCGGCACGCCTCGGGAGGTTTATGAGGTATGTGGGCGGGCCATCGAAAAGGGCAAGCACGCCCCGAGAGGCTATGCCCTGATGCAGGGCTGTGAGGTTCCGGTCAATACGCCTCCATACAATCTGTACATGATGAAGAAGGCGGTTGAAGACTTCGGCACGTATGGATGACCCGAATCTGATTTCAGTTCTACCGCCTCTCTTCATGCCGCTTGCGTCTTGCGCAACCACGTCGTCTCGTATGTTTCCTACTGTTTTGCTATTGTATCCCTTTTGTTCTTCCAGTTGAACCACATTTACACTGTGTGCTATTCTCTTCGCTTTTCACACCAATGCCCTTCCCCTGCCCTGGATTCGTCGAGACGGAGACTCTGACCAACTATGACATCCACGTCGTGTTGCAAAGGGCCGGGATCGCGTTCCTGAGGGGTGTACATGGAGTCTCCGGGGGCGCTGGAGGAAATTGCTGATTCGAACCAACGACACAAGGGGGGTGTCAGGCATGAAAAGCAGGATATGGGTGCCAGGGGCCGTTTGCATCTGCCTTTTCCTGTCCGTGTTCCTTCGTGAAGCGCAGGCATTCTACATCGACAAGAAGAAGACCCTGCAGTTCTCGGCCAAGGTACAGACGCGGTCGACCTTTCGGTTGCAGGACTCGGAGGGGTACACTTATCCGGAAACGAACGTGGGCGATCTGGTCCAGTGGCGCAACCTGGCCCTGATCGAGGTGAATCATGATCTGCGAGAGCTCACGAATACGCTGGGCCTTCTGCGCCCTCTGAAGAAGCTCCAGATCGAGAGTAGATATCACATCGTGGGGCGGTTCATGTACGACGCCCTCTACGATGTAGGGTCGGACAATTTCAAGTCCGTCAAGGATCGGGACCCGGAAAACATCAGGAATTTCAGGCAGGCCTACGACCTGTGGGAGGCCTACGTCGACCTTGCCCGAGGCCCCGTGTCCCTCCGGATCGGTCGGCAGAATCTCGCCTGGGGAGAGACCGACCTCTTTCGGCTCCTGGACGGGATCAACCCGCTGGACAACACCTTTGGTGGCCCCTTCGAGGATCTGGACGACCGGCGGATTCCCCTCTGGATGCTGCGGGGAACCTTCGACGTTGGTTCGGTCGGTCCTTTATCTTCCGTCGCGCTGGAGGGATTCTGGGTGCCCGGGACCTGGGACGCACGGGTGGCTCCCTTTGCA
This sequence comes from bacterium, assembly GCA_028277985.1. Lineage (GTDB taxonomy): Bacteria > Desulfobacterota > DSWW01 > DSWW01 > DSWW01 > S015-6. The sequence goes on along the minus strand of JANQFG010000023.1, from coordinate 11,437 downwards.
GCGGTGGGCACGCCCTATTTTGCGCCGCTCCCTGAGTTGTTCTTTCCTGCACTTCGTATCAATACCCCTGACAAGTCGATGGCAAACAGCAGGTGGGGGGTACGTCTGCAGGGGATGGCGGGGGCCGACCTGAACTGGTCGGTAGGCCACTACAAGACTTTTCTTGACGGGCCTGCCTTGCGTGCGGTGGTCGACCAGAGCAAACTCATGCAGGTCGGGGGCGACGCGTTGCTCACGAGCCTGGACGCGCTGCTCCTGGAAGGTTCCTTTCCGAGCGTGCAGGTCACCGGTGCGAGCGTGAGTTACTTCGAACCGATGACAAACACCGTCTTCCGGGGAGAGGTCGCCTGGTTCTGGGACGAACCCGTTTTCATCCCGGAGGAGAACCTGTCGACCTTCTGGGGGCCTACCGTATCGCTGCCGCCCTTCGTGCTGGACCTGGCCAGGGATTTTCTCGGGGTGGATGTCCGGGATCTTGGCCTGGACGGGCTTCCGTTGAACCCCCAGAGCGGCCGGATCCCGAAGAGGGACATCTTCCGGTTCATGATCGGGTTTGACAAGCAACTCTGGATCCGGGCCTTGAACAAGAAGAGCATGTTCATGCTGTCCATGCAGTATTTCGGGCAGTGGGTGTCCAACTATGACGGCCGGATGGCTCAGCCGGCCCCGGTCTATCCGAACTTGATCGTATTTCCGGGCCTCAAGGAGTACGAGAGCTCCTTTACCTCCATTCTGACCACGAACTACATGAAGGGGAACCTTGTACCCCAACTCGCCCTGGCGTATGACGTCCGGGGGGCCTGGCTCGTTCAGCCCCAGGTGAACTTCATTCGCGGGCCATTTCGGTTCATGATCCAGTACAGTGCCATCGCAGGCAATTTCACAAACTTCGGTCTTTTCCGCGACCGCGATCAGATCAGCTTGGTCCTCACGTACCTGCTGAGTTGACGACGAATGACCACTGCAATTATCAGGAGGAAACCATGAAGTTCATAAAATACTCGACCCTGTTTCTTGCGTGCCTTTGGGCCGGCTTGTGTCCGGAATCTACGGCTTCAGCCGATGTCGTGGCCGGCGACCTCATCGACAAGACGAACTGGGAAAAGGTCGAAGGGATGATTCCGACGTCGGTGCTCAACTGGATCAAGAAGGGGGATTATACGCTCAAGGTGGATGATCTGGAGTACGACCCCAAAGCTTATATGACCAACTATGACAGAGAACACTTCGAGCCGAACAAGGGAAGATACGATTTTGACGATGAGGGCGTCATCGTCGAGACCCGGAACAGCAAGCCTGCCGATTTCATCGAAGGCATTCCGTTTCCGGAGATCGATTTGGACGACCCGGAGGCGGGAGCCAAGATCGTGACCAACCACTACTACCACACCTTCACAGAGGGGAATGTCTACATTCCTTTTCAGTTCAGATGGGTGGGTCGTGCGGGATTGGAGCGTTCGGTAGAAGCGTCGATGAATCAGTATCCCATGGACGGCTATCCTCCCCGAAAGGGGGTGAAGAACAAGGAGAATATCCAACGATATTCGATTCTCCGGATCACGGCACCCTACGATATTGCCGGAACGAACATTCTTCTCTGGCGTTATCGTGACGCGCGCCTGGACAGTACGTTCGCATATGTGCCTGCTATCCGCAGGGTCCGACGGATGAGCCCGGCGAACCGTTCCGATTCATGGATTGGGGCCGACATTTGTGTGGATGATGCCTGGTGTATCGACGGAAAGGTCTCCTCCTTCACGTGGAAGTTGCTGAGGAAGCAAGACGGATTGCTGCCCTACATGTTCAAGAAGGTCCAGCCCCTCGAGAAGAGTGGCGAAACGTGCTTGACCACGGATCGAACGCGAGCTTGGGAGTTGAACTACCACGTAGAAGGGACGCAGACCGCGCCCTGGTTTCCCACGGATAGAAACAAGCTTGTCTGGGCGAAGCGTCCCATATATGTCGTTGAATTAAAGGCAAAGGACCCTTACTACAACTATGGAAGACAACAGATATGGGTGGATGCGGAAAACAGTATGGTTGTGGTGATGAAGGACATCTACGACCGGGCCGACCAGTATTGGAAATGTCTATGGATGGTATGGAACGCAGTCGGAACGGATGACGGGAGCGTGAAGGCCATACTCCCCGGTTACATGGTGGCCGTGGATGAACGTACGGACCATTGCACGATGCTTCAGGGTTTCTGTGAAGATTACATATGGAAGATCTATGACACCAGCCAGAAAGAGAGGAACTACTCCCTGGCAGGATTCCAGCGTTTGGCCAAGTAATCAAGTCGACTTCCGTTGTCTGTGTTGAAAGAAGATTCATTTCGAATAACCCCCAGAGAGCGATGATCGAGACCGAGGAGGGTCGAAACATGGCAGGCTCGAAGCAGGGCATGAGTGAAGCCGAACGTCTGGAAGCGCTTCTGAACCGCGAGCGACCCGATCGAGTTCCTCTGTGGCCCCTTTCTCTGGGATACAGCGTGCTGAGTTGCGGCTACACCATCAATGACGTGTACACGGACCTGAAGGTCAGCACCGATGTACAGATCTGGGCCAATGAGCAGTATGGCTGGCTGCCCATGGTGCTGGTCCCCGGTGCGCTTGCTTGCTGGCCCACCCTCGAATTCGGAGGCGAAGTCAGGTGGCCCGAGGGCGATTTTTCCCAGGCCCCGATGATTACGAGACATCCTGTTCAGAGCGACGAGGATATCCTGAACCTGAAAATCCCTGACAATCTTGAACAGGCGGGGACCATCCCCCTCATGCTTGCTTCCGTCGCCTATGCACTGGAGGCCCAGCCGGAGGGCCTGGTCGTCGGTCTTCTGGGAAGCGGCCCTATGGAAACGGGCAGGGCGCTCATCGGAATAGAGACGTTGAGCCGGATGACCTACAAGAAACCCGAAATGGTGCACAAGCTCTTCGAGTTCGTGACGGACTTCCAGATTGCTGTGGCCAGATTGTACGCCGAGAAATTCGACCCGGCGAGAATCTGCCCCTTTGTCGGAGGGCCCACACACTCGAACCAGATCATCTCCCCGAAGATGTTCAACGAGTTCTGCCTCCCTCACTTGAGGAAGCAACACGCCGCCTACAGAGAACTCGGCTACAGGCATTTCTTCTTTCATCCGTGCGGTGAGCAGAACGCCAATCTCCCCTTCTGGGCGGAAGTGGAGATGGGTGACCCGGGGATTATGAGCGTGGGCCACGAGATCGATCTAGCAAAGGTTGCCGAGTTTTTTCCGGACCACATTGCCTTCGGGAATCTTGAGCCCACCATCGTCCAGACCCAGAAACCCCAGGAAGTCTACGAAGCCACCCGCGACCTGGTGGTCGAACACAAGGACATTTCTGGGGGATTCGTCTTTTCTACCGGCTGCGAAATGCCTCCCATGGCTCCGGCAGGATGCGTGTGGGCCATGACCAAGGCGGTCAATGATGTCGGCTGGTATGGATAAGATGGTTTCTTGACAACACTCCCTCTTGTTGGCCCTTTCTGCCTGATATTTGGCTCATATGACCCTTGTTGGTTTTCGAGATCGAGCCTATTGTTAGGTCTGCAGCTCTATCTCGAACATTCAACGGGGTTTCTGATCGTTGACGATCCACGGCAGGATTGAACGGTCCGGGAAGGGGGAGTCTATCCATGGAACCGCATGAGATTATCGGAAAAGACGTGAAAGACGCTACAATCGATGATTTGGAACAGCTATCGGCAATCGAATTGATGAGCCTTTTCCGCTCTCTTGATGCACCTCCCTTTTCAGAGATGAAAGGTGAGTATGAGACGAAAATCATCAAGAAGGGATTTGCCGGTCTGTTTGGGGAGTTCTACGTTCATAGAATCATGGGTCCCGGGAGATGGGAGGGTGACGCTTTCTATCCCTTCGAAGAGTCCAGCGGGTGGGGGTATAACAAATTCCGCAAGAAAGAAAAGGGCAAGAACAAGATAATCAGAGCCTTGAGGATGAATACCTATATAGGGAAATCAGTTTATGACGATAAGGACTCCTTCCATGTGGACTACAGCCCCTACTGCAAGGGGTTGAATCATTCAATGAAAGATGAAATCAGAAAGGTCAATGAAAGATTATTTCTTGGAGCGGCCTACTTCGGCTGGGCCGGGGGAAAGAGGAATTCAGGGTTCTTCCTGGTTTTTGGTGAGGCAGGGGACTGGGTTGGACCGGATGAAGGGAATTGAACAGCTTCTTTCTTCATTTGAGATGCATCTGCACGACCTCTGCAATATCGCTGACCATCACCGGTTTCTCCGGGGCCAGGGTCTGAATCGCCTCTTCGAACATGAGGAGGCAATAGGGACAGGCACTGGCGATGTGATCCGGATCCGTTTGAAGCGCCTGCTCCACCCGGGCGACACTCATTCGTCGGCCCGTTTCCGTTGTTTTCCACATATGCCCGCCACCGGCACCGCAGCAGAAACTGTTCGCTTGACTGCGCTCGAACTCTGAAACGTTGGAGCAGAAGCTCTTCAGCGCTTCTCGAGGAGCATCGTAGACGCCGTTGTAACGACCCAGGTAGCATGGGTCGTGGTACAGGAAGCTTCCCCTGGCAGAGTGCAGGTCGAGTCGCTTCGAACGGATCAGATCCGAAAGAAGGTCGCTGTGGTGGACCACACGGAATGAGCCACCCAACGGCCGGTAGTCATTCGTCAGGCTGTTGAAGCAATGTGGGCAGTGGGTGAGAAGGAAGTCGAAATCATAGCCGTTCAGTGTATTGATATTTTCCATGGAGAGTTTCTGAAACAGCCCCTCATCACCTATGCGTCTCGCAGCGTCCCCACAGCATTTCTCCGAGGGACCCAGAATGGCTGCACGCACACCGGCACTGTTCAGGATGGCCGCCATTGCATCCGCAATGCGTCTGGCCCGGTCATCAAAGGCCGCGGTGCAGCCCAGCCAGTAGATGCAGTCATAGTGTTCGTTCGGATCCGCGACAGGGAGATCGAAATGTTCGGCTCGCCGATGCCAGCGCACGCCCCAGGGATTAGCGTCCTGGGAGATGCGCCTCAGTGTGGTGGCGTGGCCCGGCTCGAATAGGCCTTCATACACCAGGTGTCGTCGAAGTGCTATGACGCTGTCCAGCGGCCTGTTCGCAACGGGGCAGGCCTCGATGCATGCACCGCAGGTGGTACAGGACAGCAGCGTTTCCATTTCTATCCCGGCAGGCTGGCCCGGTTGAACCGCGAGTGCTGCGTTGTGCTCGGATGCCAATAGGCAGCGGTTGATATCAAGGACGAGTGTCTTGGGCGACAGCGGCTTTTCCGTGGCATGAGCGGGGCAGGCGTCCTGGCAGCGGCCGCAATGGGTGCAGGCAAAACCATCCAGTAGTAGGTTTCTGTCCAGTTCTTGCGGGCGCGACGCACCGAACCGTTCTTCTTCAGCAAAGTCGATCCAGGGAATCTCACCGGGGGGTGAAAAGGACTGAAAGAAGATATTGAAGGGGCTGAATAGAGGATGTCGGTGACTCGAGTAGGTGCCGTAGACGAAAAGCATCAGAATCAATAGGTACTGGGCCCAGAAGACGGCCTGGTAGAGAAAAGCGGCCTGAGCCTTTGTCAGGGAGAGGGCGGTCCACCCCTTAGCCAGAAAGCGCGTCAGAATAGGAGCCGTTTCGTTGAGACCGAGAAAAAGTCGCAGACTTTCGACCCCAAAGTAACAACCCACCAATAGTACAACAGACAGGGTCAAGCCCCAGAACAGGCCGGCATCGAATTCAGGCCCGAGTCGCTCCGGTTTCAGGACGCTTCGCCGCAGGGCCGCCCCCATCATGCCGATGACCAGCAAGGGGGAAGAGATGTCGGCCAACGTCAGCAGCAGCCGGGCTGCAGAGGTTGGACGGATCGAATCGGATAGGCCGAACCCTTCTCCGAGCAGAATGGGAAACATGAAGTAGAGCGCCAGGACAACCGCTCCCCAGAAGATCAGAATATGCCCGGGTCCGGCGAGGTCCCCGGTGGTTGCGGCGTTCAGGTTCGGTTGTTGCCCGATCACGTGGTTCGTGACGGCCTTCATCCTTCTTGGAAGCTGGTTTCGGGGCAATCGTCCTTTACCCTTCCGAACGGAGCGGACATAGAAAGCCAATCTGCGACCGGAGACACCCAGGGCGGTGAACAGAAGCAGCCAAAATACAACCCGTTCAAATTCCATCATGCGACAGCCTTCTATTTGCCCGGAATCGAATCCAATTTCCCATGATCCAGGATCTTGCGGGCCGCATCATGAGCGGAGCCCGTGAAGATCTCTTTTTTCGTTCCAAGCTCCCCCCGCATCATCTTCATCCGGTCCTGCATGGACAGAGCCGTGATGTTGATGCCTGCCTTGACCCGGGGCTTGGAAGCGGTGACGCTGACAGTGCGAGTCAGCGGGACCTTCTCATCAGGTGTCAGTTCCACTGCGACAGTTTCTATCGATTTCTTCTCGCCCAGTCGGTGTACCCGGCCGAAGGGGGCAACATACCGTGGCACATTGATTCCATGAGCACACGCGACAATCGCCGGGAGATCGAGGTGGTAGGTTTCACGTTTTCCGTGAGGAAGCTTCTTGACCACGACCAGGCATTTGTCATCTCTCGCTCGGACATCCACGATGTGAGTCGAAAAGGGTATCTCCAGGTGGGCGGCCAATGCAGCCGGCATATAGGAGTTGCCGCTGTCGGCACTGGCGGAACCGGTCAGGAGAAGATCGAATGGTGTTGCGGAAATACCTTTGGCGATTGCTCCGGCACGTGCCCACGTGTCGGTCTCGGCGAGTCCATCCGCCGACAGGCGTACGGCGGCATCCGCACCCTGGTGCAAGGCCTGGCGAAGTATGGCATCCGCAGTCCCATCTCCAAGGCAGACAGCAGTCAATCGGCCGCCATTTTCTTCTCGTAACCGGAGAGCAGCCTCCAGAACGTGATGGCCGATTGGGTCCATGACCGGGTGAAGGCCTGTGAGTTTGTCTTCAACCACATCGAAGGTGGCGATATCCGGGTCCGCGATCACCTTCAGGCAGGCGATGATGTTCATTGTGCCTTTCCAGTTCTGGTGCTCAACAGTTTGATCAGACCTTCAATGACTTCCTGCCAATCATGGACCACCCCGAGATGTGCAAACTTGAAGATGGGTGCCTCCCTGGCAATGTTTATGGCGATGACCTTCTTTACGGATTTAATGCCCATGACATGCTGGGGCGCCCCGGAGATTCCCAGGGCGATATACAGATCACAGTCGAGCCATTTGCCCGTGGTCCCGATCTGCCGTTCGTGGGGAATCAAACCGTCGTATACAGCGATTCGCGTGCCTCCAACAACCCCTTGGATACGTTCTGCAAGCTGCTCCACAAGGGACATCTGATCCGGAGCCACGCCCTTGCCAACGCCGATGGCAACGGTTGCTTCTGACAGATCGAGTTCGGAAAGGTCCACGGCCCAGCTTCGTTCCAGTCGGTTCCTGGAGGGTTGTGCAGAGAGGGCGATATCGACCAGCTCCGGTCGAGAAGCACCGGCAATGGATGTTGCCTCCAGGGCTTCCAATGCCACGCCGGCCAGGTAGGGAGGCGGCGTAGTCCAGGCAACGATGGCATCCGCCTTTCCGCGATAGATGCTTTTCCGCGCGGCAGGGGTTTCCGCGTCTCTGGAAAAATCGGTACACGGAGAGATGAATCCCCGTTGCAAACCCGCGGCAACCCTTGTCCCTACGTCCGTGCCGAGAGAAGTATCTGCAAACAGCAGGAATTCCGGGGATAGATCAACGGCCGCCGTGCGGATGGAATCTGCGATAATTTCCGGCGAAAGGGGAAGATCCCGGCGGCAGCAGTAGAGTTTCTCCAGCCCGTAGGGCTGGACTGCGTCGATCAACTCTTCCGGGGCTTGACTGAAGACAACGCCTGCCGGCCGGGCATTGAAGATCTTTGCCGTACGCTTGGCCTCCGTGGCCATGCTCACGGCCGTATCTGACAGACGATCTCCATCGGTCTCCAGAAAAGACCATACCTCGCTGACCATCATGAACGTCCTTCGAGACTATGCTTCCCAAGCCAGCTTGAACCCGTCATGCGTTGCGTTCCAGATCCAACGCGGTGCTTTCGCATCGCCAATCAGATGGCATTCAATCCCTTCTTTGTCAAAAAGAGCGTAGAGATCCGTTTGGGAATACTTCATCGTCGTCAGCACGACGGTATCGGCCGCAAGCTCGAATTCACGGAAAGAGAACATATTGAAACAGGTCGCTCCGGTGGGCGTGATTTCCTTGACCCATGTATCCGGGTGTATCTGTACGCCCAGCATGTCGAGCTTGCCGATGGTGAAGGGTTCGTCGAGCCACCAATGCAGATTAGGAGAGAACGAGGCCCATCGGGTGACGACCGTAACGTTCTTGCCCGACTCTGCCAGCAGTTCGGCAATTCCCGGCGATACCCGGTCTGCCAGTTCGTCGACAATCAGAACGTTCTGTCCGACGGAACCCGTGTTCAACAGAATGTCCTCATACGTGCACACATGTGCTTGCTCCCATCCTGGAATGGGTACGCCGGTGAGTCCTCCGCGGCCGTCACGCGCCGGGCGTGAACCTGTGGCAAGGGCAACCAGGTCCGGGGCTTGGCGGTCTATCAAGGATTTGATGTTTTCCCCGTTGATGTCCTGGCCCAGGTGGATAGGAACGTTGAGTTTCTGAAGCTGACCCGCGAGATAGTCGAGGAAGGTCTGTGGCGCGGTGTGGCCCGGGAGCTTCTTGATCAAGCGTGCCTGGCCGCCGAGTTCATCCTGTTGGTCGTAAATCGTCACTTCATGTCCACGCTGGGAAGCAGTGAGGGCACACTGAAGCCCTGCCGGGCCGGCGCCCACCACCAGGATCTTCTTTCGAGTGCCGGTATTGCTGAACAGCCAACTGCCCCATCGAAGCTCTTCCCCGGCGGCAGGGTTGACCGTGCAGCGAATGCCGTTTGTCGTGCCTCGAGCGCCGGCAAAGCACCGAGCCACACATCCCTGGTTGCAGGCAATGCAGGGGGCGATGTCATCCTCTTTGCCTTGCATGGCCTTGCGTGGGAAATGGGGATCCGCGATGAGAGTGCGGGCGAGATATACATAGTCACACGCACCTTCAGCAATCATATTTTCTGCGAGCCCGGGGTCGGTGATCTTGCCGGAAACGGACACAGGCATCTTCTTTATCTCCGCCTTGATGTTGCGCGAGAATTCCCCGCCCCATCCGGGCTCGAGATTTGCGCAGAACGGGCTCAACTCAAATGGCATGGAGCGGTAGGTGGCCATGACACAGCCGAGCCAGTCGAGTTTTCCGGTCGCCTCGAACATCTTGGCGATTTGAATCCCCTCCTCCAGGGTCATGCCGCCGTTTTCTAATTCCGTGATGTTCAAGCGAAGGCCAATGGGAAAATCATCCCCGGTTTCTCTGCGGACCTTTTCGAGCATCTCGCCCATGAAGCGGAATCGGTTTTCAAGGGATCCGCCGTATTCGTCGGTCCGTTTGTTACTCAGAGGGGCGAGGAAGGCCCAGGTCAGCTTCTCGTGACCGCACATCAACTCTATGCCGTCTACACCAGCTGCCACGCAACGACCGGCGGCACGGGCGAACTTGTCCTGAATCTCCACAATCTCCTTTTTGGTCAATTCCTTGGGGACCAGATTCGGGTACTCCACGGCCGGTATTTGAGAAGGCGCCCGGGGAACTTCGTCCACCTGTACGTGGCAATCGTTGTGCACTCCCGGATGACTGGGCTGCACGAGGAACTTGCAGTCATTCGCGTGGCAGATGTCGACCAATTCTTTCAGCCCTGGAATGATGTCATCCGTCCACAGGGCAAAGTTGGTGGCAGGAAAATAATCGGCCGTTTCGTCTACGCTCGAGCTTACCAGGATAATGGCGGCTGCCCCGCCTCGGGCCCTTTCTTCATAGTAGGACTTGGCCCGATCCGTCACCATGAACGTGACCGGATCGGCAACCTGGTTGCCATGGGCAGCGCATACGATCCGGTTCTTGAGTACGATGGGTCCAAGTTTCAAGGGAGTGAACAGATACCGGTAATCTGCCATTAGAACGACTCCTTTCTATATGTCCGAGCCAAGGGGGTAGGGGAGCAGTCAGAACCAACAACGAAGAGACCGTCGCTTGACGTTCGACATGCAGGTATTCGATGCCGGAAGGAATCAGGGTAAGTGGAAAGGAGTAGTGTGTCAAGAATATGGGACCGCCTTTGCGGTGAATGGGCGGATCTTGACACAAACGGCAGAAGACATCGCACTAAGCGACTCGTCGTCTACTGTTTTGCTCGGAATTGTCGGGCGGATTGAGAGGCTGTGAACCTCCACCGCCTGAATCTCAACGCAGAAGAATCCCTTTCGGTGGCACATTCAAGAGAGACTTCAAGCGGAGCGGCTCGGGAATCGATGCGGTCTACTTGACGCCATCCGCGATGTTCTCGATATCCCCGAGATACGAGGTGCACAGATTTTCGAACACGTAAATCACCCGCTTCAGGAGCTCTTCTTTGGTGGCGTCATCCGGCTCTTTGTTGTTGACCGTGCAGTAGCAGTTCTTGTTTGCGTAGTAGGCCGACAGAATGTTCGAGGCGATGGTCATGGTTATCAATCGTTTTTCCTTCATGATGTTCTGCCCTCCTCTGTCCAAGGGTTGTCAAAGAGAGAGAAGTATCACAAGGAGTGGAATCTGTTATCATCATTACACTTCTTGTGAGGCGAGGCAATGAAATTCGGTCCGCTCATGAGCGGGGGGAGATCGATTCCTATCGATTAGAAACTTGATATGAAACGGACCGGTACATTCGGGACCGTTCTGGGTTATGATTCCTCGTAGTTCAGTTATACCTCTTAGCGTTCCCTCCAAGCCATCCACCAAGACCTCTGTCCTTAAGCTCGATTGGCAGGTAATGGAAGCCGGCAAGAGAGTTGCCCGCTCTCGATTCTTCGCCGCTCATACCAACGATGTGTTCTCCATGTCCTGCAGTAAGAAGACAGAGACGGATTCCTTCTTCGACACGAATACCTATACCCTCTACGATTACCATCTGATTGACGGCAAACTGGGCGTCGGTGGTGGGCATCTGAAGCTCGACACCTGGAATTGGGGAGGAAGTTGCGACCAGTTTTCCCAGAGCGTTTTTTCGAACGCCATTTATCAGCACAATAATACGGATGACATGGCTGACACCACGGAATTCGACATCGAAGTGAAGGATGACAGGAGCTGGTGGTACGATTATGCCATTCACGTCTGCGCCTACGGTCCCCTATATGAAGACATAACCTTTGAGGACGAAACGCATGACACCTACTCCTTGGAAGTCGATGACCCGGGATGGCACTGGCACGATGTGAACTACAACAGCCACCACCCGACCCTCATCGAAATCAAGGTCCATGTGAAAAGCGAGGACTACAACTGATATCCCTTCACG
>JANQFG010000189.1 GCA_028277985.1 bacterium | reverse complement strand
CTTCATCCTCTCCTGCGGATCCGTTGGAACATAGTCGGCAAGGCTCTCCACCTTGTTTACCAGGGACAAGGCTTCGTATTGCTTCGCCCTTGCCCGCGCCTCCTCCAGGGAATCAACAAGGACCGTGGCGTAGATGCTGGCGTTACCCTGGGCTTCTATGAGCTTGAGCTCCCATTCCACGGCTTCGGTTCCCTTGGGCTGCAGGTGGAGCAGGTTGTAGTCGAATCGAACCTTGGCCCAGGGAAGCACCGCCGCCACGGCAAGGAGCCCCGAGATAGGCACGACCCATCCGGGATGTCGAGCCGGCCAGCCCACGATTCTCTCGAGCCGCGGGATGGCCGCCCCTTTCCGTCCTTCCACCTTCGGGACTGCCCCCCTCTTTCTGTCCAGCCACAAAAGGAGAACCGGAAGGAGGACCAGCTCTGCAACGAGACAACAGAGGATGCCGGAGCCCGCGATCCACCCGAACTCCTTGATCCCCCGAAAGGAGGAGAGACCGAGCGCGAAGAACGCTGCGGCCGTTGTGATGGCTCCGCTGAAGATGGCCCGGCCCACACGCTGCAGGGTGGTTCCGAGAGCCGCCGATGGGTCCAGGCCGCCCTTCCGCTCTTTCTCATAGCGAGCCACCAGATGGATTCCGAAATCGATTCCCAGCCCGACGAGGATACTCCCGAATGCCATGGAGAGGATCGTGAGGTGGCCTACCGTCAGGCTCAGCCATCCCAGGGCCCATACGATCCCCAGCAGCAGGGACAGTACCGCGGCCAGAGGCCGCCGGGCCTCACCGAAGCCGAGAACGAAGAGTCCACTCACGAGCACCAGGGCCAATCCCATGGCGCGGGTCATGTCCTCCAGGCTGCTCGCCATCTCGTCCGAGTTCAGGGCCGGCGTACCGGTGATGGCGACCTTTACATCGGGGAACTGCGGCGATACCTCGCGGATGTGCTCGCGTATCCGGTCGATAGCAGCTCCCTCCATGTTGAAGCTGCCTTTCACATCCTTCAGGTAGGCCATCATGAAGAGCCACCCCCGCTCCTCATCGATCAGATAGCCGTCTTCGCTCATCCCTCCCGGATCCTGCATGAACACGCCCCATGGAGACCGGTAACGAGGGGCGTCGGTCAGCCACGTATAGAGGCTGTCCATGAGGGAGCTCATGAGGCGCAGGTCTTCCGGGTCCACTTTCCCCTCTTCCTCCTCCTCCCCCTCCTCTTCTTCCCCGGAGAAGAGGCCCGACACGGCCGTCCGAACCAGGGCACGGCTGATCTGCTCGTTGATCGTTCGCAAAAGGGTCATCAGGCCCGGCGAGGAGGCGAGTCGCTCGAGAAGATCCTGATGCTTCTCGATCTTGTCGTGAAGGTCCTGGATCTCCCCCGGTTCCAGGAACAGGAGGGCCTGTCGCCGGAAGGTCTCCATGGGTATACGGTAGAAGACTTCCTGGATCGTATCCGTTTCCGCCTCCATCCGTGCACCCAGATCAGAGGCGAACCGTTTCGCCTTCTCCAGGTCCTTGGACCGGAGGACCAGGATCACGTAGTCGTCCTTGAACTCTCCCCTGTATTCGCGGTACAGGATCGAAGACCTGCTCTTCTGCGAAATCAGGACGTTTCTCTCGGTCCAGAACTCCAGATGCCCCCGGGTGTACGCGAAGCTCAAGGCTGCCAGGCACAGGGCCAGCGCAAGGATCAGGTAAGGATGGTTTCGAATGAGCCGATGAAGGCGTTCAGCCGCCCAGGCCCAGTTGATTCGCATGGTCTTCCTTCGGTCAATTCGCGGGGAGTTCAGTCTGCGGGCCTGCTGCGCGAGGCTCGTCCGGCACGCAGAAGTATCCGATCAGGCCGAAAACGATCAGCGCCAACAGGATGAACAGGGACAGATAGAGAAAGCAGGAGCGCAAGGGACGCCTGACGCGGGTGCCCTCCTCCCACTCCGGCACGGGCGTGAGACCTCCACACCACGGACATGTCTCGGTCCTCCAATCGATGATCCTCGCACATTCCGGACATCCCTTGGTCTGTCCCGGGGTCTCGAGGCCCGGCAGTACCAGCAGCAGCCCCGGAGCCAGGACCGCCGCAAGGATGCCGGAAGCGTACCAGGCCGCCTTTTCGGGAAACGTGAGGAGCAGCGTCAGGAACCCGAAGAGCGCCGGGAAAAAGGCCGTCAAGTACCATCCGACGGTGTCACGCCCCTTTCGGCGGGCCACGCCGAAGCTCACGGCCCCCATAAGGAGCGCGCCCAGAAAGGCGATTCCCAAACGGATCAGGAATTGCTGGATTTCCTCCATCCTGCATCCCCCCATGCCCCACGGGCACGGGCACAGGCACGGGCACGAATTCGGGGCGGCGGTTGAGAGCCGATACTCAATAGGTAACGGGTCGTAGCCATGTAACCCCGCAGTTGTAGCGGATGCCGAGGGGAGGTGTCAACGGCACGCGCTTCTGCGCGCTCTTGCTCTACCTGCCTTTTTCAGCGTACGGTTCTGTGGTATGAGTGTCCTGAGCGATTCTTTCGTTTGAGGGGAGGTCGAACATGTCTGTCTTTGACAAGATGAAGCTTGTACAAGGCGATATCACCAAAGAGGATGTCGACGCCATCGTGAATGCGGCCAACAACAGCCTTCTGGGAGGCGGGGGTGTGGACGGTGCGATTCACCGTGCCGCAGGACCCGACCTGGTCGCCGAGTGCAGAACCCTCGGGGGCTGTGAAACCGGGGACGCGAAGCTGACCCGGGGATACGGACTCAAGGCCGGTCACGTTATCCACACGGTCGGGCCCGTCTACAAGACCGGGAAGAGCGGCGAACCGGAAAAGCTTGCCGGCTGCTACCGAAGGAGCCTCGAGATCGCCATCGCGAACGGGATCAAGAGCCTTGCTTTCCCCGCCATCAGCTGCGGCGTCTACGGCTACCCTATCCAGGAAGCGAGCCGCATCGCCCTGCGCACGGTTGCGGACACATGCAAGGCCCATCCGGAGATCGATGAGGTCCGATTCGTGCTTTTCGGCGACAAGGATCTTGCCGCCTACCAGGAGGCCTTTGAAGAGCTGAAACAGAGCGGTTGAGCACGGAGAGAGGCTCGGTCCGTCTCGTCGTCGTTGCGGAGGCCGGCTTCGAGCCTTGCCATTAGGTATTCGTCCAGACTATGGATCGAAGCGGTAGCCCATTCCCCTTACCGAAACGATGTGCTCGGGCGTGGCCGGGTCCTTCTCGAAGTACGTCCTCAGGCGCCGCATGAAATTGTCCACGGTCCGTGTCTCGACTCCCGGCCCGTAGCCCCATACCTCGCGCAGCATGTCCTCTCTGGCAACGGTCTCCGACGCTCTTTCCACCAGGAACTTGAGAATCGAAGCCTCTCTTTCGGTGAGTCTTCTCTCCCCGTGCGGGCCCATGGCGGTTCGCTCACGGAAATCGATCCAGCATCCGTCCCCGAAGAAGTATCGATCTCCCTCGACGGGAACGGTTCGATACCAGCTGCTCCGTCGGAGCATTCCCTGGATGCGCAGCAGAAGCTCCTGTAGGTGGAATGGCTTGGTGAGATAGTCGTCCGCGCCGCATTCGAGGCCCTTGACCCGGTCCTCGTCCATAGCCCTGGCCGTAAGCATCAGGATCGGAACGCGAGCGTCGCGGGTGCGGATCTGTCTGGCAACCTCGAAGCCGTCCACGAGGGGAAGCATGAGGTCGAGCACGATCAGGCTCCAGGGCCCCCGATCAAAGAGATCCAGCGCTTCCTGACCGTCCCGGGCGAGCTCGGTCTCGTACCCCTCCATCGAAAGGTTGTAGAGCAGCCCCTCGGCCAGGTGCTTCTCGTCCTCGACCAGCAGGATTCTTACCTTGGACGTATTCATACTCTCCTAAAGGGCAACACGGAAAGAAGATCCCGGGTTCGGAGACGCGAGGCACGGGGCCCGCTCAGGGGGAGATCCAAAACAAAGGTCGTCCCCTGCCCTCGCTTCCCTTCACTGCGGACCAGGACCTTGCCGCCGTGTGCGGTAGCCACGTTCTTGACAATGTAGAGCCCCAACCCGGTCCCCGCCACGGTTCGCGACATCTCCCTTCCTGCGCGGTGGAACATCTTGAACACCCGCTTCTGGGCCCGTTTGGGGATCCCCACTCCGCGGTCCTCGAATACCACCCTGCATCGTTCTCCGGACCGCTTCAAGGAGACCTTGAGCCAGAAACCGGATGGGGAGTAGCGAATCGCGTTCTCGATCAGGTTGTCCATGGCGATCTTCAGGTTCTCCCAGTCGCAACGTACGGATATATCCGGGTCGAGGTCGACGACGAGGTCCTCTTGCTGCCAGCCGTGCTTGGCCCTCCTTTCCTCCAGGTGCTCGGCCAGCCGCTCGCTCAGCGGAACCCAGTCAAAGGCATACTCGATCTTGAACCGCTGAATCCTGGAGACCCAGAGGATGTTCTGTATCAACGTGGAAAGCCTCTCCGTCTCCTCCTGCATCCTGCCTAGGAATTCTCTCCTCAAGCCTTCCTCCGGATCCCGGATCACGAGGGTTTCCAGGTAGAGCTGGAGCGAGGCGAGCGGGGACCTGAGCTCGTGGGTCACGCTCGAGATGAAGTTCTGGTGAACCAGGTTCAACGCTGCCTGCTTCCGGTAGGTAATATAGATCACGATGATTCCGAGGAGCAGGAACAGCATGAGGATCCCGGCGCCGAACAGGGCCACCCAGGGCGGCCCCACACCGGAAGGCCCGAAGGGAAGACGAACAGAGATGCGCTGGATGATCTGATAGTTCTTGATCGAGTAGTAGACCCAGAGGGCCACGAGGCCGACCCAGGCGACGTTGACCAGGACGAAGAGGACGAGGGAAGAGCGCGATCCAAATCCTTTTCGCACCTTGTTCCTCCGTTCTTTTCGTCCGTGGCCTCTCGCCGGATCATTTTAGGAAAATGCGGGAGAACCGTAAAGACTCGGGCGGCCGGCGGCCCCTCCTCGACCCCTTCAGCCCACCGGGAACGGCTGTTCCCGGCATTCTACGGCCACGAGGAGTCTTCGGATCGAATCGATCTTCGGTTTCACGTAGCGTTGGCAGTAAGGCAGGAACTCCTTCGGGAGGGGTTCCAGGCTTTTTTTCAACCAACCCACGAACTCCTCCGCAGATGTCCGCAACGGCTCCGCCGATTGGGAGATCTCACGGCTCAGGTTCTGTACCCGGGCACCCAATTCCTTCCAGACCACCTGGTAGCGACTGTCGACTTCCAGGGACCACGCCTCCAGGGCCTTGAGCTGCCGTCGATGTCCGCGCACTTGTCGGCGGATCCAGAGGGTGAGGAGACAACCCATGATCCGGACTCGTGCGTTGTCCAGCCGTTCCCGCGGCGCGGTGAACAGGTGGCGCAGGGCCTCCTTCCAGGAATAGAAATCAAGATGAGAACGGAAGAGCTCTTCCTGAAGCAGGTGGGGTGTCATGCCGGACGGCCGAATCACCACGTGGTGAGCGTCGTAGAGATGCCATTCCCGGCTGAGCACCTTCCCGTCCTCCAGATATCGGTCCGTCAGGGGCGTACCGGGCAGGGTCGTCAGTGCAAAGAACTGGGCCGTGCTCATCCTCGTCTTCTTGGCGAACGCGACCGTGTCCCGAACGGTTCCGACCGTGTCCGCGTCCGACCCCATGACGAACATTCCGTGGATCGACAGTCCTGCCTCGTGAAAACGTCGTACGGCATCCTCGTTCTTCTCCCGGCTCGTATTCTTGTTGAAAAGATCGAGCGTTTCCTGATGGATCGACTCGAACCCGACGTAGACCTTGTTGCAGCCCGCCCGTTTCATCAGGGCGAGGAGTTCCGAATCCTGGGCCGCCTCGACCCTGACCTGGGCACCCCACCGGGGCATGCGAATCCCCTTCTCGAGGATCTTCTCCAGAATGGCCTTGGTCCGGGCCGGTTTTGCGTTGAAGTTGTCATCTCCGAAGAAGATGATCTTTCGGGTCTGTCGAAGGGTGTGCTCGATCAACTCCACTGCCCGGTCCACATGGAGGAACCGGTAGCCGCATCCGAACTGGGAGATCACGGCGCAGAAGTCGCACCGGAAGGGACAGCCACGGGAGGTAACGATCACGCTGTTGTCGATGCCCTCCCGAACCTCGTCCGTGTAGACCGGGAAAGGGAGCGCTGAAAGCTCTTCGCTGGTCAGAAAGGGTCTGTCCGGGTTGTGATGGATTTCCCCGTTCCGGTCCCGGTACGAGATCCCTTGAACATCCTCGAGGAAGGGATCCTCCCTGTCCTCGGCCAACCTCTCCATGAGCTCCACGAGCGTCGCATCCCCTTCCCGCCGGACGACCACATCCCCGTTCTCCAATGCCTCTTCCGGCAGGGCCGTTACATGTGGCCCACCGAAGACCGTCCATATCCCCGGGTTCACTTCCTTCAATCGCCGCGCCAGATCATAGCCGGGTGGCTGGGTCCTCGTAATCGAAGAGATACCGACCACATCCATGGCCGCCAGTTCTTTTAGCTCGGCCGGGTGAAATCTGCCTCTGTACCGATTGTACAGGGGGTTGTACGTGGTGACCGAAGGAAAACCGTGTCGGCCCAGGATTGCGGATAACAGGTCGACGGCCCGGGAGGGCAGACCGACCAGTGAATAGAGATCCTTCATCCGGGGCCCCCACAGGGTACCGTCCTGTGTTGCGTAAGGTTCGATCAATCCGATGCGCAAGTTCCTTTTCATGGTGCGGAATCCTCTGCGTGTTGAGCGAAGGAGCCCTCTCTCGCCCAGTAACCATGCTACCCGGAGGGGCGTCCACGCGATAGGATCGAGCGTAGCACACCCCATGCGGGACTGGGCAGAGGTTCACTGTAAAAGATTTGTAACAATCAATCGCGGGCAGGTCTTAGACCCGTACGGGAGGAGCCGTCTTGTTGGACCTTTCGAGGACAAAGAAGCTCGGAAACGCCCGTGAGGAACCGAGCGCAAAGTAAGCCTTGCCGAGGAGCAGATCGGGGTTCTCCGGATCCACCTGAACCAGGTAGTCCCTGAGAAGGCCGGCAGGATTCCAGGGGGAGTTTCCGCCGAGCCCGTAATTCAGCAGCAGAGCATTCGGATAGGCGTCGTCCACCTCTGAACGGCGGACCCGGTAAGCCAGGTAGAATCCGTGCCGTTTCGGATTCACCTCGTTCGGCAGGGCAATCCAGGGCTCCCCGACACGGTTCTGGACGACCACCACGTTGTAACCGGAGATTTCGCCCTTGTCCGCGCTTTGCTCCGGTCGGACGAAGAAGCCCTTCTTGAATTTCTGGAATCCTAGGATCCGGGTGATGAAAGGAAGGTTGTAGCCCTTGAACTCGTAGTCGACCAGGCCTTCCAGAGAAGGGGGTACGCCGTCGCGCATGACGTACTCCAGGTCCTTGTCCGAGGCATTTACGAGGGATAGAAAACTGTAGGCCATGGTACATCCTCCATCTGTTGAACCGAGTTCTCCCGAGATCCCTTGACGACTTGGATCTTCGTATCCGCTATTTGTACCAGTTTTTCCCTTGCCCGTCCAAGGAACCATGCCGCCGACCGGAGAGGAAATTGACAGAGCCCACGGACGCCCCTATCCTTCTTCTAGCCAACGAACTGCCCGGGAGAAATCCCAATCGAACGATTCTCCGGCCCCGCTCCAGGAGGAACGGAGCAGAACAGGAAGGGCATGCTAGAGAGACCCAAGAGGACGGCCCGCGTTTCCGCCGGTCCCCGGACATCCATTCGTGTGCGAACCCTGCTCCTCCTCATCCTGCCCTTTGCATGGGCCGGATGTTCGGCCAAACCGGATTACCAGAAGGCGCGAGACCTCGACACGCCCGCGGCCTACGAAGCCTTTCTGGAGAAACACCCGGACGACGAGGAGTATTCTCCACGAGCGAAGAGACATCTGGAAAGACACGCCTTCGAGAAGGCCCAGAGGCAAGACAGCTTCGGCAGTTACACCGGATTTCTGAGGAGGTATCCTTACAGCAAGTACGCGGTGCTGGCCCAGCAGAAGGCCGAGACCATACGGGCGCAGGAACTTGGGATTCACCTGTACCGGGGCCAGCCGCCGGATTTCTACGATTGGGTGAGCAGCCGCCACCTGCCTTACCGCATCCTGGTCCGCTCATCGAGCCCCGATCCCGCAGGAACACGTCACATGGAAAGGAAATGGTACTCGGAGCTCACACGAAGGGGGCTGTTCGTTCCCATGGATCCTCATGAGACCTATCGCGTATCGCCGGATCTCTCCGTGCACATGAGGGAGTCGGTCATCACTCTGTGCGCCCGACCCCTGGCGCTCGTGGAGGCTGAGGTTCGCATCCGGGGTAAGGTCGTAAAGGCGTACCGCATCGCGGCGGACCACATCGAGCAGTACCTCCTGTACGAGATATTCAAGGACCGGGACCTGTACGACCCACTGCTTCGCACACCGCCGGAAGAGACTCGGGTCATTGAGAAGCGCTTCGAACGAAGGCGAAAGGAACTTCCTCTGGAGGGATCCCTGGCCCTGGAATTCGAGATCACCCAGCAAGCCTCGGAAGCCGACCAGGAAATGATCCGGGAATTCGTAGGATTCCTGAGAGACCTGCCCCTGTACGAGGATTTCCATGCCTATCCGCGGGGTCGCCCCTCCGACCGTATGTTCTCACAGAGGCTCTATCTGGGGGTGAACCAGGAAACCCATTCTCCGGAAGCCTCGAGGCGCTGGAGGTCGGCCGGTTCTTCCGTGGACTGGAGCGACTGGAATACGAAGTGGATCCTTTCGGACAGAGAGTACTGTTTCAAGAAGATGACCCTGGACCTGATGGATCTCCTGACGGCCCCGGAAGATTGAAACCCTCAGGCTTCACGCGCGCACCACTTCATGAACCGGGTGGCATCACGGACGGCATCCGGGGTTTGCCACACGAAGAAGCCCTCCCCCGCCCTCTCTTCAGCATCGAGGGCCGCACTCCGGATGTCGAAGAAGTCGTCTTCCGAGTAGCCGCTCCGGCCCCGTGTCTTCTCCCGCATCCGAAAATAGAGCGCATCCCCTGACGGCGGCCTGCTGAGCAGAGGATCGACGGCAGCAACCAGTCCGCATTCCCTGCATAGGCCCTCGGTCTCCTGCGCTTCCCATATCCCGTCCGGCTCCCAGACCAGGTGATAGGGGCCCCTTTCGATGGAGGCGAAGAAGCGAACCAGATTCTCTCTGTTGGTACGTGTGGGCGTGAAGGAAGCCGGTGTACGGAACACGATCGCCCTGGCACCCAGGAGCTCGGCGGCCTTCCGCACGACTTCCCATGCCCACAGCGTCTGTTCCCCGGGCTGAAAGGAGCCGAATCGATCACGGGCCGAAACATCCCAGGGCCGCTGAATCCGCTGATAACCCGGATAGGTCGCCGGGTGTGTAATGAGTTGCCAGGCCCGAAGTGAAAAGACAAACCCTTCGGGCGCCGCCTTTCGCCACCGTTTGATGGTTCGTTCCGTGGGAGGATCGAAGAAGGTTTCCTGAACCTCGACCAGGTTGAACTTCCGGAAGTATTCGGAGAGCTTCATCGAGAAGCCGGCACAGCCGACCCTCCAGACAAGCCCTGAACCTTCTCCTGAAATCATGAGTGCCGTCCCCGTTCCGATTCGATTTGCCTGGACTCCGTCTCACCTGGTCCAGTGGCTAGTGGCCGGTGGCTTTCTTGGAGCTCCCTTTTCGTCCTCGTCGTCGACCAAGATCGGTTTCCAACCCCAATCCACGCGTGCAGATGGGCCGGTCGGGAGAAGGGGAAGGCCACTCGACACCTCCTCGCGCCCGTGCCCGGACAGGAATGCTATCCGTACGCGTGTGCTTTGAATGTCCCGGCTAAGGCATGGCCTGCTTCTCTTCGACCGAGGCCTCCGAGGGGCCGACTTGCTTCCGGTACAGGTCTTCTTGCAGGGCGTGCCAGCGGCGGAACTCGCTGCAGATCACTCCGAACTCCTCGTCGTCGTCCACATCGAGCGCCGCGCCTCCGTAAGTCGTCGTGGTCATGGCAAAGCGGGTTCTCAACAGGGCACCGAGGTCCGCCGTCACCTTTTCCTTGTCCAGAAATCGGCGGAGGAGTCGATTCAGGGGCGTCATCCAGGCTACGCGTCCCAGGAGTCGGCACACGTGAAGAAGCAAGAACCGGACAACCATTCCGGCCGTCAGTTCGGGCAGCCCGAGCAATTCGCGGAGAAGAAGTCGCGCATTCTGCCATTTCTTCTGGTAGCGAAACCGGTACAGCAACTGAGCGTACCCCGGATTGATCACCCGGAACACCCGGATCAGGTGCAGGTTGTTCTGGCGTTCCCTTGAATCCCTGAAATGAAAATAGGCAAGCCGTATCCCGGGTCGTTCCTCCCTGGGGTAGTAAGGTTCCAGGGCCTCCTCGGGAGTGACCCCCACCACGTAGTCGTAGCGGTGCATGTCGCACCCTTCGATGAATTCCTCCAGCTCGTAGTGGGTCAGCAACGGCATGTCCGATCCGAGGAAGAGCACCACTCTACCTTCGTGCCGCTCGCGAAGGGTTTCCTCGGGCAGCGGCTTTCCGTCCGGCCCTCTTGAAGGAAGGGTCTCCAGAAAGGTATTCCACCCGTTCTCGAAGAAAGTGTTCCACTGTTCGAGAACGATGACCTCCTTCTGCCACTGTTCGCGTAACCGAACGTCTTCCAGACCCTCGAGAAGCCTGTCCCTCGGCCCCACCACGAAGATCCGGGCCACATACCGGCATCTCTGCAGTGCAGAGATCACGTGGCCGATCACGGGCACGCCCTCGATCCGGAGCAGCGCCTTGTTCTCGCCGCACACCGGCTTGTAGGCGCCCCTGTCCCCGGCCAGCACGACCGCGTCCAGCGCCTCCCTCGGGTCCTTCCCCTCTTCAGACATCAAACGTCCCCGCATTTCGTTCAACCGATAGGCCTTGACCGGAGTTCGGACTCCTTTTTACTAGAACAGGGAAAAACGAAGCAAGTCCTTTCCGCGTACCGCCGTTCCAGGCGCCTGAAGCCGTGAGCTCCGCGGCCCGCGCTTTTTTTTCGACCCGCCCGATCCTGAGCATTTTTACCTTGAAATATATGTTTTAATATATTATGTAAGACAAAAATTAGCCACCTCCTTGAGGGCGAAGGGTCATTGTCAGGCATCGGCATCCGTCTGGAATCTGCTATATAAAGCGATTAACAAACAGAGGAGGAGAAGAGGTATGACGAAGGCCGAACTGATTGACAAGGTAGCGCAGCAGATCGCCAAGTCCGCAGACGTCAGCAAGAAGGCAACGGGGGAAATCATCGACCTCGCCGTTGCGGAAGTCGCAAAGGCGATCAAGAAAGAGAAGCGTTTCAGCTATCCCGGCTTCGGGACCTTCAACGTGAAGAGCCGCAAAGCAAGAAAGGGTCGCAATCCGCAGACCGGTGAGGTCATCAGTATCAAGGCAAGCAAGACCGTATCGTTCAAGCCGGCGCCGGAACTCAAGAAGAAGCTCTAGTCGCAATGGAGCGACCGGCTCCTTGCGGGCTGGTGTCCTGCCCCGGACATACTCGTAGCTAGGCAAAGAGAAAGCACGCTGCCTGGGGGCTTGGGCAGGACACGGCCAGGATGCGCCCTATTTCTTGTCCTGCGGCTCATCGAACCGTTCGAACTGCATCGTGAAGGTGCCCCGGCCCTTGCTGGCGGAACGCAGGTCCGTGGAATACCCGAACATCTCGGACAGGGGGATGGAGGCCCGAATCTCGGTGATCTGTCTCTTGGGAAGGATCTCGAGGATCTTTCCCCTGCGCGCCTGAACGTCTCCTATGACTCCGCTCGCGTACTCTTCCGGAACGACGATATCGACGGACATGATCGGTTCGAGCAGGATGGGACTGCCTCGTTCATAGGCCCGCTGAAACGTGGTCGCTGTGGCGATGCGGAAGCCGAGAGGTGTCGAGACGCCTTCCTTGTACTCTGCGGAAAGAAGCCTTCCCGCCACATCCACAACCGGGTACCCCCCGAGCGAACCGCTTACGCAGGACTCACGGAATGCCTCCTTGACGGCCTGGATGCACTCCGGAGGAAGCTGGACCTCTTCCGGCAACGCGTTGACGACCCGAATCCCCGAACCACGAGGCTGTGGGGCAATCTCCAGGAGAACCGACCCCGCCTGCTGTTTGCCCTGGATCTCGCGCAGGAACTCCCCACGCTCTTCCACCGGTTGGGTGATCGTTTCCCGATACACGACCTGAGGTCGACCCACGTTCGCGTGGACAAAGAACTCCCTTGTCAGCCGCTGGACCAGAACGTTCAGATGGAGTTCCCCCATTCCCGAGATGAGGATCTGTCCGGATTCCTCGTCGAACCGAAATCGGAAGGTCGGGTCTTCGGCGGCCAGCTTCTCCAGGCTGGCAAAGAGCTTTTCCTGGTCCGCGATGCTCTTCGGTTCAATGGCGATGGAGATGACCGGCTCCAGAAACTTCATCGGTTCCAGGACGATCGGCGAGTGCTCCTCGCATAACGTGTCTCCGGTGCGGACCGTCTTGAGACCCGTGGCCGCAACGATATCGCCCGGGTGGGCCTGTTGAATCCGCTTCCGCTGGTTTGCATGCATCTGGAAGAGTCGGGCGATCCGCTCCTTTTCTCCGAGGCTCGCGTTGAAAAGGACCTTCTCGGGCTTCATGATCCCCGAATAGACGCGCAGGTAGCTCAGTTTGCGTCCCTCCTCCATGGCGACCTTGAACACCAGCGCAGTCAAAGGCTCTTTCACGCTCGCTTCGCGCTTGAGGGGCGTCTGATCCGCAGGATCGAAACCGGTGATCGGGGGTATCTCCAACGGGGAAGGGAGGTAGTCCACAACCGCATCGAGCAGAGGCTGCACGCCGCGGTTGCGATAGGCGGCCCCGCAGAACACGGGCGTTATCTCCAGGTTGAGGGTCGCTTTCCGTATGGCCCGGCGGATTTCCTCCTCGGTGATCTCCTCTTCATGAACATACTTCTCCATCAGGGCGTCGTCACATTCGGCGATCTTCTCGATCAAGGCGTCTCGCTTCTCCTTCGCCTCCGTCTCGAGCTCTTCCGGGATCTCCACATCGCGATAGGTGGCCCCCATCTCCTCTTCGTCCCAGACAACGCCACACATCCGGACGAGATCGACGACCCCCCTGTGCCCCTCCTCGATCCCGAGGGGTATCTGGCAGTAGACCGGATTCGCGCCCAGCTTCTTCTTCATCATCCCAACCGCACCTTCGAAATCCGATCCGATTCGGTCCATCTTGTTGATGAAGGCGAGACGGGGAATCTGGTAACGATCTGCCTGGTGCCAGATGGTTTCGGACTGGGGCTCCACTCCCTCGACCGCGGAGAAGATGAAGACCGCACCATCGAGCACTCGCAGGGAACGCTCCACCTCGATCGTGAAATCCACATGGCCGGGCGTGTCGATCAGGTGAATCTCGCACCCGTCCCATTCGAGAAGGGTCACCGCCGAGGTAATAGTGATACCCTTCTCCTGCTCCTCGGGCATCCAGTCCATGACGGCCTGGCCGTCGTGGACCTCACCCATTCGATGGATCCTACCCGCGTAGTAGAGAATCCTCTCGGTCAGGGTCGTTTTGCCCGCATCGATGTGTGCAACGATGCCGATGTTTCGAATTTTCTGGAGTGGAGATTTATCAGCCATATCGAGCCAGACGATCCATTGGAAAAGAAACCGGATGCTCCAAATGGGAAGCCTGCTATGTTAGCACGCAGCAAGGGGTGCTTCAATATTGCTGCCCCTTGAGTGTGGTAGCAACGGGAAAATGTCCTAGTTAACGGCAAAGGTAAAATGTCCTCCATTATGAGAGAGACAATTGCCTTGAGCCAGAGACAGTTGAGACGA
>JANQFG010000019.1 GCA_028277985.1 bacterium | reverse complement strand
CGTTCTCCCCCCGTGCATACATATAGGAAATCAAGGGCAGGAAGAAAAGGGA
Source organism: bacterium (assembly GCA_028277985.1). Lineage (GTDB taxonomy): Bacteria > Desulfobacterota > DSWW01 > DSWW01 > DSWW01 > S015-6. Next base: position 29,070 of record JANQFG010000019.1, on the reverse strand, counting down.
ATTCTAATTGTCGTTGAAGGGAAAAGATGCTTGACGTTGAACACCCGAACCTCTGCCAAGGGGCGGTCTAAGCCATCGCCTGGCACTGAAGGCAGATTGGGGCCGCTGTGGGTGCCAGCAATGTGTCGCATACGGGTGGGCGAAACCCACGGCGGCACCGCACACCAAGACCCGCCTGAAATGTCCCGACAGTCTACTTGTGCCCGATGAGCTTCAGGAAGTTCTTCACCAGGAAGGGATTGAAGGTGGTCCCTTTTTCGGATTCGAGGACGTCGACGATCTTCTCCATGGGCGCGGGCTCCTTGTAGCACCGCCGGCTCCGCATGGCATCGAATACATCCGAAATGGCCAGCATCTGGCTCACCATGTTGGGCCTCCACTCCTTGGAAATGTACGGATACCCGGATCCGTCGAAGCGGAGATGGTGTTCCAGGGCGGCCATCACCGAGAGCTTCGGCACCCCGTCCAGGCCGAGGATGTAGCGCGCGCCCCGGACCGTGTGGCTCTCCATGATGGTCCGTTCCTCGGGTGTCAGCTTGCCGGGCTTTGTCAGGATCTCCTCCGGTACGAGCAGCTTGCCCGCGTCATGCAGGGCAGACGCCATACCGATCTCGTAGAGCTTGTTCCCTTTGAAGCCGAGGGATTCGGCCTGGCTCATGGTCAGGATGCAGACGTTCACCACATGGGTGAAGGTGTATTCGTCCGCAGACTTGAGCGACGCCAGCATGCGGATCGGGCTGACACCGTGCGCAAAGGCCCTGACAAAGGTGTCCACCACTTCTCCCAGCCCCTTCGCGCTGAAGCTCTGCTGGCGGGCGATCTTGTCGTAGATCTCCCTGATGTCCTCGAGCCTGGCGCGGCAGAGGGTGTTCAGTGCGGCGATCTGTTCCTCCTGCTCTTCCGACAGAGGACCATCAAGGGCGTCCACGTCACCGAAATCGACACGGATGTCGAGCTTTCCCAGCTTGACGTGGTCCCGGCCGCGGACCGACCCCTGGTCCGTCGCGATCAGGTCGCGCAGGAATCCCTGAAGCTCCTCTTTGCTTATCCCTGACACGAAGGACACCCTGTCGATCCCGGCGTCCCGAAGAGTCCGGATGAACTGCTCGAAGTGGGGCCCCGCATCGGTGATCGGCTGCTGGTCGGATACGACACGATCGTTGACGAGCAGCAGGGTCGTCTCCTCCTTGTCCAGGAGGAATTTCGTAAGTTCGAAGTGCGCGGTCTCGATATACTTCTGTACCTGGGGGTGCTGATCCGGGTACAGGCGCATGCTGGTGATCGCGCCGCTCAGATTGGCGACCACGTCCTGGATTTCGTTGTGCAGGTCGGTTTGCAGGGCTTCCATCGGATTCCTCAAGCCTCCTCTGTTGGAGGTGGTGAGCCGGCCGACCCGGCCCCCGGCCGCTGCATCGAGTCCCTGCAAGCCGCTTGGATGCGGGTGTCTTTGGACTGCGAACCGATGCGGAGAAGAGGGGCAACAGCAGCGCCTTCATAAAGCCGCAGAGACTGGAACAGGAGCAGCTTCAGGTCGGCGAGCGCCTTCGGATAAAGGCTGAATCGGGTCTTGGCAAGTCTCCCGAGCACGGGAAGCGCACTGGCATGACCGATCCGCCCCAGCGCTTCGATGATTTTCTCGTTCCTCGTGTAGTCCGCGCGAAAGAAGGAGAAGGTCCTGACCATCGAAGCCAGGTCCTCGGCCAGGTCCGCCACCCTGTGCATCCCTGCGATTTCGATGACCCGGAGCTGATCCTCCATGGTTTTCAGCTTGAGAAACCTGCGGAGCAGGTCGGCCGATTCCGGGTCCTGAAACCGAACCAAGGTCTCCAGGATCTCGAGCTGTACCTGCCGATCGTCCCGCTCCAGCAGGGGCTTGAGCTCCGGGATGAGGTCATGGGTCCCGAGTCTGCGCACCAGGCGGATGAGGCGGACGAGCGGAGGGCCGCCGCGAGCCTGGATCTCCCGCTGGGCCAGCTCGGTTACACGGCCCGCAAACATCGCGAGCAGGTTGAACAGGTGCTGGTCGCCTTCCGACTGTTCCCGGTGGAGGTAGAGGTTGAGCGCCTGGGGCACGATGTCCGGGCCGATGGCCATCAGGAAGGCCTGGGCCGTCCCGTCCTTTGCCTCGCGCCATTTGTCGAATGCAGCGAGCGCCTTGGAGAGAAACGTGGGATATCGGAACCTTTGCAGCGAGGACTCTGCGATCGAACGGAGGGCAGGGTCCGCCTTCTTCCCCGCGTGTCGCTGGAGTGTATTCAGGATCTCGAGCGGGACGGTGAACTCCCCTTCCCCGATCAGTTCGTTCGCGATCCGAAAGGTCTTGTCCGCGTAATCTTTGTATTCGTCCTCGCCGGCGTCCCCGTCCATGAAGGCGAGCAACGCGCGGGCGATCTGAGCGTCGAGAAGGGGTGACTCGAGGGCTCCCATCTCTTCCCTCAGCTCGTCGGGCAGGTCCAAACCATCCGATTCCTTGACGCCGTCCTGGGACAGATGCTTGAGGGTCTCTCCGTAATCGGAGGTTACGTAGGACTCGTAGGCCTCCCGGTCGAAGAGGTCGAGAATCTCCTTGTGCTGACCGGGATCGGTGGAGAGGGGCTGTCCCGGTTTTGGCTCGGCCGCCCCTTCGAGCGCACCCGCTTCCTTTACACCCGCGATCTTCTTGACGAGGTTCAGCAGCGTCGGCGAGATCTCGTCTCCCTGCTTGTTCGCGTGCCGCAGCATCTCCAGGATGAGCCCGTGCGACATCCCGCTCAGCAGATCCTCCACCATAGGGTTGTTGTCCTGTACGGCACACTGCTGGTATGTGGCGTCGAGGAACTGGTGTCGGATTCCGGGCTGGAGCTCTTCGAGAAGCGCGCTCAGGTTCCTCAAGTTCGCCACACGATAGGTCTTGCCCTCCTCGGCGTCCGGCTGTTCCTGGGAAAGGTGCTCCTGAAGGGTCTGCTCGTAGCTGTCGAGGACCATGCTCTGGTCGAGGCGATTGTCGTTGAGATAGGAGGCGATGACTCGTGGCGCGTAGTCGTCCGCGCTTCGCAGAGGGATTCCCTTTTCCGAATCCGTCAGCGTACCCAGGATCAGGTGGGTCACGAAGCCGCCCCAGAGCGAATCGTTCTCGTCGGAATCCTTTCCGCGGGCCCGCTTCTGGATCTCCTCTTCCTCGGTGTGGAGGAATTTGGAGTAATCGACGCATTGCACCCGGATGTGACGGACGTCCTCGTTGACAAGGGCCCGCTCGATTCCACCCTCGGCCCGGATCTTCTCCGGGTCTTCCGCGATAACGCGCAGGAAGGCGGTGAGCTCGTCGGACGACAGGCCCTGCCGGAAGTAGACCACGGCGAGGTCGTGATCCCTCAGGATGGAGGAGAACTGGCGCGAGACCGCATCATCCAGCCTGGCCGAATCCCGGCCCACGATGAGGCCATCCTTGTCCGTGCCGATCGTCATTTCAGGTCGTGCGCCGAGGATCTCGTCCCAGGTGGCTCGCGCGCGATCGATGCTCTGCTGGACCTGGTTGTGGCCGGGCGGGTACATGAGAATCGTCTTGCGGGTGGCGTTCAGCTCGATCAGGGCACGTGAGAGCAATTTCACCTCGGTGGGCATCTGCCCACGAGGCCCTGCAGAGGAGAGCGATTCGGGTTTTCGTCTTGCCTGGCTTCCCGTGTCCATGGGGTTCCCAGCAGCCTTTTTCTTCTCGTGTTCATCGGGGCGGGCCGGTAGCGGACCCATAGCCCGCAGAGGAGGCGGAGTTCGCCCGCTCCCTATAGGAAGAAAATCGGCTAAGGGGACCTAAATTATGAATTTTTTCGAGATTTGGTGGGGGTTATAACTTACCCGGCTCGGGGATCCAGTCGTTCTTCATGTACCAGGCCAGGGTCTTGTCCCAGCCCCTCCGGAACTTCGGGTACTTGAGCCGAAATCCCAGGCCCGCGAGCTTCTGGTTGTCCACAACGAGATCCCCCATTCCGAGCGGATCCGGCTGTTGACCTTTGGGGGGCAGGAGGGCCTTGTTCAGGCGGTGGGTTCGTACGAGCCGTTCCCAGAGGATGTTGCTGAGCTTGCCCAAGGGATTGAAGATCTCGTCCGCCTGACCGTAGGGGAGAATCGACTGCAGGAGCGTGCTGGGCGGATAGGCAACGCCCGGCTCGAGGGGCTTCAAGCCGTAAGCCTCCATCGCCTCGTTGACGAAGTGCCCGAAAGGCATCGGGTCGTTGCCCGCCACGTTGAACACGGCCCCGTAGGCCTTGGGCTGCAGGAGGAGGAAGACAGCGGCTCGGGCCACGTCGTCCGCGTGCACCAAGCTGGTTCGTGGGCCGCCCGGAAGGGGAATAAAGTAGGGGCCCAGGGTCTTTACCAGTGGGGGAAGCGTCGCCAGGGCAGCCATGGAGGCCGTGCAGCCCGGTCCGTAGACCGATCCGGGTCTGAGCACGGTCACGGACGGCAGCCCGGGCAGGGGATCATCCAGCACGATGCTTTCCAGTTCGCTCTGGATCTGTTCGTATTCATCCCTGGCCTCCAGAGCCATTTCTTCGGTGACCGGGCCATGGTGTCGCCCGTACAGGCTGGCCGAGGTAATCAGGATGAAACGCTTGACACCTCGTTCTCTCGACAGATGGTAGAGCGTTCGGGTCGCGTTTACGGGGGACGGGCCCGGAACCCCGTACAGGGGCTTGCCGTCCGCATGGATACCTGGATGGAACACGGCGTCCACACCCTCCAGACACGCGTCGGCAAAGGCCGAGCTCGAGAGATCGCCTTGCTTGATTTCGAGGTTGCCCTTTCCGGCCAGGGACGCGATCTCCGGGCCCTTGCGAACCGGGGCGACAACCGAATAGCCGTCTCGAAGCAGGTTCTGGATGAGGAAGCTGCCGACACATCCCCGTGCGCCCGTCACGAGCACGGTCGATATTGCCTCCCGCAGGGCCTTGCTGATGGGGGCGGGCGTCGGGGCCGCGGCCTTCTTGCGTGCGTGCGGCTTCGGCGTCGTTGATGCTCGTTTCTTGGTCGACGAGGGCGCTTTCTTCTTCTTGGTGGCTGCCGCCCGGGTGCTCTTGGCAGCCTTCGGTTTGGGAGAGGAGGCCTTCTTCTTCTTTTTCACGGTAGACTTGGTAGAGGGAGTTGCAGCCCGCTTCTTCGTCTTGGATGTCTTCTTGACCTTTTTGACCTTCTTCTTTCCCATGGCTTCGCTTTCCTCATGTCCCCGGGTTCATTGACTTTCGAGGTGCATTCAGGTATACATAATGGTTTCAGGCTGTTCTGGTTATTTCGCGGATATCCTCACGTCGCGACGCTGAGAGGAGGAGCGTTCATGAAGACGAAAACGAATCTGAAAAAAGGACTTAGCCTTGTTGCGGTGTCGGTGGCCATGGTGTTTCTCTGGGTCGCATTCTCCGGTGCCGTGGTCGAATGCCCCGATGATATCATGATCGAGAACGAGGGCTGGCCGAAGAACAAATACGAGGCCGCACCGCTTTCCCACAAGAAGCACACGACAGAGTATAAGGTGCAATGCGCGGATTGTCACCATGTATACAAAGATGGCAAGAATGTGTGGACAGAGGGCCAGCCGGTCCAGAAGTGTTCGGAATGCCACAACGTCTACAAGCTCGGCAAGGATCTGCGCGAGGCGAGTGAAGAGGAAAAGACGCTCAGCCTCTACAAGGCCTACCACGACAACTGTAAGGGATGTCACAAGAGAGAGCAGAAGGGCCCGATCAAGTGCGCCGAGTGCCACGCCAAGATACCGACCGAGAAGAAGTAGATCGGGAAATCCCCAGCGCCTGAATCGCATTGTGAAGCCTGTCGAAACCCATCTTCCGAAAGGGAGATGGGTTTTTTTATGGGCCCATTCCGTGGTAGGGTCCTCTACCAGGAATGCGTTCGTGCCTTGAAAAGAACTACGGAAGGAGGCCCGTGTGAGCGTGAATGTCGTCGAAAAGGTGGATGACAGGGTGCCGGTCCGGCATGCCCTGATCAGCGTCTCGGACAAACAGGGACTGGATGGGCTCGTCAAGGATCTGCTCCGTGTGGTTCCGTCCCTAAAGATCTTCTCCACGGGCGGAACCTATGCGCGAATCAAGGAGATCCTGGGAGACGAGGCGGATAAGACCCTTGTCCAGGTCTCCGACTATACCGGACAGCCCGAGACCCAGGGCGGGCTGGTCAAGACCCTGGATTTCAAGATCTATCTGGGCCTGCTCACCGAGACACACAATCCATCCCACTCGGAAGACCTGAAACGAACCGAGGCGGTCCCTATCGACCTCGTGGTGGTCAACCTGTATCCCTTTCAGAAGACCATCGAGAGAGAGGGCGTGACCGTGGAGGAGGCCCGTGCGAACATCGACATAGGGGGACCCTGCATGGTTCGTGCCTCGGCTAAGAACTACCTGCGGGTCGCCATAGCGGTGGACCCTGGCGACTACCCCGGTCTCGTCGCCTCGATGGAGTCGAACGGCGGGTGTACGCGTCTCGAAGAGAGATTCCGCTACGCACAGAAGGCGTTCGCCCACACGGCTGAATACGATGGCCGCATCATGGAATACCTGAACCGGAAGGGTGGTTCCGAGGTGTCGGACTGCTACGACATCCGGGCGGAAACCACGGGGGAAGCATAATGGCCGAAGACCTGAAGAAGGCGTACCGTACGATCGTTCGCGAGGCCTTTCCCGAGGGAATGGAGATCACCTTTGTGGAGGGCGACAAGCGGCAGACCCTTGTTTACGAAAAGGTGACCTGGGAAATCGGGGGAGAGCGAAAAGGGCTCCGCTACGGCGAGAACCCGGGGCAGCCGGCCGCTCTTTACCGGCCGATCAACGGAAACCTGGTGCTGGGCGATGTGGCAACGATCCAGCCCGGTCCCTTCCTGGTCTCTGATGCGGAGATGCTTCAGTCCGGCAAGCACCCCGGCAAGACCAATCTCACCGACGCGGACAACGCACTGAACATCCTGCGATACTTACAGAATGCGCCGACCGTGACCATCATGAAGCACAACAACCCATGCGGTGTAGCACAGGCGGAAGCCCTCGAGGACGCCTACCTCCGTGCGGACAGGGCGGACCGCATCGCCGCCTTTGGAGGATGCATCGCCCTGAACCGGCCGGTGGACCAGGCAACCGCAGAGGCGATAAACGCCCGGTATGCAGAGGTCGTTGTGGCCCCTGACTTCGAGCCCGGCGTGATGGACATCTTCGCCAGGAAGCCGAACCTGCGGGTGCTCCAGATCCGGAACATGGAGCGGCTACAGGAATTCACGAGCTTCTCCTGCCTGGACTTCAAGAGCCTGGTCGATGGGGGGCTCGTGGTACAGACCTCCTACGAATCGAGGATTCGCGGCAGGGATGACCTCATGCCCGCTGCCTGCACCTATGAGGGAAAGGAGTACCGCGTCCAGAGGGAGCCCACCGAAGAGGAGGTCGAGGATATGCTCTTCGGCTGGTGGGTGGAGCTTGGGATCACGTCGAATTCGGTGATCTATGTGAAGAACCGGACCACCGTGGGGATCGGGACGGGCGAACAGGATCGCGTGGGTGTGGCCGAGATTGCCCGGGACAAGGCGTATCGGAAGATGGCGGACCTGATCTGCTTTGAAGAGCAGGGTGTTCCGATCCACGAGCTTACGGACGAAACGGCACGAGCAGAGATCGAGGCAAGGGTGCGGGAGGTCCGCGGAGGCCTCAAAGGGGCGGTCATGGTGAGCGACGCCTTCTTCCCGTTCCGGGACGGTGTGGAAGTCGGATTACGGGAAGGTGTGACTGGGGTGATCCAGCCGGGAGGATCCGAACGGGACTTCCAGAGCATCGAAGCCTGCAACGAAGCCGGGGCGGCCATGGTCTTCACCGGGCAGCGGTGTTTCAAGCACTAGGCGCGGTCGCCGGTTAAGAAAGTGATTTGCTTGGGCTCCATCGCCCCCCCCGTGTTTACTCACCCGTATCATGCACGAAGCTTTCTGCTGAGGGCATCATGCGGGTAAAGTCGGCCTGCGTGAATCGAGCCGTGACGGGCCGTTTGCCATGAAGAACGTACTGGCTCTATTGATCGTTGCCTTCCTCCTCTTCTTTGCGTATCGATCCTGCACCGTACAAGGGGGCTCTGGATGAACATGGACGATTACGATTTTCAGAAAATCGATGAGTACAATCGATATCAGCCTGAAAGCGCTCTCCAGGATGCCGAGCTCGATATCGAACGGGGTGCCGTGGGCATCTTCTTCCTGGATATCGAAGAGGTGCCGGAGCCGATTGCCATTGACGAGGATCTGGAAAAACTGGCTTCTTACGAGCATGTTTCGATCGGGACGGGCTGTACCGACCTCATCCATTCCGAGGACTGCCCGCATGAATACCGCAAGGCCATGGACAACGCCCTGTCCTATGGGATGGCCTACAACAAGGCGATTGCCCGTCACTTCAATCTCAAACTGAAGCAACACCGAGACCGATTGCCCAACAGCACCCTGGAATTCCTTGGCCCGGAATCCGACTGGCGTGCCGTCCAGATGGAACTGCGGGACATACAGCCGATCTTCGGGGGGAGAGATGTCTGGATGGACGGCTCCGGAAATGTGTGCGTTCGTTCGGTTCGAACCACACCCCAGGCACTCGAAGAGAAGATCTACCGTCTGACTCTGGATGAGAGTGCGGTTGAGCGGATATTCGATAGATTCATTGCCCGGGATTTCATTTCCCTGTCCATTCCGGAACAGAGTGGTCCGCCGGACCACGGGCGGCCGGAGATCGCCGTGACCAACTGCCGCGGTCAGCGTCATGGGGTGACCGGCTGGGATCCACCGCTATCCGGCAGTGACCCGGTCGCGGAACAACGCTTCAGAGCCGTATACAGTGCATTTCTCGGGCTGGAATCCATGGCCAGGGAAACAGCGGAACCGCTGCACAGTGGCGTGTACGGTGACGACAAGAACTGGGCGAACGTGCTGAAGAAGCAAAGGGATCGTGTAAAAAACCAAGTCGAAGACACGGAATGAAGTAGGGGAGGAAGATCTACAATCGAGATCCGAGGCCTTGGCTAGAATCCCCGTACCTGGGTTTCGACGGCGCAGATATCCTCCGTACGGATCAGGGCATCGTAGAAGCTCTTGCCCGACAGCTTTTCAAGAACGAGCAGCCCGTTGCCTACGGATTTCACCTTACCGTTGTACTCGGCTCCTGAGCTGAGAGTAACACTGACCCGTTTGCCTGCGAGAAGCCTGAGATTGTTTTCAAGGGATGATTTCGGGTTGAACTGAACGGGTGCAGACTCATCCTCTGCGTAGGCAACCCCTGCTGTAAGAAGAATGGCGCTGCAGAAGAGGGCTGCGATAACGATAGTGACAGGGGTGCCCGGTCTCGAGTACATTGAATTCATGGAAACCTCCTCTCTGATATCCATCAATCGTCTGCTGAGACCTCCCTTTCCGATGAAGCGAGTATAGGGAACGACCTCCGCCAAGTCAACGAAATCATCGAGGCAAAGAACATGGACAAAAGGTTGCAGAAGATCAAGTCCTCTGTGGCAGAGCTGCGGGAGGATATCTTTGGCAAAGAAAACGGTATGGATGTCTATTCCGAATGCAGCATGGGGTTCGAGACACACGAATTCCGATTCAACAGGACAAACCTATCGATTCTCACCCTACTTGACCTTTTTGGATTGGTATGAGGCATGGCTGAACAAGGTGCTCAACAAGGAGAGGATCGACTGGTTTGGCTACTAGGCGCTGACCTCGTCCAGGCGCCTGCATCCCTCCATCAGGACGAAGTCATTCGGCAGGGAGATGTTCTCGGTGGGATCATCGGATAACGGACCGATCTGGAAGGAACCCTCTTCCCCCCACCGGATCACCGCGTAGACCGCCTCGACGCCCACGATCCCTCCGCATTCAGCGTACTTCATCTCGCCGTCACGCATGCGGATCCTTGCCCGGTTGCCGTTGTTGCCCTCGAGACGAATCTCGCAGCTTCGTTGGCTGAGGCCGAGTGCCTGCATCAGATCGACAAACGGCAATTCGCGGAAGGAGCCGCGGAATCCCGACTCTTCTTGCGCCCCCCTGCCCTGCTGTTCCTGGGCGACCAGGGATTTTGTGATTCGTGCCGAGATGATCTCGAAGTTGAAGGGAGGGACGAACACGTCATCGAAGCCCGCGTCGAGGAGGCTCACGATGAGTGAGGGTTTGCTCTGGGCGGTCAAGGCATAGAGAAGGGTCGATGGTCCCTGCCGCAGGAGACTGCTGAAACCCGCGACCTGGTCCGGGAAGTCGTCGTAGTGGATCACGATGGCGTCGGGTGGGCTGCGCTCGTACAGATGCCGGGCTTCATCGAGATCCTTGATCTCGACGATCCCATAGCCGTCCTGCCTGAGGTGGGCGATCAGCGGACGGAGCGTATCCGACCGTTCTCGAACAATGAAGACATCCTTCCGGGTGACGACGCGTGTCTGGCCCTGCCTTTTTTCGAGAATTCGGACATACGCGTCCAAAACCTCGGACGACGCAGGGACGAGCCCTTGTGTTTGCAGGCCCGATTTGATTCTGTCGAGCACCTGTTCCGGGGGGCCTGAGACCTCGCCGAGCAACGAATGTCGATACCAGACCAGGGCCAGGATCTGGACGGCAAGAGACAGGTCCGGATCCTCCGGGTCGTTCGGGGCCTCGCCCGCAAGAAGCTGGAAGAAGCGGGTCAGACACGCGAACACGTCCCAGGGAAAGGCGAGGGCTTTGGCCGTTTCCAGGGACTGTTCAACGTCTTCGAAGGAAGCCGGGTCGAGTCGCCTGCTCCCTGACTTCCCATCCCCAAGTATATGCCCCGCAGGGTACAGGAGGAGCGATGCGACCCGGATGCCGTCAGCGGCGAGCCGACCGAGGCCCACCGCGCCGGCAAGCTCGGACACATCCTTGCAGATCAGTTCATACGGTGGCCTCGAAGGCCTCGCTGCGCTGCGGGTATCGACCATTCGAGTCAACGCGTTGATGAGGCTCGTGGCCATCTGTTGATACGGCGCATGATTGTCCAGCAGGGCATGACTGATCGAGGCAAAGACGGATCGTTCCCTTCCCGGAAAGGGCAGGTTCTCTTCGCGGAGCCAGTCTCGAAAATCCGCCTCCAGCTCCTCTGAAACCAGGATGTGGTCGTAGACACACTCCCGAACGCTTTCGAGGACCTCTTCCCTGTCGCCGAGAACGGTCAGGGCACAGCCCTCGCGCTCGAAGATGGAAACAAGCAGGCCCTTCAGGAAAGGGCTCTGGGTCACCATCAGTACGTTGCGCAGGGGGACCGCGTGCGAGGCCGTTTCCGGCTCGGGCGGCCCTTCCGGAGCGCTCGAAGGACTTTCCCCTTCGAACAGATCAGGCAGCTCGATGATCTCTTCGATCGTCTCATCCGGATCCATGCCGTGATAATGCATCCGAATCGTGTTGCGCAGGATGGACTCGGCAGCGATGTGGGGCTCTACGTGCCAGGCGCCGGATGCCTCTTTTGCGAGATAGAGAGCGTCCTTCTTTTCCGGATCGTGGACGGCGAGCGAGAGGGTCCGGGTCTCCGGGTCATAGGCAAAGGGGCAGACCAGGTGCTTGTCCGCGACCGCGGCCGGCACCTTCTGGATCACCTCCGGCGAGATCTGTCGATTGCCGAGTGCAATACCCGGGACGCCGAATTGTTCCCCAAGGGCCAGCACCAGTTCTTTTTCCGTGACGAACTTGTAGTAGAGAAGGTGGGAGCCAAGCGGGCCCTGGTGGGATTTCTGACGCAACAGGGCCTGTTTGATCTGGTCTTCGCTGACCAGCCCTTTCCGGAGCAGGATCTGGTCGAGTCGCTCTTTTGCCATCGGGCCTTACTCTCTGCCTGATCAGGCGGCCATGGATGAGGCGCCGCCCATCGATCTGCCTTGGGCAAGGATGGCCTGGGGATTCTCGGAGTAGCGGGCAGCTTCCTCTGCCGTGACCACCTTCGCGGCGACCAGCTCTTTGAGATGGTCGTCCATGAGTTGCATCCCCTCCTTCCTGCCCATCACGATCGTATTGGTGATCTGATGGGTCTTCGCCTCGCGGATGAGGTTTGCGATCGCGTGGTTGCGGATCATGATCTCGAGGGCTGCGATACGACCGCCGCCCTCCGCCTTGCGCAGCAACTGCTGGGAGCAGACACCGACGAGGATCTCTGAAAGGGCGAGGCGTATCTGGGGCTGCTGGTCCACCGGGAATGCATCGATCACGCGACTGATCGTCTGGGATGCGGATTTCGTGTGGAGAGTACCCAGCACGAGCAGGCCGACCTCCGCCGCGGTGAGGGCGAGGGATATGGTCTCGTTGTCCCGCATTTCCCCGACGAGAATCACGTTCGGGTCTTCTCGAAGCCCGGCCCGGAGGGCATTCGCAAAGGAAAGGCTGTGTTCACCGATCTGGCGCTGGTGAATCAGGCAGTTCTTGTTCGGGTGAATGAACTCCAGCGGATCTTCCAGGGTGATGATGTGATAGTTCGTGTGCTCGTTCAGGTGGTCCACCATGGATGCCAGGGTGGTCGTCTTCCCGGAGTTGGTGGGCCCGGTCACAAGGATGAGACCGCTCCTCTTGGAAAGCATCTCCTTGAGGACTTCCGGAAATCCGAGTCCGTCGAGGGTCGGCACCACTGTCGGAATGAGGCGGAACGCCGCGGCGAGGCCGGGGTGCTTCTTGAAGATGTTGACTCGGAACCGCGCAAAGCCCTCGAGGGTGTAAGCTATGTCGATCTCCCCGTTCTGCTCGAACGTCTGGATCTGACGATCCGTCAGCAGCTCGTAGAGAAGAAGCCGCACTTCATCGACGGTCAGCATCTTGTGTTTGGTCTTCTCGAGGACCCCGTTGATCCGGACAAGGGGCTCGGACCCGTCTCCGATGTGGAGGTCGGAGGCCCCTACCTGGCTCATGATCTGCAGAAAGGCATCGATTCGAGGCATGTGTGCGTGTCCTTTTCAAGGATGATGGTTCATCACAGATTCCATCGGAAAATCCGGGCTTTATCTTGAGAATAACGCTGCGGGCCTTCACGCGAGTCGGATGCTCGCCATGAAGCCCGGCAGGCTGCGCATGCGGAAGCGGGTGACAGAGGTTGAGACCACCTCGCCGGTTTCCTCGAGGATGAGCCGGCCAAAGCAGGTGGTGTGAGAGCGGGGCAGGTTCCACAGGTGGATGTTTCTCTTTTCTCCCAGGTATTTATAGGGTCGGCCATCCACCTCGAACCAGAAGGTATAACGTATCGTATGATCCTTGAAATAGCGCAACGCCAGAGAGCCTCTGCATGGTTTGCGAAAACAGAGCCCGTCGATGGTCACCGAGCCCTCCAGATCGTACACCATGAACCGGTCGTTGGTGGGGCTTGCCCGTTGAGGAAGGTGCTTTGCCCCCCAGGTGACCCGGAATTCCATGGGACGCTGTTCGGGAGACCCGAAGGACGGCTCGAAAGAGTGGGTACCTGTCATCACCTCATCGACGAGAAAACCGATGCGGCCCTCCCGGACCATGGCCTTGAGCGCTGCCAGTCTTCCCATGTCATAGCCTCCTCTCGGCTATGCGAGTCTGTCCGCCTTTCTGGCCAGCAGTCGCGTGCCGGACCTGGCCAGCAGATCGGTCGCAAACGGAACGTTTCGGGCATACCGGCCCAGGTCATTCAACAGGCTGACCCTCTCGACGTTGGCCTGCTTTCTAACTGCCTTGAAGATGATTCGACCTACCCTTTCCGGCCGCATGGAGTAGTAAGGGATCAGCTTCATCGCCAGCCGGCCGCCCCACGTCTCGGCCTGGATGTCTCTGTAGAAGGCCGTGTCGACCATGAAGGGGTAGACTGTTGTCACATGAACATTGTAGCTGCGCAGCTCGTAGTGCAGGATCTCGGAGAAGATCCCGAAAGCGGCTTTGATGCTGGCGTAAGCCCCCCATGTGGGCAGCCGAAAGAAGGCCTGTCCGGACGAGATGTTAACGATGTGACCGGAGCGCCTCTGCCTGAAGTGGGGCAGGAAGGCATAGACGTGATACAGGGGCCCGAGAAGGTTGACACCGAGCAACCGGTTCCATGTCTCGATACCGGTATCTGCGAGCTCTCCCTGATAGCCGATGCCCGCGTTGTTGATCAGGATATCCAGGCCTCCCAATCCATCGACGACCCATTTCGCCAGAGTGTCGACTTCGATCTTTTGCGTGACGTCCACGACTCGGGCGAACACTTCTCCCCCGTAGCCGGAAAGCTCCTTCTTCGCAATCTCGAGCCCGCCGGCGTTGATGTCTGTAAGGACCAGGTCGCTGCCGGCCCTCGCGAATTCCCTGGCGACGCACAGACCGATGCCGCCCGCGGCGCCGGTGATCAGCACTCGTTTGCGATGCATATCCACCATGGTGTGTCCTCCTCGAGCGCGAGGTGAGGATTTCCTTCAGCCTTCCCGGGACGAAAGACTCAAGCCGGAGAAGGCGAAGTCCACGAGCTCTGTGAGCAGGACGTCTTCCGGGATGTCCGCGTAACGGCCGTCGAGCCACAGCTCGGCCATACGCAGACCCATGCCGACGATCGACTGGGCCACCACCTCGGATCGGCAGGGTCGGGCGAAGCCGTTCGCCACGGCATGGTCGAGATAGGATTGGGCTAGGCTCGCAAACCGGTCGTACATTCCCGCAATCACGCGAGCGATGCGGTCGTCGGCGGCAGGGGCCTCCCGGATGAGCAACAGGGCGAGCCGGCGGTTTCGACGCACGACGCGGACCATCCGGCGCAAGGCATCGATCGAGGCCTCACGGTATGCATCGCCATCCGTCGGAGGCTCCGCGCTCATTTGGGAGAACTCCTGAAAGAGCGCAGAGATGAACCCTTCCAGCAGGGTCTCGAAGATTTCCCGCTTGTCTCGGAAGTTGCGGTAGAAGGTCCCCTGACCCACGCCCGCCTCTGCCACGATGTCCGATGTGTTCGGCTTGTGGTAGCCGTCTCTGACAAAGACCCGCCCTGCGGCGCTCAGCAAGCGTTCGCGGGTGCGTCTCTTTCTTTCCTCGTTTCGAGTCCTTCGAACGGTGGTCTCCACTTCCAGGCGCCTCCGGATTCTGTCTGGGGTCTAGCTGGCCCGCCTCATCCCCGGGTTTGGGGGGAAGAAGGGCCGGCAAGAACGCTTCGAGCCAACCTCGGAGCCCATGTTATCAAAAAAAGAACGGACTAGTCAATCCGTTTTTTATGTATTTTTAATATATAGTTAGATAATACTAATTGCGGACGGATGAGTCCGTCTGTTGGCTGGCCCTTGGACTCGTGACCGAGACGATGCGGGCAAGAGCCGGGGGTCTTCCACCCGTAGCCACCAAGATCCGCAACCTTTCGCAGGCTCTCCTTTGCGCTTCTCTGCGGAATCCTGCGGAAAGAACCCTGTCGGAGTCCCTTTCCGGTGGTATCTCTAACCTGCGCGTTCGCTTCCCTTTGGCGTTTCAACATCAATGCCTACTCCTCCGCATTGGTGAATTCGCTTTCAGCCCGGCCTGTAGGGGTCGTCACGGTGTGCCCGTGCAGGGGCCGAGCATATATAACCAGAGAACCATCGTTATTTATATTGTAATTTGGTATGCATCTTGCTCTTCCGCCGACCCAGGTCAACCTCGCCGGCCCTCGTTCGGAGGGTCGTCACACTCACCCACAGAACATGGAGGGAGGATCCATGAGCCACGGTATGAGAAGAGCGGGATCGATCGTTTGGGGGATCGTACTCGTCCTGGCCTCCGCAGGTCTTGTCCTGGCGGCCGACGCGGATGGGGACGGTGTTCAGGATCTGGATGACAACTGTGCCCTGATCTCCAACCCGGATCAGACCGACGGAGACATCGACGGGATCGGCGACCTCTGTGACAACTGCCCTGAAGCATGGAACCCGCACCAGCCCGACTCGGATGCGGACGGGTGGGGCAGTGCGTGCGATATCTGTCCGGAAGCGCCGAACCCGGACCAGGATCCCTTTGCCTGCCAGGACCCGGACGATGACGGGGTCCTGAACCCGGATGACAATTGCCCAAAGGACTACAACCCGGGGCAGGAAGATACGGACTTGGACGAGGAGGGCGATGCCTGCGACAATTGCCCTGATGCGGCAAACCCGGACCAGGAGGACCTGGACGATGATGAGGAAGGGGATGCTTGCGACGACGACATCGACGGGGATGCGGTATTGAACGTGTCGGACAACTGTCCCTATGAGCCGAACGCGGATCAGCATAATGCGGACTATGACAACCTGGGCGACGCTTGCGACAACTGTCCCAACGTGGATAACCCGGGACAGCAGGACACGGACGAGGACGAGCTGGGGGATGCATGCGACAACTGTCCCGACGTGGAGAACGAGGACCAGGAAGACATCGACGGGGACGGAGACGGAGATGTCTGCGACGGGGACATGGATGGGGACGGCCTCCCGAACGAGACGGAGAACTGCCCTGGCGTATTCAACCCGGGACAGGAGGACAGCGAGACCCCTGCAGGCGATGGAGTCGGAGATGTCTGCGACAACTGCCCCTCCGAG
Source organism: bacterium (assembly GCA_028277985.1). Classification (GTDB taxonomy): domain Bacteria; phylum Desulfobacterota; class DSWW01; order DSWW01; family DSWW01; genus S015-6. Next base: position 12,561 of record JANQFG010000019.1, on the reverse strand, counting down.
TTCAATCCCAGCCAGGATGACAGCGACGATGACGGCATGGGTGATGTTTGCGATCCGGAACCGTGTCCGGTCTGCCCTGTGGGCCCTTGCGGTACGATCCAGTGTCACCTAGCAGACCGGGCCGACAGGAGTGCAGCCCTGAACGTTCTCATCTACTTCCTGCCCTTGATGCTGATCCCCGTGCTTAGGCGGTCGCGTTTCATCCTGGGCAGGGATTAGACCGTAGGGAGCCACCGGCTCCAAATTCGTAAGGTGTGGATGGCAACCGTGCAGTAATTGGGGACAGCCACCCATTTCCCAAAATTTGATTGCTAATCTGGGGGCTTGGGAAATGGGTGGCTGTCCCCAATTAATTCTTCCAATTAGTTTTGCGGCCACGGCTTCCACCTATGGAGAGGCGACTGCCGATCGCTCTAGGCTTCTCAACCCTCTTTCGGTCGTGCTGATCCCCATCGGGCTCATCCTTGCTTCGAGGGCCCTGCCTTCGAAGCAGTGACAAATCCTGTCACTTTCAAGGGTTCACGAGTCGTCCCGGGACCGCAAGCCTGGCGGCCCGGTTTCCCTTTCGGAATCACGAAACTGCAACCCTCCTCGTCCGCTGTCCCTGAATCCGAACGAAAACGCAACTGACGCTATAAGCGACCGAAGTGACGATTTCCGTCACTCCTCGAAAAACCGCCTGGATTCAATCAAGTAGGAACGCGCCCTCCTCCCGGCTGTGCGGGCACGAAGCCTGCAAAGCCCCTGTCCAAGGCCTAAAGAGGTTCCGCATGTCAATCACCAGGAGGGAGGAACTTGTATGAGTACACTGACCTCGGAACAGCTTCAGCAGGACATGCTGGCGATCGAAATGAATCTCGCCAGACTCGTGAATGATTATGAGGGATTTCTCTGCGGTGCCAGGGCAAAGGATCCCAAGAGCCTCGAGACCCAGACCGAACGTCTCATCTCGAAATGGCGCGCTCGACCCATCGGGAGAACGGTGCAGAAGTTCAAGTTCCAGAACCTTGTGCGGCGCTTTGATTGTTACCGAGAAGGCTGGGAGCGCCAACGCAGGGAAAAGCAGAAAAGAGAGCGTGTTTCCTGACCGGGTGTGTGGTGCCGGCTACATGCCGCCGGCCCTGTCCAGGGTGTAATGCCTGGTCCAGGCCCCATCCAGTCCGGCGAACCAATCCGAGATCGTCTGCACGAACGGCCCCGTCTCCTCGATGAAGGGGAAATGGCCGCTCTCCTCGAAGACGACCCATTCCGAGTTCGGCAACCCGTCTTGAAGCCGCGCCCCGGTCTGCGCGGGCGGAGTGATCCAGTCCTCCCGACCGGAGATGATCAGGGTAGGAGTGGTGATCGCGCTCAACCGGTCGAGCACATTGAACGAGGGGAGGCAGTTCAAGTTCGCATTGTTCTGTGCCGCCACGCTATAGACCGTCTGCTTGTCCATGGCCGCGCCCACGGCAGGATCATACTTCTTGAAATAAAGCGGCAGGTACGTCATCCACTTCTTGCGCCATTCAGCATCCTCTTCCAAGGTGCCGCTCAAGACCGCCTCGAGAGCCCTGAGCTGTTCCTCTGTTCCCCTCGCCTGGGCGTTTTCCAGAATGACGTCCAGATAGTCGAATGCAGGAGCTGTGCAACAGAGCACGAGACCTGCCAGATGATCCCCGTATTTCAGTGCGTACTCCAGGGCCAGGCCCCCGCCGTAGGAGTGACCGAACAGGATGATACGGTCATGGCCGAGCTGGGCACGGAGTGCGTTCGCATCGTCGATCCACGTATCGTGGCTGATGTCTGTCGGGCTTTCAGGCCTTTCGGACCTCCCGTTCATTCGGTGATCGTAGTAGATGAGTTCCATCTGCGAGCCGAGGGCGTCGCACCAGGGCAGGAAATAGGTGTGGTCCAGGCCAGGCCCGCCATGCATCATCATCATGGGCGCGCCCTGTCCACGGGTCTGGAAGTAGAGTTGGGTTCCGTTGACTCGTGCGTACATTCATCCTCCACGTAACATCGGCAGGTCGCTCGCAGGAGCGCTCTTGAACAGGATCTCCAGAGACACTGAGCCACAGTTCTTGGTGTTAAACATCGGTTATGAAAACCTGGAAGTTTAGCCCTAGAGACCCGGTTTTTCAAAAAAACCGAGAATTCTGCGAGCGGCTGCCGCCCTCAGTGGGGCGGCCCTCTTGAGCAGCTCCCCGAACTCGGGAAGCACCGCCGAGGATATGCTGAAGCAGACAGAGTAGAGGGCAAGGGTGGGAACGAGTGCGGCAGCGTAAGCTACGCTCCAAACCTCGAAGCCGTGCCGAGGCTGAAGGCAACTCGCAACGACGGCCGTCAACGGAAGCCCGCACAGCAGAATCCTGCCAGGGGCCCCTATGGAAACATAGATGGAGCTCGTGATGTGCAGGAAGCGGCTTCCGGCCCCGACCGCCAGGCAGATCAAAAAGGCCGTCATCGCGACTTCCAGCGCGAAAAGGGGAGAAACCAGATCGAGCAAGTATTCTATTTCCTGAGCCTTTTTCGTGAAACCACCAACAAACTGTTCTCCTACCGGAGTGGCTGCATAGAAGATCCACATGACCCGCATGGCATAAAGAAGTGCTGTGTAGACGATGAGGGTGATGACCAACATGAGTAGCCCGTGAAAAAGTGCGTCCGTGATCAGGTTTCCCTGACCCTCATCCGGTGTGAACCGTCCGGTGAGGTTCTTCAACAGGCCTTTCGACTTCTCCAACCACAGGGGTGACTTGCCCTCCGGTTGTCCGGGTGCTCCACGCCCTGGGCGAGCAGAACGTTGCTCATACCCGGCTTGGTGCGATCCCTCGTGCGTATGGCGGTACTCTTCCGTGGGCTGGACGCCTCCTGCCGGATGCCTCTCCCGATACTTTGCGATGATGATTCCGCACTGGGGGCATTCCCCGGACGGGACCTGGTCAAACCCACATTTGGGACATTCCGTCATCCCGGGGATCTCCCTCCGTGAACCGGTTCGAGGTGCGTACAGATTTGTTTGGTTCAAAACCACTTGTCGTAGTATTCATCGGCACCTGCACCCCTACCCCTTAGACCGAACATTTCCGGACTCGACTCGTGAAATACCCGGGCAAGGCCGGCAAACGGGTCCCCGGTTGGTTTCGATGGGAATCTCCATTCTCTTGGAGGAGCGGAGATCCGGATTTCATCCGAAATGAGGTTGAAACGACTTCCCGGTTGCACTACACTCATCTGCCGGAACCTGCTATACATGATTTCTGTCAATCGAAACGGACACTGCTAACCCCCGAGGAGGATGTCATGGAAGGACCTGAGGGCATGGAACCCGGCGGACAGATGGCGAGTGGATCGAGTTCTTCGATTTTGGACACGGCGAAGAGGGTCATCACGGACCCGGCGGGGTTTTTCCGAGACATGCCGAGGGAGGGAGGGTACAAGGACCCTCTCATCTTCCTTATAGCCATGAGCGTTGTGACGGCCCTGGTGGGGGTCGTATTGTCCCTGTTCGGGCTTGCCGGACCGGGGGCTACCTTCGGAGTGGCCCTCGCCTCGCTCATTTTCGTGCCGATCTTTGCTGCCATCTTCGGTTTTGTAGGAGCGGCCATTCTCTTTGTCATTTGGAAGGTCCTCGGATCCGAGGAATCCTATGAGACGGCCTACAGGTGCTGCGCCTACATGGCAGCCATCAGTCCCATCACCAGCATTCTGGGAGCGATTCCGTATCTGGGCCTCCTTGCAAGCGCGGTCTGGGGCCTGTTCCTGGTAGTCACTGCGAGCGCGGAAGTGCACAAGATCAAGCAGGGAACAGCATGGCTCGTCTTCGGAATTCTCACAGCCCTCTTGTGCCTGATGGGGGTAGGCTCCCAGTGTGCGGCCAGAAAGATGAGCCGGGACATGGCGCCATGGGCGGAGAGAATGGAGGAAATGGGCGAAGAAATGGAAGACATGACCCCTGAGGAAGCCGGCAGGGCGGTGGGCGAATTCCTCAAGGGCCTGCAGGAGTCGACCCAGGGGGACTAGTTGCATAGAAGCACGTGTCCGGATGCCCTGGAGGCGACTCCTGACATTCGACTGTAATCGAATAATTATTCAGATACGATCACGCCGCCTTTTCCTGGATGATCTTCTCGATGATCTGGTCGGCCAGCTCGACAAGGTCCTCGCTCCCCTCGAAGGGCGGGCGTTCCTCCATGTCCGCCCGTATGATCGAGTCCCGAAAGGGCAGGAACCCGAGCAAGGGGATGTCCTTCAGGTTCTTATCCAGGAAAGCCTCATCCTTCGGGTCTCGAATCTTGTTGCCCACCGCGCCCAGCTTGAGCAGGCGGATGTCTTCTGCCAACTCGCGGATCTTGTCTGCCGTCTCGAGACTGCGCTTGCCCGGCTCCAGGACCACGACCAGCCGATCCACGAACTGGGAGGTGCCCCTGCCGAGGTGCTCGATGCCGGCCTCCATGTCCAGGAGCACTACATCGGTCCTTTCGATGAGCAGGTGCTGGACCAGGGCCCGGAGAAGTGTGCTTTCCGGGCATACGCAGCCACCGCCCCCCTTCTTCACCGTGCCCATGCGCATGAGCCGGATCCCATCGACCTCGGCGCTCAGCTTATCCGGAAGGTCGTCCACCTTCGGGTTCATCTTGAAGACAGCGCCTGTCGTGCCGGGCTTTGCACCGGTGCGCTCTTCGATCAGGTCGGCCATTTCCGCTATGGGCTGGATCTTCTCGGGGTGGGCGTAGCCCAGGGCTGCGGCAAGGTTTGCGTCCGGGTCGGCATCGATGGCGAGGACCCGGTAGCCCCTCTTGGTGAAGGCCTTTGCAAGTAGGGCGGTCAAGGTCGTCTTGCCTACCCCGCCTTTTCCACTTATGGCTAGTTTCATCTGTTTCGTTCCCTCCTTTTTGGATGCCTTTGAAACGTTTTCCGGAACACACCCTAAATTGTCAATCAAGGCCCGAGCGCTTCCGGCCGCCAGAAAGACCGGCAGAGCGGCATGTTTTCAATGAATTCATATAGTTACGTTCTGTCCGCCCTTGGGTTCTTCCAAGCGGCTTTCTTGGCATAGGCTTTGCTTTTTTTGACAACCGAGGCAACCCACTCTCCTCGAGAGGAGAGACTCGGCGCGGGTCTTCCCGCTCGTGACAGCCTGGAGACAGCATCAAGAGAGGCTCGCTGAATGTCGATGAGATACTTCACTCTTTCTGCCGTGTGCATGTTGATCTTCTGCATGCTCCTGGCCCTTAGTGGGACCTCGGATTTCCCGGGGGGACACAGCGGAATCGTCTCTCCATCCGGGGCCTCGGCCAATGCAACAGGTCTGAGCCAGCTTGGAAAGAAGGAGGCCATTGCCTCAGTGGTTCCCCTTCCCAAGGATGAGGGCTTGCCCATCGGGGCAGACCGTATCAAAGAGACCGAGGGGGGAGGCAAAGCAGGGAATCGACCTCTCTGGTTCCTCGGGGTCGTGCTCGTGGCTGCCTGGGTCCTCCTGAGCTTCAGGTTGCTCTCGAACTCCAAAGATTGATCTTCTCTCTCCTGGTTGACTAACAAAGACGGCCGACCGGTAAGGGCCCCCTCTATTTCGGCTTTCCTGCCAGGCCGATGAGCCGATAAGCCATCATCTGGGCCGACAGGACGATATCCTCTGTGGGAAGATAGCGCAGCACCGTTCGATCGAACAGGATCGAGAGCCTCGGCTCGAACTCCTCGTCCTGCTTCCAGAAGACCAGAGTGATCGGCACCCGCGGGAAGACCGGGACCGTTACGGAGAAATCCCCCAGGTCCTCCTTCTTTCCGCCGAGCTTCTGGGCCGCTTCCAGGATCTGCTCCGGGCTTGCACCGAATCGGCCCAACAGGGGAGCGACTGCACGCTGCTCGAACTTGGGCAGATACAGCATCGCTTCCTTTACTTCCTTGAAGCTGATGTGCTCGTTGGCCATGGGGCTGCCGTCCGCTGTGCCGAAATAGTGCAGTACGATGATCTTCTCCCACAGTGCGGGCTCCTTGCCCTGATCTTCCTTGTACGAGACTTCGGCGTCCGAACCGCGGATCAGATAGACGGTCGAAAGGAACGGAACCTCTCCGTGGCCGCCTTCACTGCCTGCTACCCAGGCCACCCCGGCCTTCTCCGCCTGGAGGCTCGGGTCTCTCTTGCTGAAGTCCTTGCGGGCAATCGCAAATGCGATCTCGAAATCTTCCTTGTTCGGCATGGAGTGCAACCCTCCAAAAAAAAGAAAGGGGGGCGGGAAATATCCGGCCCCCCTGGATGCATGACGTGCTTCTGATGTTGGACTACAGATCGAGCCAGGAGTCCGAGTACAGGCTCTCTCCCAACAGGACCTTCGCGGTCTTGACGTAGTCCTGTTCCTCTTTCGAAAGGCTGCCGAGGTCGATCGGCTCCCCGTTCATGACCTTTCCGACCAGCTCCACGAGCTCCGGCATCTTCCCTCTTGCGATGTCCTGCAGCGGCTGATCAAAGGCATCCACGATCGCGCCCTGCACGTTGCAGTGAATGAGCATCATCAGGAAGGTCTGGTTCAGGATCGCCCGGAGGTGTTCCGGTGCGCCGTTGGAGACGTTCGACAGGCCGTTGGTGGAGCGACAGCCCGGGGCGAGATCTTCCTGGGCCTGGTACAGCCCCATGCAGTGAGGAAGTTGGTCCTGCTGCACGTTGACCGGAGTGATGATCGGATCCACGTAGATGTCTTCCGGAGCCACACCCGCTTCTGTGGCCGCCATGTACAGCTCCGCGAGGAACATGGCACGCTCGTCCGTGTCTCTCGGCATTCCATCGGGCCCCCAGAGAAGGGCCACCATGCCGGCACCGTACTTGCCGGCCAGCGGGATCAAAGCCTCCATACGCTCCGGACGGGCCATGATCGAGTTGATGATCGCCTTTCCCTTCTTTGGCTGGTACACCTTCAGGCCCGCCTCGATCGCTTCCACGTTGCTCGTGTCGAGAAAGAGGGGCGTGTCGGTGACTTCCTGCACGGTCTTGACGATCCATTCCATAAGCTCGGCCCCGCCCTTGCGGGCCGGTCCGATGTTCAGGTCGATGAAGTCTACGCCGGCCTCGGTTTCCTTTTCCGCCATCTCGCGGATGGGACCCGGGTCGCGGTTCTTCATGGCGGGCCCGAGCGTCTTGGAAATCACGTTCAGGTTCTCGCCGGTGAGGTAGATGTGCTGCGCCATTTCTTATTCCCCCAAATGTCAAAATGACTTCGGATGTTCGTTAAAGGCGAAAGAAGGATCCCCCTCTTTCGCCTTTGACCTCTTCGCCTGCGGCCTTGCCGCGCGAGCGGCCTACTGGTCTTTCAGAAATGCCGGGATGTGAGCCGCCTCGCGAGGCCCGATCACGATCTTCCAATCGGGGAGCTCTTCCTCCAGCTCGCCGCTCATTCCAGCTGCCAGCCCAGGGATGATCAGCTTGTGTTCCTTGACCTTGTCCGCGATTCCGGACTTCTTCATGAAGATGCTGATGGCGTCGGCAGCGAACTTCCCTGCCGCCCAGGCGGTCATCACGGACAGCCCCTCGGTGTCGACGATGAGCAGATAGGAGGGAACTCGACTCGACTCGATCTCTCCCATCACGATGAAGTAGGTGAGGGAGAAGTTGGTCGTGATCATGACCGGTGAGTTCTCGTCCGGGCTCCCGACCTCGTAGATGCCTTCCTTGGTGGCCATGGGCCGCTGGGGGTCGGTGTAGATGTTGAGCCGGTTGACGAGCAGCGGGAAGAGGGTCTCACCATTCAGATCGCTCAAGACGGCGATGGCGCCGTACTTGTTGATCATCATGGCAGCGTACATCGCCTCCTTCATTGGATCGTCGGTCATCTCGCAGGGCAGCGTGATGGTCGGGAATCCGAGGGCGGCAAACTTCTTCTCCAGAGCCAGCCGGCGGATGGCCACCTGATCCTGAAGCAGGGTTTTGATGTCCCTTGCCCCGGAGTCGACGACGAGGTCCTTCAGGCCTGCCTTGGTGAGCTTCTCGGTAAGCTCGGCCACTTCGTCCAGGTTCGCTCCCTTCACGGCCAGCGGGCACTCGGTCTCCTTGGCCAGCTCGCCTGCGGCGTCCACGTTGTCCTTTGTGGCTGCGTAGAGCAGGGGCTTGCGATCCTTGGCAGCCGTTGCGCCTGCCTTGAGTGCGTCGAGGTTGTCCGACATGAGGATGAGGTTCTGGGAGGTCATGCCCATGACCTTGCTTACCAGGGCCTCGAACTTGCCGGCGTCGCCGGATTCGCACTTCACGGCCACAAAGTCCGGCCGAAGCATCAGCCCGACCCGCTCGTACTCTGTCTTGTCAGCCTTCTCGACCTTCTGGCTCACCTCGTCGTCGCTCATGGCGTCCGTGACCAGTACGCCGAGCCCCGTCGGGTTGTAAAAGGTCTTCTCGTGCCGGTACAGCACCAGCTCGCCGCCTACCTTCAGGGCGTTGTCGCCGCTACCGATTGCGACGGCCCGGATGGGCGGGGCGGAGGATTCTGCGAGCTGTGCCTTCGCCTCGTCGGAGACGTGGGGGCACGCGTCCAGCTCCGCCTTGCCTGACGCCAAGGCCATGGCAAATGCAAGGCAGGTGGGAAAATCGCAGTCCTTGCAGTTGGTCTTGGGCAGGAGTTTAAAAATTTGGATCCCAGTCATTGCCATTGTTCATCTCCTTCCTGTCCGATGAAAGCATCTTCCCCGTTGCACGTGGATTCTCCACGCGCAACGGGGAATTCTTGTTTCCTGCCCGCTTACATAATCGGATCCATCGTCAGCGCAGGATGCCCCTTCTCTTCGAGCCAGGGGAGTATCTCTTCTTCGGTGATGCCCACGGTCTCATCCGCGATCTTGTCCATAAAGTCCGGAACGCCCATCTCTTCGCCAGCTTTCTGGAGCCGATCCGCGATTTCTTCTTTCAAGCGCTTGGGCATCCAGATCATGCGGAGAAGACCGCCTTCCGCCTTGATGAACTTCCTCTGCGTAATGTAGTACTTGCTGTGTCCCACAAAGCCCGGAGAGCTCACGCCGCCGCCGATGGTGCCGGCCAGGGTGGTGAACTTCATACCGCAAGGGGTCTCACCCTTGTAATCTCGATCCACGGTCATGATGCCGTTGCACATGGGCAGCACAGCAGCGATGCACTCGCAGCACCCGCAGGTGGTCATCGGCTCTTCCATGATGCTGTAGAAGTTGTATCCCTCGACCTTCTGGCGGGAGGCCTGCTGCACGAAGGCGTCGACTCCCTCGAATCGGCCCAGGCGCTCGTCTACGCAATTGCCTTTCTCAACGGGCTGGTTCGGGCCGGTGGGGTTGATCTCGAAGGAGGCCTTGCAGTCCAGCCAGTTGTAGGCCCCGCAGAGGCCCGTACGCTCCGGGCTGATCATGCAGACGTGCGTAGGTGCGAAGGACTGGCAGAGCGTGCAGGAGTAGTAGGTCTCGACTCCTTCGTCGGTCATGCCCTCGACGCGCTCGTCGCGAGTCTTGTAAATTCCACGTGCCTGGGTCGTAAGCTCTTCCACCTTGTCCTGCTCGGTGTAGACAGTGACCTGCACCTTGTCGAGGATGCTGCCGAAGTCCTGGTGCAACTTGGCGTGCAGAATCGATCCGATGTGTTCCAGACCGAACCCCTTGTCCACGGCCTGCTTGGCGATACGGACCCAGGCGATGTCTCTCTGCCCGATGTGCATGGCGCCCTGGGCGTAGTTGATCAGGTGGTGGATCTGCCTCTCCAGGATCGGCTCGAAGTCCTCCTGCATCTTCCGGCCTGCCACCTCTACCAGGATGGCCAGAGGCAGCTTGGTGCCCGCTTCAATGTCCTTCAAGTTCTGGCCCACGACCTCGACCTTGCCGTCCTCGATGTCGTTCATGTCCTTCATCTGAACGAGCTCTACAGCCGGTGTCCGGCCGCCGCCCATCTCAGAGTAGATGTCCTCGCCGCGGACGCGCTCACCCTCGAAGGCCGGCCCGTAGGCCACTGGCACGGGTACCTCGGTCACGGTTACCTTGAGGCCCCGAACTTCGATCGCCTTGGCCACGATCTGGTCGTGCGGGATGTTGGAGACGACGTGCTCGTAAGTACAGATTCCGGTGGGCAGGATCTCCGGGATGTCCGTGTCTGCGATGACAGGGAATCCGTAGTTGATCGCGCCGGCGCCGTTGGCATACCACTCGTCGGTCACCGTGCCCAGCGTCATGGCGAATGCGAAAACGCGGTCCTTGTTGTACATCAGGATCTTGCGGAAGTCGCCGGGCTGCACACCGCCGAAGCTCATGGCCGCGCGGGTGGCGAACCCGATGGCAAAGATCGTGGCGCTCACGTCAGGACCGAAGGGAACGAGACGTGTGTTCCAGCCGATCTGTACGCCCGCTTCCACGAGCTGATCCGCGAAGCAGGTCCCCTTGTCACCGGAAGCCATGAAGACGTAGAGGTTCTTCTGCTGCAGCTCGAGGGCGATCTTTGCGGCGATCTCGCTGCTCGGAGCCGCGCCGAGAATTGCGGCAAAGCCCGGGGCCGTCCCGTCCACGAACTCCACGCCTCGCTTCCTCATGATGATGTCGTCTGCAGCGCCCAGCCACTGATGGCTTTCGTCCGGATCCTCGGCCGGAAGGTAGAAGTCCGGGTCATCGATGTAGCGGATGGCCTCTTCGCACTCCTCGGCAAAGAAGGCGGCCATTCCTGCGTCCAGTCCCGGTCCGAGGTAGGGAAGATGGACGTTTTCCTGGGGCACCGGAGGGATCAGTTCCTTGCACTTATCGAGAACGACCTTCATGTCCTCGAGCTTCTTGACCGGGAAGCCGGTCATCCCATAGATGATCGGCAGGTAGTAGCCCGTGTTCGGAAAGGCCACTTCCTGGTTTGCGCCGTACTTGTCCATCGCCTCTTTCCACTTCTTCTCTACACGATCGTAGATTGCGTGGGCCCCTCGGATGCCTGAGCTGATAATGATCTTCGACATGGTTCCGTCTCCTTCCTATGGGCTGATGATTCGTCTCTTTCGTCTGAACAATTGGCCTTCTAACCGTTTCTTTGATCGAGTGTGCTCAGGCCGTGAGTTCCTGGATCATGCCGCGTACGAGCTTCACGGTCTCCGGGTGCCTGAGGATCACGATGTTGGCCCCTGCCAGCAGCAGGTCCTGGGCGGTGATCGCCTCGAGGAGGACCCCCCGCTGGGTGGGGTCGCCCAGGTCAGGAGCCTCTTCCAGGGTCTGCTTCGCCTCTTTGGTCTTCCAGACCTCTTTGCCGACGTTGCAGATCATCGGCAGCTGGAGCTTCTCGTCCTGCTGCGTCATGGCCGCCATGCGGATGCGTTCCATGACCGAGTAGCTGTACTCGATGCCGTAGCCGAGTGCGCCGGTGGTCGGGTCGATCAGGATCTGCTCATCCGGCACGCCCAGGTTGCCAAGCAGGATGTTGAGCTGCTTCGCCAGGTTGATGTCGATCGGCGTGTTGGCGATCACGGTGTGCTTGTACGCGATGGCTGCGGCTCCGATCTTCTTGTAGTTGCCTTCCTGCACGGGGCCGATCGTGAGATTCTTGCCCTCGCAGACCTCACAGACGAGGCGCAGCACCTCGCTGTCCTTCTCCACACTCGCGGTCCCATAAACGATCAAGGGCACGTCGATCGCCTCGGCCACTTTCTTCACCACCTCGGCCGCGTCTTCCGGGGACCGGTTCATGCCGTTCGGATCCGTGCTGACCAGCTCCAGATCGATCATTTCGGCGCCGTACTCCTGAATGCACTTCTGGGCCCAGGTAACCGGATCGTCCCACACGTCCGAGTAGAGCTCCCGGATCGTGTCTGCGCAGTCCTCGGGCGGCGTGTCCAGGACATCCATGGCGATCCGTGGAGGGTTGGGCAGCGCTCCTTCGAAGCCGTACAGCGGGTAAGCCTCGTCCCCTCCGACGAGAACGCCCTTGGCGGGGTCCCCGATCGGAATCGCTTTGATCTTTCCGGTATAGGAAACCTTGGGTAGTTCTACAGCCATCCTGACACCTCCTTGTTCATACGGTTTGGCAGGGAGAAATGAGTAGTAATGTCTCTTCTGGTTCGTCCAAGGGTAGAATCTAGCTCGATTATGCTTACAAAGCGGGAAGATAGGGCGATCTTGAGAAAGGCACTCATTGTATCCGACATACACGATCCCGTCAATATTCCGGCTCACGCCGTTCTAGGTCAGATTCAGGGCCTCGAGAATCCGCTCGGAGGCCTCTGCCGCCGGACTCGTGTCCGGAAGCTCGGTCAGGGGGCGGATGGCCAGGTCGTACTCTTCGATCAACGTGTCTGCGGGGATCTTTGCGAGCAGAGGGAGCCCGCTGGCCTCGATCTCCGCCTCCAGCGGTGCCGGCAATGGATCCGGCGCCCGGGAAACGACGAGAGAGATCTTGGCAACATCCAGGTCGAGCTCCTTGATCAACGCATGAATCCGCCGGGCAGAGCGCAGCCCTCGAATCGACGGGTCGCTCACAAGGATCATGTGGTCGATCGTCTCGGAGGTCCTTCGGCTCAGGTGTTCCATGCCGGCTTCGTTGTCGATCACCACGTAGGGGTAGTTCCCGGAGAGATCCTCCACAAAGCCCCGGAGGATCAGGTTCGGGTAGCAGTAGCA
>JANQFG010000124.1 GCA_028277985.1 bacterium | reverse complement strand
TTGAGGACGAGCCGGTCACCTACAGGGATCTGAACGATGGGGTGAACCGGGCGGCACATTTCTTGAGCAAGCGCGGTATACGCAACGGTGATCGGGTGTCGGTGGTTCTGTTGAACTGTGTGGAGTTCTTGGAGGTGTATTTCGCCTGCGCCAAACTGGGCGCCGTTCTCGTGCCGTTGAATCACCGGCTGGTAGGGCCCGAACTGGAGTATCAGCTGAACGATTGTGGTGCGAGGATGGTGGTCTTCCACGATGCCTTCACGGAGAACATAGGTCAGATTCGAGGGCGTTTGAAGGTGGAGGCGGACAAGTTCATCTACATGGCGAGCGGCAGCGATCAGGGAAACGGGGCCCAGTTGCCCGGGTGTCCTGCATGGGCCGCGGACTATCACGAGTTGAGTGCGGATCAGCCGGTGAGCGAGCCGGTCGCGGAGACCCCGATCTCTTTCGATGCACCTCTGGCGATCGTCTATACCTCCGGGACGACAGGCAACCCGAAAGGGGCGGTGCTGACCCACGAGCAGACCTTCTTCAAGAATTTCCAGATCGCATTCTACACCGAGGCACGGCCGGATGATGTGTTCGTGGCGCAGATGCCCCTGTTTCATTCCGGCGGGCTCTTCATCGTGGCCACACCCGCTTTGTGCGCAGGCATGACCATGGTGATGCGGCGAGGATTCGATCCCGCCGAGTTTGCCCAGGACATCGAACGATACCGTGGTACGATCGTATTCGGTCTGACGACCATGTGGCGGATGGTTCTGGAGACGGGCAAGCTGGACGAAACGGACGTGAGCAACGTGCGATGCGTGTTGGGCGGTGGTGAGCGGACTCCACCGAGCCTTTTCGAGGATCTGGCCAAGCGGGGCCTTCACATGCGGCAGGGATTCGGGCAGACAGAAAACTCGGCCATGATGATGATGCCGACGGAGGACGTTCAACGAAAGATGGGCTCCATCGGCAAGCCCGGTTTCTTCACGGACATCTGGATCAAGGGCTCGAACGGAAAACGGGCCGCACCCGGCGAAATCGGGGAGATCGTTGCCAGAGGACCGACCGTCATGGATGGTTACTGGAACCTGCCCGAAGAGACCGGCAAGGCCCTCGTGGACGGTGTGCTGCACACCGGGGATCTGGGGTACATGGATGAGGAGGGCTACTTCTACATCGTGGATCGTGCCAAGGACATGTATCGGAGCGGGGGGGAGAACGTGTATCCGGCAGAGGTGGAGAAGATCCTGGCCGGTCACCCGAAGATCTCCAATGTAGCGATCATCGGGGTTGCGGACCCGAAGTGGGGGGAAACCGGGATGGCCTTTGTCGTGCCGGTCCAGGGGGAGTCGGTTGTTGAAGAGGAGGTCTTCGAGTACCTGGAAGGCAAGGTGGCCAGGTTCAAGTACCCGAAACACATCAAATTCATGGACGCTCTGCCTTTGACGCCCACCATGAAGGTCAAGAAGGCCGTGCTGAAGGAGGAATACGGAAAGGAGGGTGAGACCAGGGGGAAACAGACCGGCGGCGAGCGGGCGCGGCCGGTCTGAGACGGGCGATCCATACAATCGCCCAGGCCACCGAAAAGGGGAGGCGAGAATCCCCAGTTCTGGGGATACAATACCCATGGACGTCCGGGGTACAATTCGTTTCTTGAGCCGATCGTGACGCAGAGTGAAAAAGCGGGATGAAGCGAACGCGGAGACGCACAGGAGAACCACAACAAAGGGGGAGACAGCGTGAAGAGAACATCGAAGATTCTGGGAATCTACCTGGTCGGGATCTTACTGGTTGCCGGCCTGAGTTCCATCGCCTCGGCAGAGGTTGCTGTCGGGGATGTGGTTGACAAATCGAATTGGGAAAAGGCAGAGGGGCTGATACCGGACGCGATCCTCAACTGGCTGAAAAACGGCGATTTCGTCATGAAGGTCGGGGAACTGAACTACGACCCGAAGGAATACAGAAACCCGGCGGCCGTTGCGTCCCTTGATGCGAACAAGGGCAAGTACAATCTGGACGCGGAAGACATGATCATCGAGAATGCGACGGGCAAGCTTCCGACGTACATCGAGGGCATTCCCTTTCCGGAGAGGGATCTCGATGTGAAAGACCCGCGGGCCGGGGCCAAGATCATGTACAACAAGACCTACGGCACCTATGTGCAGGGCAATGAGAAGTTCCCCTTCGGCACCATATGGCTCGGCCGCAACAACGGTTTCGAGCGGGAGGTGCACTGCGAATGGCAGCAGTACCCGCTGGACGGGTATGTGGGACACAAGGACCAGAAGAACAAGGAAGGCTACGAGAGGTTCGCGCTGATTCGTGTCCTGGCCCCCTTCGACATTGCCGGCACGAACATCCTGCTGATGCGGTATCGGGGACTGAAGCAGGACAGCACCCTCGCCTACGTGCCGGCGATCCGACGGGTGCGGCGCATGAGCCCGGCTAACCGATCCGACTCTTTTATCGGCTCGGACGCATGCGTGGATGATGCCTGGTGTTTCGACGGTAAGGTCACGGCCTTCAAATGGGAGCTTCAGAGAAAGCAAGAGGCCCTGATGCCTTACTTTGACGAGAATCCGCAGCCGTTGGTCAAGGGCAAAGGGGAGAGCTGGCTGACCGCCAAGAACATGAAGCAGATCGAGTACGGGTACCAGAACAAGGACTGGCAGGGGGCGCCCTGGATGCCCACGAACCTGATCTATGTGAAGCGGCCGGCCTACGTGATCAAGATGACCCCGAAGGACCCGTACTACAACTACGGGACCCAGTACATGTGGGTGGATGCGGACATCAACCTGATGACGACCTACAAGATCATCCACGATCGGGCCGAGAAATACTGGAAGGTGATGTGGTACTCCTACTCCGCTTTCGCGAGCCCCGACGGTGCCATGAAGCTGATCTGCGGGAGCTCGATGGTGGCCGTGGATGACCGGACCAATCACGGGACGATCATACGGTTCTCCGAGCCGAACAATACGTGGAGTTTTTTTGCGAAGCTGGACAAGAACAACTATTCCCTGGGAGGATTCCAGAAGCTCTGTAAGTAGGAGAAGAGCCATCCGCCGTTGCCCAGGCGGAGCGGGCCCTTCGTGGGAAAACGAAGGCTAGCGTTCCATCCGCCCGAGGGGCCCGAAGCCCCTGTAGGGAGAGGATTTTTTGCGGTGTTATATAATTGCTATTTGAATGGTATGATATCGGGCTAACGTTGTTCTTTTTCGGCTTGATTTTTCTCTCGTTACCGGTATGGTGTATGGAAGGTTTCCGAACAGTGTATCCGAAGGTCCAGTGCAAACATGGCATAAGGGGGGGCATGACATGGACGCTAGGAAACGGGGTTGGATCGGGTTTGCGGTCGTGGTTCTGGTGCTGGGGATGGCCGGTGGGGCGGATGCATTTTTCGTAGATTCTGAAAACACGCTTTCCGTCTCCGCCAAGCTGTCGACGAGGGCGTCGTTCCGCCTTCAGGATGCGGAAGAGAATGGGACCAGTTACCCGAGAGACATCAAGATGGGCGATCTCGTGCAGTGGCGTAACCTGGCCCTCATCGAGATCGATCATGATCTGGGGAACCTGACGGAAGAGTTGGACATCCTCTGGCCCTTGAAGAAGCTCGAGATCCAGAGCAAGTACCACATCGTTGCGCGATTCATGTACGAGGCCCTGTACAATGTGGGAAAACAGTCGTTCAGGGATATTCGCGCCGCCGACAAGGACAACATCGACAGCTTCAAGCAGGCCTATGACCTCTGGGAGGCGTATATCGATTTCTCCCGAGGGCCCGCCTTCTTGCGGATCGGCCGCCAGATCCTTGCATGGGGAGAGACGGACATCTTCCGCATGCTGGACGGAATCAACCCGCTGGACAACAGCTTCGGTGGTCCCTTCGAGGACTTGGACGACCGGCGGATTCCGCTTTGGATGTTGCGCGGAAGCTACAACATGGGCACGATCGGCCCCTTCTCCTCCTTCACCGTGGAGGGGTTCTGGGTGCCGGGCACCTGGGACGCGAAGATGTCGCCCTGGCCTCCTTTCGGAACCCCGTACATGGTGCCCGACCCGAAAAAGGAGGTCTACGACAGGCTGTTCATCAGGACGCCGCCCAAGGATATGAGCAGCAGCCGGTGGGGGGGGCGCCTCCAGTGGCTGTTCGGGCCGAACATGAACTGTTCGATCGCCCATTACAAGTCCTATCTGGACCTGCCCACCACCTACTTCGTTCTAAAGGAGCCCGTGCCGCCGGGGGTGCCACTGCTCGACTTCTCCAATCTGATCATTTACGGCGACTTCCCCAGCAGACAGGTGTCCGGGGGGAGCATGACCTTCTGGGAGTCGATGACGGATATCGTGTTCCGGGCCGAGATCGCCCAATTCTGGGACGAACCCCTCTTCGAGCTGTCGCAGAACGGCCGTCCCCTTCTCGCCGACGTGCTTCCTCTGGGTGGCCTTGCCCTGGACGGAATCGCCGTCTTCGCGGGTGAGGATCCCCGCTCTTTCGGGTTGTTCGGAATCCCTCTGGGCCCTGAAAGCGGCAACATCGCCAAGCGGGACATCCTTCGGTGGATGCTCGGCTTCGACAAGCAGGTCTGGATGCGGAAATTGAACAAGACGAGCATGTTCTTCACGTCCTTCCAGTACTTCGGCACGTGGATCCAGGACCATCGGGACGATACGATCCTGCCTGTGGCGGACCCGAACCGGTTCGTGCCGAGCGACGGAAGGACATCGGGGCCTTATACGGTCAACAGCCTCACCGGAGAGCCGGTGATTGACTATACCGGATTCCCGACCGTGAAGAAGACCGAACACATCTTCACGATGCTGATCAACACGAATTACATGAAGGGGAATCTCACACCGCAATTTGCCGCGGCCTATGATCTCCGCGGCGTCTGGCTGATCCTGCCTTCGATCAACTACATCCGGGAGCCTTTCCGGTTTGCTATCCAGTACGCCGGTATCGTGGGGGTGTACAACAGCTTCGGCCTGTTCCGGGACCGGGATCAGATTGCCATCACCGTTTCCTATTTGCTGAATTAGTAGACTGTTTCAGGCATACTGGAGCATAGGCAATAGACAACATCGACAAGAACCAACAAGCGGGGAGAGAAACATGAAATCCAGGAAACACCTGATTGCGTGCTTCATCAGTCTCTGTCTTATTGGTGGGATTCCGGCCATGGTCACAGCCGATGTCGCGCCGGGAGACAAGATCGATACGTCGAACTGGGAGAAGGCGGAAGGTCTTCTGCCGAATTCCGTACTCGACTGGGTGAAGACCGGCGACTTCGCTCTTGACGTGGTGGAGTTGGACTACAATCCCACGGAGTACATGAATCCTACCGCCAAGGCGTCTCTCGAGACGAACAAGGGCAAATACGAACTGGATGATGAACTCCTGTTCGTGGACAAGGCCACGGGAGAGTTCCCGAAGTACATCCAGGGGATTCCTTTCCCGGAAGTGGACGAGCAGGATCCGAGAGCCGCCGTGAAGCTCATGTACAACCGGTTCTACGACGGCTATTCGATGGGCTCCATCTATCTGCCCTTTACAGCCGACTGGGTAGGCCGCAACTCCGGGCTCGAGCGCCAGGTTATGTGCTCATGGGAGCAGTACCCGCTGGATGGCTATCCCCCACACGAGGGGAAGAAGAACAAGGAGGGGTATGAGCGCTTTGCCCTGATTCGCGTCCTGGCACCCTTCGATATCAAGGGCACGAATATCCTGCTCATGCGTTACCGGGGGGCAAAGATGGACACGACCCTGGCCTACGTACCCGCGATTCGCAGGGTCCGTCGTATGAGTCCGGCCAACCGATCGGACGCCTTCATCGGCTCTGATTGTTGTGTGGATGATGCCTGGTGCTTCGACGGAAAGGTCGTCGCCTTCGACTGGGAACTGGGCGGGAAACAGACCGCTCTCTTCCCGTTCCTGGACACCAAAGTGCAAATGCTGGAGAAGAACAAGCATGGAGGCTGGTCCACCTCGAAATCGATCAAACAAATCGAGTACGGACACGAAAAGGAAGGCTGGCAGGGGGCTCCGTGGCTGCCGACGAACCTGGTCTGGGCCAAGCGCGATGCGTATGTGATCAAGATGAAGCCGAAAGACCCCTATTACAACTACGGGCCCCATTCACTCTGGCTCGATGCGGAAGTAAACGTCATGACGTTCTGGAAGGTGATCCACGACCGGGCCGACAAGTACTGGAAGACCGTGTGGTACTCCTGGCAGGCCTACAAGAGCCCGGATGACTCCCATCGTCAACTCGTCCCCGGTTCGATGCTGTGCGTGGACGACCGGGTGGGTCATGCCACGATCATCGGCTTTCCGGAGCCGGACAGGGTTTGGAACTACGGCTGGAAGCTGGACCCGAACGACTACACGTTGGGAGGCTTCCAGAAGGCCTGCAAGTAGGCCGAATAGTTCGAATATTATCAACATTTTAAAAGAGTTACTTTAGTAATTTAAAGTAACTTATAATCATCTTCTGATCGATTCACGGGAGGCTCAGCGGGTCTCTACGCTACGACGACCCGCTGAGGCCCGCCGTGAAGCACCCCACAGTGATGCCCTGAAGGCAATTCATATCCACTCTTCTGTTTGCCCCTCAGCGGTAATCCCTTTGCCGGAAGACGGTTGGCTCCTGTTGGCACATCTCAATCAGAGTGGCACAATCTATGATGCCACCACACCCTATTGCCCTGTCCCAGAAAAGCCGACCAGAGGTCTAGTTTGGTGGGGGCTAGGCGGCCTGTAGAGACCGTGTAGAGATCGGTGGTTGTCCCTGATCTCGCCTAAATCTGGGACAGGACGCTAGGAAACTGCATCGAAATGCACGAGGAGGAGGACGATGAGCAGGGTCCTTCTGACCGGAGGAACAGGCCTCGTCGGCAGCTCCCTGGCGAGAGAACTGGTTCAAAAGGGCCGCAAAGTGAGAGCCCTCGTACGCTCACTGGAACGCGGCGAGTCGGTCTTGCCCGAAGAGTGTGAGCTCGCCGAGGGAGACGTGACCGATATCGAATCCCTGCGCCGGGCGGTCCGGGAGTGCTCGGTGGTGTATCATGTGGCCGCCCTGCCGGAGCAGTGGCTCGCCGATCCATCGGCGTTCCGCCGTGTCAACGTGGGCGGCACCCGCAACATGATAGAAGTCTGCCTGGAGCAAGGAGTCGAGAAGTTCGTCTACACGAGCACGATCGATGTGTTTGAAGTCGGCGCGGAAGGGAGAGTAGAGGAGAGTCAGCTCGACCCGAATCCCAGAGGGACCCACTACCAGCGCTCGAAGCAGGAAGCGGACAGGGCGGTTACCGAAGCCATGGCGAGGGGGCTACCGGCGGTATTCCTGCATCCATCGGGCGTGTACGGTCCGGCACCGGCCCGGTCTCCCATGATCAACGATGCGATCATCAAGCTGGTAAAGCGAAAGACGCCGGCGCTGCCTCCTGGAGGGATGCCTGTTGTACTCTGTGATGACGTGGCTGCGGGGCATCTCCTCGCAGAGGAGAAAGCTCCCGTCGGGAGCCGGTATATTCTGAGCGAGTCCTTTGTTTCCTTGCACGAGTTCGCGAGCGTCGTGTGCGAAGAGTCGGGGTGCGGCAAGGTGCCGCCCGTGCTGCCCGTCGGCATCGCCAAGGTGACCGCGGCGGCGGGGGAACTGGTGGCTCGGGTCACACGGAGGCCTCCGTTGCTGCCGAGAGGCCAGCTCCACTTCCTTCTCCTCGGCGTACGCCCCTTGGCGAAAAAGGCGCGGGACGAGCTCGGATGGAACCCCACGCCGTTGCAGGATGGCATGCGGAAAACCCTGGCATATCTCTGGAAGGAGGGGCTACTGTGATGCGTTGTGGATTCGGAAGGGGGATGACCCGTTTTAAACGACTGCCTACCGGTGCATCGCGGGTAGGTTCTCCGATCTGGTTCCTCGTTCTGCTGATCGTCTGCTTGCACGCAGCAACTGTCTTCGCCGGGACGAACGAGGGTTTCTCCCTCGTGGTTCTTCCGGATACACAGATCTATGCCTGGAAACTACCCGATCTGTTTCGAGCCCAGACGAGTTGGGTCGCGGAGAATCGGGAGAGGCTCAACATCCGCTATGTACTCCATGTCGGCGACGTGGTGGAGCACAACGACGATAGAGAATGGAAGATCGCGCGTGACGCCTTCTCCGCGCTCGACGGAAAGGTCCCTTATGCGATCGCCCTTGGAAACCACGACATGGGCCCGAAAGGGTCGGCGAAGAATCGGCAAACCCTCTTCGGCAAGTACTTCCCTGTGGAGGGTTTCAAGCAGTGGTCGACCTTTGGAGGGGTCTATGACGGGGAGCCTGACAGGGGTGACAACAGCTTCCACGTCTTCCAGGCCGGAGGCAGGGAATGGCTCGTTCTTGCTCTCGAATTCGGGCCACGGGACGATGTCGTCCGATGGGCCAACGAGGTGCTCGGCAAACACCCGAACCATCCCGCCATCCTGATCACCCATGCATATCTGCACAACGACGGCAAGCGCTATGATCGCGCGATCAAGAACCAGCACTATCCTCCCCAGAAGTACCGGGTTGACGAAGGCCCGGGGGGGCTGAACACCGGTGAGGACCTCTGGCGCAAGCTCGTCAACGTCAATCGGAATGTGGTGATGGTCGTAAGCGGCCACGTCTGCGTTTCCGCACGGCTCAGCAGCAAGGGGGAGGCAGGGAACAGGGTCCACCAGATGGTTGTGGATTACCAGAACCAGAAACGGGGCGGGAACGGCTGGCTGCGGCTCCTTCGGTTTTCGCCGGATGGGCGGAAGGTGCAGGTGGCAGACTACTCGCCGGTGCTCCATGAGTGGACCGACCATCCGGATCGAAGGTTCGTCCTCGACCTCGACCTCCCTTGATCTGTCATTTCCCTTCGGCGAACACGCTTTCTTTGCCCATCAAAGGGCTCTCGGAGTGCAGGATCAGTCTTCCGGGGTCCTTTGCGCTGTAGACGCTCACACTGATGATCGTGATTCTCTCGATCTCGTCGAAGGCATCGATCGGCTCCTCCTTGCCCTGAGACCCGATGTGACCGAAGAACCGATAGATCCCCGAGGTGCGGCGAACGTGCCGGTCCCGATCCGTGAGGAACTCCCGGCGCAGCGTCCGGGTGATCTCGACGCAGATGTTCTTGGCGTGACTTCGCACCGAGGCAGGGGATTCCTTCTCCTGCTCGGGCTGCCGCGTTACGATTGCTGATATTATAATCTTGTTCCTGCCTGAATCGTAGCTCACCGTGCAGTAGATGTCCTGGACGGAATTCGTCTTCAGGTAGTGGGTGGCGTACTCGTCCAGGTAGTCGTAGAGTCGAATGATTCCCCAATCGAAAAGGGTGACCGGCTCCTTCATCAAGTATCTGACCGAAGGCGAGGGTTCGGAGTGGCCGGTGGAGGCGAGCCCGAGAAACAGGGCTGCGAGAAAGGCGATTCTCATAGCGTCATACCTGTCCATTGAGTCCTGGGTATTTCGAATATAATGAACCTGTATCCTAGACGCAAGCCGTTCCTGCGGTGAGGATTGCCAGGGAGGAAAGGCGACTCCGAACAGGCCGCGACGGTCGACTCGGGCATGCAAACAGATCACCCGTGCTTCCGAGCGGGTGCGGAAGGCTCCACACAGGCAGGACTATAGAGCCCCGATAGCTCAAGGGCTTTGCAGGGCCATATGGACCCAGTAGAAGAGTAGAGCGAGCACGAGAAACAGAGATGCCAGGCTGAGCGCAAAGGTGAGTCTTTCCCTGGAGAAGGTCCGCCTTGCCCACGATCCGAAAAGCATATCGGCTACCTCCTTTTCGAAAGATACGCCTTGACCGGTTTGAGGGCACAACTCCTCACGCTCTTAACTTAATGGTATGGAACAGGAATCGAGGTTGTCAAGAAAATTTTATAAAGACACTTGAATTCTGGGGAATGAACAGAACGCGCCGCGAGACCTTCTCGAAAATGATCCGGCAAACAGACAGATAATATGGAAACTGGCCATAGACAGATAAAGAAATATCATCGATAATCATATTTGATGTACACAATTAGACCCTATAATGACAGAGGTAACCTGAAATAACTTGACATATTCTTAGAGTCATGATAATTCAAAATCATGATACACGGTTTGGGTCGGACGATTTCTTGTCCCACGTGACTTTCCCAAAAGGGGGATGCATGGCCACCCAGAGACGCAAGAAACGGAACCCGAAGAAGGAGAAGAAGAGCGCCCTGCAGAAGGAGATCAACATACTCGAGGCGGCCCTCCAGGTATTCGGGGAAAAGGGTTTCGAGGCCACCACCATTTCCGCCATCTCGAAAGAGGCGAACATCTCGGACGCCACATTCTACGAGTACTTCGATTCCAAAGAGGAAGTTCTCTTCTCGATTCCCGAGATCTACACCCGAAGGGAACTCGAGCGGATGCAGGAAATCCGCCGTTACATCCACAGCCCGAGCGAAAAGATTCGGGTCATCATCCAGGGCTATCTCGAGTTCTACGAGCAGAATCGGATGTACACCTCGGTCGCCCTCTTGACGCTCAAAGGGAACAGGAACTTCCTCAAGGCCCCGGCCTATACAGTGGTTCGGGAAGCTTCGCGTTCCATCGTTGAGGCCTTCGAGGAAGGCGTGGCGGCAGGGGTGTTCCGCGATGACATCGACGGTTATCTCGTTCGCAACATGGTTTTGGGATTCATCGAACACCTGACGGTGCAGTGGCTCCTGGTGGGTCGGCCCGAGTCGATCTCCGGGTACAGGGACATCATCTACGACATGGTCATGAAGGCGATTGAAAAGAACAGCGACGAGGACTGGCTCGAGGTGAAGGTGAAGGGAATCCCAGCAGGGGGGTGAAGAAATGAGAAAGGATGTTGAGACCACGCGAGACCTTCTGAACGCCAACGCCGAGTCGTATCCGGATATTCCTTTCCTGATCTATTACGACGAGATCGTTACGTACAAGGATCTGGACGAGAGAACGGATGCGTTTGCGAATTACCTCACGCAGCACGGGATCGGCAGGGGAGATGCCGTGTCCTTCATGATGGTGAATTCGCCGGAATTCTTCTACACCCATCTCGGCACCCAGAAGGTGGGGGCCATGGCCGTGCCGATTAGCTGCTGGTGGCAGGGTGAGGAGGTCGCGTTTCTCGTGAACGATTGCCTGCCCAAGGTCCTGGTCATGGATGCTGAGTATGCTCCCATCGTTTCCGAGATCAAGGAAAGGATCCCCTCCGTGGAGAGGATCCTCATCAACACCCCGGAGGAGATGGATCTCGATTTCCCTAGCGAGCGATTGTCCAGGGTCATCGAGAAGTTCACCGGAGGACAGGCGGCGGCAGAAAAGCCGGTGCCTGACGACGTGGCAGAGGTGATGTACACCTCCGGTACGACCGGTCGACCCAAGGGTGTAATGCTCACCCATGGGAACATCATCGCCGCCTGCTACGCAAAGACCGAGATCATCTCCGTCCAGCCCGGAGAGCGGTCCTTGTGCGTCCTCCCTCTGTTTCATTCCGGCGGGCTGAACGATCTCGCTTTCCCCTGTATCTACCGGGCGGTGACGATCGTCTTGCGCCAGAGGTTCTCCGCTTCGGAATTCTGGGAGTGTGTGGAACGCTACAAGGTGAATGCCTTCTACATCGTTCCCACCATGTGGAACATTCTTCTGCGGGCTCCCGAGGCGGCTACGGTCAATACCGAGTCGTTCAAGTTCGGAATATCCGGTTCCGCACCTATCCCTCCGGAGCAGTTGAAGGAGTGCGAGACACGCTTCGGGGTGCCGATCCTGGAGGCTTACGGGGCTACAGAGAACACGGGCGGCATCACGACAAACCAGCTGGACGACAGCAAATGGGGCTCCATCGGCAAACCCTTCAAGGGATTCGAAGTAGAGATCTTCGACGATGACGGAAACACCCTTGCTCCCGGTGAGAGAGGCGAGATCGTGGTCAGGGGGGATGCAGTCATGAAGGGGTACTTCAACAGCCCGGAAGCCACGGCGGACACCATCAAGAAGGGGTGGCTTCACACCGGTGATATCGGGTACATGGATGAGGACGGCTTCTTCTTCATCGTCGACCGGAAGAAGGAGATGATCATCCGGGGGGGTGTGAACGTGTACCCGAAAGAGCTCGAGCACGTCATTGCCACGCATCCGAAGGTGAACACGGTGGCCGTTTTGCCTGAACCTCACGAAAAGTACGGCCAGGTCGCCAAGGCGTGTATCGTCCTGAAGAGAGGGGAGGAGGCCACAGAGACGGAGATCCGGGAATTCTGCGAGCAGAAGATGGCCCCCTACAAGATCCCGGAGCAGATCCTCTTCCGGGAGAACCTTCCGATCAACGCAGTGGGAAAGGTCGCGAAGAGGACCCTGGTGGAACAACTCGAAGAGGAGAAGACGGCCGAACCCGTACCGGTGGCGCATTTCTTCGAGGCAATGCCCGGGAGGCTGATCCCGGAGAAGGCCGAGGGCATCGAGGCGACGGTGAGCTACAACATCACGGGCAAGGGAGGGGGGAAATGGACGATCCGGATCCAGGACGGGAAGATGACCCTGGAGGATGGGATCCTGAAGAACCCGAGGGTCTACATCGTGGCAAGAGACAGCGACTACCATGATGTCGTCACGGGCAAGCTCGACGGCGTCACTGCCGTGGTCACCGGGAGGATGCAGGTCGAGGGGGACGTGGGGTTCATGGCTGAGCTTCGCCAGATGATGAAACCAATGTGAGATAAGCTGAAAGAGGCCTGAGATAGAAAGGGAGATCAAATGGCGCTTCGTACGGCGGATGAATACAGAGAGGGACTCAGGGACGGCAGGAAGGTGTACATCTTGGGCAAGGAGGTGTCCGATGTCACCGAAGACCCGTACATAAAGGTGGGCGTGGAAACGGCTGCATTCGATTTCCTCATGGGGCATGACCCGGAATTGCGGGACATGGCCGTGATGAAGGATCCGGAAACTGACGAAGAGATCAGCACGTATTTCGAGCTTCCGTATACGCCGGATTGTGTCGGCAGGAGACACGAACTGGTGAAGGGATCGAGCAACTATGCGGACGGTGCTTTGCCTTTTGTCAAAGACGTGGGCACGGACATCATGAACGGCCTGACGGCCGTGGCCCGGATCATGGGGAACAAGACGTATGAGGAGCGCGTCCATGCCTATCGCCGGCACTGCGCCCAAAAAGACCTCTCCATGTGCGGTGCCGTCACCGACGTAAAAGGGGATCGAAGCAAGAGCCCTTCCGAGCAGGGAAGCCCGGACTACTACCTTCGGGTTGTGGACAGGACAGATGACGGCATCGTGGTGTCCGGGGCGAAGGCGCACATCACGGCCTCGGCCTACACGGACGAGATTCTGGTTATCCCAACGCGAAACCTGTCGGAGGAGGAGGCAGACTACGCCGTTGCCTTCGCTATCCCGATGAACACACCGGGCATCACCCAGATCTGCCGCCCCAGCTTTCGGTACGAGGACAGGCATCATTTCCCTACACCGAATCCGAAGCGTGGTCACGTGGAGGCGCTCGTCATCTTCGACAACGTCCACGTTCCCATGGAGCGAGTCTTCATGTTGGGCGAATGGCAGTTTTCCCAGTACCTGGCCTATGCCTTTGCGGCATTCCACAGGTTCACGGCTGTGACCTACAAGATCCCTATCCTCGAATACATGACCGGCCTTGGGATGCTTGCGGCAGAGGCGAACGGCATCGAGAAGGCCTCCAACATCCGCGAGAGCTTTATCAGCATGATTCAATACACGGAGACGACCAAGGCCCTGGCCAAGGCAGCGATCATGGATCCGGAGGATTTCGGAGGGTCCGGGCTCTACGTGGCGAATCGGTTGACCGCCAACATGGCGAAGCTGTACTTTGCTTCGAATTTCCATGAGTTCATTCGCAACATCCAGGACATCTGCGGAGGAATCCTGGTAACACAGCCCACCTATCAGGATTGGCAACAGGAGGAGTTGAGGCCGTATCTGGAAAAGTACATGGGCGGCGCAGGAGCCTACGACGCCGAGGCGCGGCTGAAGTTGATGAGCATGCTTCATCACACCGTGGCGAGCGACTTTGGCGGTTGGCACGAGGTATGTACCGTTCATGCGGAGGGATCTTTTGCCGCACAGAAGATGATGCTGGCAATCGAGGCCCCGACCGAAATGTACAAGAATCGCGCCAAAGAGATCGTCGGATTGGACACGTGAACGAGGACCGTCGCCAACGGAGCGGGGTGATTCCTGTCCTTGGGCGAACTGGAAAATCCTGGCAGAGATGATAAGGTTGAAGTGCAGACGCTAGAGAAGAGGAGATCGCCGGCATGTTCAAAACGGAAATTTGTGACATTCTCGGAATCGAATACCCGATCATCCTGGGCGGAATGATATGGGTAGGAAGGTCGGAGCTCGTTGCGGCAGTCTCCGATGCCGGTGGGCTCGGGCTGCTGGGCGCGGGGGGTATGTCGATCCCGGAAATCGAGCAGGACCTGGAAGAGGTCAGGCAGAAGACGCGGAAACCGTTCGGCGTGAACATCCCTCTGGTGAGGCCGGATGCAGAAGACCTGATCCAGGCCTCTATCCAGGCGGGAGCGAGCGTGATCTCCACGTCAGCGGGAAGCCCAAAGAGATACACGCAGAAGATCAAGGATCAGGGTGTGAAAACGATCCACGTAGCCTTCAACGTGGCGGGTGCCAGGAAGAGCGCGGAAGCGGGGGTGGACGTGGTGGTGGTGGAAGGGTTCGAAGCGGGTGGGCACAACGGCGTCGATGAGATGACGACCATGGCCATGGTGCCGCAGGCCGTCCGCGAGGTGGACGTACCGGTTGTCGCGGCGGGAGGTATCTGTGATGGAAAGGGGTTCGTTGCAGCCCTTGCACTGGGAGCAAAGGGTGTTCAGATGGGGACGAGATTCATCGCGACCCATGAGTCCGCGCCCCATCCGAATGTGAAGGAGGCAGTCCTGAATGTGAAGGATAATGGCACCTGCATCACTGGGCGAACCCTCGCGGGGCCGACTCGGGCGGTGAAGAACAAGCTGAGCGAAATGATACTGGAAGCGGAGAAGCAGGGCACATCACCCGAGGAGCTTCTCGAGATGATCGGCGAAGGCCGATCCATCAAAGCCTGCGTCGAGGGAGACTGTGACGAAGGTACGGTCTACTGCGGCCAGATCGGGGGGTGCGTCGACACGATCAAGAGCGCAAGGGAAGTGATCGAGGAGACGATCGCCGAAGCGAGAACGATCATCGAGGGCTTACAGCCGATGGTTCGTGCCTGATTTGCCAAGGAGGGTATATGCACCCACTCATCGACGCGAAAGCCGTCCAACATATCCGAGCCACGGGGAACGGGTCCGAGAGCTTGCCCGACCGGAGGAGCGTCCTGGAGGAAAAGGGTCTCCCCTATGACAGACCGGCGGAGAACGTGATCATTTCCGGGTGCCAGATCCTTCCCTTTCTTCCGCATGTGCTCTCATCCCTGGCCTCGATCTATGACCGACAAGGGTTTTCGTATACTTTCCTGTCGAAAGAGTATTGCTGCGGCAACAATCTGTATCGCCCTGCCATCAAGGCTCGAGATGAGGCGGCGATGGATGAACTGCGTGCGTTGTCGAAGGAGTTCGTTGCGAAGAACCTGGACTCGGCCAAGGCGCTCGGCGCCAGCCGACTGGTGATATTCTGCTCGCCCTGTTACCCGATCTTCAAGCATGCCCTCCCGGAAGAGAATATCGTCTTCTACCCCGTCACCCTGGCAGAGGTCATGGAGACGACTCCTTTTCAAGAGAAGATCGACTACTATGCAGGGTGCTACAAGCTGCACCGAAAGTTCTCGCCCGTACCGATGGATCTAAAGTCCACCTCGAAGGTCTTTGCGAAGCTGGATGGATTGGAGGTGAACCGGATCAGTGCTCCCGAGTGTTGTTTCAAGCCCGAAGGCGCGGCACACATGATCGAAAAAATCGAGACAAGGCTCATGGTCCACATCTGTACCGGATGTTACGGCCAGGCCCTCGTGAACCTCCCCCAAGACAGCGAGACCGAAGTCCTGATGCTGCCCGAGCTCGTCGAAAGGGCGATGAGCCCTAGCGAGTGAACCGGCGGTTGCCCGGATTACGACGAAAGCCCGTGCGTAGCAATCCCGTGACAAGAAACGAGCCCGCATAGTGCAAATGCAATATGTGAGCGGAAGCCCTACCGGAATGCCGTGAAATCTGCTATTATGCAGTGTTTCGGGCGGACCGAAAGATCTCTTTCCCTGACTCCGGTCGAAAAAGGAAGAACCTGAAGGGTTTGCCTGTGGCCTCCCGAGCTTCTCTGGAACGGGTCGTCAGGCAGGGGCAAGGGCGGCCCGGCCGGGCACGTTCGAACAGGAAAAGGAGAGATGGAATGAGTACGGTAAAGATCGAGGGGCACGGCGATGTGCTGGTCCTGAGACTCGATCATGGTGTGACAAACGCCGTGGGAAACGATCTGGTGGAGGACCTTTCAGAAGCCCTGAAGAAGGCGGACAAAGAGGCAAGAGGGGTGGTCCTGGCAGGAGGACCGAAGTTCTTCTGCATGGGGCTCAATCTGCCGGAGCTTCTTGAACTCGACCGGCTGGGGATGAGCGATTTCTGGCACAGGTTCAATCAGGTGAATCTTGACCTCTACTCGCTTCCTCTGCCCACGGCTTGCGCCATGGTCGGTCATGCCCCTGCCGCAGGGACCATCTTCATGCTCGGCTGTGATTTTCGCTTCGCCACATCGGAGAAGAAGGTAATCGGGCTGAACGAGGTGAATCTGGGTATCCCCGTGCCATATCTTGCGAACCTGATGCTCTCACGGACCGTCGGCAACCAGGCGGCCGTCCGGATCCTGTATGGCGGCGCCTTCATTCATCCCGCGCGGGGCTTGGAGATCGGGCTCGTTGACGGCGTTGCGGAGCCGGACCAAGTCGAGGCTGCGGCCCTGGAAAGAATCGAGGAGATTTCCGCCCTTCCTCAGGCCGCTCTGGCGGCAACCAAGGCGAATCGGGTGGAGGAGGTCTGCGTTCGTTTCGAGAAGAACCGTAATGACCAGCACGAAATCTTCCTCGACTGCTGGTTCAGCGAGGCGACACAGAAGATACTGATCAAGGCGGCCGAGAAATTCTGATCGGCTGCCGTCAGACGACAAGAGTCACGAAGAGAGGAGGTAGGACCCGTGGAAGTTCAAGATGTAGTGATCGTAAGCGCGTGCAGGACGGCTATAGGGAAGTTCCTGGGAAGCCTGAAGGATGTTCCGGCGAGAGATCTGGCCATCGGGGCCGGCCAGGTGGCCATCGAACGGGCGGGCATCTCGGCAGAGAGCATCGACGAGATCAGCATGGGTCAGTGTCTTCCGGGTATGCAGGGCTCCCTTCCTGCCCGGCAGGTGAGTATGCGGCTCGGGTTGCCCCACCGGAGCGGTGCCGTGACGGTAAATCAGAACTGTGCATCGGGAATGCGCGCCCTCGAGGTGGCGTGCCACAATCTCATGCTGGGCAAGACCGAGATCGGGTTGGTCATCGGCGTGGAGAACATGTCCGGTGCGCCCTACCTGTTGCCCAAGGGCAGGGAAGGGCACCGCATGGGACCCGGCAAGGTGGAGGACTCTATGCTCCACGATGGTCTTGTGGACGAGCTCGTTCCGGGGCACATGGGCGTAACGGCGGAGAACGTTGGGGAGAAGTACGGCATTACTCGTCAGGAATGTGATGAGCTGGCCTTGTTGAGCCACACGAGAGCCACGACCGCGATCGAGGAAGGCAGATTCAAACGTGAAATCGTTCCTGTGGAGATCAAGGGCAGGAAGGGGACCACGGTCTTCGATACGGACGAACATCCGATCCGGGATGCGAACCTGGAGGCGATGAGCAAGCTGCGGACCGTCTTCAAGAAGGACGGGATCGTGACCGCAG
Organism: bacterium; assembly: GCA_028277985.1. Classification (GTDB taxonomy): domain Bacteria; phylum Desulfobacterota; class DSWW01; order DSWW01; family DSWW01; genus S015-6. Next base: position 36,571 of record JANQFG010000124.1, on the reverse strand, counting down.
CGAATGCATCCGGGATCAACGACGGTGCGGCCGCCGCGATCGTGATGACCGCGAAGAAGGCGAAGGAGTTGGGGATCAAGCCGCTTCTGAAGCTGGTCAGCATTTGCAGCGAGGGGGTGGACCCGGTGGTGATGGGGCTGGGCCCAGCCGTGGCCATCCCGAAGGCCCTGAAGCAGGCGGGCGCACAATTCACGGACGTGGACTACTGGGAAATCAACGAGGCCTTTGCATCCCAGTTTCTGGGCGTAGGACGAATGCTGAAGCAGGACTTCGGCATGGAACTCGATATGGAGAAGGTGAATCACAACGGCTCCGGGATCGCCCTGGGCCATCCGGTCGGGTGCACCGGCCTTCGGCTGGTCGTTACCCTGTATCATGAAATGGAACGTCTGGACCTGACGCTTGGGGGCGCCTCCATGTGCGTGGGTGGTGGTCCGGGCATGGCCTCCCTGTGGACAAGGGATGTGTAGGGCCCGGGAAGAGTAGGGCCCAGGAAGAGCAAGGGACATGCCTCTCTACGCTTTTGAAGATACAGCACCTGTAGTCGATCCGGATGCCTTCGTGCATCCGGACGCGGTGCTGATCGGGGACGTGCGCATTGGTAAGAAATGCTTCATCGGAGCCGGTGCGGTCTTGCGCGGCGATTTTGGGGGAATATCTGTAGGAGACGGTTCAAACGTGCAGGAGAACTGCGTGATCCACGTTTCGCCGGGCCAGAAGGTCACGATCGAGGAGGATGTGATCGTGGCACATGGAGCCGTCCTGCACGATACCACCGTCAAGAAGGGATCCCTCGTCGGTATGGGCGCCGTGATCCTCCAGGGTGCAGTGGTCGAGGAGGGAGTCCTCGTGGCCGCTCTGACGCTCGTCCCGACCAATTTCGTGGTACCCGCCAGGAAGATCGTTGCGGGCAACCCCGCCAAAATCAAGGGAGACGTTCCCGAGGCGCACGAGGAGTTTTTTCGGGCCGGGATCGCCGTCTACCAGGAACTCCCGGAGCGATACCGCAAGGGAATGCGTAGACTCGACGACTGAATCCCTGCGGGTCCGTGCCGTGCCGTGTCGCGCGCTGGGAGTCGGGAACGGCCACCATTTCTGTTTTCCACATCGATCTCGTTCGGCTTAACCCCCATCATCGACTATCCCGTGGTGATCTCCCGCGAATTCTGACGCTGGGGCGGATCGGTGAGGCTCGCCCTGGATGACGGATCCGGAAAAGGCTCTTTTCTAATTCCCTACAAATATGGTAGGCTTTGTAGGTGATCCATTCGTTGGTCGGCGCGCCGTGTGGAGTCGGGTACCCGATGAAGCAAGGCCGGCCGACTCAACCTTGACTCTCGGAGGGGGAAAAAAATGGAAGGCCCTGAGAAAGACCTGGAGGCGGTTCTTCACTCACAGGGAGAGTTGATCGGGTCCATCGCCCACGATCTGAAGGGACTCATCAACGGAATCGAAGGTGGGATGTATTTTGTCGCTTCAGGGATGAAGAAGGACAAGCCGGAACGAATCGGGCAGGGTCACGAGATGATGAGAAGAAATCTGGAGCGGATCCGCCGGGTGGTGAGCAGCCACCTCTACTACGTCAAGGACAGGGAGATCAACTGGAAGGAATTGAAGCTCCAGGATGTGGTCTCATCGGTTATGGATTCCTTGCAGGGGAGGGCCGACCATCTGGGTGTGCCGATGGAAATTCGTTCGCAAGAAGGGACCCTGGAAGGGGATGAAATCGCTGTCCCCTCGATGGTTGTGAACGTGCTGGACTACGCCCTGGAAGCTTGCGAGCGCTCCAAGAAGGAAACAAAGGCCTCTGTTGTCGGGTCTGCGGAATCCTCGGGGGAGTGGGCGGTCTTCGACCTGAGGGCCGAGGGCTTCTGCATCGAAGAGGAATCACGGTTACTGGCGCTGGCCGATACCTACAAACCGAGGGGGGTGGACAGAAGCCACCTGGGCCTCTTTCTCGCGAACAAGATAGCGAAGCGTCACCAGGGGAGCCTCGAGATCGTAGCGGCGGTGGAGCCGCCCTGCACGAGGTTTCTCATCAAGTTGCCCGGCAAGCGGGCCACAGGCTGAAGAAGAGCCATGGAACCGACACGCAAAATTCTCGTCATCGACGACGAACCGGATGTGGTGAGTTACCTTTCTGCCTTCCTCGAGGACGAAGGCTTCGACGTCGTCTCGGCGAACAACGGCCCCGACGGGCTGACGCTGGCTCGTGAAGAGACGCCGGACCTGATCACCCTGGACATCACCATGCCGGGAATGTCAGGCATAGAGGTGCTGACCACTCTGCGTCGAGACGAGAATCTCAACGCCTTGCCGGTTGTCATCATCACGGGTGTGACCTCCTTTGACAAGCTCACCGATTACCGGGATGTGCGACCGCCGGAAGGCTTCATGCAGAAGCCGATCGATCTGGCGCAACTTCTTTCGACGATCGAGACCTTACTCGATTCGTCCTGACGCGAAACAGCGCTATGCGCCGAGGCTGGGAAGTGAACCTTGAGTTCCCCGGGACAAGAGGAGGACGCTCCATGCAGACAGATGAAGCAAGCCCCGTGTTTCAGGACAACGTGGGTTTCGAAGACATCCTCCGGTCCACCCCCTGCTTCCTCTCCGTGCAGGACCGGGATCTGCGAATCGTGGCGATGAATGAGTACTTCGTCGAAACCTTTGGAGATGCACGGGGACGCTACTGCTACGAGGTGTACAAGCAGTGCGAAAGCAAATGCCCCGAGTGCCCGGTGGAGCAGACGTTCCTGGACGGCCAGAAACACTCGATGGAACAGCTCGTCTCCCTGCCCGACGGAAGCGAGATCCCGATCATGGCTTACACGGCCCCGGTGTACGGACCGGACAACCAAATCGAGGCCGTCGTCGAGATTTCGGCGGACATCACACCGGTAAAACGTCTGGAAGCCAAGCTGAGAGAGAGCCGCGAGCGATTCCGTCTCCTCTTCGAAGAGGTGCCCTGCTACATCTCGGTCCAGGACCGGGAGCTGCGAATCGTGCAGACGAATCGAAGCTTCAAGGAGGACTTCGGCGACTACGTTGGCGCCTCCTGCTTCGAGGTCTACAAGCACAGAGGTGAGCCGTGCCTGAAATGCCCGGTGGCCGCCACGTTTCAGGATGGGAAGCGACACTACAGCGAGGAGGTCGTCACCTCCCTCGACGGGAGGCAGATCCATACTCTGGTTTCCACGGCACCGATCAAGAACGCTGAGGGTGAGATCGAGCAGGTCATGGAGATGTCGACGAACATCAGTCAGATCCGGGAACTCCAGGGACAGCTCACCAATCTTGGCCTTCTCGTGGGATCGATCTCCCACGGCGTCAAGGGGCTGCTCACCGGGCTGGATGGTGGAATGTATCTGCTCAGCACCGGAATGGAGAAGAACAAACCGGAGCGGGTCCAGAAAGGCTGGAAGATGATCCGCAGGAACGTGGAACACATCCGGAGCGTCGTCCTGGACCTCCTCTACATCGCCAAGGAGAGGGAGCCCCATTTCGAGCCGGTATCCCTGAAGGAACTGGCCACCGTGATCGTGGAGATGCTGGAGAAGCGGGCCGAGGATCTGGAAATCGATTTCCAGATCGACCTGGCCGACGATGTGGGGACCTGCGAGGTCGACTCGAAGTCGATGAAGGAAAGCCTTCTCAATATCCTGGATAACGCGTTCGACGCCTGCCGGGTGGACGAACGAAAGGACTCCCATTTCGTGCGGTTTTCCCTCACGTCCGAAGAGGACGACGCCGTGTTCCGGATTCAGGACAACGGGATGGGCATGGACCGGGAGACCCGGGAGAAGGTGTTCAGCCTCTTCTTCTCTTCCAAGGGGGTTGAAGGGACGGGGCTCGGGCTCTTCACTGCGAACAAGGTGATCGAGAAGCACCGGGGGGTCATAGAGGTCGACTCCGAACCGGGGAAGGGAACCTCCTTCACCATACGCATCCCGAAGGTGCGGGACCAGGGAACGCAGGCCTGACGGCCTTTCGGCACCTCGTGACCGTGCGATTTTACCCGGGATCGTGTATACTTCTTCCTTCATAGACCAGGAAGTGCCCGCCGGATAGGATGACCTCCGGACAGCAGAAACAGACCGCCCATGCAAGGAGACAGCAAAATGGGAGGATGGAGCGAAGAAGAAATCCGTAACAAGGACCTGATGGCCCCTTGCGGCCTGCACTGCGGCTTCTGCGGGATCTACATCGCGACGAGGGACAAGAACGAGAAGTTCCGAAACGTCATGGCAAATCTCTACGGCACGAAGCCTGAGGAGACCGAATGCCTCGGATGCATGCAGGAGAGCTCGGACAAGGCCCTGTATGGCTGGTGCCAGATCTGCCCGATCCGGGACTGCGTGAAATCGAAAGAGTTTTACTCCTGCCATCAGTGCGACGAATGGCCTTGCGGCAGGATCGAGGAATTCTCCTATGCAACCGGCAGACGCGTGATGGACCGGACGATCCCGATCTGGAGGGAGAAGGTCGCCCAGCACGGCGATGAGGAGGGGAGCGTGGAATGGGTGCGGGCGGAGTGTGCTCGCTACCACTGCTCCTCCTGCGGTGCCCCCCTGTTCCGAGGCGCGCAGAAGTGCAGGGCCTGCAAGAAATCGGTGGCCGAAGAGCTCGACGGCTCGCTCTGAGCAGAACAGCGGAAACGACTTCCGGTCACCTATCGGCTTCCCGACCCCGACTCCAAGTATTTCATGGACTCATATCATCCAAGACGCCGAATTCGTCACGCATCGCTAATGACCAAGTGCCTTGAACGCAAGGAAGACGTTTCGGATCTATAGATTGGTGAGGGGAAATATGAAGTAGGATCGAGGGGAGATTGACTGTCTTCTCTGGTGTTATCTCTAATCTTCATCTCTGTCCAGATGCTGAGTCTCACACCTCAGCAGCCGTTCTCCTGTCGTCACGGAGATTGTCAATTCTCACTGATCGCACGACGGTAGTCCCGAACCATCTTTCGTCCCAGAAAATTCAGCAGCCCTGGCCATAGCCGATACATATGCCACAAGATTCGGGCGTGCAAAGGGAAGACAATGATGTCCTCGTTTCGTTCGATCCCTTTGAGTGTTCTCTGCGCCGCCCCCTCTGCGTTCATTTTCTTGAACGGGATCTTCGGCATGATTTGGTCTATCGTTGCATTGCGAAGAGTCGCGGAATCGTAGATGCTCGTCTGGATGAATCCAGGACAGACAACGCTTACCTTGATTCCCAAACCGGAGGCCTCGGCCCGATTCGAGTTGGAAAATCCGACCACGGCATGCTTGGTCGCGGCATAGGGTGTCATCAGGGGACAACCTGCAAGTCCCGCAACCGACGCCACATTCACGATATGTCCGAATCCCTGCCTCACCATCAAGTGGTAAGCGGCCATTGCTCCGTGGAGGACACCGATGAGGTTTATGTCTATAATCGGCCTCCAGTCCTCAAGGCTGAGGTGCCGTAGCTCGCCGCCCACTGCGATTCCTGCGTTGTTAAACATGTAGTCGACTCGACCTTGCATATCGGCCGCTTCGGCGATCACATTCTCCACTTCTTCATTTCTCTTGACATCCAGTCTTGCTGAATACGCAGAACCTCCTTTTTCGATGATTCCTTCTGCAACCGTTCGGGCCCCGTCTTCATTGATATCCGTCACGTGGACAACGCAGCCTCTTCTCCCCAGTTCCTCGCAAAGGGCACGTCCGATCCCCGCAGCACCTCCCGTCACAATGGCCGTTTTTCCCTCATAGGAACTCATGAGCCTCTCTCCTCACGAACAGCCAGGCCGGCATGCAGAAAACGCAGTGGGATGGAGAGGGGGCCGAAACCTCTGCCCCCTCTCATCGGCTGGGTTACTTCAAGGGAAGAAGTCACAGGCCTGCTGCAGATGGCTGGCCGCCACATCAAGCGTTGACACCGAAAGGCTGGTTTCTGCATCCGTCAGATACCCGTCAAGGGTCGTCCAGTCCGCGGATGCGAGATCCCCCTTACTGATCGCATTGGCAGAGACCTCGCGACTCTGGTCTATCAGGTACCCGATCTGCCGGATGTCCGCCTCTGCGGAGTCCGGACATGTCTCCACGTTTACATGGGCGTTCAGTGCGCGTGCAGCCCCTGCACAGACAGCGTCGCGGATCTGAAGATCCAGTCGACGGGGCGCGTAGCGCTGGATACCTCCGACGACCGCATGGGTCAGGTCTCCGAACAAAGCCCTGGACAATGCCCTGCGCATGGGAGAGTGGTTGACATAGCAGGCCCCGTCCGGTCCTGTTGCAGAAGTTGCCACGGATTCCTCCATGCCATCGGAGAAATACCGCACTGCCCCTGTCTCACGATCCAGGAGCGCCACACCGACCTTGAGAGGCAGAGGGACCACCCGTCCGGAATCATCTGATATTACGAAACCGGAGCCGACCTGCACGATCACGCCATTGGCCCCGACCGTAGCTGTCATGAGGTTGTAGTTCTCCTGCACCAGGCCGGGCTCGTACGCATTCAGAGGCGAACGCCAGGCTTCCTCTCCGTATGTCCCTCGATCCATGACCTTGATGACATTCTTCAGGGTGGGAAGGTAGATCTCTCCGTTATCGGAGGCAACAGCCACGGAACCAATCAACTGGGCCCCCACGTCCAGGCTCCAGATCTCATTGCAGGAATCATCCAAGGCGATGAGCTGGTTGTTGGCATCTCCCACGTAGATCCGCGTACCGTCCGCCCGCAGGCTCGGTGTAGAGGCGGTACCACCTTCGAAATACCTATGGCAGGCCTCGACCAAGGTGTATTCCGACCCTCCGCTCGGCTCAAGGTCCAGTCCGTACAGGGCTCCGTAATCGGATACCCCGTCGGCCGTGCCGTCCTCGGCATCCGGCGCCGTGGCCGCCACCCAGAGGCGGCCCGTGTGCGGGTCGATGGAGAAGAAGTTGGCAACCTCTTTCCCGCCCCCGAGCAGCACCTCGGCCAGTGCTTCGAAGGGCGCATAACCCGCAGGCAGCCCGCCCATCATGGGCAGCAGGTCCTGATCCACCTCTGCAACGACGGCGTCGGGCAGGCCAAGGGGGTCTTTGAGCGGCGACTTCTCGCCTGGCAGCTGATGCGGGGAGGCGAGGAGAGGTGCGCCAGTGTCCCGATCCAGGACGTACAGATTGGCGTCCCCGGTGAGTGCGATGAGCGAATCCGTCTGAGGATGGTAATTGATCCCGAAGGTGTGCGTTTCGAGGGGGTCGTCCTCCAGGGTGATCTCCGGCAGGCCGGTGGGCACGTCCCAGACCATGGTCCCGTCCGTCTTCACGGCCATCGCCCTGTCATAGAGGCCCAGATAGATCACCTGCTCTCCGGGATTTGCAGGATCCTCGAGCACGAGCGGCACCCCCCCTCCGTTCATGGGCCGCCCCACGTGCGAGATGGCCCAGCGCCTCGCACCGGTCTCTTGTGCGAGCGAGACCATGGCGACCTCCTCGCCGGGCCATAGAGGGCAGAAGTAAACGTTTCCTTCCTCGTCAAAGGATGGGGCTGCCGGCAAGTAGAATCCGGTCTCCGCAACCCAGTCAGCTTCGAACACCGGGGCAAGGGCTATGGATATCTCGTCCGAGTTTCCTGTGTCTGCGTGTCCGAGCCGAAAGAAGGTCCGGGAGCCGATCACCGGGTCATCCGTGGGGACGGTACGACAACCTTCCGGTGTCCAGCCGGTCTTTCCGGGTGGGTCAAAGGCTTTGGGGGTCGGGGTGCAGGCCACGGCTGGAGACAGTACGACCACAAGGAACAGGCCTCCGAATGGTCTTCTTCGTTTCATCTTCCTTCCTCCTCCGTTCCCTTGTGTCTCATGGGAAGAAGTCGCAGGCTTGCTGCAGATGGCCGGCCGCCACATCCAGCGTTGCGAGCGAGAGGTTTGCTTCCGCATCCATGAGATACCCGTCCAGGGTCACCCAGTCCGAGGATGCGAGATCCCCGTCACTGATCGCCTTGGCAGAGGCGCTGCGGCTCTGATCGATCAGGTGCCCGATCTGCCGGATGTCCGCCTCTGCCGAATCGGGACATGTCCCCACGTTGGCATGAGCATTCAGGGCGCGGGCGGCACCCGCACAGACAACATCCCGGATCTGAAGATCCAGCCGGCGGGGCGCATACTTGCCAACGCCGCCCACGATGGGATGGGTCAAGCTGCCGAACACGGCCCGGGTCACGGCCCTTCGGACCGGGGAATGCCCGATGTACAAAGCTCCGTCCGGCCCCGTGCTCATGACCGATACGGCCTCCTCGAGTCCGTCCGCGAAGTACCGTATGGCGCCGGTCTCCCGGTCCAGCAGGACGGCCCCTACGCTGAAGGGCAAAGGATAGGTCTGGCCGCCGCCGCCCGACAGGACAGGGCCGACCCCGACCTTTATCAAGACACCGTTCGCCCCGATCGTGGCCGTGCAGAGGCTGAAGTGCTCATGCCCAAGCCCCGGTGTGTAGGCCTCCTTCTGTGCCCGCCATACCTCTTCTCCATAACTTCCCCGGTCGACCACCTTGACCACATCCAGCAGCATGGGAAGGTAGAGCTCGCCGTTGTCCGAGGCCACGGCCACGGAGCCCGTGATCTGGGCCCCCACGTCGAGGCTCCAAAGTTCGTTGCAGGAATCGTCCAGTGCGATCAGCATCCCGTTCGCATCCCCCACGTAGATCCTGCTTCCGTCCGCTCGGAGCCCTGGCGTAGAGGCCGTGCCCCCTTGGAAGTAGCGGTGACAGGATTCCACGAGCGTATACGTAGCCCCGCCGTTCGGGACGAGTTCCAGGGCATAGAGCGCACCGTTTTCGGAGACTCCGTCGACGGTTCCGTCCTCCGCATCCGGCGCGGTGGCAGCGACCCAGAGCCTGCCGGTGCGGGGATCCACAGAAAAGTAGTTGGCGACCTCTTTGTCGCCCCCCAGCAGGACCTCGACGAGCGTCTGAAGCGGATCGGAGCCCGGGGGGAGCCCGGCCAGGAGAGGAGCCAGTTCCTGGTTGGCGTTGTCGATGATGGACTGGGGCAGATCCAGTGCATCGGCCGACGGCGACCTCTCCCCCGGCAGCTGGTGTGGCGACGCAAGGAGGAGATCTCCCGTGGCCCGGTCCAGGGCGAAGAGGTGTCCGTCACCCGTGGCGCCGATCAAGGCATCGGACTGCGGATCATAGTTCAGTCCGAAACAATGTGTGTCCGTCAAATCGTCCGCAGGTGTGACCGCGGGAAGTCCCGTGGTCTTGTCCCAGAGCACCGTCCCGTCCGGCGTCAAGGCCAGGGCCCGGTCGTAGACGCTGATGTAGATGATCTGTTCCCCCGGGTTTGCGGGATCGTCCAGTACCAGCGGCGTTCCTCCACCGTTGTTGGGGCGCCCGGCATGGGGGATGGACCACCGTCTGGCACCCGTATCCGGGTCAAGAGAGACGAGAATGACCTCCTCTCCGGGCCACCAGGGGCAGAAGTACAGGTTCCCCTCATTGTCAAAGGAAGGGCCTTCGGTCACGTACATGTTCGGTTCGGCCACCCACTCGAATTCGAACACAGGTGTCAGTGCATTCGAGACTTCATCCGAGTTCAGCGTGTCCGAGTGCAACGTCCGGAAAGAAGTACGGGACGAGAGCGTGCTTTCCTCGCTCGGAACGGCACGGCAGCCTTCCGGCGTCCATCCGGTTTTTCCGGGTGGATCAAATTCCTTTGGAGTCGGTGTACAGCCCATGGCTGCAACGAGCAGAGCCGTCATGCAGACGGCGACCTTGGGCCCGCAACGTCTCATGGTAAGGTTCATCTTCCCTCCCTCCTTCTCACTGGGATGCTGTGCCGCCCGGTCGCATTTCGGAAGACGCCATCGTCCTCCGGTTCGTTCGGGCGGATGACCGCAGACGCATCGGCACGAGCATGGCGCCTCCCGGGCAAGGCGGCCGTTCGTCAATGGTTCCGAGCGGGCGCCTGCCCCTGGAAAAGAGCTTCGCCCCTACCGGAACAAGGGCAGACTGTTCACACAGGAATCCTCAAAGGGTTCCGACGGATCGTCCGTCACGCACAGCTCCTTGACGGGCATCCCGTTCGACCAGAGGCCCAGGTGCCGCTGCTCAGGTGTGTCTCCGAGGGCGTACTCGCAGTTCTGCCCGAATCCGGTGCAGTCCCTCACGGCGTCCACGAGCTTCCACGTGGCGAAGAAGTCCATGGCGTCGATCACCCCCTCGGAAAGAGGCGACTGCGTAGCTCCAAGGACGAAAGAGTGGTCCGCCAGCAGATCCGGTTCGCCGAACCGGTCGCTACGAACGCGGATGTAATCCTTGTTCTCCAGAGGGATCTGGGGGGTGGCGTTCCAGATCTTGCCGCCACCGAAGCGCAGCCCTCCTTCCCCGGCAAGCTCGTCGTCCTCTGCCACGACCACAAGGAGTTTCATGTCATTGGGAATCTGCAACCAGTCCTCCATGGGAATCCCGCTGTTGGTGTCCTCTCCGGGCGCAACGGCAACCACATAGTCCGGATGGGGCAGCCCTGCGTCCTCGAGGAGAGCGGCCGCATTGACCGCCAGATAGCCTCCCCTGGAGTGTCCCCACAAGCCGAAGCGGTCGCGGTCCGGCTGCGTGGCATAAGGATCCGCCTCCAGCGCCTCGAGCGCCAACGCAATCGAATCGAGTACGGTCTGTGTCTGCTCCCACGGAAGCGGGGTGTCAGATGCAGCCTGATGACGCGTGAACACGACGATGTTCCCCTGCCTGGCGAGGTGGTCTGCCAGATCTTCGGCACCGATCAGGTCGGAGACGTCATCAACGTTACAGCCGGAAGGACTCACACAGTTGCCGTGCACGAGGACGATTACGGGTGCCTGCTCGGGCCGAGGGTTGGGTTCGTAGATCGTGTAGCCGCCAACGCCTGCCATCCCGCTCACGAAAGGCTCGTCCGGATGCGGATAGTCGCTCCCGCCCGGCCCGCTCGTGGGCTGACCCGGAGGCTCGGGGACCTCGCGTTGTTCCAGGACCGACGCGGCCCCGTCGATCGTGCCCAGGGCAAGGTCCACGAAGAGCCTCGCAAGCGGGATTCCGAAGAAGCGCTTCTCCTTGAAAACCTGAGCCAGCGCCAGGCTTGCCCGGGCCAGATCGGCCTGGACCCCGGCGAGGCTCTCCGTCGAAGAGACGATTTCTCCTCTTCCATTCGCCATTTCGAGATTCCGGCGCACCAACTCGAGCTGGACCATACCCCTTGAAAGGGCCACCTCGGCGCCTTCGAGATCCGTCTCTTCGAGCGCGGTGTTCGCATCGCCCGCAAAGTCGCTGGCCACGGCGAGCCCGTCCATCGAGAGTTCCTCGTAACAGGCAGCCTCGAACACGTAGATCCCGGCGTGCTGGGGTGCAATGAACGGCGGAGCGGGGACAATTCCGAGCATCATGAGTGCACGGACGACTCCCCAGGTGAGAGGCTTGCTCGGCACATGCAACGTTCCGTCAAAGGCGATCGAAGGCGAAGCAGCGCTCTGCGCGCCGAGAAAGGAAGACGATACGATCTCCCCGGTCTCCTGGTCCACGGTGGCGACGAGACTCGCACCAGGGATGAGGAGCGTGGGAGTGATCTGCTGGCCTACAGTGGCCGCTGCGTACACGTAGTTCTGTGCAGCCGGAATGACGCTGTCAAACCTACCTACCGTACCCGGCCCCAGCGTGTCCGGGTCCACCAGGTCCGTTGCGTCGAGCTCCCAGAGCATATCCACGTGACCCCCTCCGTCAGCGAGGGCTACCATCTTTCCGCTGGCCAGAAAGTAGATGCGTCCATTGGGGCCCACCGTGGGGGAAGCGAGGGCGGAGCCGGGTGCGGGGGTAATCTGCCACTCGATGCTGCAATCCTCCGTTTTGAACGCGTAGAGAGCCCCGGTCTCGTCACTCGCGTAGACGTGCGCACCATCCTCGGACAGCGCCGGGCTGGTGGCGCTGCCAGGGCCCATGTCCGCGGAGCAGGCGGGCTCGATTGCACCCGGGGTTCCGTTGTTCGGCGGAAAGAAGTCCATGGCATAGAGCTTTCCGCTCGTACCCTGTTCGTTCTGTGCCACCATGAAAATGCGGCCGGTCACGGGATCGACCGCCGGGGCGTTGTTTCCGACGACAAGGCCGGAACCCTGCCAGGCATCGTAGAAGAATCCGGTAAAGGCAGGGGCCATGCCGATCAACTGGAGGGCCAGCGGTATGTAGGGTGCGGGTGGAGTCACCGGCAGGGGTGCTGCCGGCAGCTGGAACGGCTCGACCACGGATTCGCCCGTGTCGGGATCGAAGGCCCGGAATAGGCCGTTGATGTCCAGCGTGAGGAGGGATCCATCCGGAGTCAACATCGGGGCGAGACCGGGTGCTTCGATCGGTTCCCCCCACGTCAGCGTACCGTCCGACTCGAAGCGAAGCAACTCCGCGGCGGAATAGTCCCCGGCGTGTACAAAGACGGCACCATCGTCCCCGACCACAGGGGCCCCGAAGGTTGGGCCGATCGCATCGGAGCACCACAGCAGATTCCCGTCGCGGTCAAAGGCGTGCAGGTTGCAGGGGCCGCTGTCCATCGTAATCGTGTATCGATTGCCTTCCGGGCCCACGGTCACCACGGCCGCATCCGGCTTTCCGTCGAGGGCGTGCCAGCGGGCGATCAGCTCTCGAGGCCCTGCAATCGGCACATAGTCCGAGTTTCTCGTGTCGCTGTGGAGCATGGGCCATGCGGCCCCGAGCTCCGAGCCGCAGCCCCGGCAAGACGCGCTTCCCACCGCGCCCGGCTGCGCCGCCTGGGCGGGAGATAGAACCAGACAGGTGAGCGACACGACCGCTAGAATGATCGGGAACGTATTCAGCTTCATGACTCTCCTCCTTGGTTGTGGGTTGGTCTTTTCCCCTTTTTCCATCCTGAAGATGTTCACTTCTGCTTCTGAATCTGTTTCTCCGCATCAAAGGTGTCCGGTGTGATACCCATGGCTTTTAGTTCGTCCTTCTTGATGCGAAAGGTCTCTGTGCGGGGGAACTCATCGACGATCCTTACATATCGCGGCACTGCAAAGCTGGCCAGGTTTGGCTCGAGGAAGTCCCACAGTCTTCTCGGTGCGAGTTTCTTCCCCTCCACCAGGCGTATGCACGCCATGATTTCATCCTCGGTCATCTCGGAGGGCACCCCAAAGACGGCGCATTCGAGCACCGAGGGATGCTTCTGAATCTCCCTCTCCACCTCGAAGGCGGAAACGTTTTCTCCGCGCCTTCTCATGGAATCCGTCTTCCTTCCGATGAAATAAAGGAAGCCCTCTTGATCCTGGAGCATCAGGTCACCCGTGTGTTCCCATTCCCCCTGCGTCTTCTCCAGAGAAGCAGCCGGATTCTTGTAGTATTCGACGTTATCCTTCTTGTCGTCTGTAACCTTAAAGAGAAGCTCACCGGGTTGGCCCACCGGAACATTGTTTCCGGCGTCATCCACGAGCCTGGTCTCCGCGTCCACCGGTTTGCCGATTGACCCCTTGGGAGCGTTGCCGAAATTCACGATCAACCCGGACCCGTCCACTGCGGCATAAGCCTCCCAGAGCTGCACATTGAAGCGGTTCTCAAACGGTTCCCAGAGCTCTGCCGGGCATCCGGCCGAGAGTACCACCTGCACATGGTGGTTCTTTTCATTCGGCCTTGTCGGTTGCTTCAGCAGGATCGGTATAATGGCACCGATCGTGTTGAAGTGTGTAGCCTTCGAACAATGAATCTCGTCCCAGAAGCTGCTTGCACTGAACCGCTTGCTCAGTGCCATGGTGCACCCGACGAGCAGTGTCTGCGTCATGGTCACGAAGAGCGCATTCCCATGAAACAGGGGTAGGGCCGTGTAGTAGACCGAATCCTCCGCGAGCAGGAGGTGGGCCAGGGGGCGGATCCTGTCCACGATGTTTCTGTTGTATCTTGAGACAACCCCCTTGGGCAGGCCGGTTGTTCCTGACGTGTACATCAGGAGCAGCAGGGAATCTTCTTCAGAAGCCAATTCTGGTCTTTCGGGCGACACGGAGTCGCGGTAGGCATCTCTCAGGTCCAGCATGCCGTCGGGGACCACGAACCCGTCCGGCGCCTCGAGCGTATTGACGATCGCGAATTCTATCTGAGGGATGTTTCCCTCGACACTTCGGTACAGCTCGAGCAGGTCGTAGTCCACCACCAGAAACTTCGCATCACTGTTGTCAATGATAAAGGAGAGCCCCTCACCCCTTAGGGCGGTGTTCACGGGATTCATATACAGACCCAACCGCTGTACGCCGAAGAAGAGATCCAGAAAGGACTGCGAGTTTCCCATAATGGTGGCGAGGCCCTCTCCGGGTCTTGCGCCTACTCCCAGGAGATAGTTGGCGATTCGATTGGCGTTTTCATGCGTCTCGCGGTAACTCACGTGGCGGTCATGGGAAAGGAGGTAGAGGAACGGCTTGTTGCCCAGTTGCTCTGCCTGATCTTCCAGGACCTGTTCCCAGTTCGTGATACCTCTGCTCATCGTGTGGATCCCCTTCCGCTCCGGTTTACCCATTCGATTCGGGTGGCTTAGCAAGCCGTGTGCCGACCCTTCACTTGTCCGTAATCTATTGATTTAATGGAGTTATTTTTCCGGAGGCATTCTGGAACGGTGTCAATTGTCCTTATAAGGTCAGGCCTGTGTCCTTATAAGGACATTTTGGTTGACATGAGGATAAAAGCGTCTTAACGTGGGTAGAACGACGAAGTCACGCAGCACCGCCGGTGGCGAGAGAGGGAAAGTGCCTCATGGACGAAAGAAGCGGGTCGCGTCCTGAAATACAGAACCAGGGAATGGACAAGAGCGAGAGCGAGTACGAGGCCGCCGCCCTGGAGCAAAACCTGGCCGAAAGGGCCATGGACGACGGCGAGCTGGAAGCCGCCCTCGCTCACTTCGAAAAGGCCGTAGCCCGCCTTTCCCCCTTCCTGGGCCTGCCGGATTTCGATGCCCTGCTTCTGTCGGTGGCCTTCGATCTGTCCCGTCTGCGCCTGGTCCTCGGGAAGCAGCTCGGCGAGACCCCCGACTTCCTGCAGCAAACTCGAGCCGCAGCGAATCGGCTGGGCGACCAGCGTTCTCTTGCACTCGTCCGCCTGCACCTGGGCCGTTTCTTCTATTTGAGCGACCGGCTCTCGGACGCCCTGAAGGCCCTGGACGCTGGCCTGTTACTCGTAAAGGAGCTGGGCGACGAGGACATCCTGGCCAGGTCCGCCGAATTCGACGGCCTCCACTACTACCTGCAAGGGATGTACAAAGAGGCTGCCGAGCATTTCGAGCGGGCCATCGAAAGCTCCAGAACCAAGGAAGGGAAAGTGGTCGATTTCCTCATCCCCATTCTTCTCGGATACAGCGCTGCTTATCTGGGTCAATTCCACAGGGCCATCGGGGTTCTGGATTGCAGCTTCCGGGGTGCACTTCGCGATTCCGAACATTCTCTTGCGAGCATCATGAGGGCCGTGCTCGGTTTCGTGCTGCTGAGGGCAGGAAAGAACCAGGAAGCATCCCACCATCTCCATACGGCGCAGCGCGAGGCGAAAAAGCAGAGCAATCTGCTGATCTCGTTCCTGTGCGAGGCGCCGCTGGCCTACTTGCACTACATCGAGGGCCGGCCGGAAGAGTCCCATAGAACGTCGGTCGAGCTGGCCACAACGGCTGCAGCCGCGGGTGTTACGTGGCGACAATACAATCTCCCCTGGGTGTTGGAGCTGGTGTTCCGGTTCCATCGGCTGGGCTATGAGAACGTTCCCGGGTATGACCTGAAAGGGGAATTGAAGAGAGCCATTGACGGACCCAACATCCATCTTCGGGGGGTCGCTCTGCGACTCCGAGCCGCGGCAGCTGGGGAACGGGGAGACGATCCGGAACGGATCCGATCCGATCTGGAATTGAGTGAGGAGTGCCTGCTGCGCTCGGGAGACCCGACGGAACTGGCGAAGACAAAGGCCGATAGGGCCCTCTTCGAGCTACACCGGGGGGATCGCATCAGAGCCGCAGAACTCGCGCGCGAGGCCTGGGGCGAGTTGTCCAAATACGGGGAATTCCTCTTTCCGGACGAGCTGAAACCTCTTCTCAAGAAAGGGGCCCTAGAGAAGAAACGGCCTGCGCTAGAAACAAGGGTCCTGCGGGAGGACGTTCTCGGACGGTTCCTGGACATGGTTAGGGGGCTCATCCCGAGCACGAACCTGGACGAATTGCTACGCCGGATGCTGGTGACCACGAGTCGCTTTCTTCTGGCCGAGAGGAGCGGTCTCTTCTGGTTCCAAGACAACAACCCGCGTACCCCTCCCGATCTTCGCGCCGCTTACAACTTGACGAGCAGGGATATAGAATCTGCGGATTTTCGCACCCATCTCGAGCTGGTCATTCGAGCCTTTGTCGAGAACAAGCCACAGATCGTTCGTCACAGACCGTGCTCGAAGGCTTCAGCGGACGGAGTGCTTTCCATACTCTGCCTGCCCTTCGAACTGAGACGTGTCGTGCGAGGCGTTCTGTACTACGACAATGCGTACATGGATGACGGCTTCGACTTCCTCGACACCTCCATCCTGCCCCGGATCGCCCGAGACATGAGCGTCTACATCGAGCGGCTGTGGGAATACTGCCGCCTCAGCGAAAACGAGAGGCTTGCGGCCTCAGACGTATCGGATCCGGCAGAGACGGCCGATCCGAATGCGATCCGGTATGAAAGCCGGGTCATGGTCCAGTTGTTCAGGCATGCAGACCGGATTGCCGACTCTGGGGCGGCGGTTCTCATCCTGGGCGAAACGGGAGTGGGTAAAGAGGTGCTGGCTCGAAGGTTGCACAAGATGAGTTCCCGAGCCCAGGGGCCGTTCACGGTTGTGGATCTGACGAGCGTTCCGGAGAATCTGGTGGAGAGTGAACTCTTCGGGCATGAAAAGGGTGCCTTCACGGGTGCGGACCGGCAGAAGGCCGGGCGCCTTGAGCTGGCCAACAAGGGGACGCTGTTCATCGATGAAGTGGGCGAGATCCCCAAGTCCATCCAGGTCAAGCTTCTTCGGGTTCTGCAGGAAAGATCCTACGCACGGGTTGGAGGAACCCGTACTGTCGCCACGGATTTCCGGCTTGTCGCCGCCACGAACCGCGACCTGAGGTCAGAGGTGTCTGCCGGCCACTTTCGCGAAGACTTGTTCTATCGACTGAACGTCGTGCCCTTGACGGTTCCGCCTCTGCGCGAGCGAGGGAAAGATGTCGTCCTTCTCGCCGGGCACTTCCTGTCCTATTACACCCGCAAATATGGGAAACATGAGCTTACGCTGAATCCCGACGATGAGGCGAAGCTCCTCGCCTATCACTGGCCGGGGAACGTGCGGGAGTTGAAGAACATCATCGAACGAACGGTCCTGCTGGCGGAGGGGAATCACCTCGAACTCACTCTTCCTATAGAACCGCCCACCAATTCCAACGATCTGTATGCCGATACCCCCACCTTGGATGAGGTGCAGCGACGATACATTCTACACGTTCTCGATCTTACAGGAGGTCGAATAGGCGGGCCGGGAGGTGCTGCCGAGGTGATGGGCATGAAGCGCACCAGCCTTTACAATCGAATGAAGAAGTTGGGCATGAGCCTTCCTCGCCGATGAAGGCCGTGTCTTTCGGGCTCATAGCAGGTATTACTCTTATTTCTCTTGGGTGGAATCTACCTTCCCCGAACATAAACAGCCTTCACGAGAGAAAGGGGCGAGGCACGAGTGCCTGACCCCTTGGATGGACGGAGTCCCCAGGGCAATGTCCAATTCCATTGCCCAGTGGCGCGGAGCCGCTCGGCTGATGGCTGGAAAGGTCGAGGAATCCTCAGGTCAGTTGCGCATGTCTCTCCGTCAAGATGGCCGCCGCATCCTCCATGATACGGTCCAGGAGCTCCTTGCACGTCGGGATGTCGCGAATGAGGCCCATGCATTGCCCTGCCGAGAGCACCCCTTTGTCCATCTGGCCTTCCTGGAGCATTTCTTTGCCCACAAGACCGGACACATATGGGACGAGGTCCTCGATCTTCGCGTCGCCCTTGCTCTCGATCTCGAGAACCTTGTCAACCGCCTCGTTCTGGAGCACCCGTTCCGTGTTACGAAGGGTTCTCATGATCAGGCGCGTGCTGCGTTCATCGCTGGCGACCAGCGCCTTCTTCACGTTCTCGTGAACAGGGGCTTCCCGGGTCGCCACGAACCGGGTGCCCATGTTCATGGCGTCCGCACCCAGTGCGAGGGAGGCAACGAGACCCCGTCCGTCGGCAAAGCCGCCTGAAGCGACGATCGGAATGCTGATCGCGTCTCGCGCAAGAGGGACGAGGATGAGGGACGTCACGTCGTCCTCTCCCGGATGACCGGCCGCTTCGAACCCGTCGATGCTGACCGCGTCGCACCCGACCTTCTCCGCCTTGACCGAGTGGCGAACCGAGGTGCATTTGTGGATCACCTTGATCCCGGCCGCTTTGAGCTGCTCCATGTACGGCTCCGGGTTCCGTCCCGCGGTCTCGATGAACCGGATTCCCTCCTCGATGCAGACATTGATGTACGCCGGATAGTCCGGGGGCCTGAGGGTGGGGAGGAATGTGAGATTCACCCCAAAGGGCTTGTCCGTCATTTCCCGGCATTTCCGGATCTCCGCACGAAGCGTTTCCGCGTCGGGATGCGTGAGGGCCGTCATGAAGCCGATCCCACCCGCGTTGGAGACGGCCGAAACCAGTTCGGCACGGGCGACCCACATGAGGCCTCCCTGCACGATGGGGCGTTCGATTCCAAACATGTCGGTGATATTGGTCTTCATGCCGGGCTCCCCCTCTCATCGTGACTGCGGTTTCCTTTGATTGTACATCACCCGGGACTAGTACACCTTGGAAAAGTCCCGACCCCTCTCGGTCATCATGCGCCGACCCGTGTCACCCATGCTCTGCGGATAATCCTGCTCCTCATCCATGCGCTTGAGGCTCAGACTCTGGGTAGGGCATTTGTGTGCGCACACGCCGCACCCGATGCATCGGTCCGGATCATAGGCGATCTCCTTCAGGTCCTTCGGCTTGAGCTTCACGCCTTCCTCGGGCTTGGGCGCGTCCGGCTTGTCCCTGAGCGTAAGGGCCTTCATCGGGCAGAGCTTCACGCACTTGCCGCAAGCCACACAGGTCTCGCGATTCTGCTCGACCTTGTAGTTCGAAGGCTGGTGCCCCCTAGGCATGGGTGAGGGCATGTTCACCGGTTCCAGGAACAGGCAGCAGCAGGAACAGCAGTTGCAGATCGTGTCCGCGTTGGTCAGGCTGTTGGAAAGGCCGTGTACGAGTCCCGCGTCGGCAGCCTTTGCGAGGATTTCCAGGGTTTCCTCCTTGCGGATCTCCTCGCCCATTCCGTGCTTCACGATGTATCTGCCCAGCTTCCCGAAATGCAGGCAGTTCCGGATTTCGTGCTCACAGTCCGGCACATTCGGGTCCAGCCTGTGCCGGTGCCGGCAGGGGCAGGTCGATACGGTGTGGTAGTCCTGCTCATCCACGAACTGAAGCACGTCTTCGTAGGGAGTCACCACGCGGGGATCTTGCACCGTCCTGGCAATCGGGATCGCCCGAAGGCCTTTTGTTGGATACCCCATGAAGTCGGCGCCGAAATCATTGATATAGTATTTGTTGACCATGGGGAGAAGTTTGCGGTTCAACTCATTGTCCTCTCCCTTCCACCCGGGCATTCGCATCATGAAGAAGAGATGGTCCGGAAAGGAGTAACGAACCGCGCTCTTTCCTTCGACTTCGTAAATCAACCCTTTCTTGATCATGGGATCCATCTTCTCTGAGAGCTTGTCCTGGGGAATCCCGTACTTCTCCGAGAGCTGGTCGAGAGTATGGGGCATGTGGGGCAGTCTGGACAAGAAGGCCGCCTCGTCGGGCGTAAAGCGAAGCTTGAGGATGGGGAGAAGGTCCTCGGGCTTCGGCACACCAAACAGCCAGTTCTCCACGTGCTCGATCAGGTCCGTATACGCTTTGTTCTCAGGCATGATCGTCTCCTGTTCTTCTGAAAGTCGATGTCGGTCAGCCGCTTCGAGACTTCTTTGGGCTGTTGCTCGGGCAGACACGCAGGCACTCGTTGCAGGTGAGCCAGTAGTTGTAGCCCGCGGTGTTGATGACCCGTTCGATGTTCTTGAGCCCGGCCTCGCTCTTGAGTGCCAGCGGGTAGATGGCGTGTTTCACGAGATAGCCGAGACAGTCCATCTTGTTGAAGGTTCCGTCCTCTTGCAGGGCCCCGGACGGACAGGCCTTGGAGCATGCGTCACAAGTCTCCGGGCAGGGATCATCCTCGATGAGCGGATCCCCTGCAAGCTCGGCGCTGGTTACCACGGCACCCGGCCGGAGAAGTGTTCCGAATTGAGGGTTGTGCATCAAGCCGTTTCTGCCGAATGCGCCGAGACCGGCCTTGACGCAGGCGTGCTTCAGGGACAGGACCCCCCAGGGTTCCATGCCCTTGTAGACGAGGGGAGCAAAGCTCGGGATCGGGACGGCAAGGAAGTTGCCCTGTGACTCGATCCAGTTGGAGAGCATGAGGCCCAGCTCGTTCAACCGTTCGTAGACCGAGTGATAGGTCCTGTGCAACATGTAGAGGCTGTAGTCCGGGGAAAGGAGCATGCCCCGAGGCACTGTATTCCCGAAGACGATGACCGTCTTGGCGTTCTTGCAGATGCGGGAAGGGTGATGCGCTTCCGGTCCATCGTCGAACCTGTCGACGGGAGCGAATCCAACGGCATCCACTTTCCCTTCAGCCCGGCCGAGTATAGCCTCTTTCAGATCCATTCTGTTCTCCGTATTCGGTTGTGTGTCGATTCCCGGGAAAGGTCAGCGTGTCAACGAAATATGTTGTATGCAAAATAATAGGTCAAAAAAAACCACTTGGGTCACGCCTGCACATCCCTGAGCAGACGTTTGAGCAGGACCTTCTCTTCGATGGATAGGGAGTGCAGAATCTCTTCGTTTGCCTGGTCCCTTTCTTCCCAGAGCTCGTCCTTCAATGACTTCGCCTTTTCCGTGAGGTAAGCCCGAACCAAACGCTTGTCGTTCAGATCCGTGCGCTTCTCGATCCAATCCCTGTCCGCCAGACGGTCCAGTACCCCGGACAAGGTCGCATTGTCCAGGACCAGCCTCTTGCCTATATCCCCTGCCGAGAGCCCGTCTTCCTGGCGCAAGGCCTCCAGGGTCAGGTTCTGAATCGGAGTGAGCCCGTACCGATGAAGCCTCTTCTTGAGGTTTCCGTGGGCCTTCTGGTACGCTTTTGCAAGAAGAAAGACGATGCACTCTTCATAGGTTTCCATAGCTAAGAATCCTTTCGCATACGAAATACTACCGAACCGGGGCAGCCGTGTCAAGCAGAAAATCCGTGTGGCTCGGAGCGACCTTGACAAGAGGATCGACATGACGTGCAATCGTCGGGCTGTTCCATACATGATTCCGGAGGGAAAGGATGGATTTCGTGGGCCGGAGATCCTTTGATATGGGGGGCGGGAAGATCCTGGTCCGCTCGCAGAACTGGATTGGAGACGTGGTCATCGCCACGGCGTCTCTTGGGTGCATTCGTCGGTCTTTTCCCGAAGCCTCCGTTTCGGTCCTTGCGAAGCCCTGGGTGATCCCGATTCTAGCCCATAACCCCCACATCGATGAGCTTATCGAATATGACGGCGAAGGGCTCCACAAGGGGATGCGGGGCATGATGCACCTGGTTCGATACTTGCGTTCACGTCGCTTCCAGGGAGCCATCCTGCTGCAGCGGGCCTTTGAAGCAGCCTTGATCGCCTCGCTGGCCGGGATTCCCGCACGGATGGGCTACACGACGGATGGGAGAGGCCTCCTGCTTACACACAAGCTTCGGTCTTCAAAGAAGGAATTCGACGTTCCGCGCCTCGAGCATGACCTGAAGCTGCTCGAGGGGTTCGGGCTCAACGTGGAGGAGAAGGGACTGGTCCTGCCGATCGGCGCGTCCCAGATGGGAAAGGCGCAGGAGCGTCTTCAGGAACTCGGCGTTGCCATGGATGAACCCCTCATCGGATTCAGTCCGGGTGCCGTGGGGAGTCTGCTCAAACGATGGTATCCGGAACGGTTTGCCGAGCTCGCCTTGCGAATCCGTAACACCCATCCAGCCCGAATCCTCTTGTTCGGAGCCCCCGACGAGGAAACCTTGGGTGAAGAGATCTGCAGAATGGCCGGAAACGCGGAGTTGATCAACCTGGCAGGGCGCACTTCGCTCGAGGAGGCGATGGCTCTGATCGGATTGTGCGGGCTCTTCGTCACGAACGATTCGGGACTCATGCATGTGGCTGCGGCACTGGATGTTCCACTGGTCTGCATTTTTGGACCCACCGATCCAAGGAGAACATCGCCCTGGTCCAAGCGCTACAAGCTGGTAAGAGATGAAGGGGTGGATTGCTACGGATGCAAAATGAGGAAGTGCGATCAGGACCACCGATGCATGGATGTGGTCACCGTGGAACGGGCCTATGCCGGGGTCCTTGAAGTGATCGAGCGCTTTGGGCTGGACGACCCGAATAGAAGAAGAAGGTTATTGACCCTGTCGGAACGTGCAGTCCCCATCATCACGGCGGATATGCAGAGGCATTCGTAGTATGTGGAGAGCATAGCGGCCCAGCGACGATCTCTGCCGCGCTATGCAAAGCAGATGCTGCGGACGAGACGAAAGGGGATCGTGTACAAACCGACGGAGGAAGCAGCGGATACGATCATGTTTCCGTCCAGCTCCAGATGGGAGATCTCTCCGTCCTTCATGGTTATCTCCATGCTGCATTCCGGGGCCGCGTGATCCAACAGGATATGGGCGATCTGCTCTGTATCGACTTGGAGCTCCCCTTCACCGATTCGCCCCGAAAGAGAAGGCTGCCCCCCAAAGTAAATCTCACGCACCTTGACCGACTCGCCCTTCACATCGGTAATTTCGCCGGAGCGGTTTTTCGGCGGCGGCGCGGTCCGGAGGGATGGGGGCGCCACGGGAAGTACGCCGTGCGAAATAAGGTCAACGTACTTCTCGACAGCTTCGTGAAGATCGAACTGGGGATCCGTCATCAACATGTAGCCAAGATTCTCCGCCATCCCGAGTGCGACATATGCGAAGAACTCTTCGTCCACCTCTCGGACGATGCCCTTGGCAACGGCTCGACGAAAGTCGCGAAGGATGGGCTCCACAATCTTTCCCAAGGCCCTCTTTGATTGGCTGGCCAGGTCCGGATCATCACCCATGGCCGCTATCTTCGCCATGCTGAGAATACCGGCGTAGGAAGGAAATGCTTCAAGAAAGGCTATGGTCCTTCGGAACTGCCTCTTTTCGTAGTCCTGTTCTCTTGAAATCTCTTCCCATGTCTCCTCCGGGACGATCAGGTAGGCGAGTCTCTCGATGCATTCGATGAACAACTCTCTCTTGTCCCTGAAGAAGTGATAGAAGGAGCCCTTCGACATATGCATGGACCGGGTGATGTCCGTGATCGTGGTTGCCTCGTAGCCTTTCCTGGAGAAGAGTTCGGCAGCTACGTCGACGAGTCTTTCTCGCGTGATCTCACTCTTCTGAGGGCCCCGGGCCTTCGAAAGAAAAGCTTGATTCCTTTTCTCCCCGAATGGTTCGAACCCATCATCAAGTTGTGGCGTCTTCTCTTGATCCTTTTGGAACCTGTCCTTGATCTTGGAAAGGGAGAGGTTCTCGTGTTCTCTCAGGGCACGGATCTTGTTGAGCCTGTTCAGATGCGTGTCGTCATACAGGTAGAGGCCGAGGCCGACCCTCGTGGGTCTGTGGAGAAGCCCGATCTTCATATAATAGTGAACCGTGGAAGGGTTGAAATCGGATGCCTGGCAGAGTTGGGCCAGCTTGTAACCGCTTCTGTCGGGATTGGTCTGGTATGCCTTCATTCCAACCTCGCCCTCGGGTCGACTTCCCGAAGGGCATCGGGGTGTGCCGGGGAGCTGTGGATCAGAGCCTCTGACCGGTGAGTCATGTAGTATGTTACGTGAAAAAGGGAATGTCAACAGGAAAAATCATTCAGATTCAGCGCATTAAGATTCTACGGACCGAACCCCGGTTCAGAGCGAAAAAGGCCATTGCGGTTCTTGCCGATTGCCTATTGACAGTCGAGCGTGATCCGCCTATGGTTTTGCGCGAATGACTCCTCGGTCATTCGCACAGTCATCCGAAGGCAAGACAGGACAATCGATAGAGTCCTGGGGTGTTTAGGGGAACAGCTGTTCGGAGGAGGAGGGGCTATGGGAAAGACGACGAGAGGGGACAGTCAAAGGCGCAAGCCGCGATCCGGGGCCTTTACACGTAGGGACTTTCTGACTCGTGCCGCCGCGGCCGGTGGGGTGGTTTCCCTCTCGCTGGGGAGTCAGGGATGCGGTGCAGATACCGAAAATCCGTCCCAGGGTCCGGCCGGCACGGCATCAGAAGGGACCCCCGTCATCGACGTGCACCGTCACGCTCAGTTCGAGCCCGGATCCCCGATCGAGCAGAAGATACAGGAGTTCGCCTACAAACGGCTCGACAGGGAAGATCATGGCACGATTTCCACTACCACCCTTCATGGTATCACTGCCCAGGTATACCCTGAGGTGCTGGACATTCACATGCAGGTTCAAGGACAACGTGAGGCGGGCGTGACTCTGGGCCTGCTGAGCTTCACGATGGGTTTGGAGATGTTCTGCTGGGCCATGTTCTCCCTGGCCGACGACCTGGCCACGCAACAATACAACGATGGGCACGCCGAGATGGTCGCCGAGTATCCGAAAGATTTGGCGTTCATGGCCATGGTGAATCCCTTCCGGTCGAAGAGCGTTGCCGAATGTGAGCGTTGTCATACGCAGCTCGGCGCAAAAGGAATCGCTATCGGCACGAGTTGGGACGGGGAGTTTCTCGATTCGCCAAAGCTCGATCCCCTCTGGGAGTATGCACAGGACAGGGATCAGCCGATCTGGCTTCATCCTCCCTACGCACCGATCGGCTAAGAGAAGATGGCACTCTACAAGTTGGAAGAGATCGTCGGACGGCCTTTCGATACAACGATGACGATCACCCGTATGATCTATTCGGGCATATTCGACCGGTATCCCGGCCTGCAGGTTGTATTGCCTCACATGGGGGGAGGATTGCCGAACATCATCGGGCGTCTCGACTTTGGATATCGCCTCGGCTACGAGGGACTTCCGTCAGGCGAAGAAGCGGTGTGCGAACGAAAGCCGAGTGAATATCTGAGGACGAATCTCTACGCCGATACCATGGGTTTCTCTGCAGCGGGCATTCGACAATGTATCGAGCTTTTCGGAGTGGACAGAGTACTGTTCGGTAGCGACTATCCGCCGGTTCCGATCAGCCCGAAAGAGCACATCGACATCGTGAGAAGCCTGGGACTTGCAGGAGAAGACGAGGAGAGGATCCTCTGGAAGAATGCAAACAACCTCTTTCACCTGGGCGTAGCGTCCGATGCGTCCTGATGGGAGTCGCGCGACGCGAATCAGATATCGTCGATGACGGCCCTTATGAGTTCGATCGTTCGCTTTCCGTCCCGCGCGGTCCGGACAGCAGCAATGTTTTTTGCCGAGCAGTAGGGGCATCGGACGTAGACGTCGAGGCCGTTCCGTTCGAGGGAGACCTGCTTTCGCTCTGAGAGGGCAATCCCTTTGGCTTTCCGGTCGTCCGGAAGCACGATGAGAATCGAACTGGCACATGCACGACACTGGCTTTCCTGCATAGGATCTGACCTGCCTGTATTGGTTTGCCATACAGACATTCAAACAGGATGCCAACTTAATAAAACAAAAGGTGCCTAGACTAAGTTATTGTACCGGAAAGGGAATAGTCGGTCAGAAAGTTGTTACCATGAGCATAAGCGAGCGGGGGAGGGTGAGAATTATCAATCTGATTCTCATTTCGAAAGGAGGGGTCCAGGGTTAGTGCCTTTTCATCTTCCTGAGCAGCAGGACTGCACCGAGGGCTATCAGACACATGGCCAGCACGTTAGCCGCAACCGAGCTTCCGTAGCAGCGTGAACCGTAAAGGCTTGCCTGTGCCCCTCCGGCGAACCATCCTGGGTTCTCACACTCGATGATGTGCAGCGTGAAATCAGAGACGAGTTGCGGTCCTCCGCAGGCCTCGCCCACACAAGTCGGATAGCCGTTTGCTTCACCCGAATGGAACATGACATAGAGGCAATACGGATCCCCGTAGTGGCGATGTCCCTCGCCCGGTTCCAGGTCGACCTCGTCCGCCGGTCCGACGTCGCTCGTAATCTCAACGTGGGCGGACGTCGCCTCGCACCAGCAACCCATACAGGTCGGGCAATCCGGTAGAGTCGCATAGTCGAGCGAATAGGCGCCCTCCAAGGCAGAAAAGAGGTAGCCCACGTCACCATACGCATCCGTGATTCTCTCTCCTGAACCCGGGTTCAAGCGGGCAAGGCTCACCCAACCCTCCAGGACGGTTCCGGGCTCACCGATAGAAGATGCCTCGACCCGGTCGCCCACCTGGACGCGAAGGATCACATCCGAATTCGGGGCTTCCGCCTCCAGGGTGTAGTCACAGGGGAGCCAGTCGCCTCCTCCAAGCGTCCATCGATAGGCATCCGTCTGAATCGTGATCAGATTGTTCGGAGCATCCATCGCCGCAACGGTTCCCAGATAGTTCGCCTGCGGCATCGCAGCGTTCACTCGGAAAGGCGAGAAGGTAATCAGCAGGACAGTAAGCCAGAGCGCAACACACAGCCTCATCGTCTTCAAGGTGTCTATTCGCATGCAGGCTCCTTCTGAAGGACACCCTCTTCGAGCAGACAAAGGGTAACGATGTTGTGGACAAAGCAAACGAATCGCGGGAAATTGCTCCCCTTGAGCATCCGGAACAGAGGCGATTGACGCACCAGGGCTTTTGTCAGTCGGCGGATATCCTTTATGCCGGAGGTGTGATGGAGGCGAAGCACTTCGTCCCGAAGGGTCTCGAGGCGCCGGACATGAGAATCAAGGTGACTCAAGATCGACCTTGTGCCCTCCTTGACGGGGCCGTGGGCAGGTAACAGGAGATCGACCTGGCCTGCGTGGGCCAGGGTCTTCATCATTTCAAAGCTCGAGATACAGTCTCTCACCGAGCCCTTCAGAAAGACGGGATTGCCGATCCAGTCCGCGTCGCTGATGAACAGGGCCTTCTTTTCCGGCCAGAACAGGGACACCGAGCAGGGGCTGTGGCCCGGGGTGGGCAGGATCATCATGTTGCCCAGAGGCCACCCGCGCAGCTTGACGCCACCCAGATTTAGGTCGATCTTCTCCTCCTCCTTGATGGGTTCCGGGGAGGTGTTCCCGTCCCGCGGGGATTCGAAAGCAAGGGAGCCGAGGGTAGCGAAGATGCGGGATGCCAGCTCGGATGAAAACAGGTTGACCAGCGCCAAAGGCGTCAGCAGCAGATTGTAGGGAAAATAGAAAGACAGATAGAGGTTATAGCATTCATTCGAGTCACGAGCCACGGCCCTTACGAATGGGGCAGGGTCGTTCATGACCTTGCCGTCATGAATCCCGGCTTCATGAACGTAGACCCGTGTCTCGGGAACGTCTATCACGTCTGCGAGATAGAAGTTGCCGGCGTGATCCAGGTGAGAGTGCCCCGCGAGGAGCGTCGCTCTCTTCCAGGAGGCGGAAGCCCTCTGTCTCGTCCGGATGTGTTCTTCGATTCTCCTGCCCATCTCCTTGCCGCACGAAGGATCAAAGAGGATGACCTGGTCACCGTCCTCCAGGAAATAGGTGTGGCTGACCATGGGGTCCATGATGAGATTTCTGGAAATCTTCCCTTCGAACAGAAGGATGCCGTCACGGATCGGCTGCGGCTGTGCGGTCGTCATGCAGGTTCTCCGACGGTTCAGCTCTTCGGCTTCCACTCCTGGGCCTCGATCCCTTCCTCCTTGATCATTTCATCCAGGTCGTGCCAGTAGCTCTTCCAGTCGAAGGGTACTCCCCACTCGTGCGGCAGGTCCACGATATCGCCTGCCTCGGCTGCCTCCACGAGCACGTCGAGAGCGGCCTTCAGAATGCTTGTCTGCAGATCCGGCTCGTTCGGTTTTCCACATTGTCGACCGAGGGGGAAGTTCAGAAAGGCGGATCTCGGCGGTTTCACCTGGGCCATCATGTCCCGGCAGGAGCCGAGATAGATCGTAGGAATTCCTGCCTCCTCCATGGTACGCGCGATCAGTCCGACCGACTGATGATCCAAGGGTCACGAAGGGACAAGAAGGACGGCGTCGGTTCCGTGGCCCCTGAGAATCTCCACGATCTGGGGCACCGTCTGCTTCTGAAGGGCGGTTCTCTTGTACAGTCGTCCCATTCCGAGGGTAATCGCTTCGGGCACCACTCCTCCAATGTGCCCGGCGTCGGCGAGTTCCTGGAGCCGCTGAACCGGGAATACGCAGTTGACGTCCTTCTGGGCGTCCCGATGGTCGAAATAGTTGTGATGGAGCTTGAGCCTCGCGGGGTCTGTGTCGACAGGGATCTGCCGGAAGCTCAAGTCGTTTACAGCCCATGGATCGAAAGGTTCCTGGTCTTCACGGAAAATACCTGCGGAGCTCACGAGGGCCAGGTTCGTATCACCGAGCGCCTTGTCGAAGGAGCACCAGGGGCTCGATTCGAATTCGGACCACTTGTACGGCGGAAATCCCTGGCTCTGGTACATCTCGTTCAGGCAGGCCACGTAGTCGATCGGTTTCATGGAGAACCTCCCTTTTCAAGAAGCTTCGTTAACGGGGGGGGCGACGGAGCCGAATCAAATCGAATTCGGGACTGGATCCCACATCAGAAGCCCGGGTTCTTGAGATACATGTGGTACATGTGAGACGTGTAGAGCGCGGCCAGCGGATTGTGTCCTGTCACCCTGTCCTTGACTGCGAGGACCGTGGTGTAGGCGTCTGCATACTTGAAGAAGAGCGAGTCGTGCCCCACACACAGCCCGAGCAGGACATTCAGGTCGGTCCCGATACGGTTCAGAACCTTGGCCTGGACGATCGGGTTGCAGGCCGCTTCCGCGGTGCCGATCATGATCTTCTCCTCGTCCTTCACGCCGAGGCCCTCTTCCTTCGGAAACCTGCCTGCCTTGCAGAGCACGCTGGCCACGGTGAATCCCTGGGCTGAGAAGATCTCGTGTGCAATCCTCGCCTCCTGTGAAAGGCCCATGCAGAAGGCAAGCCCGAGCCTCTTCACATCGAGCTTCTGCGCGAATTCACAGATCTCCTGTATTCTCGTCTTGCTGCAATGGATCGTGAAGGGTTGCCGGTCACGATCGAGATAGCATTCCCCCTCCTGGACCGATGCGAGTCGGGCAAACTCGCGCACTTGAGGTTTTTCGTATTCCTTCCTTGCCTCTTCGACCAGGGCCTCATAACCCAGGGTCGGACAAGAAGCAGGCCCCTTGCCTGACTCGAAGAAGCAGGACTTCTCGAGAATGTTGACGCCGCATACCGCACATGCCGGATCCTTTGATTCTCCCATGAATGGTCCCTCCGAAGGATTCTTGCTCGATGATTCGTGTCCAGATGATTCTATACGTCGCACTGGGAATTGACCAGCCTGAGCAAGGTTGTACCCGACTTGCCAGGTATGGTATTGGATATTGACACACTGCGGCGAAAGGCGGAATACTGGCCCCGCCGCTCGACGGCAGAGGACGGCAGAAGAGACCTTCGATACGAATGCCTTGCCCGGGGGAAAGACTGGCGGGGCGAGGCGCCGGCACCAGGCACTCTACCTGCGGGAGGTATGCCTATGAAGCCCATGGATCAAGTGAACAAGGTCGTGAGCGTTCTGGAAAACGAGTACGTTGCCGAGTGGACCGGGGAGGGTAAGAAGATCGTCGGCTATGTCTGTTCCTATCTGCCCGAGGAGATCCTGTATGCGGCGGACATCCTCCCGTACCGGATCACCGGGCAAGGATGTGAGGACACCTCGCTGGCGGATACCTACCTCGCGAGGGTGAATTGCTCCTTTGCGAGGTGCTGCCTTGAGAATGCGCTGGGCGGTCGGTTCGATTTTCTTTCGGGCGCTGTCTTTGTGAACGGGTGCGATCATATTCGACGTGCCTTCGAGAACTGGGAAGCCCACGAGAAGACCCGCCCTTTCATGTACGTCCTCCCGGTCCCCCACGTACTGACCGAAGAGGCCGCGGTCTGGTATCGGGACGAGGTGCTCGCCTTCAAACAATCGGTGGAGAACCACTTCGGTGTTCAGATATCGACCGAGAGGCTCGCCGAAGCCGTAGCGATCTACAACGAATCCCGAAGGCTCGTCCGTCGTCTGTATGAACTGCAGGCCGGCGACAGTCCACCGCTCACCGGAGCACAGATGGTGAAGATTCTGTCGGCGGCAACCCGCATGCCGAGGGACCGATTCAATCAACTTCTGGGCGGCCTGATCGAGGATGCGGCCGATACCGGCGGGGGAGGGGACGGAAAGGTCCGTCTCCTGGTGGCCGGAAGCATCATGGATGATGCGGATCTGGTCGAGAACGTCGAGGATCTGGGTGCCGTCGTTGTGGCGGATACGCTGTGCATCGGGAGCAGGAGTTACTGGGATCTCACCGACGAGGGGGAAGATCCCTTGGAGGCCCTTGTCGACAGGTACTTTCACCACGTCCCCTGCCCACGTATGTACGGCCACTATGGTGAGCGGCTCGCCTTTCTGAAGGAGCAGGCCGAACGTGCGCGGGTCGACGGCGTGATTCTAGAGCAGATCAAGTTCTGCGACCTCCACGGAACCGACAATGCCCTTTTGAAAAGGGATCTGGAGAAGGAGAACATCCCGGCCCTGGAATTGGAGAGGCAGTATGGGCCGCTGGCGGACGCCGGTAGAGTTCGAACCCGTGTGCAAGCCTTTCTCGAAAGGATTCGGAGGGTATGATGAGCGATCAAGGAAAGAACGCTATCGACAGGATCGTCGACCTTTTCGAGTTGAGCTCGAGCCTGCCCGAAGACGTGGACGTGGAATTGCCCGAGGTTCAGGCCTTTGTGGAGACATTGCCCGAGTTTCTCCAGAACAGCTTCAAGGCGGGAACCGGGGATCCGGACACGCGGAAGATGTCTCTTGAGTTCAACAAGGGTCTGGGCGTCTATTTCAACAAACTGCGGGCCGCCCGTGAAGAGGGGAAGAAGATTGCATATGTACCTTTCAATTTCGGGCCCGAGATTCTCTATGCCATGGACATGGTGCCGGTCTGCGTGGAGGTTCTGACCACGATGGCGCAGGGCCTGGAGGAAGGTGCCACCGAGTACATGGACCTGGCGGTGGAAAGAGGACTCCCCGAAACGATGTGCTCCACACACAAAGGGGTCATCGGCCTTCTTGAGGCGGGTCAGGTGGAAAAACCTGACCTGATCATAGACGGTGCCCTTGGCGCCTGTGACCCGAACGCCAAGGCGATGGAGTATCTGTCCGAGAAGTTCGACATTCCTGCCCTGTACCTCGACATCCCATTCTACTCGGACGAGCGAGCCCTCGATTACTACGCGGACGGATTCAAGAAGATCGTAGGGAATCTCGAGGAGATGAGCGGAAACAAGCTCGACCCGGATCGGCTTCGCGAAGTGGTGGAATACTCGAATCAGGCGTCCGAGCTCTTTTTCGAGATCAACGATCTGAAGCGAAACTTCCCGAACCCGGTTCCCAATTACTACAACCAGCTCCACGTGGGGATGAAATACTTCATGATCGGCACGCCCGAGGCGGTCGATTTCTATCGGATCGCCCTCGATGTGTGCAAGGACAGACTGAAACGGGGCGCCGGCGTTGCGCCGGAGGAGAGGATTCGTGCCTTCTTCATGTACACGTCCTTCTATTTCGATCCGACCATTTACAGATGGCTCCAGGAAGAGATGGGCGTGACCTTTCTTCTGGACATCATCGGGTGTTTCGACTTCAACCCGGTCATCGACACCTCGAGCGTGGACAGCATGCTCCGGGGGCTGGCCGAGGAGATGATGAACATGCCGATGACCCGCCAGTTGAAAGGCAAGTGGGACATGCCGACGAACTGGCTGGACGACACGCTCTTCTACGCCAAGACCTACAACGCTGACTGCTGCATCTTTTCCGGGCACCTTGCCTGCAAGCAGGCATGGGGAGCTTTCAAGCTCGTGAGCGATGTGGTCAAGAGGGAACTGGGCCTTCCGATCCTAAGGTTGGAGGGTGACGGTTGGGACGGTCGGATCTCGTCCATGGCTACCATCAAGGACCAGCTCGAGGAGTTCTTTTCCACCCTCGGATGATTCGGTCTTGTGAGCGACAACGGAGACGAGATGATCGTTGCAGGTTGTGATGTTGGGTCCCTGACCGCAAAGGCCGTCATCATGAACAACGGAACGCTGCTCGGGTCCGAGGTGATCCGTGTGCTGCCGAAGGCGGAACGCTCGGCCCGGGCCGTGATGGACAGGCTCCTCGAAAGGCTCGGCATTTCCTTCGATGAGATCGACTTCTGCGTCAGCACCGGCTACGGACGCGAGACGATTCCTTTTGCAGACGACAATGTGAGCGAGATCTCCTGTCACGGAAATGGGGCGCATTGGCTGATGCCTTCCATCCGCACGGTGATCGATGTGGGCGGGCAGGACTGCAAGGCGATACGCGTGGATGAAGAGGGGTGTCTCGTCGACTTCGTGATGAACGACAAATGTGCCGCCGGGACC
This sequence comes from bacterium, assembly GCA_028277985.1. Taxonomy (GTDB): domain Bacteria; phylum Desulfobacterota; class DSWW01; order DSWW01; family DSWW01; genus S015-6. The sequence goes on along the minus strand of JANQFG010000124.1, from coordinate 3,933 downwards.
GGAAGATCCCTGGAGTTGATGTCGGAAAGCCTCGGCGTCGACGTTTCCGAACTCGGGCCTCTTGCCGGGGAGGCGGAAGTGGCCGTGGAGATCACCAACCAATGCAGCATCTTCGCGGAGATGGAGATTGCCCGGTTCCTGTGCGAAGAGCGAAGCTTTGCGGATATAGCGGCCGGAATCAACGAATCGATGGCCCGGCGTGTGAAGGGTCTCGTGGGAAGGGTTGGGGTGGAGAAGGAGGTCGGAGTCACGGGCGGGGTTTCCAAGAATGTGGGTGTGGTGAAGAACCTGGAGGCACTGTTGAAGGTCGAGTTCGTCCGGTTTCCCGAAGATCCCCAGATCATCGGGGCCCTGGGAGCTGCGCTGTACGCTGCCGAGAGAGTTGCCGTGCGGAAGGCCACCTAGTCGCGTCCTGCCGGAATGCGGGAACCGTGTCTGACCAGAAAGGAGTGAGCCCTTGCTGTTTGCCGGGTGCGATGTAGGAGCGATCGCCGCGAAAGTCGTGATCCTGGACGAAGATCAAATCCTGGTGCAGGGAGTGATGCCGTACAAGATGCTTCCGAGACAGGCAGCGACGGAAGTGATGGAAAAGGCACTCGCAAAGACGGGTCTTACCCTGGAGAGCCTGGACGGTTGTATGGCGTGTGGGTTTGGGCGGAAGGTTGCTCCCTTTGCTACCGGCCACGTACCCGAAGTGCTGAGCCTGAGCAGGGGCGTCCGGTGGGTCCATCCGGGCGTTAGCACGGTCATCGATGCAGGAGGGCAGAAGATCCGGGCCTTCAACATCGAGCCGGATGGAAAGGTCCTCGACACGGTCTCGAACGAGAAGTGCGCATCCGGCACGGGGAAATTCATCGAGGTCATGGCGAAGGCCCTCGACCTCTCCCTGGATGGTGCGAGCCAGCTCTGTTTCGAGTCAACCGACCCGGTCTTGATTACGAGCCAATGCGGCGTCTTTGCTGAGAGTGAGCTGATCACGCATGTGAACAATGGACGGAAGAGGGCCGATATCGTGGCAGGTCTCTGCCGGTCCGTCGCTACACGGGTCGCTTCGCTCGTGAGGAGCCTGCGGCTCGAGCAGGAGGTCGCCTTTGTGGGCGGAGTGGCCAAGAACGCGGGAGTGGCGGAGTACACCGGACGAGAGCTGGGTGTTCCTTTCGCCGACCTGAATTTCGACCCTCAGGCTTTGGGTGCCCTGGGAGCCGCCCTGGTGGCCAGGGAAAGACATACTGCCGCCAAGAGAAGCGAAGGGTGAGGGCTACGTAACCGCCCAGTCTTCCTTAGCCTCCATCCGGGTTGAAGAGTCCGGAAAGGTCTGGCTCCCCCCCTGGACGGCCGGTTTCCGCTTCTGGGTGCACTGCATGGCGCTGCCGCATTTGAAGCAGGCGACGACCAGAGCATAAGAGAAGCGCGATTCCGCTTCGGTGAGATGTCGCTTGTAGTCACAGCCCGGGCAAATCAGGATGTCCGCGCGTCCCATGGTATCCTCCCTCCCACGTTTTCCGTTCTGTTCATGCCCCATGCGCCTTGCGAGAATGCGTTCCAAGTCTTTGTTTTACAAAAGGCGTGCCAAGGGGGAAGGGAGGGACACCAAACGCATTAGCCCTCAATTTCATTGGAGAAACCGTTGATCAAGCCAAGGGGGGCGTGCCTGGAAGGTGGGTTCGTGGGGGCGGGATTCTCAGATTGATTTCTCAATCTGAGAACGGCCCGTGAGATAGGTGATCACATCGTGCCGCCGGAACTTCCAGCGAGTTCCCATTCTCCTTGCACGAAGCTTTCCCTCTCTGGCGAGCCCAGCTACATCGTTGGGGCTGCGATCCAGAATTCGGGCCACCTCTTCCGGACCGAGCGAGTATTCGCCCGACTCTTCGTCCTGCCGGTCTTGAAGAGCGAGCTCAGCGAGGGCCTCGGAGCGGTTCGATGCCATGTAGTGTCTCCAATCGAGCAGTTGTGTCCCTTTCGGTTCGAATGCCGGCAGACGCTCCTAGCCCCTGAAGAGGGTCAATACGATGTGGTAGAGGACCATGATCACGGTGAAAGCCGAAAAAAGCAGCGACAGCCCCCGAACCAGCCCCCACCCTTCGAATCTCCATCTTGGGGGGTTGAATTCTGCATCGATATCGGGCATTTGACTCGCGTACATAGGATTGGCTTCCGGGCAAGAGGGGCAGGATAAATGATCCTTACCAACTCGAGAGTGTAGACAAGAATCATGCCTGGTCGCACCGACATGAAGCTCTGCTGGAGGATGAAGGGCGTAAGGAGCTGAAATTGTTGGATTAATTTTTCAGGAAAGAGACCTCTCAGACGGGTCTCATGGGGCGTTTCAGGGCCAGGTGGGAGGAAGTAACTGTCTAGTGCGTTTACATTCCAACGGAGCCTGCATTCGCGCAGAAGGGGTGATCGCTTTCCTAATACCTTGTATTCATTAAATTATGTGCTCTGGCAGGCGGGTTCCCCGTCTGACTGTCTAGCTGGTAGGCGGCTGCATAGAAAATAGACGCCTAGAAGTCTGCGTAATACTGCATCGTCGCGTTGGGGACCAGAGCCACGCGGGCCCCCGGTTTTACCTCGTCGCGCAGCAGCGCAAGGGTTTGTGCCCAATCCTTGGTCCACGTGATGCGTTCAGGGTTTGAGAACCAATCCCCAAAGGTCTTGTCCATTCGAGGCGCCATTACGATGAGATTCACGCTTTCCGGAAGGGCTCCGATCGGGTACTGGCGGCCACCGTAGTCTCTCCCGAATCGGCCCAGCAAGTAATGGATGACCTGGCCTTCCGGGGAGTCGGCGATTACGACGACGGTTCCGGCCAGATCCTTGAGGGCGAGCACCCCGAGGAGCACCGATATGGCCATCTCGTTCGCCTTCACGAAGGCATTGGCGATGACGACATCCTTGTTCTGAGGTCTGGGCTGCGTTGCGTAGAGTTTTTTGGCCAGCGCCACAGCCTGTTCGTGAACCTGGAAGAGTTCCCCGGCAAAGACCGCACTGGTTTCCCCCCGTGCGTTGACTGTTACGTTGACGAGGAAGTCGATGCCGGTCATACGAGCGGCCTCTTCGATCTCTAAGCGGAGGATGTTGTTGTCGAAATTCCCCAGACCGGTCGTTTCTTTGGCCATCGCCTCGACCTGCAGGTGGTAGTGGGCGATGCTGTCCACGTGAGATATGCCGGGCAGAACGATCTTGCCTCCCCCTGAGAATCCTACCTGGGCGTGCGCAGTCACGCATCCGATCCCTATCTTCAGGTCCGCTTCCACGACTTCCCTGTTGACGAGCAGACGGGTTCCCCGGCTGGTGGTTCCCACCTCTACGCAGTTTTCGTAGATGTTGTGGTTGAAGACACGAAACCTCTCGACGATCTCCTGACCCAGCTTCTTGCGGAACTCGTTCTGTGTGAGTGCGCCATGGGTTCCCAGGGCACAGACGAACACGATATCCTCTTCCGAAATACCTCCTGCCATGAGTTCCTTCAGAAGAATGGGCGCAAGCTGGTCGACACGGGTCGGCCGCGTCATGTCGTCGAAGATGATGACCGCCCGCTTCTTCCCCTCAGCCAGGTCACGAAGCCGAGGTGTGCCGATAGGATTCACGATCGCCTTCTCCATCTCCTCGACGGTCAGGGCAGGGCGGTCCGCACCTTTCATGGGGCAGTATTCGACTTCCCATTCGTCCGGAAGGTCGATTTCGATGCTCGTATTCTCATACCAAAGGAGCTGGGGGAGAGAGAACTTCATTGCACGTCCTCCTTGTGCGGAAATCTCGTAGATGGGATGGGTCTGACGTCGATCATCATACCTATTCCAAACGATTCCGTCCACGACGATCGAGCAGCTCATCGTTTGACACGCAACAGGGTTTCTCTTATCCTGCGGACCGCCGTGGATGCCTTGCCACTCCCCGACAAGCCTCCGATCAGGCCCTTCGCACGAC
>JANQFG010000073.1 GCA_028277985.1 bacterium | reverse complement strand
GGGGATACCAGATCACCGGCTATTTCGCAGCAACGAGCCGGTACGGAACGCCCCAGGAGCTGATGTTCCTGATCGACACCCTGCACCAGAACGGCATCGGCGTGATCCTGGACTGGGTCCCTTCGCACTTCCCCTCCGACGAGCACGGGCTCGTCTATTTCGACGGGACCCACCTGTTCGAACACGAAGATCCCCGCCAGGGAATCCATCCGGAGTGGCAGAGCTACCTGTTCAACTACGGCCGCTACGAGGTCTGCTCCTTCCTGATCAGCAATGCCCTGTTCTGGCTCGACAAGTACCACGTCGACGGTCTTCGGATCGATGCGGTGGCCTCCATGCTCTACCTGGACTACGGCCGGGACGATGGCGAATGGATCCCGAACCAGCACGGAGGAAACGAGAATCTCGAGGCGATCGAATTCATCAAGCGGCTGAACGAGGCGTCCTACGAGTTCTATCCCGACGTCCAGCTCATCGCCGAAGAATCCACAGCCTGGCCCATGGTCACCCGGCCCACCTATCTGGGCGGGCTCGGTTTCGGGCTGAAGTGGAACATGGGGTGGATGCACGATACCCTGGAGTACTTCACCAAGGACCCGGTTTTCAGGAAGCATCACCAGAACCAGCTCACCTTCAGCATCTGGTACGCCTTCTTCGAGAATTTCCTGCTTCCCTTTTCCCACGATGAGGTGGTGCACGGGAAAGGGTCTCTGCTGCACAGGATGCCCGGTGACGAATGGCAGAAGTTTGCAAACTTGAGGCTTCTTTTCGGCTATATGTACGCACATCCGGGCAAGAAGCTCCTGTTCATGGGTGCAGAGTTCGGGCAATCCAATGAGTGGTATCACGAGACGAGCCTGGACTGGCATCTGCTCCAGTATCCGGTTCACAAGGGCGTGCAGCGATGGGTTCAGGATCTGAACCGCCTCTACAAATCCGAGCAGGCTCTCCATAGCAGGGATTGCGAGGGAGACGGGTTCGAGTGGATCGACTTCCTGGATGCAGAGGGCAGCATCGTAAGCTTCCTGCGCAGGGGCAAACGGCCGGAAGAGACGATCGTGGCCGTCTTCAACCTCACGCCCGTGCCACGACAGGGCTACAGGGTGGGGGTACCTCATGGCGGTGGGTGGACCGAGGTGCTGAACAGCGACGGTGAGGTGTACGGGGGCACCGGCGTGGGCAACAAGGGGCTCGCTGTTGCGGAACCCGTCTCCTGTCAGGACAGACCGTGGTCTCTGTTGCTCGACCTTCCTCCCCTTGGCGCCCTGTTCTTCAAAGGAAGCGACCCAGAGGGTTGCTCATGACGGTTCCGGCGCTGGAGAGGCGCGGAAGCGGCGTCCTGCTCCATGTCACGTCCCTTCCCTCGGACTGGGGGATCGGAGATCTGGGTCCGGGGGCACTTCGGTTCGTCGATTTTCTCGCAGAGAGCAGCCAGCGCATCTGGCAGGTCCTGCCTCTCAACCCGACCAACACGGCGAACGGGAACTCACCCTACGACAGCATCTCCGCCTTCGGCTCAAACCCGCTTCTGATAAGCCCCGATCTTCTCATCGAAGAGGGTCTCCTGAACCGGGATGAGGTCGGGCCGGTCCCGGGTTTCCCGAGGGGCCGCATCGATTATGTTGCCGTGACCTCCTTCAAACAGAGGCTCTTCTGTCTGGTTCAGAGCAGGTTCCGGGGGACGGGACAACGGGAAGACTTCGAGCGCTTCTGTGCCGACAACGAGGACTGGCTGGACGGCCTGTCCATGTTCGTGGCCCTCAAGGAGAAATTCGAAGGCCGTCCGTGGCACGAGTGGCCGGCCGATCTACGGGACCGGGACTCGGGCTCGCTCGCTGCCGCCCGCGAATCCCTGGCCGACCGAATCGAGCAGGAGAGGATCATCCAGTACCTGGTCGAAAAGCAGTGGATTGCCCTGAGGCAAGCCTGCAATGAACGTAACGTGCACATTTTCGGGGACCTGCCGATCTACGTGAGCCCTGACAGCGTGGACGTATGGACTCATCCGGAGCTCTTCAAGCTGGACGAGGAGAAGAGACCCACCGCCGTGGCCGGCGTACCGCCCGACTATTTCAGCGAGACCGGCCAACGCTGGGGCAATCCGGTCTACCGGTGGGACGTGCTGCGCGAGACCGGGTACTCCTGGTGGATGAGGAGGCTCGAGCGGAACCTGCACCTGTTCGACATCGTCCGGATCGATCACTTTCGCGGGTTCGAAGCCTACTGGGAGATCCCAGCCGAGGAGCCCACGGCGATCCGCGGCGAGTGGATCCCGGGGCCCGGGGATGACTTCTTCCAGGCCATGCTCGAGCGCTTCCCCTATCTGCCCATCGTGGCCGAAGACCTGGGCACGATCACCCGGGAGGTGAGGGAACTGATGGCTCGATTCGACCTTCCGGGCATGAAGCTCCTCGTCTTCGCCTTCAGTGACGACCTGGCTGCAAATCCCTACGTACCGCACAACCACGTGAAAAACTGTCTGATCTACACGGGCACGCACGACAACAACACCGTCAGGGGGTGGTTCGAAAAAGAGCTCACAGCAGCAGACAAGGGACGATTGTTCCGTTACCTGGGACGGGAAGTGGGGCTGGAAACCATCCACGAGGAGATGATCCGCCTGGCCATGATGTCGGTGGCGAACACTGCGATCCTCCCCATGCAGGATCTTCTCGGGCTGGGAGAAGAGGCCCGCATGAACCGACCGGCCAGCACGGAAGGCAACTGGCAGTGGCAGCTCTTGCCGGAACAACTCGGTCCGGATCTGGCCCAGGCCTTGAAGGAGATGACCGAGACCTACGGCAGACTCTAGACTCGTCCTCTTGCTTGTTCACGCAGTGACGTATTCAATGTCGGATATTGCGAGGAGCGACAGCGACGAAGCAATCCCCCTGCGCCGCATCGCATTGAACGGGGGGGATTGCCACGCCTTCGGCTCGCAATGTCCAAAGGCCGCCCGTAATTGGGGACAGCCACTCATTTCTCGCGAAAATGAGTGGCTGTCCCCAATTAGCAATCGGCAGACTGTAGCCTAATCGGTGGCCGTGATTGGGAACCACAACCGGGAGTAGACATGAGCGACCAGAGCCGAAACGGACCCCGGGAACAGGACCGGACGCTGAGGCAATCGATCCTCGCATGCCTCGAGGAGGGGCCGCTGACCGCTCGCGAGCTTTCCGCCCTGGTCAGCATCCGGGAAAAGGACGTTGCCCCCCATCTCGAGCACCTGGAGAAATCCGTGCGCCGGTCGGGCAAGCGACTCGTGATCGAGCCCGCTGAATGCCTGCAGTGCGGCTTCCGTTTCGAGAAGCGCAGACGATTCTCCAAGCCGAGCGCCTGCCCCCGTTGCCGGTGCCAGAGGATCGATTCTCCCACATTCCGGCTGGTTCAAATATGAAAGAGTCGCTGCCACATATCCGATTCGCTCTCTTTGGACTGCGATTGGGCATATTGATGTTTCCGTCCTTCTTCCTGTTGGATTGGATCGTCTATCCGGAGCACAAGCTCTCATTCCTGAATATAAGGTTGGGTGTGACGGCCTTTCTGCTGCTCCTGCTCTTTCTGGTTCCTCGAGTGCCTCCCAAGCGCCATTTCTTGCTCATACTCTCGGGAGCGTTCGTGATGACCCTCGGAGTCTCCCTGATGTGCTACATCACCGGGGAAGGGTTCTCATCCCCCTATTATGCCGGAATCCTGCAGGTGATCATGGTAGCGGCCGTCTTCTTCAACATCCGACCCAGGAACTACATGTTCCTCATCATCCTCGTTGTGGCACAGCATTTCGTGCTGCTCTCGTTCGTTCCCTGGGACTTTAGAGACCTGATGGTCAATGTGTTTGCCATTGGCGTGTTTGGTGTCATCGGCATGGTTGTGCACTACTTCATCTATCGCACCGTTGAGGAGATCAACACCCTCAAGGGGATCCTTCCCATATGCGCGAACTGCAAGAACATAAGGGATGATGAAGGGTACTGGCACATGGTTGAATCGTACATTCGCTCCCATGCCGACGTATCGTTCACCCACGGGATCTGCCCGGATTGCGCAAAAGAGCTCTATCCCGACTTGGTGGATGACAAGGGCGAGGTCTTGTAGTGCCGGCATGCTGTCCCGCGAACGGCCGAAACGCGGTCTCATCTGCTTAGTGGTCAGGGCCACCAAGAAAAGGAAGGCCGCATCCTGATGGATGCGGCCTTCTTTACGATCGGGGTCAGACCAAGGGTTATGTTTACTTCTTTCTGAAGACTCTCCGCAAGAGAACCACCGCACCCACCGGAAGCAGGAACGCGAAGAGCAGGTTCGTGGCGCCGGAACTCTCCCTGGAGGGGGCCCCGAACTCGGAAGCATCCGCGCTCTCACCGAGCGACCAGCCTCCTTCGGCACAGCCCGCATCCTCGGAATCCGTGTAGCCGTTGCAGTTGTTGTCGATTCCGTCCGTGCAAATCGGATCGCCGTGAGGAGCCTCGAAGACGCCCGGATAGGCATCCGGGTTTCCGTCTTCACAGTCATCCCCGCCACAAGCTTCGGCAACGAACCCGTCACCGTCCGCGTCGAGCGGCACCCCATAGCAGCCGCCCCCGGAGCAGACATCGTCCATGGTGCATGCATCCCCATCGTCGCATGCGGCGGTGTTGTTTGTGTTCACGCACTCATAATCCACGCAGTCATCGTCCGTGCATGGATTCAGATCGTCGCACTCCGCGGGCCCCGTGCACTCCCAGCAGTCCGGGTCCGCACCGTCGATCAGCGAATCGCAGTCATCGTCGATCCCGTTCGCGCAGGCCTCTACGGCTCCGGGATACACAGCAGGATCCGAATCATCACAATCGTCCGGGACGCAGTAGCCGTCTTCGTCCACGTCTACGCAGGGAACGTTCTGACCCGTTGCGCTGAACAGGATCCTTCCCTCCTTGGGGGGATAGCCGTTGGCGGAGAGCCAGGTGAAACGCACGTTGCCCGTGAGTGTCCATGCCTCACCAGGATCGACATCCACATCGACAGATGCGGAAGGAGTGGGATCCGCCAGGCTGGCACTCACCGAAAGATCGGCCAGGGGCACACCGTCCAGTTGCATGTTCGTGAGGTAGACGGCACTGGAATCAACCTGTACGCGAACGTTGCAGTCCCACTGGCCGGCCTGACAGTTCTGGTAGGGAACCGCATTACAGGTGCTCACGTTGGTACCGGCTTTCGCCTTGATGAAGAGATTCAGATTGTTCACCGCATCGGCAGGGGGAGTCGTCGGCGAGGTTGTCGTGAGAGTGCCGGAGTCGGGCGTGTCCACGACCCAGGAGACCTGCTGCGTGGCCGGGTCGTAGGTCAGCGTGAACGGAAACGTCGTATCACCGTTCGCCCAGTACACGATGCTACACTGCAACTGATGATAATAACCCGCATCGGTTCCATCCGCGTTGAAGACGTGGATGTCCAGATTGCGATTCCCTTGATTGAATCCATGCACCCGGGTCTGAAACAGATCGACCGGCTGGGCAAAGAGAGGGCTCGTGACCAGCATACAAGCGGCAACCAGGGACATGATCAGCAGGGCCTTGTTCATCGCTTCTTCCTCCTCTTCGTTGCGTGGGGCTCTTCGGTGCAGAAGTCGAGCAAAAAAAAACCGGACTGCCCATTCGCTGGCAGCCCGGCGATCTTACGGAAAAGACAAAGACCCGTAGCTTTCCGACCTCCGATCACTCGGAGTGTGGCTTTTTCTTAGACTTAATTCATCCTAGTCAAATGATATTTGATTGTCAATCATGAATTTAACGTTATGAATTTCCAGAGCCGCATGATGGGATTTAGAAGGGATTCTCTATATACAGTAAGTATGGATAGTTACAACATCGATACCCGATCGGACATACGGGAAAAGTCGTTATATGAAATTTTCCATTCGGTAGATCTTGCGGACATAATCATCCACCATTCGCGTTGCGCAGAACCGGGGAGCCACGGTTCGAATCGAGGCCTTCATGCGCTGGACCCAGCCATGGGGAACCCCATTCTCGTCCCGGTCGTAGAACAGGGGGATCACCTCCCTTTCCATGACCTCATAGAAGGCGGCCGCGTCCCGGCTATCCTTGGCCCCGTGGTCCGGGTCCTCGGTCCCGTCGATTCCCCAGCCGTTCTCCCCGTCGTAGGCCTCTGCCCACCATCCGTCGAGAACGCTGAGATTGAGGGTTCCGTTGAAGGCCGCCTTCATGCCGCTCGTGCCGCTGGCTTCGAGTGGAGGCCTCGGCATGTTGATCCACACGTCGCAACCCGCCACCATCTTGGTCGCGACCCCCATGTCATAGTCTTCGAGGTACACGACCCGCTCCGCAACCCGCTTGTCCCCCTTGAGCTGGAACATCCTCTGGAGCATGTGCTTCGCCTCCTCGTCCTTGGGATGTGCCTTGCCCCCGAACAGCAGCTGAATCGGATGCGGCCCCTGCAGCATGTTGAGCACCCGCTCCGGGTCGTAGGTCAGAAGATAGAGCCTCTTGTATGTGGCCAGCCTGCGTGCAAAGCCCAGGGTCAGGACTCCGGAATCGAGCGTATGAGACGCTGCCATGGCGTACTCCATGGTGTCCCCCCGGGTCAGCCGGTCGATGACGCTGTGCGACTTGGCCCAGGAGACGAGCTGTGTGCTCATCTCCATCCTTGCGGCCCACAATTCCTCGTCGGGGATGGAATCCACGGCCGCCCACGTGTCCGGGTCCATGACCTGCTCCCGGGAAGACCAGCCTTCGGGCAGGTATCGATCCAGGAGCCTGCGAATCTCGGGCGCGATCCATGTGGGCAGGTGCGCCCCATTGGTGACGTGGGTGATCGGGACTTCCTCCTCGGACCGGCCGGGAAACAGCCCCTGCCACATCCTTCTCGCTATGCCGCCGTGGATTCGGCTGACCCCGTTGGTGCTTCGACTCATCCGGATGGCCAGTGCGGTCATGCCGGGTGGTTCGTTCGGATCGTCCGGGTGGATTCGGCCCAGCCTGAGAATATTCTCCAGGCCCGTGCCCGGGGAGGAATCGGCATCCTGGAAGACCGCTCCGAACTCGTGCGGCGGATAGGTCTCATTACCTGCAGGCACGGGCGTGTGGGTGGTGAACACCACCTTCTGCCTGACGCGGTCGCAGGCTTCATCAAAGGAAACACCCTCACGAACGAGCCTGCCCACCAGTTCGAGGGTTGCGGCCGCAGGGTGCCCCTCGTTCATGTGGATGACAGAGGGATCGATTCCAAGGGCATGGAGAAAGCTGATGCCGCCCACGCCCAGCAGGGCGTACTGGGCCAACCGGATCTGGTGGTTCCCCTCGTAGAGCCGGGCGGTAATGAACCGCTGGCGCGGCGAGTTCTCCTGAACTTCCGTGTCGAGCAGAAACAGGGGAATCCGGCCCACATCCACGCGCCACGCGTGGACCTTTACCGGCTCACCCCACACCGGGACCGTAACGCAGAGCGGCTCCCCGTCTTCATCGGTCATCTTGGCCGTGGGCCGTCGATCCGGCCCCGTGGCATACCAGTATTCGTGCTGGTACCCGGACGCATCGATGCGCTGGTGGAAGAACCCGCTGTGATACATCAGGCCGATCCCCACCATGGGCAAGGCCCTGTCCGAGGCCCCCTTCAGAATGTCGCCGGCAAGCACGCCGAGCCCGCCGGAATACACGGGCATGGACCGGTGCAGACCGAACTCGGCGCAGAAGAAGGCCACCGGATTCTCAGGGGGGACGCCGTCGTCCGCAGGCTCGCGGTTCAGTTCGTCTTCCAGAGCCTCCTGGAGCGCCTCCGCCCGGAGTACGAGTTCCCCGTCAGCCGCGGCGCGCTCCAGAGAATGCTGGGAGGTCCGCCAGAGAAACCGAACCGGGTTCTTCCCGCTAAGAAGCCAACCGTATTCATCGATGTCCCGGAAAACCTTCTCGCCTTCCGGATGCCAGGACCAGAAGTAGTTGTAGGCAACCTGTGCCAGCGGAGCGAGTCGGGCGGGGATGTGCCTCGCCAATTCCTGGGCCTCGCGCCGGATGTCTCTTTCCCCGCACCGGATGACGCCTTTCCTTACCAGGCTCTTTTCCATGGAACGGCCCTTTCTCTTCTCGGGTGAACCTACCGATGCGGCCCACGGTGCCGTTCCAGGACGCAGGAGTTTCCCGGCGCATCGAAAATGATTCTCATCATCCTGATTCGGAAATGCAAGCTATTCTTCAGGTAGGGTCATCGCTCGAGTGAAGACGGGGTGGGATGGCGGCTTCTACCATTCAAAGGACAGGACTTCGCCGATGTTGAAGATCTTCTCCTTTTTCAGGTTCTTCACCGCCCTGACACCGAGATCCAGATGCTTTTCGCAGAACTCCTCCAGGATCTCCCGCGTCGATTCGGAACGCTTGATCCCGGTGCGGAGCAGGGGCAGGTCGGAGATGAGCATGATGGCGCCTATGGGCTTGCGCAGGGCGTAGCCCACGGAAAAGAGGGCCGAGATCTCCATGTCGATGGCAACGACCCGCTGGCCCTTCATGAGATCGGCAAACTCCTGATCGAACTCCCACATTCGGTAGTCGGTGGTCTTGAAGATCCCGGAACGGGCCTTGATCCCCATCTCCACGGCCGTCTGCTGGATGACGTGCTGAACCTTGAAGTTGGGAAGCGCGGGGGTGTTGCTATGAAGATAGTGCTGTGAAGCGCCCTCGTCGCGAATCGAAGCCGTGGGAAGGACGATGTCCCCGATCTGCATCTCCTCGGCGAGCCCGCCCGCGAGCCCCAGCATGATGACCGCATCCACCTGGTCCAGGTAGCCCAGGCAGTGCATGACCATGGCCGCCGCCGGCGAGCCGATCCCGAAACTCACCATGGAGCAGTCCAGGTCGTCGCTGTGGACCGCTTCCCAGGTCTGGCTGTGGTGCACGTGGTTCCCGAGGGCCCTGAAGCGCTCTATGTAATCGGAGAAGTTGGTCAGGAGCACGTGGCGTTTGAACTCCGCATGCTCGGATCCGGTGTATCGCAGAAGGGTCTGCTGCACATAGGAGTCGGGCCGCAGGGGCTTGCTGAAGGGCATGGATCTTTTTCCGTTCTGTTACTCCCTGTTTCTGTTATCGGAATCGAGACGGTCCCACTTGAGCATCGAGGCCGGACCGGCTATCGGCCAGGCCGCGTATATACCCCTGCCTCGAAGAACTTCTCCATGATCTGCAGGTGTAGCCCGGCCCGCTCCAGGAGCTCCGGGTAGTCCCTCTCCACGTAGAGATTCTTCGGATATTCCGGCCATTTCTCATAGATCTGCTTCCACAGGCGCGAGCGCATCTGCACCAAATGGGCGGACTGCGGCGAAGTCGCCCGGTATTCACGAAGCGCCCTCAAGTCCAGACATCCGGGCACGGCGGTCACGCTGTCGTTCTTCACTTTGCTGACGATGTTGCCGCGGTAGTCGACGATCATCGATTCACCACCCAGGAGGGAATAGGGAGTCTCGCGGTCAACGGTGGTGTAATACGGACCGTTGTTGGGGCAGACCAGGTAGCACACATTGTCAAAGGCCCGTGCGCGACTCGTAAATTCCCAGGCTCCCCACGAAACGGTCGGCTCGGGCAGCGTCGGCCGGATGATGACTTCCGCCCCGTTGACGGCGAGGGCCCGAAAGGATTCGGGCAGCAAGGTTTCCGCACATATACACATCCCCAGCTTTCCGATATCCGTGTCCGCGACCGGGTAGCAATCCTCCAGGGTATCACCGTACTTCGCGGTCCATTTGTCCCAGAGGTCGTAAGGGCTCGCCGATCCCTCGATGACACTGATGATGTTCTTCGTATGCTTCAGGATGATCTCCCCCTTTGGAGAGATGACGAATCCCTGGTTGAAGAACCGATCCTCCGTGATGTCCGGATCCACCACCTTTGCCTGAGCGGCGATGTAGACGTCGTACTCTTTGGCCTTGGCGGCCAGCTGCTCCGTCTCTTCGCCGGGAATACGAATCGCTAGATCTCTGCAGTACGTGGCGTGATCCATGTTGTTCAACTCGTCATAGAAGCCCTGAATCGACCCTTCCGCCAGGGCCAGGAGCTTCACCGGCCCACCGCCGGCCAGATAGCAATTGATGAAGGCGTCATCGATCAGGTTCAATTGATTCTTCAGGTTCCTCTTGACCTCTTCCTTGTTTCTGCAACCGTAGGCCCTGGGCTGCAGGGCTATCGCGATGTAGGAATCATGGGCAAGATTGGGACCCTGGCCGTCCGGATGGCTCATTCCATACCTCCTTGGTTCAGGTGCTTTTCGCAGAAGACCCCTTTTTACGGGCCGCGAGCTCAACCTCTCGACGCATCATGCGAACAGGGAGAGGCAGGCAAAACGTAAGGGTAACAACGTTACTGTAACGTGGTGGGGCCTTGCTGTCAAGTGGTTTTTCGCGGTTTGTGTCGTCGAGAAGGTTTCCCTCCGGATCGCTTCATCATCCCCGGCTGGAAATTCCGCAAGTGGAGCTCCGCAAGCATCTCCAGGGTGCTCTCGGGTCGATCGTGGAGGTAGGACAGGATGGCATTGTTGTACAGGGAGAGGATCCCGTGCACGCCGGTCAGCCAGCTCATGGAGTGGAGGACGATTTCTTCGTCGCTCAAGTCACTGCCCGACTGGGCAATATCCCTGATGACGCGAACGATCAGGTCTCGAATACGCAAGGCTCCACTGAGCCCGCTGGCCGCAACATCCTCGAGAGGGGATCCGAAAAAGTCTCTGTATTTTGGAATGGACAGGCTGAACATCAGGTCGTAACGGCTCGGATGGGTCAAACCGAAGGCGAGGAACCTCTCGGTGATGGCTTTGAGCCGCTTGAAAGGGTCCCTGGAGCTGTTGTATCCCTCCAGCAGCTCGCCATGCAGCGCTTCGAATTCTCTTTTTGCAACCTGGAGGTAGACTTCGTCCTTGCTCTGGAAGTAGTTGTAGATCGTCTTTGCCGCCACACCCAGGCGCTGCCCGAGCCCCCTCATGGTGAGCCCTTCGTAGCCGCTCTCCGTGATGATGTTCACGGCTTCGTTGAGTATCCTCTGCTTCTCCGCCTCTATCTCTTCAGGTTTCCGCGGTGTTCTGGGCATGCCCTCGCTCTCTGCCACACCTGGGGGGGTTTCCGTCCCTGCCTGGCCGGAGGATCGGCACGAAGATACGGAAAAGCCTCACGGGGTGTCAACCGGAAGGAATTCCACTTTCCTGATGTTCTCCTGGGGAATCGCCACGCCCTTTGAATTGAAACGGGTGCCGCTGTCGGCCGGTTGCGGTTCACCACGGAGGTGGCGATACAGATAGTGCAAAGCAGCCCCAAGGTATTCCGGGCGAGTCTCGCTATCCATGAAGGAGACGACGCAAGGCTTCGTGTTTCGCCTGTACGCGCCCAACAGGTCGAAGTCGTGCTCGGCCCCGAAGGCGGCGCAGATCTCTTCCACGATCTCAGGCGCGCGGAGGGAATCATGGATGCCGGCCGGGCAGCCGGAGAGGCCGGCCTCGCGCGTGAGGAGAGCAAAGGGGCCCAGGAGGGCCGAATCCGCCAACCTCGCATGATACGGGCCCGACGGTGGATTCTGCGCGAATCCGTACCACTCTCTGAGGGGGAAGTCCTCGGGCAGAAGCATGAGGAGAAAACCCCAGAGAAACGGCAAAGCGTCGTTCAAGGGCAGGAGCCCTCTGCTGAAGATGTTCGGGGGGTGGGTTCGGATGAAGTGAAACCAGCATGTCCGATCGAAGGCCGTCGCCTCTGCCCGCGCATGCCTCGAGGCCGTATCGAGAAGGATCTCCCCGGCGCTCCTGCCCCCTGCCCTCCTGCATTCTTCCTCGAGATCGAGATCGCCGAGCACCTCCTCGAGCAGAGACCTCTCGATACGGAGGATCTCTTCGATCGAGGCGAAGGTCGAATCGATCGATTCGCAATCCAGGATCTTCATCCGGGTGGCCCACAACTCGCCCGGATATTTCACGGGCGTTATTTGCGAAATTTCCGGGCTACTTGGCAGGGCGCTCGAACACCCCTGCCTCGATCAGCTTTTCCACGGCCTGCAGATGCAGCCCGTGCCTCTCCATGGCATGACTGTAGGTCCTATCCACATAGAGATTCTTCGGATAGTCCGGCCACCTTTCATAGATCTGTTTCCAGAGGCCGGAGCGCATCTGTGCAATCATGGCCCCGTGCGGGGAGTATGCCCGGTACTCACGAAGTGACCTGACGTTGATCTCACCGGGCACGACCGCCTCGTTGGCATGATCCACCTTCCAGACAAAGTTGCCCCGGTAATCGACGATCATGGATTTTCCGCCACAGAGCGTGTATCCCGCGTCCACGTCAGGGTGGGAGTAGTAGGGACCGTAGTTCGGGCAGACCAGGTAGCACGCATTGTCAAAGGCTCGCGATCGATTCGTATACTCCCAGTACCCGCTCATGACCAAGGGCTCGGCCATGGTCATCTTGACGATGACCTCTGCGCCCAGAACCGAGAATGCCCTGAAGGTCTCCGGGAAGACGGTTTCGGCGCATATGGCCACGGCGAGATTTCCAATGTCGGTCTTGACGACCGGATAGTAGGCTTCGAGGCCCTCGCCGTACTTTTCGGTCCACTTGTCCCACACATCATACGGGCTCGTGGTTCCTTCGATGACGCTGATGATGTTCTTCGTATGCCTGAGGATGATCTCTCCGTCGGGCGAAATGATGAACCCTGCATTGAAGTACCGGTCCGGCATGATGTCCGGATCGGCCACCTTCGCCTGGGCGACCACATAGATGCCGTACTCCTTCGCCTTGGCTGCCAGCTTGTCCGTCTCTTCGCCAGGAATCGTGATCGCGACTTCCCGGCAGTAGGTGGCCTGGTCCATGTGGGACTCCTCGTCCCACATGCCCTGGATCGAACCCTCCGCAAAGGCAACCAGCTTGATCAACCCCCCACCGGCCAGGTAGCTCGTGTACATGGCCTCATCGATCATGCGCAACTGGTTCTCCAGGTTCTTCTTGATATCCTCCCTGTTCCGGCAGCCGTACACCTTCGGCTGCAGGGCAACCGCCACGTAGGAATCAAACGCCAGCTTCGGTTCTCCGCTTTCCGGACGGTCCATTCGACACCTCCTCGGGTTCGGTTTCTCAAAAGGACGGCACGACCATACGGAAAAGCCTTCCGGAGTGTCAACCACAAAGGATTGAAAAAGCCTGCCGTGTCGCTCTAGTATGTCGGCACGATGACACGCATAAGCTCCAACATCCCGAAGATATACGCCTTCAAGTTCTTCATGGGCCTGCACTTCATTGGGGGCGTCCTGATTCCGTTCTTCACGGACTGGGGAGGAGTCCGATTCTTCCAGGTCATGGTGCTCCAGGCCTTCTTCGTGTTCTCCGTATTCCTGCTCGAGGTCCCCACAGGCGCTGTAGCCGATCACCTCGGCAGAAAGGTCTCCCTGATCCTTGCCGCCCTGGTGAACGCAGCGGCCGTGTTTGTCTATGCCTCCAAGCCGGCTTTCGGGGTGTTCCTTGTGGGCGAGTTCCTCTGGGCCATGAGCTACGCGCTCGCCTCCGGAGCGGACGAAGCCTTTGTTTACGACAGCCTCAAGCAGATGAACGATGAGGCGCATTCCAAGAAGGTGCTGGCCAGGTTCAGGAGCTTCGAGCTGTCGGCCCTCATGTTGTCCGCACCCATGGGAAGCGCCATCGCTACGTATATCGGACTGCGCGAGTCCATGCTCTTCATGTCGATTCCCTTTGCCCTCGCATTCCTTCTGGCCTTCACCCTCGAGGAGCCGGCTTTCGCCGACGAGAAGCAGCCCAGAGGCTATCTCGAGACCCTGATCGAAGGGTTGAGGTATTTCAGGGACCATCGGATCCTGAGGACCCTGGCCTTTGACAAAGTCGCGATTGGATCGCTGGCTTTCCTCGTAATCTGGACATACCAACCCCTTTTGAAACTCGTTGGAATTCCTCTGATCTATTTCGGCTTTGTCCATGCGGGCCTGACAGGCGTTCAGATTCCCTTCATGAACAACTTCGGGCGGCTCGAAAGGGGATTCGGCTCGAGAAAGCGCTACCTGGTGGGGAGTGCGCTCATTGCGGGAGTCGCTTTCGTCCTCCTGGGCGTATTTCCATACGCGCCGGTGACCATTCTCCTTCTAATGGTGATCGCGGGCTTCGGGTTGTCCAGGCAGGTACTGCTCGACAACTACATGAACAAGCACATCGAGTCCTCGGTCAGGGCCACCGTGATCTCCGCCGTCTCCATGATCCACACCCTGGTCATGGCAGTACTGTATCTGGTCGCGGGCCTGATGGTCGAATGGTCGCTGAGAGGGACGTTGGTCGCGATCGGAGCGGCCGTCATCGTGTGCGGCCTGCTGGCAAGAACGCGGGAAGAGCACCTCGTCGATTAGTGTCCTGCCGCAGAAATACCTTTCCATCTCGGGCATCTTAATTGGGGACAGCCACTGATTTCCGAGGAAATCAGTGGCTGTCCCCAATTACCGAAACACTTCGCAGCGGAGCACTATTACTCTGGGAGGATATCGCAGAAGCAGAAGCGTTCATCCCGAAGGACGATCTCCCCCGTCGTGTGCGGAATGGAACCCTTGAAGATCGGGCCGTCGTACACGAAGGAGTGGAACTCACCGTTCTCACCGCACGGATCCACACCCGTCGGTAAAGAGGAGAGAAAATCCTCATCGTAAGACCTTCCTGTATAGCTTCGGTCCAGCTGCTCGGTATCGACACAAGTGATGACCGCCTTGAATCCCTGCCGGATGAAGTCGCGGGCAAGCTCGGTCGTGTCCCTTCCCCACAAAGGAAAGAGCCCCTTCATCCCGACGGAGGCGAGTCTCTCTTCCCGGTATTTTCGGACGTCCTCCAAGTAGATGTCTCCGAACAGGACGGTCGACACCCCCTCCGCCTTGTGGCGCTCGAGCAGCTCCCGCATCCTGGAATCGTATTCCTCGTTGGACGAGACCGGAGAAAGGAGCACCTCTTCCAACGGAAAGCCGATCGAGGCTGCCTGCTGCTCGATCAGGGCCCGCCGGATCCCGTGCATGCTGCTCCTGTCGTACGCCTCGGTGATCGTGGTGAGCACTGCCACAATCTCGTATTCCCCGGCCCTCTGGACCTCGTGTAGGGCCATTGCGCTGTCCTTGCCGCCGCTCCATGACAGAATCGCCTTCGGCATTTGCACTCTCCGCATGGTTTCAATATCCTTCATTGATGATTACCCGTTGACGTGAGGAAAGACAAGCATGCCCGAGACAGCATTGGTGGTCATGGCAGCCGGAATCGGAAGCCGCTACGGGGGCCTGAAGCAGATGGACCCGATCGGGCCGGGCGGGGAAAAGATCATCGACTACTCGGTCTATGACGCCCGCCGGGCCGGGTTCGGACAGGTCGTCTTCGTGATCCGGAGGGACATGGAGGAGGAGTTCCGGGAACACATCGGTCGGCGGATCGAACGACAGATCGACACCCAGTACGCCTATCAGGAACTGGAGCCCCTGCCGGGAGGTTTCACCGTTCCGGAAGAGCGCGTCAAGCCCTGGGGAACGGCCCACGCGGTGGCGGCCTGCAGCGACACAGTCCAAACGCCCTTTGCCGTGATCAACGCAGATGATTTCTACGGCCCGTCTGCCTTCCAGGTGCTGTGCGACTTCCTCCGGCAGCCACAAGAACAGGAAGGAGTGCAGGAGTACTGCCTCGTCGGCTACCTATTGGGGAACACTTTGTCCGAGCACGGCCACGTTTCCCGCGGGGTCTGTGAGGTCGCGCCCGACGGTACCCTCCGAGAGATCCACGAGCGCGTCAAGATACAGAGGTTCGAGGACGCGATCCGGCACACCGAAGACGGCGAGACCTGGATCGACCTGCCGGCCGACAGCGTGGTGTCCATGAACATGTGGGGATTCACGCCGAGCCTGTTCGAAGCACTCGAAACCGGGTTCGTCGAATTCCTGAGGGAACGAGGCTCGGAGCCGAAAGCAGAGTATTTCCTGCCGGAACGGGTGGGCCACATGGTCGATGCAGGCCGGGCCCGCGTGAAGGTCCTCCAGACCGAAGAGAAGTGGTTCGGGATCACCTACAAGGAAGACAAACCGTTCGTGGAACAGGCAGTCAACGCCCTTGTCGAAAAAGGGGTGTACCCCCCGTCCCTGTGGGACGCCTGAGCAGAGGCCAAAGGACCAATCCAAGAAAGAGGGATGCCCAATGGAGACGAATGCCGTTCTCGTGAACTCGAAGGACAACATCGCCGTAGCCATCAAGGAGATCAAGCAAGGCGAGCCGGTCACCGGAATCGGGGATCGAGAGGTGCGCGCCAACGAAGACATCATGCGCAACCACAAGGTGGCAATCGCGGAGGTGGCCGAAAACGAGCCTGTCCTCAAGTACGGAGAGAGGATCGGGTTTGCTGCCTCGCCGATCAAGGCCGGGGACTGGGTCCACACCCACAACCTGAAATGGGAGGAGGACTGAGATGGGCTTCCTGGGATACAAACGACCCGATGGAAAGTGTGGTGTCCGGAATCACGTAATGGTCCTCTCCTCCGTGTCCTGCGCGAACGGTGTCGTGAATGCGATCGGCCGGGAGCTGCCCGAGGTGAAGGCCGTCACCCACCCCGAGGGGTGCGGTCGCGGAATCGCCGACGTGGAAATCACCGGACGCACGGTGAACGGCCTGTGCAAGAACCCGAATGTTGCCTCCATCCTGATCGTGGGCCTCGGGTGCGAGTTCATGAAGGCGCCCGAGCTGGCCGAGCAGGTGAAGGCCTCGGGCAAACGTGTAGAGAGCCTGGTCATCCAGGAGCAGGGCGGCACCAAGACAACCACGGCCAAAGGCATCGAGATCGCCCGGAGCATGCTCGTCGAGGCGGGCTCCCTCAAGCGAGAAGAGTGCGGCTGGGACAAGCTCGTGCTCGGCCTCGAGTGCGGCGGCTCGGACGCGCTGTCCGGGGTTACGGCCAACCCTCTCGTCGGCGTGGCCGCGGACTGGCTGGTCGCCCAGGGCGGAACCGTGATTCTCTCCGAGACCACCGAAATGATCGGAACCGAAGAGGTCCTGAAGAAGAGGGCCGCAACCCCTGAGATAGGCGAAAAGCTCCACGGGATGATCAAAGACCATACCCAATTCGTCAAAGACGCCCTCGGACCCTTCGCCAGCATGGTGATTTCCCCGGGCAACGTCGAAGGCGGCCTCACCAACATCACCGAGAAATCCCTGGGATGCATCATCAAGGGGGGCACCACATCGGTCGTCGAGGTCGTCGAATACGGGACCGAACCCTCGGCGAGCGGTCTCGTGCTCATGGACACGCCGGGCTCGGACATCTTCTCCCTGACCGGCATGGCTGCCGGAGGCGCCCAGATCCTGCTCTTCACGACGGGCCGGGGGTCGCCCGTGGGCTTCCCGATCGCACCCGTCGTCAAGATCGCGTCCAACAGCGAGCTGTTCAACATGATGGAAGACGACATGGACGTGAACGCCGGAAGGCTCCTCGAAGGGGTGAAGATCGGTGAAGCAGGGGACGACCTCGTGGCCCTGATCAAACGGGTGGCCGAAGGCGAGCAACCCAAGGCCGAGGTCAACCGGCAGGACTGTCTGTCCATCCACACGGTGGGTCCGGCGTTCTAGTCCCCTGGAAGGAGAGATGTGTCGAACACGGCACCTACGTCTTCGGCATTGAGAGGCCTTACGCCTACTTCCGACGGATGGGGGAGTTCTCGACACGCCACATCTCGAGCAAGGTCACCCAGGATTTCCTCCTGCTGGCCGGCACCGAAGACCACTACATGCCCGTCGAGCATTTCCACCGGCAGGCTCGGGCTCTGACGAACGTACGCTCCTTCACGGGTCGACTGTCCACGAAGGCGGAGCATGCGCACACTCACTGCCAATGTGGCAACCTCGGCCTGGCGATGCGCGTGATGCTCGCCTGGATCGATGAACGAACCGAATCCCTTCCCACGTAGGGCCCCCCCAGAAGAACCTCGCCCCCGCTCGCTCGATGCCGCACTCTGTTTCTTGCCGAGAACCGTTTCGGATGCTTCCACCACGGCCGGAGCACCCCCACCCCACTTCTTCAACCCGTCTCAACTGCCTCCAAGGCCCGTCAAATGGTATTAGACCCTTGATCTCCCCTTCAAAACGGACTATGATCCCCTCAAAAGCCGCGGCAGTCCGCACCTGAATCCCCATGAGGGAACCGACCCGGCGCTCCGTGGTTCAGTCCAACCGAATCTTTGCGCCGGCCTAAGCGCCGCCAAATTTCTTAACCTGTTATACCTCTAGGAGGAGCGCCCAAGGTCCCCGCATGGGACTCGAGCACGGCGGGGCTACACGAGCTTCAGACAAAGGAGACCCCCGGGCTGGCAACATAGAGGAAATGAGTAGTTCTACTCATGCATATAGCCTGAGCCTTGTGGTACATTCCACGAGGCTAATCGAACCTTCAAGCCCTAAGAAACTAACGGAATTGCAGAAGTCGGCTACGCGAACTAGAGACCGGATTCTATTGACGAGGCATAACATCCGCCTGCAGCAGGCGGCGCAACTGAGACTCTAAACTCGGAATCAGATTGTCACCTGCTGCCGCTGCAGAGGCGTGCGCTATGGCTATAGTAGCTACAGGAGATTCCGTTGCATAGAACTCCATAGCCCAAGAGTGCTGAAAACGTTGACACTTGTGAGCAGGGCCACCATAAGGACGGAACTTGCCAGCACGGTGTACGGTCGCATGCGGTCTTTGCCCGCCTTCAAAGGTTGAGAACACAAAGAATGGAGACGGAAGAATGAAACCAGGCACCGTTCATTGGGAAGAAATACTAGAGCTAGGGAAACGCGAGAGAAACGGTATCTTCAATTATCTTCCTCAGCACTCGGAGGCCGGGGACTTCCTTCTTCAGCTGTACCTTTACACAAATCCGCTCGTCTCAGTATGGGATCTCGATATTAGCAATCAGAACCGCGAAAGCGATTACCATCAGACATTCGTAGCAAGCTGCATTTCCGGATTGCTTGACAATGCGAGCCATGAAAAGTGCATTGACATTCTTCTGTTCAAAGCACTGGTGGCAGCAGAAATCCGATTCGTCAGCAATTTCGTGCCCCAGGAAAGCCACGAGGAGCGATTGACGGGGCACTTGTTAAGCGAGACACTCTTCTCCCTGGAACTTGTCCGCAGGCAATTTGAGGAAGCGTGTCGGGAAATATATACGAGAAAGGTTAACCTTGATTTTCACTATGCCGACGTTGCTGCAAGGAAAGGAGAACGTCACTCAGGAGCGGACTTTGCCGTCATCTTCTCGGTCGCGCTCCCTGATAGACCTCGGTTTATCAAGGCCTTTCGATTCCAGGCCAAGAAAGCGGGAACTGCGGCCCGCATCGATAGGCAGCAGCATCGCGCCTTACTCTCACCAGATGGTAGGGGAGCCTTTTATGTCTTCTACTGCATGGGAAAGGAGTCAGGTCCGAGAATAGGAAGGCAAAGCCCACTGGTCTTGCCGGCACAGTATTGCGCAGAAGAAATTAAGAACGCATCAATGAATGTGGAGAGGACGAGGATAAACTCCAACGCAGAGCCATTTTCTGCGTTCCTGGTGCTCCACGGGCTGTCCTCAGAGAGTGGGGTTGGGAGGCGGTGCGGATCTCTGGAGGAAGCAGCGAACTACGTCTACGGTATCCAGTACCCCGAGTATGCGATATCTAGACTTCTCGTTGTGTCGGTCGGGGGCGGCGCGGTGCCGAGACCGCCGTCTGGTGGAGATCCCGGATCGGGTCATAGTGACGGAAAAAGTCTTGCCGATGTTCTCTTTCGCCGGTGGCGCGCCCACCCAGATCACAATGACACGGAATAGCACAAGTGGGCATAACAAGTCAGTCAAGTGGACGAGCCTTCGGCTCGCCACTTTCCTTCAGCGCTATGCTCGGATGAAATCATCATGATTATAGAATGCCCCTATTGCGAATCCAAGGTTGACGGTGAAGTCAAGGGTGAACATCAATCCTATGATCCCAGCGAAGATCCTTTCCCCTTCAAGGCGGTTCTGGTTCGTTGTCCTGCATGCGACAACGCTCTTCTTGGAGGGACTGAGCTTATCCAGACAGGCCCAACACATTATCAATGGTCGCCTCTGAACCGTCTTTGGCCAAAACAAGAAAGCCACATCGACTGGGAGATTCCCGATATTGTGAGAATGTCACAAATTGAAGCGAGAAAATGCTACAAAGCAAGAGCTTTCAGCGCTTCTGTTGTAATGTCTGGTCGAACGCTGGAAGGTTTGTGTAAGCACCACTCAACAAAGAGTACTACTCTTGCCAAAGGACTAGCGGAACTAAAAGACAAGGGCATTATTGATGATCGTTTATTTGAGTGGGGTGAAGAGCTTCGTAAACATAGAAATATTGGGGCTCACGCATCAGACGTAAATATCTCCAAGGAGGATGCAGGAGATCTTCTAGATTTTGCAGATGCAATCTGTGAATACGTATTTGTCCTAAACGCAAAATTCAATAGATTTATGGCACGTCAAGCTGAAAAGGACGAAGCATAACAAGCCCCTGCAGTGAGACGTCCCTAACGGGACTCTCCTGAGGAGCAGTGCTATGCAGACAGGAAGATGCATTGAATACGGATATCCACGCATTCATAGATGAATACGGCGATCCCAACCTGGCCACGGAGAAGGCGGGGGCGTCGGCTACCTACATCATCACCGCAGTCCTGGTGGCGAATGACGCATTGGAAGAACAGCGCATACGTGCCGACTCCATAAGGGAGAAACGCTTTGGCTCTGGTGAGATGAAATCAAGCTCCGTAGGCCGAAGTGACGGCCGACGATTAGCGGTCCTCGCAGAGCTTGCACAGCTCGATGTTTGCAGCTACACGATGGCTATCCACAAACAGACCCTACACAAAGACAGTGGGCTCAAGTATAAACGCTCCTTCTACAAGTATCTGAACAGGTGGGTGTACGAACGTATCGTACGACTCCATCCTGGCGCTACGCTTGTGGTGGATGAACATGGAAGTCCTGCTTTCATGAAGGAGGTACAGAGCTACATCGAAAGTCGGATGCCCTCTGAACTCTTCCCCGACTATCGGCTGCGCTTCGCGAAGAGCTCAGACGAAATTATGCTGCAGGTTGCAGATATGGTCAGCGGGAGTTGGGCGCGTGTTCTCGATCCTGACAAGAAGTCGAAGAACGGCGGTCAGATTCTGCAGACACTGCAGAAGATCAGCGTGGGAGTCGAGTCCTGGCCCATCTCTTCGCAACCAGGGCCGGGGAATAGAGCAAGCACACACTCTGTTCGGGACGAGATGATTCGGGCCCACTGCATTGAACAGGCAAGGCACTTTCTTGAGCGACCCAATGCTGACGCGGATGACGATGAAGAGCACCACGCTCAAGAGCAAGTTCTTCACTACCTTCTCTACAGCGTGCGATTCGTTGACCCACAAGAGTATGTCTCTTCAAGACGACTCATACGAGCACTGAGCAATCGAGGGCTCGCGCTAGGTGAACGTAAACTCCGGGCTGCCGTCTCGGGCCTGAGGGACCGAGGTGTGATCATCGGCAATAGCTCTAAGGGCTACAAAATCCCCGTTTGTGGAGATGATCTCAGGCACTTTGTTTCTCACACAAACTCAATCGTCCCTCCTATGCTCCGCCGGCTCTACCGAGCCCGTCTCGATCTAAGGGCCGTGAGTCTAGGGAGCATCGACATTCTCGATGGTTCAGAGTTTCGGGACCTGCGAAGGTTAGTTGAATCACTGGATGAAGGAGGTGCATAACAAAGGCTTGCACCAGACAGAGCGCCAACCGTGGGGCCTACTGATACGCAGCGTTGAACTGACGCTCTCTGCAGGTGAAACCTGACGTTAGCCAAAGGATACGAAGATGGCATGGTATTTACGTAAATCTGTCAGAGTCGGACCAGTCAGATTTAACCTGTCAAAGAGTGGCATTGGCACATCTGTTGGTGTCAAAGGTTTTAGAGTGGGTATTCGTCCAAATGGAAAGAGTTATCTCCATACTGGCAGGTACGGCCTCTATCACCGCCAAGAGTTAGATGATGGCAAGCAGAGGAATGAAACAATACCAACAAGAGAAGACACGGAGCTTCATTCATCTCATCCAGACGCAATTCAGTATGATACAGCTACGTCACAGGAGTTGACACCTGCAGCAAGAAAAGAGCTTATATCGACCTTAAATAAATCATACAAAGGATTCAGGCTTGATTACTTATGCGGAATCCTTTGCGCAATATTGTCGATTTCTGTACTGAGCCAAAACAATGCAGTTGGCATAATTTCTCTGATTCTGGGGTTTCTTGCCACAGTGGCTGTTGGCATGTGGGAATCAAAACGACGCACCATTACAATTGCCTACGAGTTTGAAGATGATAAGGGAGAGGTCTTTCGGAACCTATTGTCTGCATTCAATACACTTGCTTCAAATAAAAGGGTGTGGGCACTGATAGATTCTCGTAGCATTCATGATGCTCATGAGTCCAAACTGAATGCTGGCGCAAGCAACTTGATTAGCAGGTCGGATGTGCAGGTGGGTGAAGGCAAGCCACCTTGGGTGAATACAAACATTGACGTCCCCGTCATGAAAGCGCGGCAACAAACACTTTATATGATGCCAGATGGTATTTTTGTCTATGATGCCAAAGGCGCAGGCTTTGTGGAATACGAAGATGTTTCCATCGATGACAACACAACGAGATTCATTGAGGAACGCCCGCCAAGTGATGCAAAGATCGTTGATTACACTTGGAAGCATCCGAACAAAAAGGGCGGGCCTGATAGAAGGTTCAAAGACAACTATGAGATTCCAATATGCTCATACGGTGAACTCAAAATTTCATCAAAGTTAGGAATGTTCTTCTATCTTATGACTTCGCAAGATGATTCTCCGTCAAAATTCAGAAGACAGTTTGAGAATATAGTGAAATAGATAATTGCTAACAATTGCTTCCAACGGACGCGGACAAGCCGCGCTGCTGAAGCGTGACGTTATACGAAGACAGTATGATGCAGGAAGTATTCAAGAGCTACATCTCCAAATTGATAGAGTCAGAATCAGCTCTCGACTATGAATGGAACAGCGACAATTCGGAGATTGTGTTCAAGAAGAAGACAGCGGACGGATTCGACGTCAGCGTCGGTTATGACCGAAATTATCTCTACATTTCCACCGACAGGGGGTATCACAATCATTCAGAGGCTCCTTCGTGTTTTGAGGACATCTTGAGTGATGTCATGGGGGAGGCAAGAGACCTTCTTTCAAGCAACATGAGGATAAGGGAAATCTCATCGAATGGTAAACCTCGCAAGTGGATTCTGGAGCAGTTTGTTGATGGCAGATGGAACCGACGCCACGTGATCGGACTACTGTTTTGGAACTATCTTGGAAGACGAAGTGAGAAGATCTACAGCAATGATACTTTGCCGACCAGAGACTAGTGTAACCCTCAGTGAATTGCTGCTATCGGAGAGTTTTCGGAGAGAAATCAGTCTAGACAAGAAGAAAGGCCTTGAGGGGCCTCGATGGCATGTGCCATCCACCTCCACTCATGTGGATTGAGACTATGTTGTGTCGACCTGAACTGAAACTCAAGACCCTTTTTGTGGTTCCATTTGGCGGGGGATGGACGTATAAGAACAGCGTGGAGTCGGCCTGGTGAAATCGCTTCCGCTCTCCCACCAGCCGCTCACCCGCAACGTTAGGTGCCACCCGTAAACCGAATGAGTGGATGAGTGGCTTCAGATTTGGAAACAGTAGTCAGCCTTGTCGCAGCTGACTATAGGTGCAAATCATTCGCAGAGCTTCAGACTCTTTTTGAAGACGGTCCAGATTGTTTTGAAAGAGAATATAAGGGAAGAAAGCATTCATTTGAGATACACGCCGACGTTCTGATGTCAGATGGAGTTCGAGTACAAGTACATGGCGAACCACCAGGCTTGTTGGCGTGGGCGCGTGGATTTGCGATGTACTTTGGCATGAAGCCTGATGGCCATGTTGTTGAAGGTGAGGATATCGAGTTCTAGAAGCAACCTTATCAGCACCTTAACAGACTGTTTCGGTGTTGAGATTAAGTCAGTCGGAGGGGTGAATGGCAGATCCACACTGGACCAGTTATGTCGGTATGGCAACGGGAATATTAGGTGCTCTGACAGGCATTATTGGGTATCGAAAGGCCAGTAGCCTCAAATCACTTGACCTGCGTCTCGAACTGAAAAAGGCAACCCACGATTCACTTATAGATGTTCATCAAATTCGGGAATTAATCAATAAAGCAAACAAATCAAGACAGGCGGTGGCAGCCGCAAAAGGGATGCGTCAATCAGGTATGATGGAAAAGTGGAAAACCGAGGTTGAAGCAGACAAAGTCCAATTATCTGAATTGCTAGAAATTGCACCTGACTCAGAAGAAGACATAGAAAGATACCCTCAGAGTCTTTTGGAGTCTAAACTTGTCGAGATCCACAGATTTCAAAGAGCGGTAAACGGCCTCAAAGAAAAATATATTGCCGAGTACCAAAAAGACGACGAAAAAAGAATACAAATCAGGGAAGACCATCGGGTGGGCCGGCAATGACGCAATAACACCTAACATTTCGCCGTAGTAGCCAGCCAGGGCGGAACGGCCATGGCAACTTCGATCTTTCGATTGCCCTGGCTGCTACTAATCTTGGCGTTGGGGCTGACAAATGGGCTAACGTCGATTGAGCACCTCAGGAGAGCATATGCTCATTTCCAAAATACATGTTAAACGCTACAGATCAATCTATGACGAAACGCTCATCTGCAGTCGACTGACAACCATCATTGGGCGCAATGGCGCAGGAAAGTCCGCATTCATTCAAGCGCTTCGTCTCTTTATAGATACTGCTGCCAGTCCATCAGCCGAGGACTTCTACAATCGAGAGGTCGAAAAACAAATACTGATAGAGGTGTCGTTCGATGAGTTAAATGACGCGGAGAAAGCTGAATTCGCGAGCTATCTGCACGATGATGTTCTGGTCGTCCAGCGGCGTTTTCCTGGTGGCGAGTACTATGGCCGGATCGTGGCATGTGAAGACTTTGAGCCCATTAGGGAACGCCTCCGCCAAAAGGCAAGAGTGAGCGACGTTGTTCCAGATTTGAAGAGACTTGTCGATTCCGGGAAATATGCCGGCCTGAAGGCCGTAAGCAGAAGTATCGAGGACGAACTTGACAGATGGGAGCAGGAGAATCCGGCAAGTTGTAAGTCCTATTTTCGCGCAGGGCTCTTTCAGGGCCCGACCAATATCGCTGGTGGCAAGCTGCGAAATCGTTCACAATTTGTTTATGTACCGCCAGTGCGCGAGGCGGACACCGATGCTACTGGGACTGGAAGGCAGAGCACTCTTACGTCTCTTGTCTCCCCACTCGTCAAGGCGATCACGGACAAGAATGCTGAAGTTAGAACCGCACGCGAATCACTAAACACCGACTATGGGGTATACAAGGGCGCAGTTGAATCTGCGCCAGAGAAGGGCAATCTAGAACAAGACTTGACAACGCTATTACAGCGCTACGACAGCGAGACCTCCGCCCACATTCAATTCGCTCTTGATGATAAGCTTTCACTTCCGCAGGTCACCCCTAAGGTCTGGCTGGTCGAAGACAAATTCCGTGGCGAAGTCGCGCGAAAAGGACACGGCTTACAGCGACTTTTCATCTTTTCAATCTTGGAGCTCTACGAGAAGTTCCGGGGCGGGACGCTTAGCGAGGACGTAACAGGCAATATGGTGCTGGCTATTGAAGAGCCTGAGCTTTATCAGCATCCAGCGAGGGCTCGCGCTCTTGCGCACATCCTTACGGAACTGAGCAAGCTCGATGACAAGCGTGCATTCCAATTCCAAGTATTTCTCACTACGCATTCCCCCTATTTTGTCGGCATCGACAATTTTCTTAGTCTGAGACGGGTGGAGAAGGTCACTTGCCCAGCGGGTCCCATGCAGACCAAGGTCAAGTTCACTGATTTAGCATCTGTCGGGAATGAGGTACTTGCCGCCATGGGCAGGGCAACCGATGCCACAGAATTGAGTTCTTGGGCTCGACTTAAATCCATTCTCGGGCTGCGTGCAAGCGAAGGCTTCTTTGCGGATGGTGTCGTTCTTGTGGAAGGTGACGAGGATGAGGCCGTTGTTGGAGCGCTTGCTCAATCACGCGATGTTTCTCTGGATGCCGCCGGCATTACTATGATCCCGTCCGGAGGAAAGACCAAATTGCCCAACATCCACGCTCTGTACAACAAGCTTGGAATACGAGTGTTCACAATGTTCGATGCCGACTGTGACAAAGAATCCGACAAAGAGGCGAAGACGGACTTCAATATTGCACTTCTGAAGTTGATTGGAGAAGAACCATCACCTAGGCCAGCCACTACTATCTTCGACGGTGGAGCCGTTTGGAATACGACATTTCTTGACGCGGTTAAGGCCGGCTTTGGGGAAGAGATCTGGAAAGAAGCACACGCATCTGCAAGAGACGAGTTCAACATCCCTGCTGAACAAGCTCAGAAGAAATTCGCCGTCGTGTGGCGCACTACGGAGGCTCTGCTCTCCAAGGGATTCAAGGCAGAGCCATTGGAGCAACTGTGGTCTGCTCTTGTGAAGTTCTTCGATCTGGGAACGTTGTGAGGGTCAGACCAAAAGCCCCAACAAACAGGATACAGGCGATGGCTGACCGCCGCGCCTGATCCGGAACGTTAGGCCTATGGGAAGTACTATTGGATCCCTTGCTTAAAGATGTCTTTCAGATTATTGCGTGGCTAGTGGCTTCGGTAGGTGGTGTATTTGCCGCTTATCGTGGAATCGTCGAAGTCCGCAGAAATCGAGAGCACCGTCAGGGAGAGCTTCTTTGGCGTAAGGCGCGACAGGCTAAAGAGCTATTGGACGAGATGGAAGATGATCGCCATGCACGTGATGCGATGACTATGCTGGATTGGAGCGGCAGAGAATATGAGATCTCAGATAGTCGCAGGGAGACGGTTACATATCAGGAAGTCTATTACGCATTGAGAACCACGAACACCGTCTTTGAGGATGGTAAAGAGGTATATATCCGAGATTGTTTTGACCACTTCTTCGATTGCCTTGAGGAATTGGAACATTTCATTTCGATTGATCTTATTAGATTCGAGGACGTTGAGGGAGGGTTACTTTACTACATTGACAAAATGATGGATAACAAAAGCGCATTTGACGGCTTCATGCGCGAATATCGCTACAACAAGGCATTGGCTTTTGTAGACAGATTCGATCGGTGGCGGAAGGCTTAACCAGCGGCTAGAGGCGCGCCGGCTTCATGCCCGGCCGCTCAGCCACAACGTTAGGTGCCTGCGATTGAGCTTTTTCATTTGATCACACGAGGGAAACGATGGTTCGATGTGAAGACAACAGTTTGAAAGCCACCCAGCCAGGCGATACCAGGGGCGCTTTGCCCACCGTCCGGGGAGACAAATCATGAGCAATGGCCAGGTCGCCCATGACGCACAGAAGACTCTTGCTGACTTTCGCGACCATCTGGCTCGACACGACAAGCCGATTGCCTTTTTCTTCGGCGCGGGCACGTCCTGTGCTGTGCGGGTCCCGTCCGCTGCCGACAAGAGTAAGACTGAGCCGCTTATACCTTCGGTCGCGGGCCTGACGGCAATGGCAAAAGAGGAGGCTACCTCACTGGGGGCCAAGTACGGCCAGGCGTGGGAGTCGATCGAGGAGGGCTGCAAGGAGAATGAGGAGGACCCCAACGTCGAGAACGTCTTGTCACGCCTGCGCATGATGCTGGGCGCTGTCGGTAACACCGACACACTGGCCGGGCTGAAAAGGGGCGAGATCGAGAAGCTGGAAGAGTCTGTCCGGAAGACAATAGCCAGAGTCGTCACCCCCGACCTCACTCGTGTGGAAGGCAACTTCCCCCACCGGCAGCTTGGCCGGTGGCTTGCGAAAACATCGCGGCAGAATCCTGTCGAGATATTCACCGTCAATTACGACGTTCTTATCGAACACGGCATGGAGGCTGAGCGCATCCCCTTGTTTGACGGGTTTGTCGGCAGCTACCGCCCCTTCTTTCACCCGGACAGTCTCCGAAGGAAGGAATCTGCTCCAGGCGCCACCTGGACCCGTCTCTGGAAGATGCACGGCTCCGTCACGTGGCGGCGCATCGAGCAGGACGGGCGGTTCCGCGTGGTCCGCGGAGAGCCCGATCCGGCAGGGGAGATGATCTATCCGTCGTTCCAGAAATACGACGAGTCTCGGCAGCAGCCCTACGCCGCCTTCACTGACCGCTTAAGCCGCTTCCTTGAGCAGGATGACGCGCTCCTGGTTATCGCCGGATTCAGTTTCGGCGACGAGCACATGAACAACCTCATCTTCGGGGCGCTCGAAAACCAAGCGCGAACTCATGTGTACACCCTGCAATTCGAGGAACCGGCCAATCACACGGATCTCGCGAAGCGCGCGGTCCAGAGGCCCAACATGATCGTCGTTGGTCCCGAAACCGGCATCATCGGGGGACGCAGGGCGGCCTGGGCGCCCGTCGAGAGCGGTGACTTCATGGCGGTCGTGTACGAGCTAGAGGAGAAAGAGGGTGAGGGTGGTGACGTTGTGAAATCCGGCCGCATGAAGATTGGTGATTTTGCTAGTTTCACTGCCTTCCTAGCCGCGATGACAGCGGGATAGTGCAATGCCCCTGACGGATCCCACTTTCGTCGGCCAGGTCGCGTCGGTTACGGGCGCCGTCGTCCGCGTCCGATTGCGCGAGGACATGCCCTCGACGCTCGTGATGATTGGTGGCGAATCTTACCGCGTCGGGCAGATCGGCGGTTTCTTTCGGGTCCCGCTCGGCTACACCAGCCTCTACGCCGTCTGCACCCAGATCGGAGCTGACGCGGCTCCTCCTGGGAGCGCTGAGCAGGACTTCGGGCCGGTGCTCGAAAAGGATTCCCGTCTCCATCTTTCCGGCTATCGATGGATGACGATCGTGCTCTTTGGCGAAGGGCTTGGTGGCGAATTCGAAAGAGGCGTCGGCCAGTATCCCACGGTCGGTGATGAAGTGCATCTCGTGACCAATGACGACCTCAAGGTCATTTATGGCTGGTCCAAGGAAAAGGATGGTACGATTTCGGTCGGCCAAATCGCCGCCGCTTCCGGGATCTCCGCGGATATCAGCATCCCCGGTCTCGTCAGCCGTCATGCTGCGGTTATCGGGTCAACCGGCGCCGGCAAATCCAACCTTATCACAGTTCTGCTCGAAACCGTTTCGGACGGCAGCCTGCCCAACGCGCGCGCTATCGTTATAGACCCGCACGGCGAATATGCTACCGCACTTGGCGGCAGGGCGCGCGTGTTCCGCATACGACCCGATGAAAAAGTGGGAGAAAAGCCTCTGTGGATTCCGTTCTGGGCCCTCCCCTTCTTTGAGCTGCAGCAGCTCACACTTGGCGGCCTTCAGCCGAATCACGAAGCAGCTATCCGCGATCAGGTCCTGGATATGAAGATGGAGGCTGCGTCGAAGCTTAAGATCCGACCCCCTCCAGAGACGCTGACGGCGGATTCGCCCGTGCCCTTCAGCATCAAGAAGCTTTGGTATGAGATGGATAAGTTCGAACGCCAGACTTTCAGCACGAGCGGAAACCAGCAGAAGCCCGAAGATGCCTACCCGCCCGAAGAGGTCGGCGATCCCGGTCACCTGAAGCCGGACCGCTATCCGCCAGCTAGCCCGTATAACCAGGCACCCTATAAGAATCAGCGGAAGCGCAACATCGAGCGTCATCTCGATCTCATGCGGAGCCGCCTTAGAGATACCCGGTTTTCATTTCTGTTTACGCCCGGCGGCGGCTATGATCCTAATCTGGAAGGCGGCGTCCAACACGACCTCGATTCGCTCGTAAGGGATTGGGTCGGGCACGACAAGCCGATCACCATCTTCGATGTTTCTGGCCTCCCCTCGGAAGTTCTGCCGACGATTGTCGGGACCATGCTCCGGGTGGTGTACGATATGCTGTTCTGGGCGCAGGACCTGGCGATCGGCGGGCGCCAGCAACCGCTTCTAGTCGTGATCGACGAGGCCCATCGTTTTGTTCCCGAACGCGGCGAAACGTCCGCCCACCGGACGCTTTCCATGATCGCCAAGGAAGGCCGCAAATACGGTATCGGCCTGATGCTCGTCACGCAGCGCCCTTCCGAAATCGACAGTGCGGTGCTAAGTCAGTGTGGTTCCTTGCTGGCGTTGCGGCTCACAAACTCCGCCGACCGCGCAAAGGTCGGGGCAGCGGTACCGGACGATCTAGGTGGCCTCGTCGAGCAACTGCCGTCGCTGCGCACCGGGGAAGGAATCTTTCTGGGCGAGGTCATGCCTATTCCGTCACGGGTCCGAGTGCGCAAGGCCAAACAGAAGCCGATCGGCGACGATCCTCCGCTGCCAGAAGTCTGGCAGACCGCCCCTCGTCCGGACGGCGCACTGTATTCGAATGCGTTGACGAATTGGCGCGCCCAATCCACAACGGCCCGATTCGACACTAACGACAAGGAAGGGGAAGGAGTGCCCAATGCCTGAAATGCACTATGTCGATTCTTCAAACATCGAAGCCATAGGCTACGATCCGGCCGCCCAAGAATTGCATGTTCGCTTCTTGAAGTCGGGCGAAACCTACGCCTACTACAACGTCGAGGAATGGGTGTTCGACGAGCTGATGCAGGCCGATTCTAAAGGAAAGTACCTAAGCAGCAATATCAAAGGTCGCTATGATTATTCCAAGCTTTGAGGTTGGGATCACAGCGACGAACTCGTGCAGAATCTCTACATATGGACAGGGGGCACCTAACACTTATAAGGCCTCCTCTTGTCAAGAGACAAAATGGTCCGGTGGCGGGGAGGAAGAAACACTCTCCGCTTGGAGCTGGGGGCGAAGCAAGATAGAGATGTCGGTGTCCTGTCTTCATTTCCGTTTTCTGGTACAGGAGGTGTTCTGCACCAAACACTTATAGAAGCTCAATAGTCGACGGTCGAAGCGTACGAGAGGACGCCAGGAGCGCCGACGACAGCAGGGAGGCATGGCCTTTTCCCCTGCGGCTTAGAAACAACATCTGTGCCCTCATACCGTCCTTTCCAAAGTGGCGGGCTAAAGCGAGAGGCTTTTCCCAGTTAGGTCCAGGTTCGGGTGAGGGGCAGAACACGCAACAACCTTTTCGCACGTCGCAGATATGGCCGAGCGGGAACGGGTGTCCAATCAAACGCTGAAGGAGCCGGGCAAGGAGCGAAGATGCTGAAGAAGCGGTCGAGGCCGCACAGGGAGAACGCATCGGAGAAGCTGTGCCCTTATGGTTCCAGTTAGGCGATGGGCTCACCGGTTCCCCTCGGTTACGTATTTAGGAATCTTTTCATATCAAAGGGTGTCCGTCGTTTGAGTATGTAGTAGACCGTGCGCCCTAGCTTGTGGGCTAGGACGGACAGGGCTTTTGGTTTTCCGTGCTTTCGTTCGAGTTTGGCCAAGTGTTTCTGGCCTTGCGGGTTTTTGCGCAGGAACAGAACGGCAGCCTCGGAGAAAGCCCATTTGAGGTGGGCATTGCCGATCTTCTTACCGGAGTGCCCCAGGGGTTTTCCGGCAGATTCTTTGGCGCATTTGACGAGGCGGCAGTAGGAGACGAAGTCCTGGACCCGCGGAAAACGCAGAATGTCATGGACTTCATATAGGATCAGCAGGGCCAAGATTTTGCCGATGCCGGGGACGGAACGGAGCAGGTAGAAGGCCTGGACGTCGTGGGCCTTGGCGGTCCGGACGATGTAGAGTTCCAGTTCGGTAAGGAGGGTATCGTAATAGTTGAGCAGAGCCAGGTCCAATTCGATTGTCTTCTGGACACTGGGATCGGAGAAGCGCGCGGCGATTCCTTCCCTGTTGGCCTTGTAAGCGATCTTTGTGCCAATCTCGGGCAGGTTGTATTGGCTGTTCGTATTCTGGATGTGAGTGAGCAGTTCGGCACGTTTTCGCATAAAGTGCCTCCGACGGCGGAGCAGGTCTCGAGTAGAGCGCATGCGCCGCGGATAGACGTAGGCCATAGGGATCATGCCTGCCCGAAGGAGGGAGGCGATTTTGTGGGCATCGATTCGATCGTTCTTGGCTTTGCCACCGTGAATGGCCTTCATGTAGAGGGCGTGGGCGAGGACGAAGGGGATGTTTTCTTGCTCGCACAGGTCCGCAAGCCAATACCATGTGAAGATGCACTCGACTGCCACCACGATGTCGTCTCGATAGGGCTGGATGGTCTTGAGGAAGCGAACGGGATCGGTCCTTAGGTTGCGGTGGACAAGGATGTCAGCTTGATTGTCTAAGATGCACATGTACATGGTCCTGGCATGAAGATCGATTCCACAAGAATACTTGTGCTGTTTGGTGTAGAATCTCATAAGGCCTCCTCCTTAAT
>JANQFG010000071.1 GCA_028277985.1 bacterium | reverse complement strand
TGCGTAGCCGATGACTCGCAGTTCCCCATCTTGTCGTTGCATTAGCACTGCCCCCAGTCCGCCCGGCCTGTTCTCGTCCCTTGTGGCCCCGTCCGTCTGCAGGATGTGCTCGCCGTCCTTCCGCGGGTGGCTCACGATCGGCGGGCGCGTCAGCTGGTCCTTCATTTCGTTGAAGGCCTGCATCGACTCCGGCGGCAGGGTGCCCTCCTTCCACCCGCTGCTCTTCCTGGTGAGCTTGGAGAGCTGGGCTGCCGTCCGCACGTAGTTTGGGACCAGGGACCGGAAGTAGTTACATAGTCCCAGGAATTCCCGCACCTGTGTTGTGTTCTCTGGCGCGGTGACATTCTTGATGGCTGCCAACTTGTCCTTCCCCGGGCTAACTCCCTCGGCCGAAAGAGTGTACCCGAGGTACTGCACGGAGGAGGCGGCGAACGTGGACTTGTCACAGTTGAGCTTCAGGCCATACTTGCGAAACCGGTGGAGGACGTTCTCCAGGATGTGCTTGTGCTGCGTGTAGTCCTTGCCGAAGAGCAGGCAGTCGTCGACGTAGGTGACGACGCCTTGGATGTCCCGTAGGACCCAGTGCATCAGCCTGCTGAAGGAGCTCGGGGAGCCGTGCAACCCCATTGGGGACTTCAACCAGTGGTACCTGGCCCCCATGGAGGGGACGGTGAAGGCCGTGATCTCCTGCGACTCCTTCTCGAGGTCCTGTTGCCAGAACCCTGCCGTGAGATCAATCGAGCTGAAGACCTTCGCTTGCGCTCGGCCCACGAGATCTAGGGCTTCTTTGGTTTCGAGGATGTTGTACCGGTCGGGGATGCTGGCGGCGTTGACCCGCCTGAAGTCAATGACGGGCCTCCATCCTGGGGTCGCCCCCGGCGGTGCGTTGGTCGGCAGCTTCTTGGGAACACAGAAGATTGGGCTGTTGTAGGGGCTCTTGGATTTCTCGATGGCGCCCTTCTTCAGTAGCTCCGTGACGTACTCCCTGATGACGGCCTCGTGCTCGAAGGGGATTCGGAACTGTTTGCTGTGGATGGGTGTGTTGTGCAGCATGCGAATGGAGTGCTTGACGACGTCGCTCGACCCCAGGTCGAACTTGTCCTTGGAGAGGACGTCGTTGTAGTCGAGGAGCAGCTCCAGGAGTTCTTCCCGCATCTTGGCGTCTTCGATGTTTACATGTAGCCGTTGCTTCAGCTGTTGTCTGTCAGCTGCTGTCATGCGCTGCACGCAACCTTTCGGCGG
>JANQFG010000053.1 GCA_028277985.1 bacterium | reverse complement strand
GAGGCCGCGTGGCAATGAGTGATGATCTCCTTGAGCATGGACTTGGGAACGAGGGTGCGGTGCCCCTCGTATTTCTCTCCCTGGACGCCTTCGCGGTACAGGCCTCCATCAGGATCGGCGCGGAGGACCTGGCGTAGCTGCCAGTAGCGGAGCAGATAGGGGTCTGCGGTCCTCAGCTCCTCGGGGGAGCACTCGTAGCCCTCCCGAACGATCTTCCAGACCGTGCTCAGGACGTCGTCCTCCTTCTGCGCTTGTATGAGTCACTGCCGCCCTCGGCTGTCGCCGCCCAGGTGTCCCACTGGAGCCGCCTCTGGTTCTCCCAGGTCGGCGGCGCCGACGACCATGGCGGCAATCCGGGGTTCGGTCTCCTCGTCGCACTCGGCGAGCGTCTGGCGCATCCGTCTCAGCACATCGTGACCTCCGCCTTCGGCAGCGGCCAGTGCCTCTTCGCGGTCAGTAGCAGCGCGGTTGTGAGTTATGCAAGACAGCGCATCCGCATTTCCATGGCTCCGGCCTTTCCTGCACTCGACCCGAAAATCGAAGCAGCTCAGCAAGGCGACCCAGCGCGCCACCATCCCGGACGGCGGCGTCATGGTGGTCAACCACCTCAGTGCCGCGTGGTCCGTTCTCACCACGAACGGCCTGCCCATGAGATAGTATCTCCATTCGTCGCAGAAGTGCACAATCGCTAGGATCTCTCCTTTATTTGAGGAATAGTTCCGTTCGCTGGGGGCTAGTTTGCGACTGCCGAATAGGATGGGATGTTCTTGACCGTCGTCCTGAACCTGGGAGAGTACCCCGCCTAGTCCACCAGGCTCCTGGCTCCAGTCGCAGTCGAGCACGAAAGGGTGCTTGCTGTCGAACCTCGGATATGCCAGGACTGGGGCACTGCAGAGCCTTTTCTTGAGCTCCTCGAAGGCCTTGCGGCTCTCGTCGGAGTGCCGGAGGTTCCCCTGGGTGTCGTGGAACTCGGCATGCCGGGTGGACGAGGTCATGTCTGTCAGGGGAGACGCGATACTCGCGTACTGGGGCACGTACCTTCGATAATATCCCGCTTTTCCCAGGAAGGTAAACAGTTCCTCCTTGGTTTTGGGCAGGGGCCAGTCCCTGATCTCCTTGACGTGCTGCTCCTGCGTGGAGATCCCCTGCGTCGACACGTGGTGGCCGAGATAGTCAATTTCGGACCGGAAAAGGTGGCATTTTTCAGGTTGCAGTCGCAGCCCGGCCTTGGTGTAGGCCTCGAGGACGCGCTCGAGGTTCTCGAAGTGCTTCTCCACGGTGTGGGTGGCCACGATCGTGTCGTCCAGGTAGACCTGGCAGACGTCGGGCCCCAGTCCTTCCAATGCCTTTTGCATGAGCCTGCTGTACGTGGCCGGCGCGTTGCATAATCCGTAACACAACCGCGAATATTCAAAGTGTCCCCAGGGGGTGGAGAAGGCCGCCTTCTTGCGGTCGTCCTCCCTGATGGCCACGGAGGTGTAGGCGCCGCACCCGTCCACGCTGCTGAACACCTTGGCATTCTGCAGGGTGCTCAGCTGATGGTTGATGTTGGGTAACGGGAAGGAATCCTTGATGGTGATGGCATTCAGCCGGCGCAGGTCCGTGACCCACCGGATCTTCCCGTTCTTCTTCATTACAGGAAGTAACGGGAAACTCCAGGGCGAGTTGCTCTCG
>JANQFG010000224.1 GCA_028277985.1 bacterium | reverse complement strand
CTTCCAGGCGCTGAGCGCGCAGGCGAAGGGCGGGACCGGCGACGGGTAGCTTCCCGATCGCTGCCAGGCAAAGCCTCACTAAGAAGTGGAGGGCCATCTACTCAGATACCCGTCTGGTGCGAGGAGAAGGGCTTCGACACCGTTACCGCGTTCCTTGTGTTTCTCGTGTAGAATCCCCCCTGATAATGTACCGATCATCTCGCAGAGAGTCCTTCTTCCGTTGGCCCTACCTCCCCGGAATGCAGCTGCTTGATCAAATATAGGATGTTCTCATCCATCCATCCACCCTATCCAGAAGCTCATTTTCTGAATAAATCCATTGTTTTCAAAAGGTTATGAGTATGAGGTTAAAAAGAATATTATATTTCGAAGGTAGGATGACCTCGGGAAAGAGGAATGCAGGGAATCATGGGCATCCCTTCGTTTCGCCCGAGCCAGAAATCCGAGCAGAAAAGCGCTGACGGAAATACCACCCGCAATTGAAGTTAAGTGTTAAGGACCAAGCGATAAGTATAAAAGATGGAAGGGCTTTTTTTCTTTGTGTAACCCGCTAATATGGCTATGTTTTTCGGGGGAAACGAAGAAAAAAATCCTTGCTTTTACCCCCATATTTCTGTTATTTTGGATCTAGACTTTGTCGCATATAACCCGTTGATAGCATTAAACACAATATCTTGTGTAATTATTTGTTACAACCACTATATATTGATGTCCCTATTGGTAAAAACAATTCAAACCGAAAAGAAAAGACGAAGAAGTGATGGCAACTAGCCGTAGCAGGGAGAAGAAAGCGAGTAATAAGATTCAACGCATCAACTACATCAAGGGAGAATTGGGCCGGACGCGCTTCATTTCAGTGGATTCAATACGCCGGAGATTCGGAGTTTCTGCGCAAACTGCTCGGTCTGACCTCTCTCTTCTCGAAAAACAGGGCGTTTGCAGGAAAGCGTATGGAGGTGCGGAAGCTTGGGACGGTGTTCTTCCCAATGTCATCGAAGCGGACGCTCTGTCAAAGAGAACCTATAGGAGAATCATCGGCGAGCTTCGAGGAGAATTGAAAGGAATCTTCTCGAATTCTACAAGTATACTCCTCGCAGGTGGGTCCCTGCTGTACCAAGAGTTGATAAGGCATGCGCATGAGATCTTCCGCGAAGATACCACCTTCTATACGACTTCCATAGCAACGGCGAGGCAAGCATCAGAAAGGTATCCGACGATCCTTCTTCCTGGATCTCTGCATACCGACAAGAACGGAATCGGGGGTGAGGAGGTGCTTCAGTTCCTTCAATTCTGCGTAAAAAGAGTAAACGCCTCCATTCACATTGTTACCTACATTGACTCACCTACCGACAGGCCGATGATGGAATTCGGCAGCAAGGAGGATGGCAGACTTGCAGAGAAAGTCATACAGGAAAAACTTGCAGGAAATATCCTCCTTGTCTCGTTGCCGAATGCGTTTGCCCCCAAGAGGTCTTTTCACCCCCTTCCAGTCAGGAAGGAGGATTTTCGATTGTTGATTCAAGTTGAATACAAGGATCAGGAGGAACAGCATAGGATTGTGGGACTGGAGAAAGAACTGCGCGTCATCACCATTGCGCGAGATGGGAAGAAGATAATTCACCTTCCCACAGAGACAGCGTAGAACAGCACTTGGAAGACAAGCGCATCATGATCTGTGAGAGGACATCCACACAAACCCAAGCTTAGGAGCGGGAGAACACCAAAGAGCAGCTTTCAGATTCTCAACAAAAGGTTCCAGATGATTGCCTGTTATTTTGGCGCCTCATCTTCATAATTCTCGATACAGGACGCCGAGTCATGGATGCAATAGTGAACAGGTTATACTTTTCGTTGAGCATGGGAGCAGCCCTTGCGGGTATACTTGGTTTCCTTCTGGCCCTTTTCAACGCTATCATCTTCACGGACTGGCCTTACATAAGAGGAAAGGCTCCGCAGAACGCGAAGATCATTGCCGTTATAGATGATCGAGCGCCTCATCTTCTTAACAAGCTTCTCTTCAAGATTATTCCGCGCGGCATAGGAACGATTGCCGATGACAGTGGCGAGTACGAGATAACTGGCCTGGCGATTCACACGCACTACAGGGTCTTCGCCATTGTTGAATCGAACGGAGAGGAAGCATTCGTTCAAAGCAAGCGTGTATCAACGAAACTAAGGGGGCAGGTTTCTGTAGATTTGCTGAAGATCAAGAGCGCATCAACCTATCACAAAGAACGAGTTTGCTGTAACGATAAATGCCAGATAGCTTTTGCCCCACGTTCGGATCGGCATGATCCGAGAAATCCTATTGTCACAAAAGCCGCGGCCCTTATAAACGAAAACAAGGGCAAAGATTTCATCGTGTTGATCGAAGGGCACACCGACAAGGAGATGGATAGATCGTTTGACAAAGTGGGTGACAAGCGAGCAAGGGCGGTTGAAAGGTCCATCCTGGCTCACCTACAACCGAATAGGTTCTCGAAGGATCTTATACTTACGGCAACCTTCGGAAAGCGTTTGCCCATATACGGAGGGAATGAGCTAAGAAGATTCCTCGAGAACCGCCGGGTGGAAATTCATATCCTCAGCAAAGAACATGAAGAACTGCCGAAGAATTGAGCACGAATTGCAGAGTTCCCTGGACTGACCTGCTATGTTCGGTTCAGCCCCGTCATGGCTCTTCTTGGCGACTTCAACTCTGGGACGAAAAGGACGGACCA
This sequence comes from bacterium, assembly GCA_028277985.1. GTDB lineage: Bacteria > Desulfobacterota > DSWW01 > DSWW01 > DSWW01 > S015-6. Next base: position 9,066 of record JANQFG010000224.1, on the reverse strand, counting down.
TTTACGTTCAGGCTTCTGCAGATGGCCGTTTTCGGGCGACCAGGTTTGCTAGGGGCCGGGTTCCAGGGCATAAGGCCAACGGGTGATGCCGCCCCAGTTCATGAACCGGGTATAGCCGTTCGGCTCCAGCACGCCGGTAATCACGGATTGAGCCAGAATACCGGTCTGGCAGTTTACGATCAGGTACTGGGTGAGCGGAAGTTCGGTCAGTCTGGACGCAATTTCACTCGACGGGTAGGAAAGGGCTGTCGGAATGTGTCCGGCCAGGTACTCTCCGGAGGATCGAACGTCGATGAGCCATATGTCCGGGTCAGGGTTTTGAGTCAGCACCAACAGATCGGGCGGGTCCAGGTAGGCCAGAAGCATATCGCCATCCGCCCCTGTGTATCCCTCGAAGCAACCGATGAGGCCGGTGCTGCAAAGAAGGACTACGCCAAGTAGTATGCCCAATCCCCTGTTCTTTTCCCTGCTCTGAGACATTTCGTATCCCTCCGCGTCACAAGGCTCGTCCTGAATCGGTCCGGTTGGACGACCCACTCGAATTTCCGTATCGACAGCAACCTTCTTCTACCGGTCTGTCGCTTTGGATGCATGTCTTTTCGGATTAGGTTTCACGACGGAGGGTCTGGAAGGGGATGGAACGGCTGTTTCCATCGTTCCCAAGGGGGAAGGTGATGACGGTTGTCTTGATCCCTTCCCCCGTTTGCTTGACGATGTGGCAATCGTAGAGCCTGGCTAGAGTGCTCCCGGCTACGGTCCGGTAACGAAACCGTAGGGCCACCGGATGGATGCCCCGTAGTTCATGAAGCATCTGTAGCCATTCGGCTCGAGCACATTCTCGATGACCGCTTGTGCACGCGGCCCGGTCTCGCACATGACGATGTAACACTGGTCCTCCGGCAGCTCGTCCAGCCTGTCGGCAATCTCGGCGGAAGGATAGTTCTCCGCTGTAGGGATATGAAACTGTTCAAACGAAAAGGCCGGCCTAACGTCGATGAGACGAATGTTCGGGTCCGGCTCTTCCACGATCTCGAGCAGATTCTCCGGAGGCAGATAGTACAGCAACGGCGCGCCATCCGGTCCGATGTAGCCTTCGTTGCAGCCCATCACGAAAGCGCTCAGCATGATCACCAGCGCAAGCGCCTTGTAGTTTCGTTTCCGATCAATTTTCTCTAGCGTGTTCATTTTGTGTTCTCCTTGATTCCTGCCTCGCACTGATATGTCATTTTGCCACTTCATAGATGAACACCTTTTCTTTCCTTCTCTCCTAATTTAAGCATTGGATTGCCGATCGTCCCGCCCGGATTTAGCGGAAGATCGGCGGCAAAACAATAGGCCGAAACTACCATTTTCTCGGGCCACACTTCCTGGCTCGGACCGCCTTTCTTTCCAGGATTCCAAGTGTTTGGTGCTGTTCGGCCTTTCAAACCCGGCCGGCATTCGATATACTATTAGGCCTTGAATAATCATTCCCTGTTTTCATCCCCCACAGAGAAGCATAGGAGGTTGCCGATAATGGAGGTCTTTGGACCCAACGAGCTGGTTGAAGATGTCCTGAAAAGGGATTTCTGCATCGGGTGTGGGGCTTGTGTGAACCTGTGCCCGTATTTCAAGAGCTACCACGGCAAGACCGCCATGCTCTTCCCCTGCACCTTGACCCAGGGTCAATGCTTTGCCTACTGCCCGAAAGCCGAGTTCGACCTGGACGCGGTCTCTTCCAGTCTCCTTGGGCAGCCCTACGACGGAAGCGACCTGGGAAGCGTTCTGGAGGTGCTGGCTTCCCGCGCAGGCGAAAAGGCACAGGCCGGGCCTGTCCAGGCCGGAGGCACGGTCAGCGCGCTCATGTCTTTCGCCTTGAAGACCGGCCGGATCGATGCAGCCGCCCTGACGGACCGGGAGGACCTGATTCCTGTCCCCCGGCTGGTCACGGACCCGGAAGAAGTCCTGAAGTGCGCCTCCTCCAAATTCACGGCCGCCCCGACGCTGGCTGCCTTGAACCAGGGCAGGCGCGACGGCTTCAAGAGCGTTGGGGTCGTCGGAACGCCCTGTCAGGTCATGGCCGTCGCACAAATGCGTCTGAATCCGCTGGACAAGGAGGGTTTCACCGACGCGGTGGGGCTGGTGGTAGGCCTGTTCTGCACCTGGGCGGTGGACACGAGAAAGCTCACAGCCCTCTTGGCGGATCGACTGGACGCGAGCGGGATCCGCAAAATGGACATGCCTCCACCCCCCTCCGAGCTGCTGGTGATCGACACCGGCCAGGGCAAGGTGGAGATCCCGCTGGATGAGATCCGACCGCTGGTTCCCACCGGATGCCAGATCTGCCCGGACATGACCTCTGAATGGGCCGATGTCTCGGTGGGGGTCATGGAGGGAAAGCCGGAATGGAACACCCTGATCGTCCGCACGGACAAGGGACGTGAGCTGGTGGAGGAGGCCTCGAAGGCCGGCGTTCTGGTAACGGAGCCGATGCCGGAGAAGAATCTGAGCCAGCTTCGGACGGCCTCGATGAACAAGAAGAAGAGGGCCCTGGCCCGCGCAAAGGACAGACGGGTGCTCAATGCGGATGACGATGGAAGCCGGTCTGCCCTGAGAATACAGGACGAGGTCTTGAACAAGATCCTGGAATAGAATCATGAAGGCTTCAGCATAGGAGGTAACATGTCACATCTTGTCGAAGGGGAACCGGGATCCCGGTACTTGCTGATGGGCAACGAAGCAATCGCCCGGGGGGCCCTCGAAGCCGGGGTGAGCGTGGCGGCAGGATATCCGGGCACGCCTTCCTCCGAGATCATCGAGACCCTGGCCCGAACCGGTGAGGCCAGGAACGTGTATGTGGAATGGTCCACGAACGAGAAGATCGCGCTGGAGGTTGCCGCGGCGGCATCGTTTGCCGGCCTGCGCGGCCTGGCCGTGATGAAGCAGAACGGCGTGAACGTGGCCTCCGACTTCCTGCTGCACCTGGCAGGCTCGGGTACGCGTGGAGGCATGGTGCTCATCCCCTGTGATGATCCCGGCGCGCTTTCGAGCATCAACGAAGGAGAGTCCCGTCACTTCGCGCGGCTCGTGGAGGTTCCGCTGCTCGAGCCCGGCGACTTCCAGGAGGCGAAGGACATGGTCAAGTGGGCCTTCGAGCTCTCCGAGGAGCTTCAGTCGCTCGTGATGATGCGAAGCGTGACCCGCCTTTCCCATGCCAGCGGTGACGTCACGTTTGGAGAGCTTCCCGAGGAAGAGCCTGAGGCCGCCTTCAAATGCGACGGGTTCATCCTGGACCCGAACGAGGGCACCGTCATGAGTGCGCCCGTGGATTACAAGCACGGCCAGCAGCATGCGAAGCTCAAACAGGCGGAAGCCCTGTTCGAAGAATCTCCCTTCAATACCTACGCAGGGCCGGAGAAGCCCGAGCTGCTCATCATCACGAGCTCGGCCTGCAACCTCTACAGCAAGGAGGCGATCCAGATCCTCGGTGTCGAGGACCGGGTGGGGCTTCTGAAGCTGGGCACCACATGGCCGATTCCACCGAAGCTCGTGGGCAAACACATGGCATCGACGGACAAGATCCTGATCGTGGAGGAAGTGATCTGCTTCCTGGAGGATCAGGTAAAGATTCTGGCGGCCGAGACCGGCGCGGAGATCGGAGCCAAGACCTTCTTCGGCAAACGGGACGGCAGCCTCCCGATGGTAGGCGAGCTGAACCCGGACCACGTGGTTGCCGCTCTCTCGAAGATCCTGGGCGTGGAAGCAGAGACGGTTCCCGAGGACTACACCAAGCGCACCCAGGATGCGGGTTTCGTGGGCGCACCGAACCGGGAGCTCACCTTCTGTCCGGGGTGCCCTCACCGGGCCTCCTTCTGGTCGATCCACAACACCCTCGAGCTGGACAACCGCGAGGGATTTGTGTGCGGGGACATCGGATGCTACACCATGGCCGTCCTTCCCGCAGGCTTCAGCACCCTGAAGACCATCCACGCCATGGGGTCCGGAACCGGCGTGGCCAGCGGTTTTGGGAAGCTCGCCCAGTTCGGCATGGACCAGCCGGTCCTGTCGGTCTGCGGTGACTCGACCTTCTTCCATTCGGCCATCCCGGCCCTGATCAACGCGGTCCACCACAAGTCGGACATCACCATGGTGCTCCTGGACAACAGCGGCACCGGCATGACCGGGTTTCAATCCCACCCGGGACTGACCACGGACGCGCTCGGGCAGGAGGCCCCTGCCATCGATCCGGCAGAGGTCTGCCGGGCCATAGGCGCACGGGTGGAGGTCGCCGACCCCTTTGACATCGAAACCACCCAGGCGACCCTTCTCGATCTTCTGCAGGACAAGAAGGGGGTCAAGGTTCTGGTGCTCCGGCAGATCTGTGCACTGAGCCCGGAAAAGAAGGGCAAGAAGCTCTTCGACATGGCCCTGGACCAGGAGGTCTGCGTGGGCGAGAACTGCGGATGCAACCGGTTGTGCACCCGGGTATTCCGTTGTCCCGGTCTCGTCTGGGACCACGAGAAGCAAGCGGCCAAGCTAGATGAAGTGATCTGCACGGGCTGCGGCGTGTGCGCATCCATCTGCCCCTCCGGGGCGATCCAGAGAAAGGAGGCTGCTTGAGAGCCATGGAAAACGGAAAACTCACAAGCGACCCGTACAATCTGATCATCGCCGGTGTGGGCGGACAGGGCAATGTGCTCGCCTCCAGGGTCCTGGGCGGCATGCTCACCGGCAAGGGATATCACGTGACGATCGGGGACACCTTCGGGGCTTCCCAGCGGGGAGGCTCGGTCATGAGCCACATCCGGATCTCGGCGGATTCGAGCTGGTCCCCCCAGATCCCCAAGGGCAGGGCCCATATGATCCTCGCCCTGGAGCCTACCGAGGCGGTGCGCGTCCTGGGCAACTACGGCAACCCGAATGTCCAGGTTCTCTGCAACACACGGCCGATCCATTCGGTCGGCGTCATCTGTGGTGAGCTCAACTATCCCACACTGGAAGATCTCGAGACGTGGGTCCGTGATCTCTCGGACAAGGCCTGGTTCCTGGACGCCACGAACGCGGCGATCAAGCTGGGCAACCCGATCTTCGGGAATATCATGATGATCGGCGCCCTGGGGGGCACCGGCGCCCTGCCGATCGACAGGCAGGACTTCGAGGCGTCCGTGTCCCGGGACATGTCGCCCGACAAGGTCAAAGTGAATCTGTCCGCCTACGATATGGGCGTAGATATGGTGAAAGCATAAGAACAAGAAAAGGAGATTGCGATGGCTGTTGAAGTGATGCCCGTGGAGAAGATGCTGGAAAAAGTAGGCCAGGAACTGGGTGTGACAGACTGGTTTCAGATGGACCAGGACCGAATCGACAAGTTCGCCGAGTGCACTGAGGACCATCAGTGGATCCATGTGGACAAGGAAAAAGCGGCCCAGGGCCCCTTCGGCCAGACCATCGCCCATGGATATCTCACGATTTCCCTTCTGCCCCATTTCTCCGCAGATTACGCTGTCCTGCCGGAAGGCACGATGATGGCGATCAACTATGGGATCAACAAGCTTCGGCTCATCAACCCCGTGAAATCGGACGCCAAGATCCGGGATCGAATCGTTCTCTCAGAGGTGGTGGAGAAGAAGGGGGGCAGGATCCTCGTAACAACGACCCACACCATCGAGATCGAAGGCGACGAGAAGCCGGCCATGATCGCCGAAGTGCTGAGCATGTTCTTCACACAGTAGGCGCCCTCCCCTGGCCCGGGCACCATACCCGTGTGCGTGCCCGTGCCCGAACGTCGGCGGCAGCCGTGTACGTTTGTTTTCAATGCCCGGACTACCTGGGCTCCGTCTCCCCCAGGTAAGCATGGGCAAAAGGCCTGTCTCCTGATCTCGTATCGCCCGGCAACAATCGTAACATGAGGCTGGAAGCACTCGAGAACATCATGGCACAGGGCTTGCTGAGGTGTCCCGCATGCAACCCTGCTGTTTGATCCTCTCCGTTTCATGCACAGATTGGGTGTCCAAAGACGGAGAGTCTCCGCCTCTCCGTCATTCCCGCGGAGGCGGGAATCCAGTGGCTTCGGGTGCTTGGACCATTTCTGCTGCGAGTGGCGCAAGCACGGATTCTTGAGGTTTGGACCCGGATGTACTTCCGTACGATCCGACCCCAGACCTCAAGGAGCGGAGGAGAGATCGGGGCATGCTTGAAACGCTGAAAGAGGTCTTCGGGTTCCAGGACTTCCGGCCCAACCAGGAGGCGATCGTCTCCCATATCCTGGAAAAGCGTGACGTCTTTGCCGTCATGCCCACTGGCGGCGGCAAGTCGCTCTGCTATCAGCTGCCCGCGACCCTGCTCCCGGGCACCGCCGTTGTCATCAGCCCGCTCATCTCCCTGATGAAGGACCAGGTGGACGGGGCCCGGGAAAACGGGATTTCAGCGGCCTTTCTGAACAGCTCCCTGACGCATGACGAAAAGACGAGAGTGTACCGGGAGCTAAAGGAGAGCCGTCTGGACCTTCTCTACATCGCACCGGAACGGTTTGCGATCCACGGCTTTCCGGACACCCTGAGAGGGATTCCGATTTCCCTGTTTGCCGTGGACGAAGCCCATTGCATCTCGGAATGGGGGCACGACTTCCGGCCCGATTACCTGGGCCTCTCCGGTATCACTCGCTCCTTCCCTGAAGTACCGGTGGCGGCCTTTACCGCAACCGCCACCATGAAGGTGCAGGAAGACATCATCAACAGGCTGGGACTCCGGTCGCCCTACAAGGTTCGTGCCTCCTTCAACCGGCCGAATCTCATCTACCAGGTTCATCGCAAGGAAAAGGTGGAACGCCAGATCATCCGGTTCCTCGCAGAGCACCCTCGAGACCCCGGCATCATCTACCGGACCACGCGGGAGTCGGTCGTGAATCTGGCCGAGACCCTGGCGGACCAGGGTTTCCGCGCCCTGCCATACCACGCAGGCATGGAGACGGACGAAAGGAAACGGAACCAGGAGGCGTTCAACCGGGACGAGGCAACGATCATCGTGGCGACCATCGCATTTGGCATGGGCATTGACAAGTCAAACGTGCGATTCGTCATTCATGCCGACCTTCCCAAGAACATCGAGAGCTACTACCAGGAAACCGGCCGCGCTGGGCGCGACGGGGAACCGGCCGACTGCCTCCTCTTTTTCGGGCGTGGGGACTACCCGAAGATCCGCTACTTCATCGACAAGATTGAGGATGACACCGAACGCACGGTCGCCTCGGAAAAGCTGAACCGGATGGTCGGGTACGCATCCCATCACGTGTGCAGACGCAGGCAGCTTCTCGGGTATTTTCAGGAATCCTATCCGGAAGAGAACTGCCGGACCTGCGATGTCTGTCTGCACCGGGCGGAAACGGTCGACCTCACCACCGACGCTCAGATCCTGATGTCGGCCATGGCCCGAACCGGCCAACGATTCGGCATCCGGCACATCATCGAAGTCGTGACCGGTGCGGACACCGAGCGAATACGCCGGATGGGACACGACGGGATCAAGACCTACGGCGCAGGCAGCCACAGGGACCGGAGACACTGGCACTTCCTGGTGGACGAGCTTCTCGCGCAGGGAATCATCGAGCAGGACGGGTCCAGGTATCCCGTAATCAAGCTCACCGAACAGGGCCTGCAGGTGCTCACCGGAAAACAGGAAGTGCAGGGTATCAAGCGAGAAGAGAAGCAACCCCCCGAAAAGAGAGACCCCGCCCTGGGGCGCACTGCGGAAACCGGAGCCTATGACCCGCTTCTGTTCGAAAGGCTCAGGGCCCTGCGCAAGAGCCTCGCACAGAAACAGGGCGTCCCTCCGTACATCATTTTTTCGGACAGGACCCTTCGAGAGATGGCCTGCCGGTTGCCTGTGACCCCGGAGGCCATGAGAATGATACACGGTGTGGGCGATCGGAAGCTCGACCGGTATGGCAAAGCGTTCACAGCCGAGATCGAGGCTCACCTGGCAGAGAGGAGGTAGAGACAGAGGGCGATCCAATGCGAGGCCTTGACGCAACACACCCGTGGTGCTAAATTGAAGCCATATCAGAATCAGAATGGCGCCAGAAAGGAGCCTATACGATGCCGGTAAGCCTGTCGATCAAGAACGTGCCGGAGGAGATCGTGGCCCGACTCAAAGATAGAGCGGCCAGGCACCACAGGTCCCTGCAGGGTGAACTCCTGGCCTTGCTGGAGGAGGCCGTGAAACCCAGAAGACGGAGCGTCCGGGATCTCAGGAAAGAGATTGCCGAACTCGGTCTGCAGACACCTGGTGAGGCCCTGGACATGATCCGGGAAATTCGTGATGGAGGCTAGGGTTGTCGATGCCTCCGTGATAGCCGCCCTTGTCTTCGGTGAGCCCGGAAGTGAAGAGGCGGAGAGGCTTCTCGGGGACCGGGCACTCTTCGCCCCGTTCCTCATGCGCTATGAGCTTGCCCAGGTTGCCGTGAAGAAGGCTTCGAGGCGACCAAGAAAGAAGCGACTCATACTGGATGCCCTGGCCCTGGCCTACGACCTGGACATAGAGTGGGTGGAAGTGGATTTCCGGGCCGTAGCCGAGCTGGCCCTGGACGAGGACCTCACCGCCTACGATGCCTGCTACCTCTTCGTGAGCAGGAGCCTCGGGATTCCTCTGGTGACCTTCGACATGAGGTTGAAGCGCACATCGGAATGACCGGAATCCACCCACCTCCTTGAATCTATTTCAAGCCAAACTCACGTCCTATGATCCTGGTGACGAAACGCTCTCCACAGGTCTCACCCGCAACCAGTTCGCGGATACGTTCGAAGGTTTCAGATTCGCAGCCCTCATTCTCGGCGGCCTTCATGGTGTGATCATAGGCAGCCCGAACGTCCGCACCGGTGATCTCATAACCGTAGCCCTCCACAAGCCACCGCAGTGCCGCCACTCCGGCCTCAACGGCAAAACGTGGATCGGTTTCGACCATGTCCCGGGCTGCCCGGGTGAGGGTCCTGGGATCACAGGGGGTGCGATTGGCCAGTTCGATCGCTTCATCGTATAGACCTGCCGACTTGGCCGCGGCAAACCATTTCCCCTCGTTGCCCGGCGTGCAGG
>JANQFG010000222.1 GCA_028277985.1 bacterium | reverse complement strand
CTTCCAGGCGCTGAGCGCGCAGGCGAAGGGCGGGACCGGCGACGGGTAGCTTCCCGATCGCTGCCAGGCAAAGCCTCACTAAGAAGTGGAGGGCCATCTTCCTTGACGCCGACCACAAACAGGATCGAGCGGTTGAACAAGGGTTTCATGCGGCGGACGGAAGAAGCCAGGGGATCAAGTCGGTACGGGCCGTTGCCCTAACCTCCAATGAGTCTATTCGAGGTCGGTTTGGGACGCCTCCCCGGACGAAGCGTTCTGCTTCGCCTTTCGTTCCCGAACGTGGAGCTTTCCGTTCACGGGAAAGGCATCCAGAAACAGGGTCAATGAGCCATCTCGATTCTCGAAGGCAGCACCTACCCTGAGCCAGACCGACTTGTCCCAGCCCTCCTTCTCGACGATCGTGAACACATCCTTCATGGAACACCTCCTTGCTTTGTGTTTGCTAGTGAAGATGGTCGGCCATTCCGCCGATGATCGATTGCCGTCCGTACCGGTCCAGGATCCGGTACTGGATCGCCTCTGCGATGTGCGATGTAAGGATGCGGGACGATCCCTCCAGATCCGCGATGGTTCGGCTGACCTTGAGAATACGGTGGTAGGCACGGGCGCTCAGGCCTAGCCGGTCGAAAGCCGCTTCCAGAAGGCGCGCGCCTTTCGGCTCGGTCGGGCAGAGTCGGGCTACCTCGCTCGCCCCCATCCGCGCGTTGCATCGCATTTCCATTCCCTGGAATCGCTCTTCCTGAATGCTGCGAGCCTTGATGACCTGATCTCGAAGCATGGCGGAGGAGATCTCGGAAGGTCCCCGGTGCGTGAGGTCCTTGTAGGGAACCCTAGCAACCTCCACGTGCAGGTCGATTCGGTCGACCAGCGGCCCGCTCAGGCGGCCCAGGTATCTCTGTATGTCCGCCTCCTTGCAGGTGCAGCTCTGGTCCCGGTCTCCGAGGAATCCGCACGGGCACGGGTTCATTGCGCTGACGAAGAGAACTCGTGACGGGAACCCTGCAGAGACGCCGGAACGGGCCACCGTGAGATTCCCTTCTTCAAGGGGTTGGCGAAGCTGCTCGAGTGCCTGGCGACGGAACTCCGGGAGCTCGTCAAGAAAGAGGACACCGTTGTGGGCCAGGCTGATCTCGCCGGGCCGCGGCAGGGCCCCTCCCCCGATGAGCCCGGCATTCGTGATGTGGTGATGGGGCGCACGGAAGGGTCGG
>JANQFG010000184.1 GCA_028277985.1 bacterium | reverse complement strand
CCGACGAATCCTCCAGATCGAGCCCCCCTTCGAGGAAATCTCTCGAGTTGATCTTGATGAAGACCGGGTAGTTCTTTCCCACACCCGCTCTTATCCTGTGAAGAACTTCCATCACGATGGAGGCCCGGTTTTCGATGCTTCCGCCGCAAGCATCCTCTCGTTTGTTGAAGGCCGGAGATAGGAATTGGCTGAGCAGATACCCGTGAGCCGCGTGAATCTGAACACCGTCAAAACCGGCCTCCTTCGCCCTTTCCGCGGCCCTGCCAAAGGCTTCCACGACACCTTCAACATCCCTGGATGTCATCTCTTCTACCGCATAGGGGACAAAGTCACTCGGCGAGGGGCCAAGCGGGGTCTTTCCCGTCAGTCCTGGATCTCCGAAAATGCCGGAGTGCGCAAGCTGGGCCATGATTCGTCCCTCGCGAACGTGGACGGCTTCCGTCAGATCCCGGAGTGCCGGCACCAACTCGTCTCTGTCGATTCCGAGTTGCCAGGGTCCTGCCCTGCCCCTTTCCTCGACAAATGCATGGCCCGCGATGACTAGACCCACTCCACCCTCTGCCAACTCGACGATCTTCTCCACGAGCTTGTCGGTGCATCGACCATCGTCCCCGGCCAAGCCCATCCAGGTAGCGGACCGGACAAAGCGGTTCTTCAATTCAAGGCCGTTAATCTCAATAGTCTCGAAGAGTTCAGGCATTCTTGTACCGGCACTCAGATCATTGGAGGCAAATAGACCCTCGACCGTGCATCGGGGATCGCTTCTTCCCGAGGTGCTCAAGACCTTCGATCACCAAAGGCAGCACCTCGACCGGGATGCCCATGAACATGGCGTCATCACCCGCGAAGCTTGTCCGCACGTAAGTGGGGACGGGGCCCCCTCTTCCCCCTTAGGATTCCCTCTCATATCTGTAATCGCAAGCCGTCGTGAGCCAGAAGGACTTTTCCCTTATAGGGCTCGATGATCTCTTCTATCTTCCTGCTCGTCACGGGTGTGCTGTAGTGCATCGATAGATACGTCAACTGGTCTATTGCATCGATACGCTCCCTGTGAAGCTGGGAAGCGAGTTCGGGCGGAGCGTCGAAGAGGATATTCTCCTTTCCCGTGAGAGCGATGGCCGATCGGGTTCGCTGATATCGCGGTTCACCGGCCGCCTCCTGGCAGACCTCACATCCACAGTAGAAGGTGGGCACCCCGCAACCGGCGCCCGTACCAAGGAATACCAACTCCATCGCTTAAAGCCTCCGAACGAACCAGAGCGCTGCTCTTTCTTCTTAGACGGTCCAGGAGGACCATTGGTGCGCCTGCCGACCTGTCGGGTCCTGAGGAAGCTGCCCTTCTGCTTGAACCCTCCCGTGAAATACTGTTCACAGACTTCGGCCAGATCACGATCCATAGAGGAGGTGTTGTATTCCAAGAAACCTGGGATATATGCCGCGGCACCAAAGAAGACCGTTTGTTCTTTGTTTGTCTTGCTGTTGGCGAGGCCTTTATCGCGCATGCCTTTCTGACAGATGAAAATCTCGAAAGTAGGAGCATGATCGCGTTTTCAATGGGTGCTCAGTACAGCCTCTGTGGTGGTATGAATAACCGCCTATCCCCGGATGATACGTGGCAAGATCATCTGATGTTGGGGGCAGATCGACTTCGGATTCTGATACACGGCCCCGGCAAAGGCCATCAGGTAGCGACGCAGATCCTTGAGTGCGACGATTTCATCCACGAGACCGGTGCGGGCGCAGAACAGGGGCCTCGATTTGTCATGGTAGGCCTGGGCCAGCTCGTTCATCTTGTCCACCACGGGCTCCAGGGGCCGACCGGCGTCGTCTTCCTTGACCAGCCGCCGGGCATAGGAGGCCACCGCGGCCGTTTCCCCGTGCATGACATAGATCTCGGTGGCGGCGGTGCCCAGGGTGAAAGCATTGTGGCGATTGGCCGTGGGGCCGCCCATGACATAATGTGCCGCGGCCGTTCCCTTGCGCAGCACCACCAGCATCATGGGAACATCGGTCTGCTGGATCGAGTAGATCAGCGACTGACCCAGGCCGAGCAATTCAGCTTTTTCAGCGTTATCGCCTACGTCGATGCCGCTGGTGTCCTGGAACCAGACGATCGGTATCCGGTCCCGACCGCACAGGGTGACGAACTCGTTCATCTTGATGAGCCCCTGTCGGTAGAGTTTGCCGCCAAATCCGTAGTCGGCATATTCCGGATAGTTCTCCCCCAGGTAGCCCTGGCGGTTTCCGATGAACCCGATCAGGAACCCGTCGACTTTGCACAGGCCGGTGTACACCTCCGGCCCGATCTCGGGCCGGAATTCCATGTGTTCGCCGCTGTCGACCAGCCGGGCCAGAACCTGGTCGAAGTCATAGACCCGTTTCGGTTCCAGGGGAAGAATGTTGTAGAGATCATCCGCCGGGAGGCGGGTGTGCCGGGGAGGCGCTACCCGGAAGAACTTGGGGTCGTAGGCCGGCATGTCCTTCATGTAATGCTTCAGCCCGTCCAAGACCCCCTGTTCTTCTTCGAAGACATAACGGAAGAATCCCGTCTCGTCGTAGTGGATTTTTGCGGTGCCGGGCGGTTTGGCCTTGAAGTGCTTCGCCTTTTCGATGAGCCCTTGAGCCATCTCCATATCGAAATGCCCTTTGGGCGCCATGCCGCTCACGATTCCCGCACCGCCCACGGCGATATTGCAGTTCTTGTGGGCGAAGAGGATAGTCGGGCTGATGCTCTGGTATCCCCCACCGGCCGGATTGGTGCCGTAGATACCGGCCAGAATGGGAATGCCCATCTGTTCCAGCTCCGCGTGCCGGAAGAAGGGGGTCCCGGCGCCACGCCGGTTGGCGTAGAACTTTTCTTGTTCCATGAGCTTGGCGCCGCTGCAGTTGACGAGCCACACCAACGGGATGTTCAGACGCTTGGCCAGATCCGTGACCCGCAGGATGTTTTCCGACTGGCCCGGAAGCCAGGCCCCGGCCATGACCTTGTTGTCGAATCCGATGATGACGGCCCATTTGCCGGAAATCCTGCCCAGGCCATCGACAACATTGGTGGTTCCCTCTTCGTTGTCCAAGGGGTTGTAGAGCATGTGCAGGGGGCACCAGGTATCCGGATCCACCAGATACTCGAGCCGCTGCCAGACGGTCATCTCCCCCCGGGCATTGATCTTCTCCGTGGGAAATCCTGCCTCTTTGACTCGATCGATCTGGGACTGTACCTCTGCTTCAGCCGCCTCCAGTGCCTCGCGATTCTCGGCGGCCTGGCTGATCTGGGCTTCTGTGAGCTGCCGGCCGAATTCGGCCATTCTTTCGAAATACGGGCGCATGCTTCACTCCTCCGCACATGCGGTTTTATCGATTCGCCTTGCGTACGCCAAGCTGGTCAAGCGCGATGATCGTCTTACAGATATTCGCCGACCCCTCCACCATGGCATAGGTGGGGGCATCCCGGAAATAGCGGGCCACGGGGTACTCGGTGGAGTAGCCGTAAGCCCCTAGAATCCGCATGGCATAGTGGGCGCATTTCGAAACAACTTCGCCGCAAAAATACTTTGCCTGGGCCACATCCAGCCCGTTGTTCAGGTTGCCCTGGTCCTTGGCCCAGGCAGCCTTGTATACCAGCAGCCGGGCCGCCTCAATCTCGGCGGACATCTGGGCAATCAAGTCTTGATTCATCTGGAATTCGCCGAGTGCTCTTCCGAACTGCTTCCGTTCATTGCAGTACCTGATCGCTTCGTCCAGACATGCCTGTGCGACCCCGACAGCGCCGGCAGCAGCGGAAAGCCGGGTTTGGTTCAGCGATCCGAAAAGGACTTTCACCCCGTCTCCCGGGTTTCCGAGGATGTTCTCTTTCGGAACTTTGGTGTCGATCAGGTAGATCTCACCGGTGGGCGACGAACGGGAGCCCATCTTGTCCAGATCCGTGGTCTGGATATCATTGAAGTTCTTCAACTCGATCACAAAGGCGGAAAGCCCTTTCGAACCTTTGGAGCGATCCGAATAGGCGTAATAGACCATCACATCCGCAAGGCTCGCATTCGAAATCCATGTCTTGTTACCGTTCAAGAGCCAGAAATCCCCTTGGTCCTCGGCTCTCGATTTCATGCTCATCACGTCGGACCCGGCATCCGGTTCCGTTATGGCGAAACCGCCCAGGTATTCCGCGCTCACGAGCTTGGCGACGTATTTCTTCTTCAATTCGTCGCTGCCATATTTATAGATCGTATAGGCGCATCCGAGGGTCTGCATGTTCACCTGCACGCGCAGGGAACTCGACGCCTTTGCAATCTCCTCGGTAATGATCATGGCCGCCAGCCAGCCTAGTTCGGACCCACCGTATTCCTCCGGAAGAACGGCCCCGAACAGACCCAGTTCTCCCATGGGCTTGATCACTTCCTCGTAAGGAAAATAGTGCTTCTCGTCCCATTCATCCGCAAAGGGGGCGATCTTTTCGGCGGCAAAATCCCGAACCATCGATCGCAACATCTCGTGTTCTTCCGACAGTGTGAAATCCATGTGTGTCCTCCTTGAAGAAGACCAAGGGGCATTCCTCGTTGCTGTTCATTGCGTCCGATCTTCCAACTATGTGACTGGACTATACTAGCCATATCAAGCAGAATCAAGAGGATAGGAAACACTGTAGTACGGTGTTATGTGGATGGAGTCGATCGGTGCTGAGGTCTTCACTCGCCCAGTTTCTTCACGTGGATTGCGTGGAGAGCGTCCCAGCCCATCTTGTACTTGGCCCATATTCTGCTGCCGGACTCAAGATCCGTGATCCTGCACGTCTCAGAATCTCTGCACACCATCTCTGTCCGCGTGTCGATCACCAGGAGGAGATGGTCCTTCGGCTCCCCGGAATCTCCTCGCACGACGATCCAACCAAGGGATTTCAGCCCTTTTGCCCAATCCTTCCACTCCTTTTCGGACCCGTAATCCAGTTCCTCGTATTCTCTCAAGAAGGCCTGATTCAGTCTTTCGATCGTCCCCGTAATCTCGCCTTCCTCGAGTGCAGGTGCCGCAACGTTCAGCCCGAACAGCGTCACACACACGAAGAAGGGCAGGACTTTCGCATAGACCCAGGTTCTCTTCATTTCTGATTCTCTTGCCAGAAAGAAGCCTTTGCCTGAAGATCGCGCCTCCACTGCCATCTCTTGCT
The DNA here is from genome assembly GCA_028277985.1 of bacterium. Lineage (GTDB taxonomy): Bacteria > Desulfobacterota > DSWW01 > DSWW01 > DSWW01 > S015-6. The sequence continues at coordinate 13,135 of JANQFG010000184.1, read as the reverse complement.
CGTAGATCATGACACGTAAACCCCATCCAGCCAATAGGGACCGAATCCTCTGGGAAGTCAAGAAAGAGCCAGGCTTCCTTCCGAACCGAAGGCGGCTGACCTCTTCGTTGGCATTCATCCGAAAAGAGTAGTAGAATGGTTTCATGTTTTACAGAATATTATCATACGCTATCCTGCTGACAAGGAACCTGCAATCATGGGGAATCGAGGACCCGTCAAGAAATGGATATATCTGATTCTGGCCGCAGCCGGGGTCCTGATAGCCCTTTCCCCATTCTTTCTGCTGGAGAATGACTCCTGCACCTCTCGCCCCAAACAGGCCTCGGTGAGGCATGCTGCCGGCACCAGGGTGCTTCTGAAGAACCTGAAAGCCGCCCTTACGAAAGCCGAGGAATCCACTCTTACCGTTACCGAAGAAGAGGTCAACGGTTTGTTCACGATCATGAGCCGTGCCGTGCCGCTGCTGGAGGGCAATGCCGAGGTAACATCTGAAAAGGCGAGGGCGACATTGAGCTTCAGAATCCCCCGGATGCCCGTTCTGAACTATATCAACTTGCATCTGGGTGTTCTTCCTTCGGATAGAGGATTGAGACTTCAGCGTGTGCGCGTGGGGAAGGTGTATATTCCAGGTCCTATCGCTCTCCATGGGGGAAGATGGGTTGCTGATGTCGTCTGCGGGGATCGGTTCGCCTCTCTGTTGGTCCATGCCGTGCAATCCGTGCACTTTGACAAAAAAGAGGCGACAGTACACGTCCGGCCCATTCCGGACTTGAAATCAAGAATTGTCAGGGTGAAGAGAAGATTCGATTTCTTGCGCGATTCGGTGGCTCTCCTGGGTGATCCCCTGCTGGTTCGCGAATACTACGCCACACTCATTGAAATCGATCAGAACTGGCCCGAGAAGAAGGCCTACTCTTTGGCCCCCTTTATTGCCTCCCTTTTCGACGTAGCGCAGAAGAAGGGCGGCTCGCCAACAGAACAAAATCAGGCGGCGCTTCTGGCGCTGGCCATGTTTTATGGGGACGAGATCATCGGCAGCTTCGTAGGCCCCGTCAAAACCGATGAAATGAAGCAATACAGAAGGAAGAGAAGGCGGGTGTGCTTGAAGGACCGGACAGACCTGAGGCTCCATTTCCTGATTTCGGCCGGACTGAAGATCATGTCTGATCGGGGAATATCTCACGCCATCGGCGAATTCAAGGAGTTAATGGATGCCCGCGCCGGAGGATCAGGTTTCAGTTTTGTCGATCTTGCCGCCGATCGGGCCGGGGTCCGTTTCGCCGAAGCAGCGACGGCAACCGAAGCAGAAGCCTTACACCTGCAGCAGGAGTTGACCGGAAGAGATCCGCTCAAAGAAGAACTGTTCTTCCCTGACATCAAGGATTTGCCCGAGGGAATCACGCAGGCGGAGTTCGAGCGGATATACCGGAACGTGGAAAGCGCCGAATACAAGGCTCTGGTTATGGAAATTGACCAATGTATCGCCCGTCTGCCTCTTTATCGGGCTATTTCCGAGGGGGATGTTATCGATGGCAGGGGCTGCAGAATTGCCGATCTGGTTCCTGAGGAACTGAAGAGGGTACCGGTTGCGTCAAAGAAGACATCTCCAAAAGGCAAGACAAGAACGGAGCCGTCCTTCACGAGGAAAGGCACGTCGGAAGAACATTCCGAGCCGGGCGAGATGAAGTCCGGGCGGATGGGTAGAGATGTTGAAACGATTGCCCCCGGAAAACAGCAAAGAGCGATTCGGGACGCAAAGAAGGCTGAAGTCAAGAAACCGCCAGAGCCAGGGGCATATGAAAATGCAGAGATCAGGCGTCTTGAACGGAAGCTTGAATCGTTGACACCCACCTATACGGAAAACCATCCTGAAGTAGCAGCCTTGCGCCGGCGGTTGGAGATGTTGCGGGCGAAGGCCGCCGCAGGAGGAGACTCTTCCCCTGTTCAGCCCCTGCCTGTCTCCCCCGAGCAGAGTGTGGAAATCAGAAGACTCGAGAAGCAACTGTCGACGCTGAGAAGAGAACTCACCGAAAACCATCCGGACGTTGTTTCCGTTCAGCGGAGACTCGACGCTCTGCGCTCCAAGGCTGGTGCCTCGACCGCGTCAAAGGAATGAGCGATCGCCGCGACGACCGGGTCCTGCCGTGTGCTAGGCGGAATCCTCAGAAGTACCAGAGGAATCCGACTCCGTACGTCTGGTTGAAAAGGGAATAGTCGCCCCCGGGCTTCTGATCGGGATCCAGAGGATCATCAAAAGGCTTGTGGGTTGTCTCACCGGGGGAGATCATGGCCAGGAAGTGGGCGCTGAAATTCGTCCACTTGTACCCGAAGCCGAAGGAGAAGTTGTGTACATCCGTGTCCCAGCTCTGATAGCTCAGGAAGAGCGGATCCTTGATGTTGTTCGGCGTGTACATGTACCCGATCCGGACGGAGTAGTGCTCCTTGAAGGAGTACTCCGCCCCTAGCATGAATTTGACCGTGTCCTCGTAGCCGGTCTTGCTCGCCTGGGTGAGGTTGAACCGGTCAAAGGTTACCTTGATCTCGCTCAGGGTGGACCACGGATTGTATTGCACGTCCCCCACGAGGGTGAGATTGGGTACGGGCCGTACCGCGATGCCCCAGACGAAAAGATAAGGGAGCGTGAACTCGGTCGTCATATCCGATTCGACCAGCACCGTGAGTGGATCGGCGAGATAGAGAATGAGATCGGCGGGTCCGTCTATCTTGACGTTTGATCCGCTTCGCACGGTGAATCCCAGGCTCAACCAGTCCAAGGGCCGATACATGATCCCTACGTTGTACCCCACGGACAACCCGTAGGCGTAAGAATCCTGCCTGAACTTCAAGGGAACGTACGGCAGCGTCTCGGCGAGGTCGGGGATGAAGGAGCCGATGGGGATCTTGTCGAAGGTCAGCTTGGAACGCATGAAAGTGAAATAGACATTCAAGCCGGCACCGATGGAGAATCTCGGTGTGATGGCCCACGAAACGCTGGGCGTCAGGGACGCGATGGCCATGATCTGATCCATGTCCACCCCGAACACGTCTCGGTCCCACGACCCGGCCAGCCCTCCGTACGGGACGTACAAGCCTATCCCTGCTGAAAAGGTGCCCCATTTGCTGTCGAACTGCTGATAATAGAAGATGTCCGGGATCACACCCACGAGTGTGGATTTCCCGCCGGTCTTTCCGGAAGGTGTGGTTCGCCCGTCCGTGTAATCGAACTTCAGATCCGTTGTGCTGTAGCGGACCGTTACGGAGAGACCCCGGTCCCGCTCGAGCAGAGCCACGCCGGCAGGGTTGTAGAAGATGGCGGTGGGATCGTCGGCCAAACCGGCGAAGGCCGTGCCCATGGCGGATCCGCGGGGCCCGATGATTCCGTTGTCGAATCCGCCTGCCAGACACGTCTCACCGGGAACGCAGACGGTCGCGCCCATTACCGCCAGGGCGATCAAGACGCCGACTCCCTTCATGGTTCCCCCCTTGTCATGCTTGCCGTGGCCGGCCGCACGTCACCCGAACAACGGGCAATATACTCAAGAAGGGAATTTCGCGTCAATGGAGAGCAGGCTGGAAGAGTGGCAAGAAATTGTCGAACTTGCGGAAGACAGGACCTGGCTCAAGCCGGCGGCCCTACCCGCTTCTCTTGCGCGCCCTCCGTCTGAGGATGAAGACGGCTCCAAGAGGCAGCAGAAGCAGACAGAGAAGATTCCATGCGTCTGTCCCTGGAACCGCTTTCGCGTCGATTGACGAGGCCGGTGTGCCCCAGGGTGGGCTGTCTGCGTCACAATCGTCATCGATCCCGTTGCCCGGGATCTCCGGCATGCCGGGGTTTACATCGGGATTACCATCATCACAGTCCGCTTCCGGTTCGGGACATGACAGGGAGGCCGGCTCCCCGTAGCCGTCTCCGTCGAGATCCGTACAGTCCAGATAGGGCGAAAGCGGGTCCGAGTACCAGGAGGCTTCCATCGGACAGATCTGCGCGGGCGCTCCGAGATCGATGTCGTCTCCCTGGTAACTGAGGCAATCCGGACAGGCGGTCTCCATGCCCTGCCGACCGTGAACCAGCAGGCAGGTTCCGCACGCGAAGGCCTGGCTCGAAGGCGCTGCGCAGTGCCGGCAGTCCGCACTCACGTCTTCCACGAAGTAGCCGGTAGGCGCACCGGACGGCTCCAGAAGCTTCCACCCGTCACGGAGCCGCCGGCTTGCGTACGTCATGCCCCACATCCCCTCTTCGTAACAGAGGGGATCGCCGCTCCCACTGCAGACCTCGCCCTCGAGATTCACGCCCCAGGAAAGGGCGAATTCCCGGGTTTCCGTGATCTCGCTCGTCAGAAGGTCAGCACCCCCGTTTCTCTCATGCAGAGCTTGTACAAAGGGATCTTCGAAGTCCAGGCTGCCGACGATATCGATGATCCGCTCCTCCAGGAACGCTGCCGTGTTGGGACAATACACTCCCGCCGCATATGCGCACAGCGGGTCCGTTCCGGGGCTTCTCGCGTAGGTCCTCGCCGGATAGTCCTCTTCGTGCAGCATCCACATCGTGACAGCGCCGGCGCCGTGACTGCAGCCCGTGGCCGAGTACGCGGTGCCTTCGATCAGGGGACTCACCGGGCTCCCCGTCATCAGGTAGTTTTTCACCGACACGAACTGGGAGGTCTCTGTCGGAAAGACATTCGTCGTCCCAACCCCGCCTTCACAGTAGGGGTCAACGGTGACCACCATGAATCCGTGCTGCGTCCAAGTCCCCACACCGCTGTCGTAGTCGTCCGCACAGGAGCCCCCACCGCTGATACTGAACAGCAGCGGGCAGGGAGTTGCCGGGGTGCAGGCCTGGTCGTCGTATGCAACCTTGAACCGCGTGGGTACCGGGTGGGTGAAATCACGAGGTGTCGTGATGATCACCTCTTCGAAACACGTCAGGCCGGATGCGCAGTAGGTGGGCGAGAAGTCGAACAGATCGCCCTCGCCGGGAGCTTTCTGGGTGATCAACAATACATCGATGAGGCCGTCGAACCCTTCGCCGATTTTCACACTCCCTCCCTCAGGGAGAGCGACTCCTGTCGCGTCCACCTCGGTCACCGCCCCGAAGTCAACAATCAGGCGGACAAGAGGCCCCGCCCCGCTGGTGTCCGCAGAGACCGTCAGGTGGTGGTATGCTCCGTCGGTGGGCCAGGAGACACCTGTCGGGATGGAAATCGTCCCTCCGCCGCTCCCGGGCGCATCGATGATGAACTCACCGGAAACAAGCTTCAGGTAGTGCGAATCATCGAGAACGAGGATATGGCCGGAGCTTGTATCACGGGCCTTGAGCCACACGAACAGTGTCACGATCCCGGTGCTCGAAATCCCGTAGTCCACGCACTCAATTTCGATCGACCCGTTTCCGCCCGGAATGTCCGCGCCACGCCCGTACCTCCCCTCGGAGACAGCGCTTCTCCTCGCTTGGCCGGTAAGCCTGGCGGTACACAGTGCATAACCCAAAGAAGAGGTGTTGTTATGCATGTTGTTGAGTTCCGCGTATCCGTTGTGGGCACCCGCACCCTCCATTTCATCATCGAAGCTCAGCTCCACCCGGCGCGAGGCATGAGCGAGATCGAAAGGGATCGACGCCACGAGCAGAAAGACAAGAAGGCCTGGGAAAAGGAGGGGTCCCCGAAAACGAGCATTACGCCCACACATATGGTTGATCCGGTATCTTCCAGGCTCTGATGTCATGGCTGGGTCCCCCCTCTGCATCGGCTCATTCGTATCTCAAGAGAAAGAATACACCCGGTATGATTCTCATACAACGTTGAACCCCGATACCCGGAAAGAGTTCCGGTTTTCTGTCCGAAAACCCCGAAATTCAAAGAATCCCTTCCGTGCGGGCCTCACGCGGACGCGAATGGCCGTGATTCTTCCTGACGCTGGGGTGGAGGAGATAATAAGCCTTGCGGGGCGTCGAGGTTGCTGGTAGTCTGGCCACGCTTATCGTGTTCGAGCCTCACCGATGAGTCAGATCACCGATAGAAACACCCTCATACAGGAGAGGACCATGAATGATGAAATGCTCAACCTCGGCTTGACGGATTCAGGGGGACAGGAGAAGCCCCTTCAGGAATGGCTCCGGGACAGCCCATTCACGGGACTCCTCACTTACCGGGGGGACTGGTGACCCTACTGCCAAAGCCACTGGAAGGGGCTTAAGAAGCTGGAGAAGGCTTTCGAAGAACTGGATGTGCGGCTCATCGGGGTTTCGGCGGATCCCCCCGAGACGAACGAGAAGTTTCGGAAGAAGCACGGCCTCCCGTTCACGATCCTGTCGGACACCCATGCGCGCATCACGGGTCCCCTCAAGATTCCTACGAGCACCAAGCACCCCATGGCCATGATGCGCCGTTATCCGAACGGCTTCATTCAACCCGCAGTCTTTCTGTTTGATTCCAGCGGGGAGAAGAAGTCCGAGTGGATCCAGAGACCGAAAGCGACCAATATGTTCGGGGCGGCAAAGAGGCCGTCGCCCGAAGAAATCCTGGCCGCGTTCAAAGAGGTACTCGGGAAGTCGGCATAGCCGGATCAGCCGTAGTACTCCTCAACCAACCGCTCCACTTCCTCCTCGGTCGGCATGGTGTCACGATAGCCGGCGATATACTGGTTTCTCAACCATCTGTAGAGGCTCACCGTGTCGTTGACCTGGATGATCTCCGGGATGTTGTCCCCTTCGTGTGTCTTCACGTGCTTGCTGTACTGCCCGAGCATGCTGACCACGTCATAGAAGGTGGCCGGTTCCCTCTTCACGTTTCTCTTGAAGGATTTCCCCTTCTCCGGGAAGGTCTTGTCCGGATCCGGGTTGGCGGAGATGTCGAGCCGCTGGAAGGGCCTTCTCACGGCAATCTGCCATTTCCTCGCCTCCACCATCATTCTCGAGATCATGGGCCCCGCGTAGTCCGGGCACTGGTGACCCTGAGGACACGCGGAGAAGAACTCCACCACCGAGGGTCCGTTGTATGCAATCGCCTCCCTGAGGATTCGGATCGCGTAGGCCGGGTTGTCGATCGTCAGCTTGGCCGCGTAAACGTGGGAGATGGCCATGGCCTGACTCATGATGCGCCGGTGCAGGGTCGTCTTTCCGGCTGTCTGGGTGCCGAAGGGCGAGGTGCTCCTCTCGCTCCCGAAACGGGTGGCACCGGATTTCTGGGTCCCCGTGTTCATGTAGCCTTCGTTGTTGTAGATCACCCAGGTGATGTCGAAATTCTCGCCGATGGCATAGTTGAACGGGCCGTTGCCGATATCGTAGATCGCACCGTCGCCTGCGAAGACAATCACCTTGGTCAACACGTCTGCGTAGCGGTTCATGTAGCCCTGGTCCAGGCTGAACTTGGATCCCAGGGCAGCGGCGGATGCGGTGCCGAAACCGTAATGGCCGGACCGGTAGATCCGCGAGTTGAAGGGGTTGGTCAGCTCGGAGACCTGACTGCATCCGGTGGAATTGATCGTGTAAATGTTGAACCCGCTGTCGAGCATGCGCTCGATAGCGGGGCGGTTCTTCTCGGAGAGAACCTTGAGTCCCTGATAGAAGGTCGCGATCCCCTCTGGATGATTGCGCAGTGACTCCGCGGCGAAGAAGGTCAGCAGGCTGATGGTCCCCTCGCTGCACCCCGGGCAGAGGGTGTGCCTCCCGGGGTAGAGCTTGGAAAGGACGAAGAGAACCTGCTGCATGATGGGCATCTGGTCCACATACGGAGCAGCCTCGGCCGTGTTGTCCAATTCCATGAATTCTTCCGGCAGGAAGGCGGATTCCAAGATCGTACCCTTCGGCTGCACCGACAGCGCGTCCGTGGGGCAGACCTGAGCACATATCCCGCACCCCTTGCAGGAACCCTTCTTGACGTTGATGTTCATGGCGAACCGGTCCCAGGGGATTCCCTTGGGCGGCCGTTTGAAAACCTTGAAGTATTTCGCAGCGGCTTCCGGAATGGGACGATCCGTGATGGTGCAGTAAAGGGCCGAGTCCGGGCAGGTGGCGGCGCACTGACCGCAGGCAACACATTTCGACGCATCGTAGACCGGCAGCTGGGTCGCAATGTGGCTCATATCCCGGTACTTGCTCGTCCCGCCCGGAACCACGGGCAGGAAGCGGTCCCAGGGGACCTTCTTGCCGGTGGAGGTCGGCTGGATCATCTCCTTGTAGAAGGTTTCTTCGTAGGGTCGAATGAGATGAACCGACTTGATGGTTCCGAGCTGGTCCTTCGGCTCGAGCTCGACGGGAGGGGAAACGGGATCTGCGGGCCCGTCTGCCGCGGAGGCTGTGTCGGCCCCGGCTCCCTGCGCAGACTCCCCACCGGATGCTGCCGCGTCCCCGACCGATTCCGGAACGGTCTGTCCGGATCCATGCCGCAGGAGGGCGACGTTCGATTCAACGATTCCCTTGCCCCCCTTCTTGGCAAGCTTCGCACCAATGATCCCCTCGAACTTGCCCTCGAACACCTCTTCGGGAAGGATCCCCAGACTCTTGTTGATCAGACCCAGCATGGCAGCGCCGGGGAGGTTCCGGTCGAGATGGGTCAGGGCGGCCCGGGTCGCGTCGAAGGCAACGACCCTGATCTTTCGATCCCGAATGATGGTCTGCACGTATTCAGAGAAGGAGGCGAGGAGCTCGGACACGGTTCGTGTACTGTTGATCGCGAACAGGCCTCCTTCCTTGAGCCCACCCACATACTCCCGCAGCACTTCGTCCACCAGGAACTTGTCGTTGAAAAAGGCCAGCACGTCCCGTTCAGTCAGCTCCGAGCTGTTACGGATCGAGCCGTCGCTGATGCGAAGGTTCATGAATACGGCAGCGCCTTTGCGCGCCGCTCCATACCGTGCGCCGGACTGAATGTGCTTGGCGCCCTCTCCCGTGTCTTGCGCATAGATGTGACCGGCCGTCTCCAGGGCCGTCTTCACGCCCTCGGCGCCCACCCCGATGAAGGTCATGCCGAGTTCTCTTTCATCGTAGCCGGGGAGCTCGACGGGCTTCAGGGTGTAGGGGCCTTCGATGCCAACATAGAATTCCTCGAGGGACCGATCCCGTTCGCCATCAAGGTGAGCCTTCATGTTCTCGACCACGGCGGCAACATCATATTTGTTGAAATCCTTGCTGCCGAGCCCGTAGACCCCGTGGAAGACGGCAGGCATTTCTCCGCCTTGCGGGGGAGAAAGCTGAAGGGCCACCTGAACGTCTCTCAGGAGCGGCTGATTGTGCGCGATGGCTGCGCGCTCGAGCACGGTAACCACTTTGGCCCCTCTTACTCCTTCTGCGATCTCCTCGTAACACGGGGGTGTGAAGAGAACCGGCCTCGTGATTCCGACCTTCCACCCTTTCACGTCGCGGCAGTAGTCCACCACGTCCTTCACCACGCCCACGGCGGATCCGATCACCACGATGACCATGTCGGCGTCTTCGGTCCGGTAGTTTTCCACCACCTCTAGACGGGTGCCGAGCACCTGGTTCATCACATGCATTGCAGCGATGAAGGCCTTGCGCAGGAACCGGTAGGCAAAATCCTGTCCCACCTGCCCTTCCATGGTCAGGTCCGTGTCGGTGAAGGTGCCGGTCAGCGTGTAGAGGTCGAAGCCGGGTTGGTACATTCGGTTCGGTGGACCCACGAACCAGCGGAGGAAATCATCGGAGAGCACCCGGACGTTCTCCAGGGCGTGACTCTTGATGAAACCGTCCCCGATGACCATGCATGGGAGCATGACCTGCCTGAGTTCGGCTACTCTGAAAGCAATGGGCAAGAGTTCGTGGAGTTCCTGGTTGTCCTCGGATACCAGCTGGGCCCATCCGGCGTTTCGTACCCCGTAGAAGTCGGTATGTCCACCATGGATGCTCAAGGATCCTTTATTCAACTCCCTTGCCATGACCGTCATGACGACGGGGAGCCTCTTTCCGGCAACGGAGAACAGGTTCTTGGTCTTGAGGGCCAACCCCTGAGACGAGGTGTTGCCCACATAGCGCCCCCCCTGACACGCCATGGCCTCTACCGCTGCCACGGCGGAGAGCTCGTCGCTTGGCTGAAAATACATCAACCGGTGACCGAAGAGGTTCTCGGAGCCGTTCGCAGCCGTGGTGGCGAACCCTTCCGCGATCGGGGTGGAAGGCGTAATCGGGTAGCCGCAAAGGCCGTCCACCACGCGCGTGAGGATCGACAGGGCCGCCTGGTTGCCTTCGAGCAGGGCGTCCTTGCGTTCCCGCATGATCGCGAGTTCTTCGTCCGAGACTGTGGTCGGGTCGAAATCAAAGAGCCTTTCGGCATCGGACCGCTTCCACTCCGCCTCCCAGTCGACCTTCACCGACGGTGCAGCCTTCCTGCGCAGTTCGTAGTAGGGCAGCTTCCTTCGCAGGGTGTCGATATTGATCCCCTCACTCATGTCGATCTCCCCTCTAAGCCGAACGTGAACTTCATCCGGTCTCGCATTAGCGTAGCCACTCTTTTCATTCGTCCCCTAAATGCAGAACGTATCTCGTTCTGCCATCCAGCTTCCATCCTGGAGCACTCCCCCCCCCGAGCCCGCACTCCCGGGCGCCGGGCGGAAACCGGTCCGCAGCGACTTCGACCGAGTCGCGCCGTCTCTGCGAGGGGACGCAATACTCCTGTCTATGTCCGTGTGCGGTCGGTGGGATGGGGCGAATGCAACACGATGGTCGGCCGGGGATCCGCTATGACAACCGCTGAATATCTTTTCGCTCGAGTCCGGTCCCGGCAGCCGAACCTTCGCACGCAGGGAATTTATCCTCCTAAACACTTAAATTAGTAGGTGAAACCAGCCAAATTGTCAAGTCAGGTTCACTGACGTCCCGTTTTAGGGTCGGATCCCGGCCGAATCGACTCCCCGGCTCGTTTGCGGCTCCACAAACTGTTCCCTATAATTTTACTGGGAATAGGAGTATTTCGCCGTGAATGTTGACATTTGCCTCGAGCGAATCGGCTACCAGGGGCCGAGGGACCCCGTCCTCCAGACCCTTCGCGAGCTACAGCTCGCATTCCTGCTGCACGTGCCCTTCGAGAACCTGGACATCCACCTCGGGCGGAACATCTCGACACGATGCTCAAGGAAGGTGTGATCTAGCTTCGGTACGAACAAACGAGGTGCTCAAGACCCGCCCGGTGCGACGAAGCCTTCCGTGATTTTCCGAAATTCTTCCGACCATCCTTCACTTGCTGACCAGCGTTCGATCTCGTCGAGGTCAACATCGTTCTCTCCTGCAACCAGTTCTGCCTGTGCGAGTGCCTGCCGGTCCCCGTCGTGGTAATACCAGGTGAGCCTGTCCTTTATGCAATCGGTCGGGGAAAGAAGCTTGAGCGTGCCGGTAGAGAATTCCAACTCGGAAAAATGCTCGATCCTTTGGTCGCCGATCGCAGGAGGAGGGGGCCGGATGTCTATGAGGAGGTCCGATTCAGGGTGACGAAAGCCCCCCGCCCCTTCCTCGAACCCGAGCGCCAGCATCGCCCCCCGTACGTTTCGTTCAGAGGAGTACCATGTGTGCACGAAATCCAAGTCACTTGAAACGTACTCTCCATGGCTGTAGATCGCCACGCAACTACCGCCGGAAAGGATTACGTCAATCCCGTGCGACCGCAAGTGGGTGGCGACCAGGGCCGCCAGTTCTCCCACGGACATGTCTCCAACCCGCTTCACAGTGGTTTGCCTCGCCTTCTCGGCCTGCGCCTGTTCATCAGCAGCGCCTCTCGTTTTTCCCCAGGATACAGGGAAAGCACTTTCTCGAGCAGGGCCTTCAACTCCTTGAGGACCGGATACCTCGGGTTGAACGAATACAGCCGCGTTCTGCCCACCGTGCGGCTTCGCAGGACCCCACCCGCCTCGAGCTTGTCGAGCTGATTGTAGATACCCCTGAAATCGGCGTCGAAAAACTTCGCGATCTCTCGCGGATATCCCTTGTCCCTCGCCAAGATAAAGACGAGAGCCTTCTCGCAGTTCTCCGACCCGAAAAGCGGCTTCAGCACCTATGTTCCTTCTATTCATAAGATGTAGGTATTTTGATGTAATATCGACATCATTTGATGTATTTATTAGCTAAATATAGGAAGAAATAATAGAAAAGTCAACCATTTTCGGTTGAGTAGTGGAACGGATTTCGGTTCATGGGACGGGTGATGAGAAAAGTGGAGGAATTGCCTGGCGGCGCTCTACTCTACTCAGCCCTTCCGGCCGTTCAGGTACTTCTCGAGGAAGGCGCGCTGGCTCGGTGTGATGGTCGTTCGTTCCCTCAGATCGTACACCCGCCGGATTGCATCCTGCGGGCTCAGCGACTCCTTGTGCCCCAGCCAGGCGGCGAGCACGGTACCCGTTCGGCCCCGTCCCTCCAGACAATGCACCGCAACTCCGTAGCCCTCTTCCAGGCAATTCTCTATGAACCCGATTGCCCGGTCCATTCCCTCCATGGAAGGGGGCTCACAGTCCTCGATCGGCTCATGGTGATTCAGGAAGCCCGCAGCCGTGTAATCCTCGCCATAGAGATTGTCTTCCGTGAGGGTCAGGATCGCACCGATGCCAGCCTCTTTGAGCAAGGCAAGGGTCGAATCCATCTTCGCCGACCACGGTTCCGACATGCCCGCCACCGGGTAGGTATGCAGATAGCTGAAGCTGATTTCACGAAGGATCGGATGTTTCATATCGCGCGCCCGACCTACACCAGCGGATCCCAGCCGATGTACTCGGGCGAGGTGTCCAGCGGAGCAAAATGACTCTTCATGGTCGCTTCCAGCATCTCGGACAGATCCTCGAGCTGCCATCCCTCGGAGTTGTGGATGCTGCGCACGATGCGGGGCTGGGAAAAGAGATAGATCTCCTTACCTCGAACGCCGAAGACCTGGCCGGAGATGTTGGCGGCCTTGTGGCCCGCCAGGAACACGGCGAGAGAGGCCACGTCCGCAGGGCTCATCTTCTTGAGCTTTTCGACCCGCTTCTTCTGCGCCTCGGTTTCGGTGGGGATCGTGGCGGTCAGCCGGGTCCAGGCAAAGGGCGCGATGCAGTTGGAGGTCACGTTGTATTTCCTCATGTCCATGGCCGTGATCTTGCTCAGAGCAACGGTCCCCATCTTGGCCGCACCGTAGTTGGCCTGGCCGATGTTCCCGATCAACCCGGA
>JANQFG010000167.1 GCA_028277985.1 bacterium | reverse complement strand
GGGTCCGCTTGTCGTCGATCACCACCGCCTGCGCCGCATCGGTCAAGATGAACATGACCAGCAGGCAGGACAGGACCAGCAAAACCTTCTGTTTCGTCTCGTTCTTTGACTTCATTGCTCTCTTCCCCCCTTTGGATAGGCCTTGGTGTGGTAGGGCCGGCCTCGTGCCTCAAACATCTTCAAAGCGATTGTGTTCCCGGTTCTTCTTCACCCTGTCGGCGCGGAAGACGCGGCCATTCACGGCAATGTAGATTCCGGGGGGCACGCTCTGCAGGGCGGCGACCGCGCAGCCGACATTGAACTCTGCGTCGGATGCCTTGAAACCGGCGGGCCAGAATGCCCCCGTAAGGACGACCACCTTGTCTCGAATGCCCTGAAGCTTTCCGGCCGACTCGATCATGGTGTCTGTGCCGTGGGTGACCAGAATCCTTTGGTGCGAATCCGAGCGGACGCGCTCGAGGAGCAGTTCCCGATCCGCCTCGGTCATATCGAGGCTGTCCTTCCTCATGAGCGATTCAAACTCGTATTCGAAACTCACGTTCATCGACGCGAGGATCTCGACGACCTTCGGCTCTCCGACCTGGTACTCGCTCTTCTTGTCAAAATAGGTCTTGTCGATCGTGCCTCCAAGCGTGAATATCTTGATCTTCATACGGGTCCCGTCCCCCATCCGACCAGCAGCTTCGCGGACTCGACTACCAGGGCAACCTTCTCCTTCTGGGAAGGGCCTCGCCGACTATCCTGGAAGAAGGCGGAGAAGCGTTTGCGATGGTATTGGGAGACCAAAGAATAGGTAAAGAGGGTCATGTGGCAGTCGAGGGCGTAGGTTGCCAGGTCCGTGTTCAGGGAGGCATCGATTTCCCCCTTCTTCTTCGCCTCCTCGATCAATCCCCGAAAGAGTCTTCTGCCCTCCGCCTCCACCCGGGCGGATAGATCCGCAGCGTACCGGTTCATGGAGCAGGAGGAGAGGTCCACCCAGATCTCAACATAGGGACGATGCCGCCGCGTGAATCGCCTCAACCCCTCGAAGAGGGTCTCGATCGCCTCGGGGAAGGATTCGGATTCACCGGCCTTCTTCCGGAACATCTCGGTCATCAGATTGAGGCCGTGGTTCAGCACGGAGGTGTAGATTGCTTCCTTGTTACGGAAGTACTTGTAGAGGGCACCGTTCGAAATGCGCGCCCGGTTGCAGATGTCCGGCGTGCTGGCACGGTGGTACCCTTTCTCGGCAAAGACCCCGGCCGCTGCGTCCAGGATTTCCTTTTGCCTCTTCGGGGGGAGCTTCTTGAAGGTTTCCTGCATGGGACCCCTACAAGAGATGGTGAGAGAGTGCTCTCTCTCTAATACGGGAGAATCCGTTTCCTGTCAAGGAGAAAAGTACGCGGAAGGACGGGGAAAAGGGTGGTTTCCTTACGCCTCCAGGGCCAGTCGCAGGAGGTAGAGCTCCTTCTGATCGACGAATAGAGAAACCCGAAATCCGTAGGGAGCGAACAGCTCGGCGGCTTCCGATTCTGTCGCGGGGAAATCGTCCAGCGGGAAGGGAACGTTACTCTTCAAGACCTCCACGAAAGCCCTGCCCAGGGGATGGCTGATGACCAGGCGCCCGCCGGGACGGATCATTCTACGGAGGTTGGTGAAGGTCCGGTGCTTGTCGATGATATTCGAGTAGCAGGCGTTGATGAATGCGACCGCGATGCTCCCATCGGCCATGGCGAGGTCTGCGACGTCTCCGTGACATGTGTTCGCGGCCGGGTAGTGGGCCCGGACGAAATCCAGCATAGCCTCGGAGAGGTCGTTGGCATAGATGTTGGTGGGCGAGTATTGCTGGATCAGGGAGAGAAGAATCCCCGTGCCCGTCCCGATGTCGAGCACCGAATCGGACGGCTCGATCCGGGCGGAGCTTACGATTCGCTCGAGCCGCTCAGGCACCCCCTCGGGAAGGGGGGGCTCGAAAATCTCCACATTTTTGCTGAAGTAGGCGGCCTGCAGGGTATTGAGCCGCCGGACCTCTTCTTCCGTATACCGTGTGAAGTGCTTCATCCTGGCACCGGTCGTGTCGTTTGCGGCCATCCGCAAGCTGTCTGCCCCCAGAAGAAGCCTCCAGCGGGCGATCAGATCATCCCTTGATTTATGCGCCTCCCGGAGTCGGGCCGTAGGCGTTTCCTCCCACATCTGGAGACCTCCCGTCAAGATGTCCCGGGTCCGTCCTGGATAGGGGTGACGGACCCTCCCGGTCTCTACACTGAAATTCGTCAAGTTTCGGTCAAAGCTTGACTCAGCAGTCCGTTTTTGCGGTGCATCCGCTGCAGAGGCCGGGGAGGGAGGTCGGGGCATCCGGGAGGCCCGGCTGCGGGGGCCTTGCGAACGGCGAAACGGCCCTTGCCAGTCTACCCGGCTTTCCTCTAAAATAAGAGCAGGGGTGTTCAATTCCCGGTAACATTGTCTCGTT
The DNA here is from genome assembly GCA_028277985.1 of bacterium. Taxonomy (GTDB): domain Bacteria; phylum Desulfobacterota; class DSWW01; order DSWW01; family DSWW01; genus S015-6. The sequence continues at coordinate 67,039 of JANQFG010000167.1, read as the reverse complement.
TCGGGCATCTGAATAGAGGGTGCAGGGTTGGTTCGAGACGGACATCGTTTGTGAGGCACCATGAAACGGGCTCTGGTATGTTCGATGCTCTCCCTCGCGCTCTGCTGTTGCGCGGCGAGAAAGCACAAAGATTCTCCCCAGTACGATGATATCCCGATCCGGATGATGAAGCTCCTCGAGGAGGCGGAGAGGGAAAGGGATCTGTCCAGTTATCGGTGGTGCTCCATATCAGACCTGACCGACCATCTGGAGTCCATCAAGCAGGACATGGCCCGGGGCGTCCCGGTGGAGAGCGTGGAGCGGAACGTCTCTGCCGCGGAGCGGTTCGCGGTCGCTTATGAGCTTCAGTACCGGATGAGCGAGGGCCCGGAGGCCTACGACAGCCTGGACAGGGTGATCCGTCTCTACACGGAGGCGATCGAATTGAACGAAGGGTATGCCGAGGCGTATGACAATCGAGGAGAGGCATTCCTGGTCAAGGGGGACTTCTCGCGGGCCCTGCAGGATCTCCTCAAGGCGGTCGAGCTCAAGCCGGGACTCGCCAACGCCTATAACGGACTCGGCAACATCTACCATCTCGAGAGAGATTTCGACCAGGCCATCCTCTACTACAGCAAGGCGATCGAGCTGAGTTGGGGATTTGCGGTTGCCTGGACAAACCGCGCGGACGCCCGTATGGCCAAGGGGGACCTCAGCGAGGCGATGTGGGATTTCAGCGTGGCGTGCCAGCTCGGATACCAGCCTGCCTGCAAGGAATTACACGCCCTGGAGCGCTGAGACGGGGCGATATTCCCGGATTCCCCACTTTCGGGAAAGCTAAAGTTCTTCCTCCAACCTTCCGAAAAACAATTATAGAATACAAAAGTTTTGTTTCTACTTCGCGGCATTCTGCCGGAGAACGGGGACAAACATGAATCTGTTGACCCTTTTTGAGTTCTTTCTCCTGGGCTTGTCCTTCTACAGTATTGTCTGCCTCGACGGCGCATCGAAGTACACCGTTCCGCTTGCATGCCTCTTCTGCATCTTCTGGGTTCAGAAACTCGAGAAGCGGATGAAAGAGGAGGAGGAAGCAAGGAAGAAGCTCCTCCAGTACCGGCTCGAGAAGCACCACGCCGAGGAAGAGCAAGAGGTACACAACATCCGGATCGTACACAGCGCCGAAGAATGAGAAGGAGTCTCGTCCGCGATCAGTGGACAGGGCCCAGCCTGCAAAGCGTGAACGCCGCACCCATATCCGTCTCGCAATAGTCGATCAGAGAATTCGACAGCGCCGCTCCGACATTCGGGCCCAGGAGCAGAACGTTGCTGCCGTCCTCCGCCTTCACGACCTGGTCCCCTTCTTCCCTCTCGTCCAGAATGAAACCGAGCGGCTGCGTGGGGCAGGGGGCCAGAATCAGCCGAATCGCCTTGTCCGGGTCGGTGGTCTGTTGCTTCAAGGCCTGTACGAGTCTGGCTTTCGCCCTTCCGGTTATGGTCAGCATGTTCCATGCCCTCTGGTTCGTGGAGGCCTGTTGCCGGGCAGCGGATCGGAAAGGAAGCCTCGATGCCCTCTGCCGGCGGGTTTTTCCCTTGCCTGCCCATCTCAGGGTTAGCAATGGCCGTACCAACCCGCCGTCCGGAAGGGGTGTATCATAAGATCTTGAAAATATTGAATATTTCAGGGGATGGCAGGGAGGAGAGGGCGCTCGCCGGCTGGCAGGTTAGCGCAAATCTTGACACTTGGTCGATTCAAGTGACGGCTGTTGTCCAAGGAGGGGGACGGCTCACGGGGAGGGTGGCCTGGGGCCTCTGGTGCTACCTCGCAGGAACAGGGATAGCACTTTCTAGCCCTGTCCGTAGTACTCCCTGACCTTCTCCCGGAGCATCTTTCCTACAGGCGATCGAGGGAGCTCGTCCACGAAAACGACGGACCGTGGGATCTTGTAGCCGGCCAGCTCGGTGCGGCAGAAGTCGAGCAACTCCTTCGGGTCGGTTTCGTTGACTCCCTTCAACTGGATCACGGCCCGGACACTCGAGCCCCACTCCTCGTCGGGCACGCCGATCACACACACGTCATCCACCCTGGGGTGCCTGGCGAGGACCTCTTCCACTTCGAGGGGAAAGACCTTCTCGCCGCCCGTGTTGATGCACTCCTTCTTTCGATCTGCTACCCGGATCTCTCCTTTTTCGTCCAGATAGCCGAGGTCTCCGCTCCGGAACCATCCGTCCTCCATCACCTCGCGGGTCTTGTCTTCGTCCTTGTAGTAACCCTTCATGACCGTGTTCGATCGGTAGAGGATTTCTCCCACCTCTCCCTGGGGCAGATCCTGCCCGTTTTCGTCCACCACCCGGACCTCGACAATAGACCGACCCACCGACCGGCTCTCGATCTTGTCCTCCTCCATGTCGACTCGGATCGCGGTAACCGGGGTCATCTCGGTCTGGCCGAAAGCGTCGAGGATCATGGCGTTCGGGAAGAGTCGCAGGATCTCCTTCTTGAGTTCCACCGAGCAAACACCGCCGCCCGTAGCGGCCAGCCTCACGGAAGAGAGGTCGTAGCGGCCCGCGTCCGGATAGTCGACCAACTTCTTCCACCCGGTAGGTACGTTTCCCATGTTGGTGACCCTCTCCTTTTCGACCAGGCCCAGGATCAGGGCCGGGTCGAATCGCACCGAGTCGGGCAGGACGAGAATCATGGCGCCGGTGAATGCCCCCATCATCATGTTCGCGTACGCAGCGTCATGGAAAAAGGGCATGGAGGGATACGCGGACTTACGGGCCCTTTTGTACCCTGTCTTGGCTGCATCCGGGTCGGAGAACGTTTCGTAGGCCTGTTTTGTCAATTTCTCCGTCGCGGCCGGTCCTTTGAGCCATTTCTGGACAAACCGGGTTCTCAGGATCGGCCCCACGAGGGCAGGGGCGGGCAGGGGGAGGCCCTCTACGATTTTCTGGTGGCGCTTGTTCTTGACATTGCTCGTGAGTGCGCGGATCGCAAGGGCTGTGAACAGGGTCGCAAACATATCGAGATGGGCCTGATAGGTGAGCATTACACCCTTTGGAAAACCGGTCGTGCCCCCGGTGTAGATCATGACCGCCACATCCTTCCACTCGTTCGCGATCTGGGGGTCCGTGTCCTTTGCCTCTCCCAGAAGCTCTTCGTAGCCCAGGGCTTGTCCGAGCTCCCCCTCACCTCGTCGAACGAAGTGCTTGATCTTCTCCAGACCCGGCGCTGCAGCCTCCACGGCTTCCGCCCAGATGGAATCGTACAGAAACACCGAGGCGTCACAGTGGTTCCCCTGGTATTCGATCTCCTTGGGCGTGAATCGGTAGTTCATGGGCGCCGGCACCCCGCCCACCACCTGGATACCATAGTTGATTTCCAGGAATTCGGGCGTATTGTGGAACATGAAGGCCACGTTGTCGCCTCGCTTCACGCCGAGCGCGATGAGGGCATTGGCCACCTTGAACACCCGGGGGACGAACTCGCGCCACTTGATCCGGCGTTCCCCGAAGATGATATACTCTCCCTCGCTGTTGTGCGCCGCGCACGAGAGGAAACTGTTGGCCATGATGTTCGGGGAATGTTTTGGCATGAGACCCTCCTCAAAGGCGAGATGGAAGAGAGAGGATATCGAACACCTTTCCTGCGTGTCAAACGTGGCGTGTGCGTAATCGGAAATCCCGGACAGGGGAGGGCTGAGCATGGGGAAGACACCGGAAGAACTCTACGACGAACGGGAAAGACGGGTCGAAGACGCGATTGCACTCAGGATTCCGGACCGGGTGCCGGTTATGAGCCTCTGGGGGTTTTTTCCAGCCAAGTATGCCGGTACCACCTTCGAGGAGAGCATGTACGATTCTGAGCTGCTCATGAAGTCGAGTATAGACACCATGGTCGAGTTCCAGCCCGATATGTGCGACAACCCCTTTCCGATCCGGTACCTGGGCCCGACACTCGAGACCCTTGATTTCCGGCAACTCAAATGGCCGGGCCACGGTTGCGACCCCATGAATACGTATCAGTACGTCGAGGGGGAATACATGAAGGCGGAAGAATACGACGCCTTTCTGTTCGATCCTTCCGACTTCATGCTGCGGATGTACTGGCCGCGCGTCTTCGGGGCTCTCGAGCCTTTCGGGACCCTCCCTCCGATTCATACCATCATCAGCTACTACATGGGCCTCATATCTTTCTCCGGTTTTGACAGCCCGGAGGTCGAAGCGGCCCTCGATGCCCTGGTCAAGGCGGCAAAGGAGGCGAAGCGGATCATGATCGGGGCCGTTGAGTACGCGAAGCGGGCAACGGATTTGGGCTTCCCTCAGCAAATCGGAGGTGTTTCACAGGCTCCCTTTGACACCCTTTCCGACTTCTTCAGAGGCACCAAAGGGGCCATGCTGGACATGTTCCGACGTCCGGACAAGGTGCTGGCGGCGTGCGAGAAGCTGCTCCCCATCATGCTCGAGTTCGGTCTCGGTGCGGTAAGAAGGGGGAACAAGCGCGTGTTCATTCCGATCCACAAGGGTTTGGACGGCTTCATGTCGCCCGAGCAGTTCGACACCTTCTTCTGGCCTACGCTGCGGAAGCTCATCGTGGGGCTCATCGATGCGGATCTGAACCCCATGGTTCTCTGGGAAGGCGACTGCACCTCCCGCCTCGAAACGATTGCGGACATCCCGGCCGGCAAGGCGGTCTACTGGTTCGAGAGGACCGACATCTTCAGGGCGAAGGAGATTCTCGGCAAGACCGCGTGCATCCGGGGCAACGTCCCCCTGTCCACCCTTTCAACGGGTACGCCGGACGACGTGCGGGCCTACTGCAAGAAGCTGATCGACGTTGTCGGCAAGGACGGAGGATTCATCATGGATGCGTCCACCGTGCTTGACGACGCCAAACCGGAAAACGTCAAGGCCATGATAGACTTCACCAAGGAATACGGGGTGTACGGATAAACATCAGGAACTGCCCGCCCGACCCAGGCGGGCCGGGTATCGGGTCAACCAGGGCTCGAGCCACATCAGGGCCGTCCTCATCCGAGCCCTTGCGAGCCAGGGAAGACCGCTGCAGATCCTCCAAAGGACTTTCGTCACGGTTGTAGTGGCCAACGGCCAGCGCCAGCAAGCTGTTCCCGCCAACCCTCGTGATGACGCATACCGGACGTACTCACGGCTCCAGCGCTCGGCGTCCGCCCGATAGTGGTCTTCCGTCAGGGCGCTCTCGCCGAGACCCTTGGTCAGCTGATCGTAGTGGAAGGCGCGCGTCCCGCCCACCATGACGGCCCGGTATCCGAGGGAGCGGATCTTGATCAAGAGGATCGGCTCGGCGAAACCGAACCGGTAGGATTCGTCAAGGCCTCCGGACTCTTCCAGCACGCTCCGCTTGAAGACGTTCAGGTTCAGCGTCATGCTGCTGGGCTCGCAACTGATAGAGCCTCTGCCGGCAAATCCGACCCGCTGCACTTCGTCGCCGCCGTGTATCCGGTTCGAGGTGAGGTAGGGGAACGCGCACCCCACATCGGGCCGCCCGATCCATTCCAGCAGCAGCTCGAGTGTCTTCAACGGGTGGGGGATGATGTCGTTTGCCATCAGGCCGATGTACGCCTCGTCCAGCCCCTGCCAGCCGACGTTGTAGGCCTGGGCGTACGAGAGCTGCCGGCCCTCGTGGTGATAGGTCACGCCGAGCTCTTCGCAAACGTCTCGCATTGCCGGATCCGGCTCTCGGCTGCCCTCTACAAGCATGATGGGGCCGACCGCAGTATTCATGGCGAGCAGCCTCAGGGACAGGCCGGTGGTGGCCAGGAGCGTTCCGTGGGACGCAGGCGAACTACGCTTCGAGAAATGGTTCACCACCATGCCGAGCCGGGCCACTTCACCTCCGGAGACGAATTCGCCCCCTGGATACAACGATCGCTGCAGGTGGGGCGCGCCGGGATTCACCGAGTTTCGTCTGCCACCGCAGGGCGCAATTCAGGGTAGGTGCCGGGGGGGGCCGTGTCAACAAAGGGAGTAGATTTTTCCCAGGCCTCGGGTATGACCGAATGACTCCATTGTTGGCACGGAGAGACCTCTTGGAGCGGGCATACGGATATCGATTCTTCCCGCTCACGTGGGCCATCGTGAACAAGTACACCTTCTACGAAAGAGAGCCCGGCGACTCAATCCAGATCGAAGCGCACATTATCGATCAGGAGGACGGAGTCGCAGTTGAAGGTGCTCCAATCGTGGATATAGAACCTCAACGTGCCCATCCCGGCCCCTTCAGGCAGAGGTACCGTGGCCCGGAATCTGTCCCACCCGGTTTCGTAGACCTCGATACCCTCTGAGAGCGGGAAGCCCTCCAAGGGCTGGAGCTGGCCGAAAGCCTTCATGGCAGGGACACTGTTCTGGAAGAAGGTTTCCAGGTTTCCGTCGATCTCGAAAGAGAACTGGAACAGGTCCCCGGCGACACATCCATCCGGGACAGGCGAATAGTCCTCTGTCACGAAGTTGTAGTCAAAGGAGATGTCGATGACACTCTGGTCCGGCTGGATGCAAAAATGGGTTTCCATGAAGGCGCCGTACAGAAACGGAGGCGGGTCAGGATCCTGATAGTGCGATTCATAGTGATCCCAGTTCTCTCCGGGCCTTCCCGTCGAGAGATAGGCAAGACGGTTTCCGTGTGTAGGCTCGATGGCCGTTGTGGAAGTCTCGGTCTCGAAGAACTCCACGAACCCGCCTCCCTGTCCATAGACGATCCCAGGTTTTGTGTCCCAAGTCCCCGCCCTTTCGTAACCGAAGAAGTACCATCCGGTGGAGCATTCCCTGTTGAAATCGTCGCTGTAGACCGGGCTGTATGCATACGTAGAGAGATCGGGCAGGTAGGTCGGCAGGGGGTGTACACCCCAACCGGAAAAGCTTGTCCTGAGGTCCGCCGGGATGTGCTCGTCCGCCTCGAAGCTCCCGTTGAACACGGCTTCGGATGTGTCGATCCTTCCTGCACCCAACCCCTCGTCAGGGAGCGGGACGGCCGACTGCTCCAGCCGGTTCCATACCATTTCAGGAGACCAGTCCGGGAACCTGGACCAGATGAGCGCTGCCGTGCCGGAAACGGCAGGAACCGCCCAGGAGGTTCCGCCGTTGTAAGGTTCGAGGTAACACCCCGCGGTCTGTCGATGTTGTTCATTGCCGCAGTCGGTCTCGATCGCGAAGCCGTCGAAGAAGATCATCTCGTCGTACTGCGTCAATGGTGTGATCGGGACCGTGGTGTACCAGGTGCTGGCCGGTGCGGCGAGGTCTACAAGAGGGCCGTATTCTGAAGCGCCTCCCGTGATGATGTCCATCCATCTCGTTTCGTTCTCGCCCGTTTCCGGATCCGCCTCGGTGCCGCCGACGGCAAGGATGGAGGGGAGAGCCGCCGGCCAGTCGATGAACACACCCTCGCCGGTGTTCCCCGCCGCCGCAATGACCAGAGCGTCGGCCTCCTCTGCAAACTCCATGACGGCTATCCAGTCTGCGACTGCCTCCGCCGTGCTGCTGGACCATCCGATGCTCAGGTTGACCACCTTTGCGCCCAGGGCGATTGCGACCGCGGTCCCTCCTTGCGCTGCGAACACCGGGCACTGTCCGGTCTGGCTGCAAGCCTTGATGGGCAGAATACGGCTGTCCCATGCAACGCCTGCGATGCCTCTCTCGCCTGGATCATTGGTGTCTGCCGCCGCGATTCCCGCGACGACCGTGCCGTGGGCGTGCTCATCGGCCGTGTTTGTCCTGTCCGGGCCGGGGCCTGAGAGCATGTTGATACCCTGTTCCATTTTGGGGGCAAGATCCGGGTGCGTATCATCCACGCCTGTATCCACGACAGCGATGCTCACCTGTTCTCCCCGGGCCATGACCCATGCGTCCTCGGGCCTGATCTGCTTCAAGTTCGTTTGGGTCAAGTAGAATATGTCTCTCGGAGCCATTCCGTCCACGGAGCCGACCAGGTTGGGTCTTGCAGCGCTGACCTCGGGATGGGATCTGAAATTCGTGATGGCGTTGTTGACCGCGGTCGCATCTCCTGTGTCCGGGACCTGGACCTGGTACCAACCGAACCGCTGTATGGAGCCGACGATCGAGCCTCCTACCGTCTCGACGATGGACGCGATCGTGTCCGGATCGGTCCCCTCCACAAGGGAGACGATGACTTCGTTGGCGATGAGTGTATTGCCGGAGCCGAGATCCGTGACGATCCTGGACATGTCCGAAGGATGCGGGAATGTGGGGAATCGGGTCACTGCGACGCGACCCGGATCCGAGTAGACCGGGTCGGCCATGCCGGGAAAGGTCCCCCTGGCGCGAAGATGAAGCACTCCCTCCGTGTCCGAAGACAGGTTGAAGGTATTGCTGTAGACCGAGTCTCCTGCGAGCAGGTCGCCGGACGAGCCGTCATCGACCAGGTTGCCCAGGGTTCTGAGTACGGTGCCGACCGCGTCGATTTCCTCCAGCACCACTGCCGTGGGAGTGAGATCAGAGGACAGTCTTGCCGTGCAGATCACATCTGATGGTGTCGAGACCGGAATGGCATCCGGATAGGTGCCTGTAGGGCGGAGGACCGGAATCTGCTGTGCGCTCGTCACATGTACAACGGTCGTGGCTGAACGGCTCACTCCGGTCTCTTGGATGGTCGCCGTTGCAGTCAACTCGTAGGTTCCCACGGTTTTTCCCGTGAAGCCCTGTGTGGTGAGCCAGGTTGCGGATCCGGTTGCGGTCCAGCCCGAAGGAAGAAGAGAATCGATCACGAGCCCGCCATTGTCCGGCGACACGCTTCGGGTGAAGGAAACGGTGTGACTCTCTGCAGGTTCCGCATTCAGTGCGACCCCGTAGGAGATGCTGTCCGACGTATCGACGGGCAGGGAGATCAGGACAGGCGAAGCGGTGATGCTCACCGCGCCACCGGGTAGGTCCGCTACGGTCAGTGTAAAGGTCTGGGTCGCCGACTGACCTCGTCCGTCAGCCACGGCCAGGATCACGACGTTGTCCCCGACCTGCAAGTGGGTCGGTGTCCACTCGACCAGACCGGTGACCGCATCCACGGTCATCCCGTCGGGCCCGGCAGCGAGCGCGAATGTCAGGACATCTCGCGGGTCCGGGTCCGTGGCCTCCGCGTCGTACGTGTAGGGTTCGCCTTCGGTTCCCGCGGCCGGGGGTGTCGAGGTGAACGCCGGAGGATGGTTGGCGGCCAGAACGGTAACCCTGAAAGCCTGGTCCTGATAGAGACCGGCCGCGTCGAATACGCGGACCGTCACGTCCTGGAAGCCGACCTGGTTCTCGAAGGGGGTCCAGGAGATGAGCCCTGTCCCCCGATGGATGCTCATACCGAGCGGGGCCGCCTGCATGGAGAATCCCACGCTGTCTCCGATGTCCGGGTCGGTTGCCTCCACGTCATAGTTGTAGAGTTGACCTTCGGTGGCCGTGCGCTCAGGGATCGAGGTGATCGTGGGCGGCCGGTTGCCGGGCCTGACCGTGATCTGGAAGCTCTGGGTGTCCGACACGCCGGTAGCAGGCTCCACAACCAAAATCGTGACGTTGTGTTCGCCTGCCTGTCCCTCGCTCGGCGTCCAGGAGATGAGCAGCGATTCAGGATCGAGGGTCATGCCGGCGGGCGCTTCTTCGAGCGTGATGGCGAGCGCCTCCTGTCCCTGGCAATTGAAGGTTTTCAGCCAGTATCGGTAGAGCTCGCCCTCCCTGGCGTCCGTGACCGGATTGGAGGTGATGCTCGGAGGATCGTCCGACACGTGAATGGTGAATTCATGGAAGGTAAAGGCGCCTCGCTGGTCCACGATCCGTACCACGATGTCATGGTCTCCAAGGTGGAACGCTTCGTCCGACTTGGTGGGGGTCCATTTCATGTGGCCGTCCCTGAGCCAGTTGATGGCCATGCCGTTGGGGCCATGCTCCAGGTAATAGGTGAGAGGGGAATCCGCGTAGCCCGTATCCATCGCGGCGATCTGGTAATCCCAGTATTCGCACAGTACCGCCTCGGTGGAGGGTGTAGACGTGACGAAGGGCGGGTCGTTCGATTCCACCTGGGCGAAGACCCTGATGAATTCATGCAGATGGTTGCTGCTCCATTCGTCATAGACATACACTTTGATCGTGTAGATGCCGGGCACGTCCGGGACGAAGACGGGATTCGGCCCTCGCAGGCCCTTGAGCATGATCTGGCTGTTCCAGGGCTTTCCACCGCTATCGCCGAAAAAGCTGTCCGAGAATCGCCACTCGTAAGTCAGGTAATCGTTGTCCGGGTCGGAGAAGCGGTCGGCACTCAGCTGTACGGGATCACCCAGATCCACGACGATGGTTTCCGTTTCAAACGACGAGAGGACAGGTCGCCGGTTCCAAGGAAAGATGGCGATCGTGTCTGTCCGGCTTGCCTCCTGTCCGTCGTGAACCGTGAGATCCACAACGAACATCCCGCTTCGGTCGATGAGCATGGAGACGGTCTCGTTGTGCGGATCCGAGAGGGTGGTGGTGCTCCCTCCCGGAATATGAACCAGGGACCAGCTGTATTCCAGCGGATCTCCGTCCGCGTCACTCGACAGGCTCCCGTCGAACTCGACCACGTCGCCGACATAGTGAGAATCGAAAACCACCTGATGATCGATTCTAGCGACGGGTGGGGTATTGGAGGGAGGGTCCGGGCGAATCAGGCCGTGTGCTGCGTACTCATGAGCGCCCATGTCCGGGACGGCGGTGCCGTCCTCGTCCCCGTCCGCCACACGTGGAAGGCCGTCGAAATCGGTGCCCGGCAGGCCCGTGGGGGGCAGGAAGGGAGGTTCGGGAACGTCCGAAGTGCCTGTATCGATCGCGGGGGAGCCGGGAAGCAGCCGATAATCGCCGCGGGCAGGGTCCACGAACAGGGGGTCTTCGGTCACGTTGTGGTGGGCAGGCACATTGCCCCTGTCCTCATCCACACAATAGGTCATCGTGACCCGGGAGTAGAGATCGCCCACGGCATTGTAGTTGTCGTTTTCCCAGAACACGCTGTTGGTGATGACGGACGGCGACTGGATCGTGCCGTGTATGGCTCCGCCCTGGCAGAAGTAGCCTCTCGAATCCTCCTCGATGAAATAGTTGTCGCAGAATGTGCTGAACTGAATATGGGTGTTCGACCATTCCCGGTTGGATATGGCTGCGCCGCCCTCGGTGCTGCTGCAACCGTGCTCCAGAATGAGGTGATTCTCCCGGAAGATGCAGTTGACCGCGTAGAAGTACGAATGCTCGTTGTAGACGGCTCCCCCCTTCCGGTCCGCCCAGTTTCCTCTGAACAGCGAATCCTTGACTTCCATCGTTGCCACGTTGTTCGTGATCGCGCCTCCGTCCCAAGTGCTGTTGCCTTCAAAGGTGCTGCCCGAAATGACCGCATAGGAACCGTAGGTCTCGATGGTGCTATCTCTGTTGGAGGCGAAGTAGCACCCGGTGATCGTGGTCGGCGGTGCTCCGCTCTTGTAGTTCCCGATGCTGACCGCTTTCTGGTTCCCGGTGAAGCGGCAGTCGGATATGACGGGAGCCGAGCCGTCCCTCTCTTCAGAGGAATAGATGATGACCCTGCCGACATCGATTATATACTCCGCGTTGCCGATGAAGTCGGAATCGCTGATCAGGGGTGAGGAGTTTTCGTGGGCGCCGATACCACCGCGGTTGCCGATGAACAGGCAGCGGTCGATCACGGCGGAGGAGTTCTCGTACTGAGTCACGATGGAGTGATAGCTTCGGTTGTCCCTGAATTCGCAGCGGTCGATCAAGGGAGCGGAATCATAGATGCTGTAAATGGCGCCGCCGTTCCACTCCGCGCCGTTGGCGATGAATTTGCACTCGGTGATGGTGGGTGAAGCGTAGCGGTTGTGAATCGCGCCTCCCCACGACGCTCTGTTCATTGTGAAAGTGCAATGAGACACGGTGGGCGAGGCGCCGTCGATCATAATTGCCCCCTGGGGCGTGTCCGCGTCCTTGTCGCGAAAACCTGTGAAGAACAGGGTGAGGGTGAAGCCGTCCAGGACGATGTCGCTCGTTATGATGAAACCGGATCCGACGAACTGCTCGCCGCTGATTGTCGTGACATGGCTTTCCCAGTCTCTCTGGCCGCGCCGTGTTTCAACGCCAGCAAAGCCGCCGAAGAGGGATAGGGTCTTGTCGATCGCAACGGTGGCCTCCAGAAGATAATCGCCCTCCTTGACCCAGATTTCGTCCTCAGGCAATGCGGCGTCCAAAGCCTCTTCGATCGTGTTGAAGGCCGTGGCCCAGGAGCGGCCGTCCCCGCCCGGCTGCATATCGCCGTCCACGTACCAGTCCGCGACCGCGTCACCTGCCGGGTCGGTCAGATCCTCGCCGTCGCAATCCTCGTCGATCCCGTTGTCTGCGATCTCCAGGGCGCCCGGATAGGTATTCGGGTCATTGTCATCACAATCCTGATCATCGTCCACGAAACCTTGAGGCGGTTCGCAGGCAAGGGTAGGGGACAAGGGATCACCGTAGCCGTCCATGTCGTTGTCCGCGAAGAAGACGAAGGTGATGCCCTCGTCCACATCGCCGTCGCAATCGTTGTCGACCTCGTCGCAAATCTCTTCCGGTACAGGGCCACATCCGCCGCATGCGTTCAGGACCCCTTCGTCGATCTCTCCGTCACAATCGTTGTCGATTTCATCGCAGATTTCTTCCGGCACGGGTCCACACTCGCCGCAGGCGTTCAGCACCCCTTCGTCGATTTCGCCGTCGCAGTCGTTGTCGACCTCGTCGCAAATCTCTTCCGGGACAGGGCCACATCCGCCGCATGCGTTCAGGACCCCTTCGTCGATCTCTCCGTCACAATCGTTGTCGATTTCATCGCAGATTTCTTCCGGCAGGGGTCCACACTCGCCGCAGGCGTTCAGCACCCCTTCGTCGATTTCGCCGTCACAATCGTTGTCGATCTCGTCGCAGACTTCTTCCTGGGGAAGCGGCCCGATACAGGTCTGCCACTCACCTTGGTCACAGGTCTCCGTTCCTTCGCCGCACTCGGTGGAGCAGGAGCGTGTCTCTCCGTCTTCGCACTCGGCCGTCTGGCAGGTGGAGTCGAGAATGGCACAGCGGGGCTGGGAACACAGAAGCACGAGCCGTCTCGCGTCGAGAACCGTGATCATCCCGTCGCCGTCAAGGTCGCAGGGGCTCCCGCATGCACTGCTGTTCACGGGCCTGTTCCGATCGAGCAGGATGATGTCTAGATCAGCCCGGTCCACATCACAATCACCGTCGTAATCGCCCGGGACCACGCTGTGGGTCTGCGCTACCGCAGGGGACGGCGAGAAGAGTGACGAGGAAGTTGCCAGGGTCATAGCTGTCTGCAGGAGGAAGACCGAGAGGGCCACCATGGTGATGCGCAGGCCGGATCGATGCGCAAGAAGCTGTCGAGTGTTTCCTATTGGAATCGTTCGCATGCTGTACTCCTGTCCGCCACGCAACGGCCGGAGACGGACGCTTCGAGGTTCCGGAAACGGAAGTCTGCGTTTGCTGATTTTGTCCGGGACTGAAGGAAGACCGGGGTCGCTCATGGATACGAAAGAGTCTGAGCGACATGTACTATTTAATAAAATAACATATTGTTTGTCAAGAAGAAATGAAGTTTGGAAGTCAGGAAGCGGGTTTCTTGCCGGACTTCTCTAACTGGGTGCAGAGGGCCATCTTGCCGAGGACGAGTTGCTCGATGCATTTGTTGCAGGAGATGCACGCCGAGCGCCTGAGATCCCCCTCTTTCCAGGACTGGACGAGGTTCGGTTCCCGGATCAGGGGACGCGAAAGCGAGACCAGTTCGGCATCACCCTGTCGAACGATCTCTTCCATGAGTTCAAAGGAGCGCAGACCGCCGGCAAGCATCAGGGGAACACCCACGTCGGGCTTGATCTCCCGACACCACAACCGGTAATAAGCCTCTTCCTCCACCTTGCGGATCCCCGTCCGAAACTCGGTCTCCTTCCAACCGCTTCCGCGGGCCCCGGAGCTGATCTCCAGACAGTCGAATCCCAGTTCTGCCGTGAGCCTCGCCGCCTTCCTGCCTTCTTCAAAGAGAAGGCCGTCCGGAAACGAGTCCTGAACACCCAGTTTGATGAGCACCGGGTAGTCTTCACCGACCTGTCTCCTGATCTCTCGGTAGACCTCGACCGTGAACCGCAGCCGGTTCTCCAGGGAGCCGCCCCATGAATCCTCTCGTCGGTTGATGTAGGGGGACAGAAACTGGCTGAAGAGATAGCCGTGGGCGCCGTGGAGTTGGACCGCATCGAAGCCGGCCTCTCTCGCTCGCCTGGCACCCTGCCCGAAATCGGTGATGAGGCTCGCGATCTCCGTCTCGTCCAGAGCCCTGTACTCGCCTTTGAAAAACGGGAACTGGGAATCCTCTCCCAGGTGCGACGGGGCTCCCGCGCTCCATCCTTTCCCGGCCGAATAGGCACCTGCTTCCGCTCCACCGTGAAATAGTTGGACGGCAATGCACTTTCCGTGGCGGTGGACCGCTTCGGTCAGCCTTGCGAGCCCCTTGATGTGTCCGTCCGTGTCGATTCGTTTCTGAAACGCCAGGATCTGTCCGTGGGGATGAACATTGATCGCTCCGGTCACGATGAGACCGGTTCCTCCCCGGGCCAGTTCATCGTAGAGCGCGACCTGTCTGTCCGTGACGTATCCGTCCGGGTCTGCGCCCCCATCATTGGTGGCGGACCGTACGAAGCGGTTCGGAATGTCCAGGCGGTTTATTCTTACCGGTTCGAAGAGAATACTCATACGATTCCTTCCATGGGGGATTCTCGAGATCTCAGGTCAGTGCCTCACCGAACATGGACATGTCCGACTCGTTGCCCTCCACCTGGACAAGACCGGAGTTGATGCCTGTCAGCATGTCGAGCTTGCCCTCGATGATCCGGGTCAGGGCGACGTCGGTCATCTTGACCACGGCCGTCGCTTCGGGGTCTTTCCCCTCCTGCGTCTCGATTCGGCCCTCGTCGATGATGAAGGTGACGGCGCCGGATGTGACCCCGTAGATCTCGTAAGCGATCTTGGCCCGCCAGTTTCGGGCCTTTTCCGGCTTGAAGCGCGAAGCGATACCGGCCCAGACCATTTCGAGCGGAATCGCCTGGACCTCCTCGTTCATACCGATGATGCCTTCTCCATCCCGGAGCTTTCGCTTGAGCGCCTTTCCAACGGCGCTCGTCGGGATTCCCAGAATGAACTCGATCTGCTTCGGGACCTTGTAAGGGGCGAGACGTCCCCGGCAGTGCGCCTGGATTTCCTGCTCCGAGGGCCGCGTGCCGAGACAGGGGACGACAAAAGCCTTCACCTCCTCGCCTGCCATCGGGTCCGGTATGCCGATGACGGCCGCATCATGGACATCCGGCATTTCCATGATCGCGTCTTCGATCTCCTTGGGCGAGATGTTCTCACCGCCCTTGATGATCATGTCCTTGATGCGGTCCACGATGAAGAAATACCCGTCTTCATCCATGCGTCCCACATCACCCGTGTGCAGCCAGCCGTCGCGGAGGCTCTTCGCTGTCTCCGGCTCCTTTCGGTAGTATTCTTTCATGAGGCTGGGCCCACGAATGACGATCTCGCCCGTCTCTCCGGGGCCGAGCAGGTCGCCCTCGGGGCTCATGATGCAGACCTCCTGTCCTTGCAGCGCAACGCCGATGGAGCCCACCTTCTTTTCGCCTCGCGGTGGGTTCATGGTGCTGGCAAAGGTGGCCTCGGTGAGACCGTACCCCTCGGTGATGTCGATGCCGTATTCCTTGCGAAAGGCGGCGATTGTTTCCGGCGGAATCGGCGCGGCCCCGCAGGTGGCGGTCCGGATGGAGCTCAAGTCATGCAGTTTGACCGTGTCCGCTGCCTCGAGAAGGATCTTGAAGACCTTCGGCACGCCAAAGAAATAGTCCGGACGCTCTTTCTCCACCACCGGCCCGAATTCCCTTACACTGAACCGTCGCAGCAGAACGTTCTTGTCTCCCCGCCAGATGGCCATGAAGTTGTGCATGAGGGGATTGACGTGAAACATGGGAAGAAAGACCAGCTTCGTGCTGCGAGGCCGATCATGCCCCTCGTCAAAGGAATCGAGAAGTTCCGAAACCGCCTCGGTCATATAGAGGAAGTTGCCGTGAGTGAGCAGCGCACCCTTGGCCGGGCCGGTTGTGCCGGAGGTGTAGAGGATGATGGCGTTGTCATCCGCGGCCACATCTGAAGGAGGCAAATCGGTGGGTTTGCCCGTAACGAGTTCTGCAAAACTCAGATTGCCCGGATTCGGCGCCTCCCCGATTTCGACAATGTGACGGATCGAAGACAGCTTGCCTCTCACCTCGGCCGAGACATTCGCCAACGCGCTCTCCGTCAGAATGACCACACCTTCGGAATCGTTGACCTGGTAGAGCAGTTCCTCCGGCTTGAACTGGAAATTGACCGGGCAGGCTACCGCTCCTATCTTGAAAGCGGCCATGCAGGCCACAAAATGATCCGGGCAATTGAAGAGGTGAATGTTTACCACTTCGCCCTTCTCTATCCCGAGGCTCAGCAGGACGTTCGCGAACCGGTTCACCCGGTCGTTCAACTCTGCGTAGGTTATGGATTCTTCGTAAAAGGCCATGAAGACCTGGTCGGGTGTCTCGGCGACGCGGTCTTCGAGCATCTCTCTCAGGTTGGCGTAGTTCACGTTCCCCCCGTTCCCTTGCGGCTGAGGCAGAGATCCACAAAGGCTTCCAGTTCCTGCTCGCATTCCTCCTGGCTCTTGAATTTGGAGTCGAGCTGCCGACCTTCCATGAGAAGCGTCGGGATGCCCAGCCGCTTTTCGCCTGCTTCCGCGACCACCCGCCCTAAGCCGGCGGTTGCCGTGCAGCCGATCTGGACGTAGTAGATCATTCCGTCCACCTTCATGAACTCGGCAGCTTCAAGCGTGTCGTTCACCCAGGTCTCCCCCAGGACCGCCCAGGAGTTGGAGTTGAGCTGTCGCGCCTGCTCCTCGATAGGCGTCAGCGGTCGGCCGTACTCGGTCGTGTCTCCAAAGGAGGGGTAGTTGATGCCGAAGGCTCGAGTCATCCACCCGAACTGCAGGGCCGGAATGGCCACCCCACGGCGGGCCAGCAGATAGAAGGGGTTGAAATAGAAGGGACCCGTAACGACCCAGAGCAAGCGCAACTTCTCTTCTTCCAGCACCCCGATTCCCTTTTCCGCCCGGTCCTTCATTTCATCGCGCCACTCTTCAAAGTAGCGCAAGGCCCTGTGGGGGTCCGGATAGTAGCTCGTGAAACGGGGCAACCGGAAGGCGTCCAGGGCCGACAGAAGACAGGGTTCGTGGGCTCGAAGCGCGTTGATTTCGCTGAGGCAGGCCATCGCCTTCCTCTCCACGTTGATCAGCTCGATCATCCGCTCTTCATCGTAGCGGACGCCGGGGATCTTCGCTTCGGCGAATTCGATGAACTCTCCCAGCTGATCCGCCACGAAGCGCAGCGAGTCCTCGTTTGCTTCCAGGCCCCCGTCCAGGGTGAAGACCGGTTTGTCGAAGTGCTCCCCGATCGCCTTGAAGGAAGTCAGCTCCATGTGACAGGCGGTGTTGTGGGCCAGGACGATATCCGGGGGCGGGAAGTCCTTGTTGATGCACATGGCCAGACAGACGATGGTCCGGTCGCACGCCGTGTCCGGATATCCCTCGGCCCTGAGAATATCGAAGTATTGATCCGCCAGCCGGGTCCGGTCCGCCGCACCCATCAGATCCAGGCCGAGAAAGCCCATGGCGTTCATGATCAGGGTGGCGTATTCGATATTCGCCATGGGTTGATTTCCGGTCCGCCATGCCTCGAGCTGCCGCTGTCTCAAGTCGAGCTCCATCTCGTAGAGAAGCCGGTTTGCCTGCAGCATGGTCCAGTCCGGATTCGTTTCTATGCGCTCGAGACGCCTTTTGTTTCGTTCGATCTCTTTTTCGAGCCAGGTCACTTCGTTCCCCCCTACTGAAGCATCTCGACAAAAGCGCCGATGCGGGTTCTCAGCTGGCCCACGTTCGAAAGCTGGTATTCCCTCTCAAAACTGGCGATCGGGATACCTCGTTCGGTCAGCTTCTTCTTGAAATAGGGCGCCCTCATCTGTCTCGAGCGCGAATACATGAGAGGGAGCTCTAGGACACCCTGGATGTCGAAGGCCTTCACCCAGGAGGCCACCTGCTCGACTTGTTCGGCCCAGTTCATCATGCATGGGCTCGCGGGCTGGGCATGGCTCCGATAAGCGAGGGCCTCGAGCATCGCCTCCACGGAATCCGTTCGAGCGGCCTCTGCGCGCTCCCAGAACCACCTTGCGCCTGTGTCCAGGTCGTCCATGGCCACCAGGCAGCCGTTTTCTTCCACGAGGTCCAGATAGCGGGAATCGTCGAGCCGGTCGCTGGACACCAGGATTCGAGGCTGTTTGGTCTCGAGGGTGCATTCCCTGTTCTCCAGATAGGGGAGCAAGGATTCCACCTGGGTCGTGAATTCCTCGATCGGCATGAGCATGGCCGCAGTGGTCAGGCGCAGCATTTCCGAGCCGGAAAGGGGGGGAGCCGGCCGTTTTCTAAGATCATAGAGCCGATGAAGTAGGTTTCTTGCCCGGTCGAATAGCGAAATTGAGCGGAACAGCCCCTCGGCGGTGATCTTCTCTCCTGAGAGATTTTCGATGAAGCCTGCGAACTTCTTCACTTCTTTTGCATACTGCTTCCTGTTGGTCCCCGTGTCGGATAGGGGCAGATGAAGAATATGGGTGGCCGGTGTCTTTTCGAGGTATTTCCAGACGTCCCAGAGCCGGATCAGGTCCTGATCCCAGCTCGTGCCGACCACCGCGTCCAGGAACTCGAATTCTCCCGAGAAGAGGGACTCCAGGACGTGGGTGCAGTAAAGACAGGTATGAGGGGGGCGGTACAGGTCCGCGTTGGGGGTGTTGGTTTGCTGCGTGCTCATGATGCGTACGGGCAGCATGCCTGCAGCATGGATGATCTCCTCGGGAATGTAGGAGCAGAGCAGCCCCACGACCTTCTTCCCTTCCCCTTTCCAATCGGCGGCGATCTTCCACCGGTTCGGTTCCTCGCTTCCCGCAAGCAGGCGCTTGAGTTCGTTCTCCATTCAGGGGTCTCCCGTTCGTTCTTCTCACTCACCGAAGCGGATCGTTGACATC
Organism: bacterium; assembly: GCA_028277985.1. GTDB lineage: Bacteria > Desulfobacterota > DSWW01 > DSWW01 > DSWW01 > S015-6. The sequence goes on along the minus strand of JANQFG010000167.1, from coordinate 47,908 downwards.
GGATCGATCCAGGTTAATCCAGACAAGCCTGTAAGACAAACCGGTTCACAGCCGGGAGGGGAGGGGGAGGAGGGATCACGCAGGCCATGAAGCCTTTGCCGGTGAAGCGCACCATTCCTGGACCTGCGCCTCTCCGGGAGTTGGAGCCCTGGTGGGGGTGGGTCGCCCGCGCATGGCGGCCGGTGCCGCCCTGCCGGGTAGAATAGAAAAAGGAGCGGAGCACAGGATCCGTTCTGATTCCGACCCTTTGCTCCGCCCCTCATTCTCTAGAAAGCAAAACCTAACAGGAAGGCGAGTGCCTGGTTCTTCACGCTGAGGTCGGATGGAGCATCGTCAAGGATATTGGTTAACCCGAGCGTGTACCGCACATCAAAGGTGATCGCCCCGGGGCCGATTTCGTCGACCTTCACTCCTGCTCCGAAGGCGATCCCGAAATCCGTCGTTTTGATACCGTCCTTCACGTCAATTCCAGCCAGATTGGCCCTGACGTTGAATCCAAGGGAAGGACCGATGGCCAGGTTCGGTGTGAACCTGCCTTGCGCAGGCGCGGTCCACATTGCCAGAATCGGGATTTCGATGTAGTCGAGCTTCAGGCTCTCGTCGCCGAATTTCGCGCCTTTCTGCGAATAGAGCACCTCTGCCTGAACCGTCATCCAGTCACAGATCGCATAAGCTCCAAAGGCGCCCCCAATGACGCCCGCCTTCATCTTCCCATCAAATCCTAACATCACCTCCTGATCGTCACCCCACGTTCTCGAGAGGTTCGCTCCTACTTTGGCCCCAAAGGAGAAGGGCGTATCTTGGAGTGCGACGGCAGGTGTAGCAAACATTACCAGTATCCCGAGGAATACCGAGATCTTGATAAGACCTTTCATCTCTTTTCTCCTTGAGTGGAGTTCAGCAGCATAGGAATGCCGGCTCAATGAAGAGAGTCCAATTTCTTAGTCATTAGGATCAATCGATCACCGGAGTTACCACCCCCTTTCACAGATCGGGCTTTCGCTGCTGTCAAAAACTGCTGCTGGGTCAATGAGGTATGTCTCCCGGCCAGCCCGGCCCCCCGATGAGCCTGCCGGATGGCAAAGCATCGAGCGAGAACTAACAAGAAAAGGGGTCAATTGTCAATATTTTCCATCAAATGCCCGGAGGCGGGCCCATTTTCGGCACAGGGGGTGGTCCCGAAGGACTGAAAGGAGGGCCCACCAGACTCAATCGTGGGGGTGGGAAGCGGACTCTACAGAAGACAGGACGGCGGAGAAACGCCCGAGGCTCGACTTTCCGCTCAATTTGAGTGGAATCCGACCATGGTCTGCGCTCACCCAGATCTCTACGCCGCCTGCCTTGCTCCGCTTGACCACGCCGCCCAGGGATTCGAGGACCGGCTCGATGAGAAAGGCTTCGAATTTACCCGCAGGGACTTTCAGCCTCTTCTTCTTCACAATCTTGACCTTGCCGATGACAAGCCGTTTGCCGTCGGTCGCCGGGGCCGTCAGTTCATTACCCAAAGCGAGGGGATGCATACGGAGATGATAGATGATGGACAGGGGGTCAAGGGTGCCCGGATGGACCGGGATCGGGTCCAGTATTTCCCCCCGGTTCTCGAACTGGGCTGTCTCAGCCTCCCAGTCAAAGGTGACGATCACGTCCCGGCTGTAGCTCCCCTCCCGCTGTTCGTTCTTGTAGAGCAATGAGCGGGTGACGGCGAGATCGGTGTAGGATTCGACGCGATCCCGGATCTTGTAGAAGACATCCAGGAAGGAACTGGAGCGGATCGTCAAGACGAAGTGGCGAGCGGGATTTCCGTTCAGTTCCGCCGTCGGTTGCACCTGGAAAACGGCCGTTCCTGCATTGAAGAATTTCCAGCGAAGCTTGTAGGTCAGCCTCTCTCCCGGCTCAAAGGGGGAAACCGTCTCCTCGGCCGCCGCCGAGACGGTGCCGATCTGGAGGCCAAGGACGATTATTTGCAGGAAGACAGCCAGAAACCGGCGATTCGTAGGGGTCATGGGGCCCTGCCTTTCTTTCCACATAGATTCCTTGCCGGCCGGAGAGGCTTCGAGAGAAAAGTTGTTGACATCTTCCAGTCCCGATTTCTAAAGTACAGAACAATCTCGATCAAGAAAAGAGGGGGGAATGCCATGAACTACGATGACAGGCCCTGGCTCGGGCACTACGAAGAGCGGCTGACTCCGGAAATCTCGGTTCCGGACGTTACCTCCGTTGACCTCATGGAGGCGAGCTTCGATGATTTTGCAGACCGTCCGGCATTCCATTTCCTCGGGGTCACGCAGACCTTTGGGGACCTGAATGCCCATTCGCTGCGCTTCGCCAATTTCCTTGCCGAGATCGGCTGTGGGCCAGGGGACGTCGTCGGGATCAGCCTGCCCAACATCCCACAGTACATGATCGCTCACGCGGGCGCCCTGCGGGCAGGGTGCGCGGCCACCGGGGTATCTCCGCTCCTGTCGGCCAAGGAAGTGACCCACCAGCTGAATGACTCCGGCGCACGGGTTCTCGTCACCCTCGACTCGCTGTTCGAACAGCGGTTTCTCAAGTTGCAGGAGAAGGTCCCGAAACTCACGCATGTGGTGGTGGCCAATGTGGCGGAATTCTTCCCGGGCCTCAAACGCGTCCTCGGGAAGCTCCTGAAGAAGATCCCAAGCGGGAAGATCGTTCCTGTTCCGGGAAAGACGGTTGTCGCCTTTCCGGAAATCCTGCGTGCCTACCCGGCGAAGCCGGCCCAGGTTGCGGTCAGGCCCGAGGATACGTGCCTCATTCAGTATACGGGAGGGACAACAGGGCTGCCCAAGGGAACCGAGCTCACCCACCGGAATCTAGTGGCCAATGTGCACCAGTACATGGGCTGGCTCGAGGGTGATGTGGAGCGCGGTAAGGAAACGTACTGCTCCGGTTTTCCCTTCTTCCACCTCGCGGGGCTGGGTGTCTGCATGGCCTCCATGGCCATGGGGTTCACCCAGTTGCTGATACCGGATCCGAGGAATACGAAGCACATCTGCAAGGAGATCGCCACCCATCGGCCGACGCTTCTGACCAATGTTCCTTCGCTCTACCAGATGATGCTCGAGACGCCGGAATTCAAGTCGCTGGACTTCTCTTCGGTCAAGGCCTGCGTCTCGGGTGCTGCACCCTTCTCGGTCGAAGCGATTCAGAACTTCGAAGCCGTCGTGGGGCAGGGCAAGGTTCTGGAGCTCTACGGGATGACCGAGGCGAGTCCGATCCTGACCATGAACCCGCACAAGGGACAGAAGAAGATCGGCTCCGTGGGTGTACCGGTCCAGAGTACATGGCTCAAGATCATGGATCTGGAGGACGGCACCCGGGAAGTTCCTTTCGGTGAGGAAGGGGAAATCATTGCCCACGGCCCTCAAATCATGAAGGGCTACCTCAATCAACCGGACGAGACGGCACACGCCGTGAGAGAGTACCAGGACAGGCGATGGTTCTATACCGGTGATATCGGCAAGATGGATGAAGACGGCTACCTCTACGTAGTCGACCGCGCCAAAGACATGCTCATCGTGGGTGGGTACAAGGTCTTCTCCCGGGAGGCGGAGGAGACCCTGTACGAGCACCCGGCCGTGGAATATTGTGCCTATGTTGGCGTCTCCCATCCGGAGCGGCCCGACAGCCATCGGGTCAAGGCTGTGATCCAGCTTGCCTCCGGATACAAGGGAAAGGACGAGCAAGAGCTCGAAAAGGATATTATGGCCTTCTGCAAGGAAAACATGGCTCCCTACAAGGTGCCGAAGATCGTTCAGTTTGTGGACACGATCCCTCTGACCAGCGTGGGGAAGGTGGACAAAAAGGCCCTGAGATAGATATACATGGGGTCAGGCCGAAACGATCAACCTTGCGCTCGCTGTATCGGTGGGGTGCAAGGTTGATCGTTTCGGCCTGACCCCAAAATAACGAGGAAGGGAGGAGCCGGATGGATCTCGATCGACCCTACTGGAACATGGAAGTGGAGCCGAAATTCAATACCCCTGAGATGAGGCAGATGCAGAACGATCTGTTCGTCCAGAACATCCAGGAGATGTACGACCGGATTCCGCTCAACAAGAAGCGGATGGACGAGGCAGGGCTTCAGCCTTCGGACGTGAAGAGCCTGGACGATCTGCAGAAGATCCCGATCTACGGCCAGCCGGAGATGCGGGAGCTCATCGCGGAAGTCGGCTTCGACATGCAGAAGATCCTCGAGATGACGATGGGTGCGGGGGCAAATGACATCTATGTAATGGCCGCAACATCGGGCACCACCGGGATGCCGACGCCGTATCCGGTTACGCGGGCCGGGCTGCCCGGGATGCGAGAGATCAACAACAGGATGCTCTGGCGTTGCGGGGTCAGGCCCGGGGACAAGCTGGTCCTCGCCTTTGGCCTGAGCATGTTCCTGGCAGGCTCGCCTACGCTGCTGGCCCTCGAGGATTTCCCAGGCATCACCATTATTCCCGTGGGCGCTGAGGCCGGCACGACGCGGATCATCAATTTCTCGCGCCTCTTCGGCGGAGACGTGATGATGTGCACACCCTCCCTGGCCCTGCACATGATCGAGAAGGCCCCGGACGTCATGGGGGACAGCGTCAAGGCCCTGGGCTACAAGATCCTGCTCTGCGGCGCAGAGCCGGGGGCCGGCATCCCGGAGGTGCGCAAACGAATCGAAACCGAGTACGGGGCCAAGCTGTTCGACGCGGGCGCTGGGCTGGGCGTTTCCTGCGATTATCCGGAATACCAGGGGATGCACTGGATCGGCGACGATGCGGTCTACTATGAATTGGTGGATCCGGACACGGGCAAAAACGTTCCACTGGAGGATGGGAATACAGGTCTTGGCGTGTTCACGACCTTGACGGCCCAAGGGGGGGCCCTCGCCGGGATTCGGCTGACCATGGGCGACGTGCACCAGGTTGCCATGTCCCCTTGCCCCTGCGGGTTGTCCGGCTTTCGGTACAAGATCGTGGGCCGCACGGACGACATGCTCAAGGTAAAAGGGGTGATGGTCTATCCCGACCAGATCAAGGATGTGGTCGAATCCTTTGCGCCGAGGACAACCGGTGCGTTCAGGATTCTTCTCGATGAACCGCCGCCCAGGGTCGTGCCTCCGGTCAAGCTCAGGATCGAATTCGGTGCGGACGTAGGAAAGGAAGACCTGGAAGAGTTGAACAGAGAGGTCGAGGAGAAGATGCACCAGGCGGTCAAGATCCGGCCACAGATCGAGTGGATCGAGCCGAACACCCTCGAGCGCTCCGACAAGAAGACCCAGTACATCGAGAAACTCTACGAGAAGTAGCAGCGAGGGCGGCAAGAAGCGCCGTCCCGAGGAGGGTCAACTGAACCTCAAGTCGATCATGCGCAAGGGGCTGTGGTTTGCCGACGTGGGACGCGTGTTCGGGTGGTTGGCTACGCAGCGGTCTCGCCGCAACCGGCCGTTTATGCTCTTCGAGAACCGGACCTACACCTATGGTGAGGTCTATCGTCAGTCGGCCCGGTATGCGAGTCTTTTCCATGCAGCCAGGCGGGATCGGCTGAGAGACGGAAGGGTGGCGCAGGGCGACCAGCTCGCTATCGGTATCTATCAGGAAAATACACCCGAGTTCGTTTTCGCCCTTTTCGGTGCAGCCATGAGCGGGGAAATCCTGTTCGGCATCAATACCGGGTTCAGGGGAGACACGCTCGCAAACTGTATCGACCAGGCTCACGTCACTCTCCTGCTCGCCGACCCGCCCAGGTATGAGAAGCTCGAGGCCGTGCTGCCGCGCCTCAAGGGGGTCGGACCCGAGGACGTCTTGATCGTTGACGGTGATGTCGGCGAAGGGAAGGTCCGAAGGGTGGAGGAGGTGCTCGAGGCAAGCGAGCCCGCGCAGGAGACGAAGCGGAGGCAGCGGCTTGACATTTTCAGCCCCCTGATCGTGATCTATACCTCCGGCACGACCGGGGCCCCAAAGGGCGTGCCCCTTTCGCATCTCAAGATGTTGGGTGCGGGCCTCATCACCCAGCGGAGAATCGAGCTCACGCGGAAGGATCGGGGTTATGTAGCTATGCCCCTGTTCCATGCGAACGCCTGGTACCTGGGGATCCTGCCGGTAATGGTCGCGGGCGGCACCTTCGTTCTGAAGCGGAGGTTCAGCGCGAGCGCCTTCGAGGAGGACATCCTCGAGCACGGTGTGACCTTCATGAACTACGTGGGCCAGCCGCTTCACTATATCCTTCAGGCCCTCGAGAGAAAATATGGAAGCGGTGACGCCGTGGAAGCAGCATTGGCGCGGCACCCGAAGAACCGGTTCCGCATCGCCCATGGCAACGGGGCGTCGGCGGTGGACCGGGAGAAGGTCGTAAGGTACCTCGGGATGGAGCACGTCTACGAGGCGTACGGATCCACAGAGGCGCCGATCAGCACAGTGGTCATGCCGGGAAACCCGATGGGAAGCGTGGGCAGGCTAAACGACAAGAAAGTCGTCATCCTGAACGAAGAGGACAAGCCCTGTCCGCCGGGGGTCGTCGACGCCCAGGGACGCTTGCTCAACTACGAGGAGGCGGTCGGGGAGATCGCAAAGAAGATCGAGCGGGACAACATCTTCTTCGATCGGTATTTCAACAATCCGGAGGCTTCGGACAAGAAGTTCAGAGGGGGACACTTCCGCTCCGGAGACCTGGGGCACATTCGTATCGTCGATGGAAAGCGCTACCTCTACTTCAACGGCCGCACGGATGATTGGATCCGGAAAGACGGCGAGAACTTCTCGGCAGAGAACGTTCTGGAATACGCTCAGAAGCATCCGAACGTAGAGCTCGCGGTAGCCTACGGGGCCCCATGTGAAGTTTCGGACGAGAAGGTCATGGTCGCCTTGAAGCTCAAGGACGAGACCTCCTTCGATCCGAAGGCGAGTTTCGAGTGGTTCATGCGGCAGCAGAAGGACGCCGGAATGGACCCGAAATGGATGCCGGACTACGTGCGCATCGTGGATGATTTCTCGTTGACCGAGACCCAGAAGATCGTTTACCGGTCCCTCAAGAGCGAGAACTTCAACATCGAACGACACCCGGGCATGCGTGTCTACTTCCGGCAGCGAGGCGACGAAACCTTCCTGCCCCTTACACAGGAGGCCTTCGCCGCCATCAAAGAGCACTTCACCCGGACAGGCCGCGAGGAACTGCTCGCGAGGTACTGACATCCGACAGAAGGGATTCCGGAAGACTATGCGCTCGCCTCGAGAAATGGGCCGGAAGGTCAAGGAAAAATTCCGATACGGTGTCGCCACGAAGGTTGTTCTCGATCGGATGGCGATGGTCGGTTTCCGGGTGAATCCCTTTTACCTGATCGAAGAGCGGTTGTTCGAGGATCTTGGAGTGAAACTCGAGGAGGGGTTCGAGAGCTTCGAAATCAGTTTGCTCGGGCCCGAGGACATGGAGGAGATCGGCCGGATCCCCGGGTACAACCCCACTACGGACCAGCTTCTGGAGCGGCTCGATAAAGGCCAGAAGTGTTTTGGCGTCAAACAGGAGGGGAGACTCGCCGGGTTCACGTGGGCCGATCTGCGAGAGTGCTCCGACAAATGGTGCAAGCTTCCCGTGGAGGAGAACGAAGCCTATCTGTTCGATGCGTATACGCTCGAAGCGTTTCGAGGGAAGAAGATCGCTCCTTTCATGCGGTATTATTGCTACAGGGCCTTGAATCAGATGGGCCGCGATCGATTCTACAGTATTTCAGAAGCATTCAATTCCCCTTCGATTCGGTTCAAGAGCCGATTGAAGGCGAGGTGCTTGAGCCTCTGGGTGGCTGTCGAGGTGTTCGGCAGATTTGGCAGGTGCGTGAAGCTGAAAGAGTATCACGGGGGGAGGCCATTGTGAGAGCCGGACTTGCCCCCTCATCCCGGATCGACTACGATACATGTTATGACTGAGTCCGCGGTTATACGCCACATCAACGAGCTTTCATCGATTCGCGAAGAATGGGTCGATGCCCACCGAGAGAGCACGGAAGAGTCTCCCTTTGTCTCCTTCGAATTCCTGAAGCTCTGGTACGAGTGTTTTGCAGAGCCGGACCAGGTCCGGGTCTATCGAGTGAGTGACGGAACCCGCACGGTCGGCTTCCTGCCGCTCGTACGGCGCAAGAACAGGGGGATCCGGGTACTCGAGAGCCTGACGAATGACCACTGCTTCCACGGCGACCCGCTGGTCCGTGAGGGGCATATGGAGGGATTCCCGGAGCTGCTGTTGCAGGAAGTCATCCGCGACTGGAGAAATTGGGACCTGTTCCGGCACAAGTTCTCGTATAGTTTTTCAGGAGTCCCGGGCATCTTTCCGGACGACCTGCTCGCTTCTTGCGGGCTCCGCTGGGAAAAGACAATCGAACCCACGTATTCCATTCTTATCAAGCGTCCCTTTGATGAATACTACCGAGGAGACCTTACACGGGAATCCCGGAAGGCCTTCAGAAACAACAAGAATCGCCTGGCACGAGAGGGGGAGATCCGCTACCGGCACTGCGAGGGCCGGGAGGCGTTGCGCCTCTGGCCGGAGTTCCTTCGGCTCGAGGACTCGGGATGGAAGGGGAGGGCGGGTTCATCCATCAAGCGCTTATCCCCGAACTACCGACGATACTATGAAGGCCTGGTCGAGCTGCTTGCCGACAGTGGGAGGCTGCGCTTCATCTTCCTGGAAGTCAACGACCGGTTGGTGGCCGGCGAGTTCGGATACTTCGTGGGAGACACGTTCCACGCTTTCAAGACCGGCTACGACGAGGCAATGAAGCAGTGTTCTCCGGGCAACCTGTTGCTCATGCATATGCTCGAACACTTCTCCGAGAACCACCCGCAGACGTCTCGATTCCATCTGTTTCCCTGGGACCAGGGTTACAAACACCGGTACGTGAACGAGAATGAGTATTGCTTCGAGACCCGGCTCTTCGGCAAGACGCTCAGGGGGAAAGGATCTTACCTGTCTTCCCGGGCGAAGAAGGTGTTGAAGCGTGTGCTTCGAAGAGACCAGAAGGGAGAGTCATGAAGGTTGAAGACCTCAAGAATTACGGAAGATCCTACGCGGAGACCATGCCGCATCTTCCGAAACAGGTCGACAAGCTGATCAAGAAGGCTTCTTTCAGGGTGGTCAGAAAGCATCTGGGCATGATAGGCAGCCTGAGGCTGTTGATGAGGACGGGATGGGAGAAGAAGCAGTTCGAGAAGGTCGACCTGGGCTCGGTCAGGCAGAGAGGGCTCTCTTCGGCTCCCTTCATTCAATTCATGCTCCAGAACACGGCCATGTACTCTGCCCTGAAGAGAATGGTCGGCTCCGAAAAGGCACGGACCATCTTCTACGAGATCATGGACAATGCGTCCGGTCCGATGAACGAAGCGATCCTTCCCTCCGGGAACGAAATGGAGGAAGAGGGAAACCCCTTCCAGGCCTTTCGTGATTACGTGATCGCCTTCTTCGAGGCGGAGAAAGCGGACGGCCTGCACGACTATGAGATCGCAGAAGACTCGGACAAGGCGCTTGCGATCAACGTCACCTACTGCGCTTTTTGCGAAATCCCCCGTCTGTGCGGGATTCTCGAGGCGTGCGATCCCACCTGTTACGGTGACGAGGTATTCTTCCCCGGCTATCTCGAGCCTCTCGGAATCCGGTTCGTCCGGACCCAGACACTCGGCAGGGGCGGTGATCTGTGTGATTTTCGATTCGAGAAGATACAGGGATAGACTTCGAAACCGATTCAGGCTAGACGGCAGAGCGCGCGACGACCTCGATGTTCTCGTCTCCCTGCACCGCGGGCAGGCCGTCGATTCCCCCATTTGCGTTGATGAAGCTCTGGGCGCCGCCTAGATGATTGAACAGCCCGAGGAACGAATCCGGGTTGTGCATGTGAGCCCGGTCCCCGCCTACCGGGAGAAGGACGTGCTTGCTTGCATAGTAGTCGAGGGCGACCGGGTCCATCCCTGCGAGCAGGACATTCGTACGCTGGGTCGTCTCTACCGGATAACCCCGCAGGCTCTCATGGCTGACCCAGATGCAGTCGAGGATGTTCAGATCCGGGGCCCGGACCAGGCTCCACATCTTTCCGCATTGCGTCCCTGACTGAAGGTAGTGTCGAATGCCGAAATGGCCGTCCGCCATGGAGAGCACGCCGTAGCAGTGCTTGAGCACCCCGGTGATGCCCGTCCCGTCATGGGTCTTCAAGACGGGGACATTGATGACCTTGAGGTTGTCAACGTGCCCCGACCCGTTCCAGATGCCTTCGCGCAGTTCGACCCGGTGTCCACCGGCAGAGGTGAAGCAAGGGTAGGAGACGTCGGCCACGGTTCTGTATCCATTGCCCGAATGGTCCGTTCCGGAGATGAAGGTCTCCCGGATCGTGTCCAGGAGGAAGGAACTGACCGGTTCAGTGGCGAAGACGTTGTTCACCAGGTGATCCACCGTGAGAACCGTCTCGTCCTCTGCATTGACGTATACACCTTCATCGATCTCGGGCCACGGCGAGTAGGATCCCCATGCCCTGGGCCGTCCGTCAAAGGCTCCCTGGCTCTGCCCGTTTTCGATGATGACCACTTCTCCCTGAAAACCATCCGGGTGATCCAGGATTCTGTGAATCAGGCCTCGCAGCAGATCCGTGTTCGTGGTGCCGCGGCATTTCCACTGGCAGTTCACCTTGATCAGGACGACGTCGTTCGTGTCAATGATCCCCACAGGGTCTGCCCAGGGATGCCCGGCATCGGACCGGTAGAGGTTCACTGCGCCGTCGGCGAGATTGTCCATCATCACATCCAGGCCAATGTGCCGCGCTTGGCCGTCATGCACCGGGATGTTCTCCACACGAAAGACCCGGGAAGTGCCTGCGGGATTACAGCCCGACCCGGTCAGGCCCATGCTTCCCACCGAAAGGAGCGCGCCCGTCGCGGTGGCTCCCTTGATGAAGTTGCGTCTGGTGACCTTGATCTCGTTCCCCATCGCTTCTCCCCTCTGTCTGCGGTTCGGCCGCTCAGCCTTCCCGCTTCTTCCTCTACAATGATTCTGAGGTCAGAGTCCCCTTTGGGTCAAATCGGTTCTTTCTCCGGAACGCCCGATCCGCTCCATCGGCGAGATCCGCCGTAATATGGTACAAAACACGAAGGAAATCCAGCTTTCATGACCCCTGGCCGCTGACCCCTGCCCCCTTCACCGCATCCATATGAGTAAATGGCGGAAGATCTCAAGTGAGAGAACTCGCTGGCGTACATTTACATGTGATTTATGGGAGTGAAGGTCATGTGGACGAGAACGCCCACCCTGTGGGCTCTTCGCATAATGGTATTCCTAGTGTTCCCGGTGGCGGAAGGAGTCGCTGCCGTCGGCCTGGAACTCGACGACTTGCAGCAATACTGGACCGCCAGTCATTGGGACCGAGCGGTCGAAACGTCTGTCGAAAAATCCGATTTCGTTGTCTCCATGCTCGCAAAAGCCCGTCCCGACGAGTGCTATCTCGGCATGGGTGAAGACAACATCTACCCCTTCGATTTTGGAGCCGGTGAGTGCACGGGACGTCCGAAGGCGAATGAGAGCTACGTGTTCGGACTCACGCGTGCAGGAGACACGCTCTGGTTCGGCAGCGCGCCTAACATGGGCTGTCTCGTGTATGGGACGATCGCGGAGCAGGGGATCCCTGGCGGCCTGATCGAACTGCAGACAAACTTCTCTGTCTGCGAATATGCCGCGGGTGTCTACGGCGAGGAAAACGGTCTGCCGGATCACCTCGCCGACTGGCGGCCCCCTTCGATCTACACGTACGACCTGAACCTGGAAGAGCTGACGAAGATCGAGATCGATGAGCCCCGGCTCTTCGAGACCCTGGGCATCCGTTCCGCGGGATCGTTCGGGGACGTGGTGTTTCTTGCAGGGCCGCATATCACTGGAATGGGCGGACCGGACGCCGAAGGTCCCGTATACATGTATGCTTTTCGGGCGTCCACGGGCGAGTATCTCGGCTCCGAGGAATACGGCGAATTCTTGAACATCCGGAAGTGGGTCGTTGTGGACGGCAAGCTCTACACCGGCGTCATGGTGAACAAAGACCTCTATCCGGATCCGGCTACTGCGCCGGGGGGTGCCGTCCTTCGCTGGACGGGTGACGAATCCAACCCGTTCTCTTTCGAAATCGTAGGCCTCGTAGACGGCGATCCCGTGGAGTTGGCAGCCCACGAGGGGCGCCTGTTCATATCCACGTGGCCCGACTTCGGCAAGCTTTTCGAGGAGCAATTCGATTACACGGGACTCTGGATGAGCCCGGTCATTCCGGCCGATGGATTGACACCTGCGGATGCGGAAGGCTGGACCAAAGTATGGTCGGCTCGCGACTACGAGCAGGACGAGGTTTCGGCACGAATGTACAACGGTGGAGCGCTCGCCTCGTTCGAAGGCTACCTCTACTGGGGCACCACCAATGCCCCGATGTCGGCCGGGTTCGCCCACCTGCAGACCTACGGTCTCGTCGACCCGGAGAATCCTGCGAACATCGATTTCCCAGGCTTCCTGAAGGCGATCACCGGTGCCCACCGGCCGATCAGCATCTTCCGCGGTAGGGACTTCGGCCTGCCTTCCCAGAAGATGGAAGTCCTCTATGGGCTGGAGCCCATGCCTGCCTTCGTCGAGAACCCGGGGCCGGACGGGCCCGAGCGAATCTGGAGCTTTGTGCCGAACGGGATGGGTGCCCCACGCTACGGTGGTGCCGGGTTCGACAACCTGTTCAACGCCTACACATGGACCATGGCGGTCTACGATGACAAGCTCTTTGTCGGCACCATGGACTGGAGCCACATGCTCATGGGCATCATGCTGCCCGGGGTTCTTCAGAGCATCATCAGCCCTCTGCCCGAGCTCCAGCTTCGGGGCATGGACTTCGGCGCGGACCTGTACGTGTTCGAGGATTCCGACTCGCCCGCGGTGGAATTGAGCAAGAACGGCATCCACAACCGCTTCTCCTATGGAGTGCGGACCATGGTGGCCTCCGAGGACGGTCTTTACCTCGGGATGGCGAACGCTTCGAACGTTGCGACCGATCCGACCGACCTGAACCCGGAGGGGGGCTGGGAGCTGATTCGCCTCTCACGAACCGAATGCAGCCAGCCTGGTGAGCCCGGCGACCTGAACAGCAGCGGAGACGTGGACCTGCTCGACGTGACCGTCTTTGCAGGCTGCTACACAGGCGCCTGCCGACCCGGCTTCTGCGCATTGCCTCTGTATGCGGACGAATGCTGTGCTGCCGGCGATTTCAACGCCGACGGCGATGTGGATCTCAGCGATTTCGGGTCTTTCCTTCGCATCTGGCTCGGAGCGTGAAGACGCCCGAGCTGGGTGGGGGCTGGGTATTGTGTGCGATCGTGACAGGGCGATCGCACCTCACTTGTCCAGGAAGATTCCGCGGGGGGCCTTTTCGCCGTCTTTCCACCAGCGGGGTTTCCTTGTCGAGATCTTGTCGATCTCTTTGGGCGCCATGAGCGAGCCGCGGGCCTTTACGCCCTTGATGGCCACATCCGCTGAATGGAAAAGCTGCTGATGGATTCGTTGGCGTTTGGCCGGCTTGTATTTCACATAGATCTCTTTCGGACTGTCGTCCGCAAAGAGCAGGATCTTCGATGCTTTTCCGGCACACCGGTACTCCTTATTCAGGATCGTCCCCCCGAAGCTGAATTTCTTCATGTACGCGTTGCCGTACTCCTGGTAGACGATCGTCATGATGCGGTCCCGGTCGATCTTGGCCGTATAGAGGAGGTTCGTGTCCACGAACAGGGTTTCCGGAGGCTGAACGACCCGATAACGACCGTCGTTCCACACCAGAAGGATCCTGTCCAGGGAAGAACACTGGAGCAGGAGCCGACCTTCCTTCATGCTGTGTCCCAGGTAACCCTTCTCTTCGTCGTATCGGATCTCGTGCTCTCTTGCGGTCAGCTCTTTGATCTCGATGCTGTCGAATACGGTCACTTGCGTGCGGCGCGGGTGATTCTTGCCATGGGTCCGCAAGAGCCCTCTCAGATATTGAACCGCGTAGCCTCGCAGATCCTCGAGCTGTTTTTCGACCCGCTGAAGCTCGGCCCGCAAAGCATCGATCTCCTTCCGGCTCCGGTCGAGATCGAACCTTGAAATGCGACGGATCCGGATGCCGAGGAGCATCTCGATGTCCTGTTTCGTGATCGGGCGATCGAGTTGGCCGGCAAAGGGTTCGAGCCCTTCCATCACCGCTGCCTGCACCTCCGGATAGGTCTTGCAGTTCTCGATGTTCTTGTAGATCCGGTTTTCCACGAAGATCTGTACGAGTGTCTTCGCGTGGATCTCCTCAAGAAGGCGCCGCCTCGCGAGGGTGAGCTCCTGCTTTAGAATCTTGAGCAGCTGGTTCGTGTTCTCCTTGAGGATCTCCTCTACATCCATGCCTACCGGGCGACCTTTGTGGATGAGGGTCCCAAAGCAGGTGACAGCGCTCTCGCAGCCTGTGAAGGCATAGAGCCCCTTGATCGCTTTTGCAGGCTTCGCGTCCGGGGCGAGGGTGAGTTCGATGTTCACCTGTTCCGCGGTGAAGTCGTCGATTGCCTTCACCGGAACCTTCTTCTTCCGTATTGCGTCCTCGATGGATCCGATCAGGGATTCGGTGGTGGCTCCGAAAGGCAGTTCCGTAACGGCCAGCTTGTCCGGGCCTCTTTGCTCGATGCGCGCTCGCAGGCGGCAGCGGCCGTTTCCCTTGTTGTATTCGGAAACATCCAGCAGCCCGCCCTGGGGGAAGTCGGGTGTGAGAGAAAAGGGCTTCTTCTGGAGGATCGCGATCTGCGCCTCGAGCAATTCCTTGAAGTTGTGGGGAAGAATACGTGTGGAGAGGCCCACGGCGATACCGTCGGCACCCAGCATCAGCAGAAGGGGCAGCTTTGCGGGCAGGGTGACCGGTTCCTGGTTGCGTCCATCGTAGCTCGGGACGAACTTCGTCAGATCCTTGTTGAAGATCTCTTTCCTGGCCAGATCGGTGAGCCTGCATTCGATGTACCGGGGAGCTGCGGCTCGATCCCCGGTCAGGATGTTCCCGAAATTACCCTGCCCCTCGATCAGGAAGCCCTTGTTCGTCAGGGTGGTGAGCGCATCGGTGATCGAGGCGTCCCCATGGGGGTGGTACTGCATGCAGTGCCCCACGATATTGGCGACCTTGATGAACCGACCGTCGTCCTTTTCCCAGAGGGAATGGAGAATGCGGCGCTGGACCGGCTTGAGGCCGTCTTCCAGGTTCGGTATGGCCCGCTCGCAGATCACATACGAGGCGTACTGCAGAAAGTTCTGCTCCATCAGGACCCGGAGCGGGTCCTCGCCGTCCGGCGGGGTCGACCCGCTCTCCCCTCCATCCACCTCCGCGAGGATTTCCTCATCCAACTCCGTAGGGCCGGGGGTCTGTGCGGACGGCTTTATCTCGAAATCGAACTCGAGCTGCTTGGTCATGGGGTCGTGTCCACGATCAGGTTTTCCATGATGTAGTTGCGTCGCTCCTGGGTGTTTCTTCCCATATAGAAGGTGAGAATCTCCGGGACAGAGCCGTTTCCGTTGATGACCACCGGGGTGAGGCGCATCTCCTCTCCGATGAACCGCTTCAGCTCCTTTGGCGAGATCTCGCCCAGCCCTTTGAACCGGGTCATCTCCACGCCCCTGCTGAGCCGCTTCAGGGCCGCATCGCGCTCCGCTTCCGAAAAACAGTAGATCGTTTCCGCTTTGTTCCTTACGCGGAACAGGGGCGTTTCCAGGATGTGCAAGTGTCCCTCCCGGACAAGAGGCTGAAAGAAGCGGAGAAAGAGGGTGATCAGCAGGTTGCGGATGTGCATGCCGTCCACATCCGCGTCGGTCGCCAGGACCACGTTCTGGTAGCGAAGGCGTTCGATCGAGTCCTCGATGTTCAGACTTCGCATCAGGTTGTAGATCTCATCGTTCTTGTAGAGTGCGTCCCTCTTGAGATCGCACACGTTGAGCGGCTTTCCCTTGAGCGTGAAGATCGCCTGGGTATTCACATCGCGGCAACTCACGAAGGAGCCGCCCGCGGACTGGCCCTCGGTGATGAAGATGGTGGAGGCCGTGCCGGTGCGCTTTTTCTTGTTCAGGTGGGTCTTGCAGTCCTTGAGCTGAGGGATCCGGATGGAGACCGCCTTGGCCCGCTGGCGAGCCATCTTCTTTACAGACTGCAACTCCTTTCGGAGTTTCTCGGTTTCCTCGATCTTCTGTAGGAGTTTTTCCACCTTCTTCGGGTTCCGGTGAAGCTGATCGACCACCACGTCCCGGACCTGGTTCACCAGGGATGCGCGTATCTCCGTGTTCCCGAGCTTGTTCTTCGTCTGGGACTCGAAGACCGGCTCCTTCAGTCGGATCGCCACGGCCCCGACGATGCCCTCCCTCACGTCGTCTCCCTCGAACCGGCTCTTGGCGAACTCGTTGATTCCCTTCAGCAGGCCTTCACGGAAGGCGCTCAAGTGTGTTCCGCCATCGACCGTGTATTGCCCGTTGACAAAGGAGTAATAGTTCTCGCTGAACCGATTCGTGTGGGTGAAAGCGATCTCCAGCATCTTGTCCCTGAAATGGATCGGCTCGTAGAGTTTCTCGAAGGGGCACTCCTCCCGGATCAGATCCAGCAGGCCCCTTGCGGAGCGATAAGTCGTTCCGTTGAGACAGATTTCCAGGCCCGTGTTCAGGTGGGCATAGAAGCCAAGCCTTCTTGCCAGGTGGTCTTCCCGGAACGAGAAGGGGCCGAAGATGTCCGCATCCGGCTCGAACCGGATCAGCGTTCCATCCGGCTCATCCTTGGCGCGGCCCTTCGCCTCCTTTGCCAGTTCACCCCTTTCGAACCGTGCCTCTACGAATTTCCCGCTCCGGAAGCTCCGAACGATGAACCGCTCGGACAGGGCGTTCACCGCCTTGGTCCCCACGCCGTTCAGTCCTACGCTGAACTGGAAGACATCATCGTTGTATTTTGCACCCGTGTTGATTCGGGAGACGCAGTCGACGACCTTGCCCAGGGGGATTCCCCGCCCGAAATCCCTGACGGTGACCTGATTCTCCTCGAGGGCGATGTCGATTCGCTTGCCGAAGCCCATGATGAACTCATCGATCCCGTTGTCGATGACCTCCTTGAGCAGGATGTAGATGCCGTCATCATAGTGGGCGCCGTCCCCTGTCCGGCCGATGTACATACCGGTTCGAAGGCGGATGTGCTCCAGCGAGGAAAGGGTCTTCACCTTGCTTTCGTCATAGTCGTGTCTGTTCCCGGATGTCATGGGAATTCCTCGAGAATTTGCGCAGCAGGACGTTCGAAAAGGGCTCCGAAGTCGCCGTTTTCCACGGAATTCGGTCACTCGATGGCAGCAGTATAGGGCACAGCCTGTTGTGTGTCAAAAGGAAAAAAGCACAATATATGGGGTGGTTGGCCTGACTATAGGCCTCACCGTTAGGGAGGGCGCATGCCTCTCTGGGGTTTTCTTCAGAATGGTGGTTCCCGGTCCGCTAGTGGGCGTAGATCGTGTAGGATTGCGCAGCCTGATAGACAGTGAATGCGAGATAGCACAGGGCGATCGCCACCGCGAGCGCCAGGCCGACTTCGGCAACCTTTTCGTTCGTCAGGTTCCTGGTCAGCCAGTCCCTAATGGCCTTCCCGGGAGGAAACACGGGAAGAAAGCGGTGGTCTCGAAGGACGTTCCTGTTCGCCTGCATCTCCATCACCCCCTTTCCAAGAGGTACGGTCGACGAATCACCCTCCCAAACACCGGGTAAGACGTCTGCCCTTTCCTAATGGATACAGGTCATGGTTTCAGGTTAGACCCACCGGCTGCACCGTGTCAAAGAAAATATTATAAAATTCAGTTATCAGTTATATGAATGGCCAGAATGTTTCAGAGGCAGGTATAACGATGGGAAGGAGTCCGAGGAGGGGCAGCAGGCCCCTCGGAGACCGAGGTGAGGGCAGGCCCCTCGGAAGAGGATGAGGGGCCTGCGCGGTCATTCATGTCGAGGCGAGTTGCCGCACTGTCTGCTATGCCAGTGAAGCACCCACGGATTCCGCCCTGGCCACGAGGTCGGCGTCCTTGAGGGCCGCGTCCTTTTCGTTCCAGGAGCCGTAGTGATGGACAAATTCCATCGAAGAGGCGAGCAGGGCCATCCCGACGACCTGGAGCCAGTCGTTCAGGCTGTTGTAGAACACGTCATAGTCCTTCTTGTCCTCGGGATCGCCGCGGGAGGTGACAAAGACGACCTTCTTGCCTGGGGGAAAGGCAAGGATCTCCTTGTAGTCGTTCGTCTCGGGGTCGATCTCGAATCCGTAGTAGCAGTAGAGCCGGTCGACCAGCGTCTTGAACTGGGCTGTTGCGTGGAACCAGTAGATCGGTGTGCCGAGAACGATCGCGTCGTAGGTCGCCATCTCTTCCATGAGCGGCGTGAGATCGTCCTTCTGCACGCAGTGGCCCAGGTTCTCCTTGCATTTGTCGCACCCGATGCAAGGCTTCATGTCGAGTTTGCGAAGCTCCACGAGCTTCGTTTCCGCACCCTTGTCGGCGGCCCCCTTCAGAACCTTCTCGACGAGCGTAGCCGTGTTCGCCCCCTTTCGCGGGCTTGCGTGGATTCCGATCACTTTCACGGTCGTTCTCCTTTCTCCTGCGTTCTCATTGGGGTGACCCGGAAGAGACAACTATCGAACCCGGTAGCAGTAGATCCAGTAGAAGTACTCCGTCCACGGGTCCTGATCACCCTGCTCCACCTGGATGGACACGGTGATCGCTTCCTTTCCAGAGGTGTACCGTGAGGGGATCTCGTACTCGGCGTCCCTCCAGCGTTTGACCGTATTCCAGCCCAGCGTATGCCATGGGGAGGACATACGCAACCCATCAACCCACACAGATGCGACCTGGTCCTTTTTGCCCTGATCCATTCTCCTGCGCAGGCGTACACCTCTGTTCTCGGGATTCAGCCTCACTACGAAACGGCTGCCCGATCCGATGCGGCGGCCGTCGTCACGGACCGATTCCGGGGAGAGGTCCGGAGGCAGGCTGAGAGGAGGCCCTATGATCGGCAGCAACCTACCCAGTGTACCGTCCCTGTCTCCCTCGTAGTAGAAGGTTGACTCTCCGGTCCACGATACCCCTTCGGCCTCGTATTGGTGAACCACTTCGGACGCTTCGTTCCCCACGTCCAGGGAATCCGTGAGCACGAGCACGGGGTCGGGTCGTGCATAGTAGTAGGCGACAGAGCTGTACCGTGCGGGATGATCGTTGAAGCCGCCATGCTCGATCCCGAAATCGAGGTTCCTGTAGAACGGGATGGGATCGGTTATGTGAAACCTGTAGCACCCGGTGGAGATCCGTCCTTCCGAGTCTTCACGATTGCCCGGGTTTCCATGGAAGGGAAGGGTGAAGGGGCCGAAGAAGAAATACCAGCCGCCGTTGAAGTAGTCTTCTGCACCGGTTCCGTAGAGGCTCGGAGAGAGGCTGTCGTCCGCGTACACCCTCTCGTCCCCTTCCAGATAGCTCAGGCTCTCCAGCCCCGTCCGTTCGCCATGCATGGTCAGGGTGCAACCGAGATATCGGCCCCACCCTTCGGCCTGGAGAATCCGGTAGTCGGTGTTCGGCCGGGTCGGGTCTTCCTCGCTCCATTGGGCGAAGAACGCACCCGTCGATTCCTCGCCCGCCCAGGCAGGCCGCGTCGCCCAACGGACCTCGTAGTCGAATGTAATGGTTGTCTCCAGCCACAGTTCCGCCTGTGTATCAAAGGGCATCGGGAAATAGCAGTAGAACGACCCTTCCTCCGGATGAATCCCGAGCGGGAAGGCCTGGACCGCTTCGGGGCCGAGTCCGGAACCGAAGAACTCCAGCAGGGGGGCGGCCAGCTGCGGCTCAGGGGCTTCGTCCCACCGTCCTTGAAGCCATACGGAAGAGAGCCGGGATGCGGACAGGCTGTCGGGAAGGAGTTGCACCAGGAGGATCCATCCCTGGGCCTGTTCCCGAAAGAACACTTCTTCTCCTCCCGGTTCCAGAACGAATCTTCCCTGACTGGATGCAGCTTCTTCGATCGCTTCATGGGGGTTCCGGCCCGAACGGCTCAGGAGGTCCAGGGCTTTTGAATAGTCCTCTTGCCCGGCAAAGGTCAGGACCCCCTTCTCTTCGGTGAATCTGGAGAAATCAATATAGATAGGTTTCCATGCCCGACCGGGCCGCATAGTTTCCCAGATCGGCGTTTCCGCCGTCACGGGCGTGGCTCGATACATGTCGGGTGACAGCATGTCGAGGCGGGAGAGAAAGGAGGCGCATGTCCTCGAGAAACGCCAGGCCGTGCGGGAGAATCGGGGGAGAAGCGGGCGGCGAGACCTCGTCCGACTCGTCCTCACCCTGGGAGCAGGCGCTGCACATAAGAAGGGTCAGAAGACAGACCGTCAGGGAAGCGAGGAAAGGTCTTGTCGGTTTTCGGTCCGGTGCTGTGATCATCCCCGGAATGACCTTTGTATCTGTCCGGATGCCCCACTATCTGTCCAGGGTCTCCCGAACCCTGTTCAGATCGAGCGAAGACAGGAGCTTCCTGAGCTGGGGGTCGTTCATGGCGGCGCGAAAGCTCGGGTTGTTCAGGATCGCGCTCACTTGCCTGCTGTTCACGGCCCTTTGAAACTCCTTGTCGTTGATCAGACGCTGAAAGGCCTTGTTCCGCTTCAACTCCCTCATGGCTGGATCATTGAGCAGCTCACTACGCGTCTTCTTGTCGCTGAGGGCGGTCGTGACCCCTTCGAGCTTGTCCAGGTTCGGGACGGCGATCCTGGAGAAGATATTGTGCTCTTCTGCGAACGCTGCCAGGCGGGAGTCTTTGAAATCGAGGTATTCGTTTGGGACGACTCTCTGCAGGGGTTCACGCAGCAGGACGAGTGCACAGGCGATCAGGTAGACGATCAGGAACCCTTTGGCCGAACCCAGGGCTCCCCCCATGACGCGGTCCATGAATTTGATCGAGTCGGAGGACTTCTTGAGGATCTTGGCAACGATCGTTCCGATCAGGATGATGGCGATGTAGCAGGCGATCCACCCGAGGAACAGGGACAGGAGATCTCCCATGAGGTTGTCGATGCCGATCCATTTCGCCAGCAGAGGCTTTGTGTAGGCGCTGGCCGAATAGGCGAGCAGAAAGGCGCCCACCAGGGCGCCGAGCCGGATGATCTGGGCGAGAAAACCGCTCAGGAGGCCGAGAACGCAAAAGGCGGCCACGAGCACGATACAGATGATGTCCAGGCCCATTGGGAACCCCCCGGGAGACAAGCGTGCGATTCATCTTGCGGCAACGGGCTAGGGAGAAAGGCACGCCTCTGCTGGAATCCGGAACCTCAGCCGAAGAGCGCGAAGACGATTCCGTAGAGGACCATCTGGGCAATCCAGCCGATCAGGCAGACCCCTGCCGCGCGCCAGGTGCTCTGGTAGTCGAGCGCCTGTCGGACCGCGATGACCATGGCCACCAGCATCCAGATGGATGCCAGGAACATGGCGATCGTCCCGAGCACGGGAATCACCCCCAATACTCGGATCACTCCCGGTGAGCTGGAGAAACCGATCGTTCTGAGCAACTCGCCCAGGTCAGCCTTGGTCTGAGGTTCGGGCAAAAGCCTCGTGCCGATGAAGTAGGTCAGAAAGGCCCAGACGAACCAGCCCAGGAGGGCCGCGACAAGCCCTACGAGGAGGCCCCACAATCCCACCACACCCAGGCTGCCGATTCCGCCCGCCGCGCTCGAAATGAGCACCGACGTCATGGCTTGCGTCATCGCGGTCTGATCCTTCTCGACCTCTTCGTACAGTTGCACGTCGAGTTTGGCCGCGCGAACCATCCGGTCGAACAGGTTATCCATCGTGCACTCCTCTTTTCTTTTGTGTTGGCGCCGCTCCTCCGGACAGGTTCCTGTCGGAGAGGTGAGGATCCTTTCAAGGATGACCCTTATAGGGTGAAGCCTCAGAGAGGTCTGCCTGTTCCTACCATGTCGAGGAGCGGGAGATGAATCTCGATGCCCTTGGCAAGCACTTGCATCGGCTCAAGACAGGGCTAGCATAGGGGATGCGGAGATTGCGTGTCAACGCCGATTCAGGGAGGATTCAGTGAGGGGAAGAGCCGGGAGTTGTATGGAAATGACCAAGAGGAAATCACGGGCAGGTCTTTGCCCAGGGGACCGAAAGGCCCACTGGGATAGGCGTGGGCTCCGGGCCCTGGCGGGCAGCTACCTCGGGCTGCGTCCAGCGGACTCAGGAATGGCCTTGACTTCGTTTGTGCGCCTCGAGCCACTGGCCGATCCGGACTCGAAAGGCCTCGGTCTGGTCCCGATCGAGGCCCTTCGGCTCGAAACGCATTTCCATCCAGCACATGACGTGGTTTTCGACAAACCGGAAGTCTGCCGGGAACTTCTTCTGGATTCTCCTGGTGGTCTGCTCTATGGTCAGTCTCTTTCCGTTGGGCCAGACGATCCGCCGCTTCTCCAGGTCCAGATCGGCGCCTTCGAGTGCTGCCGCCACCTGATCGATGGCCTTCATCGAGGTCATGCCTTCCTCGGTGTCCAGCCACTGAAACAGGCTCACGAGCCGATCATCTCCGGGGACCGTGGGCTTTCTCACTTCCTGCCTCGACGAAGACTGGAAACCTAGGATGGTTCGTTAGGCCCGTTGCCGCTCGCAATGAAATCCTTTGCCCAGGTCACAGGAAACGCAGGTGTCGGGGAAGTCAGCGTTCATGGTAAGCTGTGATTCACACTGCCCGCAGAGATACTCCTCTCCCGGCTTCATCGGGCCGTTGCAGGGCGTTATCGTCATGGGACAGATGTCGACGCACGTTCCGCACATCTTGCAGAAATCCGGCCGGGTGCCGAAGGGAAAATCGACGTGGCGGTCCTTCCCACGGCCGATGAATCCGATCGCCTTCGCCTGCCAGACTTCGGCGCAAACCCGGACGCAGCGCCCACAGAGGATGCAATTCTCGTTGCGGAAGGGGTAGCGCACGTTTGTAACCCCACAGCGCACTGCAACATCCTGTACCGCACGGGAGTTGGGCGCTTCTGCCACCAGGAGTTCCGCAACATTCTTCCGAAAGGCCCTGATCCGGTCCGTGTTCGTGCGAACCACCATACCTTCCTTCGCTTCCAGCGTGCAGGAGGTAGTGATCTTGGACCTGCCGTTGCTCACGTGCTCGACGATGCACAAACGACACGCTCCGATGTCCGTCATGCTGGAGATATGGCACAGGTGCGGAATGCAGACGCCGTATTCCACCGCCACATCCAAGACCGATACACCTTGTGGTGTCCTCAGTTTTGCGCCGTCCATATTCATCGTTATGTAGTGTTGCACCTTGATTCCCTCCTAATTGACATAGATCGCGTCAGATTTGCATTCACTTCGACAAATGCCGCAACGCGTGCATATCTCCGGGTCGATGACATGGGGCTCTTTCTTGGCTCCGCTGATCGCTCCCACCGGGCAGCCGCGAAGGCAGACACCGCACCCGTCGCAGTTCTCCGACTCGATCGAGTAGACGGTGAGGGCACGACAGACGCCTGCCGAACACTTCTGTTCCTGGATATGGGAAAGGAACTCGTCGCGGAAATAGCGCAGCGTGGAGAGCACCGGGTTGGGTGCGGTCTTGCCCAAACCGCAGAGAGAGGTGTGGGCGACCGTGTCGGCCAGTTCTTCGAGCAGGTCGATCTGCTCGAGCCGGCCCCGCCCCTCTGCGATGTCCTCCACAATCTCCAGCATCCTGCTCAATCCGATCCTGCAGGGCGCGCAGCTGCCGCACGATTCCTCCTGGAGGAATTCCAGGAAGTACTTGGCCACGTCCACCATGCAGGTCCGTTCGTCCATGACGACCATGCCGCCGGAGCCGACCATGGAACCCGCCTCGCTGAGGGTCTCGAAATCCACGGGAAGATCGAACTGAGACTCCGGAAGGCAGCCGCCGGAGGGCCCGCCCGTCTGAACCGCCTTGACGGCCGTACCGTTCGCGGCCCCACCACCGATGTCAAAGATGATGTCGCGGAGGGAAGTGCCCATGGGCACCTCGACGAGACCCGTATTCTTGATCCGGCCGGTGAGGGCGAATATCTTCGTTCCCTTGCTGTGTTCGGTGCCCTTGGCGGCGAACCAGTCCGCTCCGTTGTTGATGATGAAAGGCACGTTCGCCCACGTCTCCACGTTGTTCAGATTGGTGGGCCTGTTCCACAATCCCTTTTCCACCGTGTGTATGTCCTTCGGAGAGGGGTCGCCGACCTGGCCTTCGATGGAGGCCATCAGGGCCGTAGACTCGCCGCACACGAAGGCACCGCCGCCCCGGGCTATCTCGAGGTCGAAGGAGAACCCGGAATCGAGAATGTTCCGGCCCAGAAGACCGTACGCTCTGGCCTGGTCGATCGCGGTCCGCGCGTTCTGAACGGCCAGGGGATACTCCTTGCGAACGTAGATGTAGCCTGCTCCCGCACCGATGGCCCAGGCCCCGATCAGCATGCCCTCGATCACGAGATGGGGATTCCCCTCAAGGACGCAACGGTCCATGTAGGCTCCCGGATCACCTTCGTCGGCGTTGCAGATGACGTATCTCAGGTCACCCGGCGCGGCCCTGCAGGAGGCCCACTTTCGGCCGGTCGGGAATCCCGCACCGCCTCTTCCCCTGAGGCCGGAGGCCTTGATCTCCTCGATGACCTTCTCGGGCTCCATGCCGGTGAGGACCTTAGCCAGCGCCTTGTATCCGCCTGCGGCAATGTAGTCATCGATGGAGCACGGATCGACCCGCCTGTTCTGGCCGAGAAGCACGCGATCCTGGGCACGAAAGAAGGGAATATCCGCTTCCGTGGGCATCCTTTCCTGGGAGACGGGGTCCACATAGAGGAGCCTCTCCAGCACATTGCCCTGGGACACTGAGGATACAAGCTCCGCGGCGTCTTCCGGGGCCACGCGGCAGTAGAATGTATCGCCCGGCTCGACCACAACCACCGGCCCCTGCTCGCAGAAGCCCTGGCAGCCCGTGACCCGTATCCGGATTCTTTCTTCCAGACCTTGTTCAGAGAGTTGCTCTCGTAGGGCTTCCACCACGGGCGCGGACCGGGATGCCTGACACCCGGTGCCGTTACAGATCGCCAACGTGTGGCTTGCCTTTTCGGAACGAATGGAGAGCTTGCTCCTGAGGTCCGTCAACTCATGCGGGGTTGTGATGTGCGGCATCGGACATGGTCTCCTCTTCGAGCTTGTAGACGGATTTGATGAGCCTGCGCAGCTTGGCAGGGGTCATGTGATGGTGGTAGACCCCATCCAGAACAACGATCGGTCCGAGGGCACACGCTCCGAGACAATTCACCTTTTCGATCGTGAAGAGGCCGTCCACGGAGGTGTCGCCCGTCTCCATGCGGATCTGGGAAAAGCACTCCTCCACCAGGAGGGCGGCGGTCCGCACGTGACAGGCCGTGCCCATGCAGACGGTGATCAGATGTTTCCCCCTAGGCTGCAGAGAAATGCCCTTGTAGAAGTTCGCCACTCGCCAGACATCGATGAGAGGCACGGTGAGTTCCTTCGAGATCTCCCGCAGGGCTTCTTCGGAGACGAAGCCCTGTCGATCCTGCACATCCAGTAAAACCTCGATGAGTTGCTGCGGCTGTTTTGGCCTGCCGTCCCACACTTCTTCCAGAACATGCGCTTCCATGGGTTACTCCTTGTTCTCCTGTCGGGTACCGATGAAGACTTCGACCCACCTCGAATGAACCTAAAGATCGCCTGATTCTTTGATCTTGACAATACTGAATATAAGCCCATATAATGCCCATATAATATAGGCATTGTGCTTTGCATTATCTGCCTATTAAATGCCTAATGTCTATATGCAATAAGAGGAGGCGGCCTGATGGGTGAGAAAGGAAGAAACCGGAAGAAGGTCCCGCTGCAAAAGAGAGGGGCCAAGAGAGGCACGGACAGCCCCATACGCGACAAAGAAGAACGAGAAAAGATCGAAAACGCCCTTCGAGAAAGGGTCAAGGAGTTGCGGTGCCTCTATGGAATCGCCAAGCTCGTGGAGCTTCACGAGCCGAATTTGGACGCCATCCTGCAGGGGGCTGTAGATCTCCTGCCCCCCTCCTGGCAGTATCCGGAAGTGACGTGCGCCCGGATCATCTTTGAAGACAAGTACTACGAGAGTCCGGACTTCCAAGAGACTCAACACAGGCAGTCAGCGGACATCCTCACGAAAGGCGAAAGGACCGGGGTCGTTGAGGTCTACTACACCC
Organism: bacterium; assembly: GCA_028277985.1. Lineage (GTDB taxonomy): Bacteria > Desulfobacterota > DSWW01 > DSWW01 > DSWW01 > S015-6. Next base: position 21,651 of record JANQFG010000167.1, on the reverse strand, counting down.
AGGAGATGCCGCCGTCGGACGAGGGTCCGTTCCTGAACGAAGAGAGAGCCCTGATCAACGCGGTGGCCGAACGGTTGAGCGCCACGGCGAAAAGAATGAAGGCGGAAAACGCCCTTCGAGAAAGGGTCAAGGAGTTGCGATGCCTCTATGGGATCGCCAAGCTCGATGAGCGGCACGAGCCGAATCTGGACGCCATGCTGCAGGGAGCTGTGGAACTCCTGCCCCCTTCCTGGCAGTATCCGGAAGTGACGTGCGCTCGGATCATCTTCGAGGATAGGGAGTACAAGAGCCCCGGTTTCCAAGAGACCCCTCACAAGCAGTCCGCAGACATTCTCATTACCGCCGAGAAAGCCGGCGTCGTAGAGGTCTGCTACACGCGGGAGATGCCGCCTTCGGATGAGGGTCCGTTCCTGAACGAAGAGAGGGCCCTGATCAACGCGGTGGCCGAGCGCTTGGGCGCCACCGCAGAAAGGATGCGGGCGGAACACGCCCTTCGAGAGCGGATTAAGGAGTTGAGATGCCTCTATGGGATCGCCAAGCTCGTGGAACGTCATGACCCGAATCTGGACGCCATGCTTCAGGGAGCCGTGGAGCTCCTGCCCCCTTCCTGGCAGTATCCGCAAGTGACCTGCGCCCGGATCATCTTCGAGGAGAAAGAATACAGGAGCGCCGGCTTCAAAGAAACGGGCTTCAAGCAGTCTACGGATATCATCATTACGGGGCAAAAGGCCGGGGCGGTGGAGGTCTGTTACACCAGAAAGATGCCGGCAGCGGACGAGGGGCCGTTCCTACACGAGGAACGGGCTCTCATCGACGCGGTGGCGGAACGGCTAGGGAGGACCGCTAAAAGGATGCGGATGGAGGAAGAGTTACGGAGCGCCCACTCCGAGCTGCAAGTGGAACGCAAGGCACTCCAGGAATCGAACGCCGCGCTGCGCGCTGTTCTCTCCAGGATCGAAGACGAAAAGGGGGCTATCAAGGAAGCAATCATGGCCAATGTGGATAAGATCATCATGCCGATCCTGCATGCCCTGGAGTCGGAGGTAGACCCGGAAAAGATGGGATACATCAGGTTGTTGAGAAGAAATCTGGAGGAGATCACCTCCCCGCTCGTGAACCGTCTTTCGAGGAGATTTCTCAAACTGACGCCAGCGGAACTGAAGACCTGCAACATGATCCGCATGGGCCTCGGCACCAAAGAGATCGCCCAGATTCGGCACGTATCCCCTGCCACAGTGAGTCGCCAACGAGAGAGCATTCGCAAGAAACTTGCCATCTCCGGGAGAAACGTCAACCTGGTGACCTTCCTTCAGACCTTCAACGTTGCCGCGCCGCAGATGGGTCCGTCGGGTCGCCTCGGGTTGGACAGTCTGGGCGAGGAGCCCGCTTCCCGTCCGGAATCGTCTGAGGAATAGCCGTGTTGTGGTATCAGAGGCTCGAAAGGTAGAATGTATACAAGTGCCCCATCCGAATCGTTCCTCCCCTTTGGGGGGATTCAGGGCTCGAGCAAGGCCTGAAAGATTACCAAAATCAGCAGGGGGGCGGGTGGTCCCGAAAGCCGAACCGAGGGATTGAGATGAAGAAGACCGACGCGCAAATCATGGAGGGCCTCGTCCTCCTGGAGGATGTCTTCGAGAGCGCGCCTTGCGGCCTGATGGTGCTCGACCGAGAAGGTCGGGTCATCCGGATGAACCGCCATCAGGAGAAGATATCCAAGAAGAAGCGAGAGGCTGTGATCGGGGCCCCCTTTCACGAAACGTGGAAACGGCTCATCGAGGAGGACTATTATCAGGGAAGGTACTGGGAGTTGTTGAACAAGGGGACGCCCTTTACCGTGGTCTTCAACAATGTCCTGCCGCAATTCTACGACATGAGGATCTCCGGTATCGCAAGGGGGGCGCCTCTCTCCTCGGGCGACGGTTTTCTGCTGCTCCATGACATCTCCCAGGAGGTGCACCGCAGCGAATTCGCCAGGGTGGGAGCGATGACCCAGCTCACCGAGTCTTCCCAGTTCATGAGAGACATCCTGGATTCTTCTCCCAACGCGGTGGTCGCAACCAATGCGGAAGGCTTTATCGTCTTTGCCAACAACACCGTGACACAGACCTTTGGCTACACCAAGGGTGAGCTTCTCTGGGAAAACCTGTCGTGTCTGTTCGACGATCCGGAGGAGGGCGGAGCGATCCCGGCGGTGACGGGCGACAACCCGGGAGTGGAGGTCCGGTGCCGGAGAAAGGATGGAGGCCCGTTCCCTGCCAGGATGCGGGTGCGGGAGATCAGGACGAGGGAGGGAACCGAAGGATCCAGGCTGCTCCTGTTCGTGGATATTACGCACGAAAAGGAGATGGAACTTTCCCTCCAGGAGCGGCTCCGGTTCGAGACGCTGCTCTCGGACCTGTCGGCCACCTTTGTGAATCTGCCGGCCGAGGAGATCGACGAGCGGATCATCGAAGGCATCAAGGAAATATGCGGATTCCTGAATACAGCGAGAGGAGGGATTCTTCAGATTTCCGAGGATGGCAAGAATGTTTCGATCACCCACTCCTGGGCGATCGAGGGAATCGAGCCGGTTCCCACCTCTGTGAAGGTGAGGACCTGGCCCTGGATGATGTCCCAGGTGTCCCACGGGGAGCCGATCCTGTTGAGGAGCGTGGATGACCTCCCCGTCGACGCGGACAAGGACAAGGCGATGATGGTCCGGTACGGCATCAAATCCGTGATCTTTCTTCCCCTGGGAGTCGGGGGGAAGAACCTGGGGTCCATGGTCTTCAGCACGATTCGCGCGGAACAGAGCTGGCCCGAGGATCTGGTCATGCGTCTCAAGCTGTGCGGGGAGATCTTCGCCAACGCGATTCTGCGCAACCGGGCTGAACAAGCTTTGAACGAGGCCTTTTCCGAAATCAAGCAGCTCAAGGACCAGATCGAGGCAGAGCGCGACTATCTCCGCGCAGAGATCCGCCTGGAACATGCTTATGAGGATGTCATCGGAAAGAGCCAGGCCCTTCAGGCCGTGCTCCACAAGGTCGAGCAGGTCGCCCCCACGGATGCCACTGTGATCGTCATGGGGGAGACCGGTACAGGCAAGGAGTTGATCGCGAGGGCAATTCACGACGCGAGTCTCCGCAAGGACCGGCCCCTGGTGAAGGTAGACTGTGCCGCACTTCCATCCAACCTGATCGAGAGCGAGCTCTTCGGCCACGAGAAGGGGGCGTTCAGCGGCGCCCACGCCCGCCACGTCGGCCGCTTCGAGATCGCGGACCGAGGCACGCTGTTCCTCGACGAGATCGGAGAGTTGCCCCTCGAGGTCCAGGCCAAGCTGCTGAGGGCAATCCAGGAAGGGGAGTTCGAGCGGCTGGGCAGTACGAAAACGATCCGGGCGAATGTACGGATCCTGGCGGCAACCAACCGGGACCTGGTCGAGGAGGTGAACAACGGCCGGTTTCGCGAGGACCTCTGGTACCGACTGAACGTCTTCCCCATGACCGTGCCCCCACTTCGGGACCGACGCGAAGACATCCCTCTTCTGGTAAACTGGTTTGTCATGAAGGCCGCCAAGAAGATGGGCAAGAAGATATCCAGCATACCGGCGAAAGACCTGAAGGCCCTGGAGCAGTACGACTGGCCGGGCAATGTCAGGGAGCTTTCGAATGTGATCGAGCGGGCCGTGATCAACGCAGACGGTGAGGTGATGCGGGTTGTCGATGCGCTCACGACCTTGCAGTCAACAGACCTGAAGCGCAGCGACAGAGGGACCCTTGCGGACATGGAGCGGGACTACATTGTCGAGACCCTCCAGGAAACCCACTGGAAAATAAGCGGAAAAAACGGAGCCGCAAACCTGCTCGGCCTTCATCCGAACACCCTGAGGGGCAGGATGCAGAAGCTGGGCATCCGCCAGCCCTGGAATCGTAGGTGATCCCTCCAAGAAGCTGCTTTCACTGTATTTGGTGAAATACACTAAATATGGTGAAACCTCTCGGACGTTTGCCTCTTCTGTCTCCCCTATATTCTCCTCTTAAGAAGTAAATTTCCTTATATGAATCAATATCTTGGAATGAAATCCTCGTGTCCTTGCCCCGGTCGGCACGCCCTTTGTAATGGTATGTGTTTGCCGGGGCATCCTTGATGGTATGGCCCTGGTGAATCGAGGAGATCAAGCGCAAGATCCCCAGTTTCGGGAAAGGAGATGAACCATGGCAGAAGGGAAACGGCTGTTCACAGATGAAGAACTCGAGGAGTTCACAAGGACCCACATGGACCTGGCATTGGAGGCCCTCGACAAGGGCGATATCGATGGTGCAAGGGCCTGGATCCAGAGGCATGAGGCAACCAAGAATTGGATTCACGACCACTACGTTTACTGGGTTGCATCTCTGCTGACCCATATCGTGAACCGATACGGCGAAGAGGCTGGACGGGACGCCCTGAAAGAAAGCTACTTCCTCCCGATTCTGGGTCTTGAGAAGGTCAGGAGAGAAGTTGGCATGAAGCAGTACATGGAGATGTGGGTGGATGGTATCCTGCGGCACCACGGTATGATTCCCGGCCTGAAGATCGAGGAAGAAGATGACAAGTTCATCGTCACCTTCGGCCGCTGCGGGAGTGGGGGATTCCTGATCGACCAGGGCATGGTTGACGGCCTGTTCGGCTTTGCCAGGATGAAGAAGGCCGGGCCTCATACGTGGGGTGAGGAGAATGTGCCTGTGTACTGCAACCACTGCACGTGGGTCGAGATCTGGTCCAACATGCTGAGCGGGGACAAGGCACAGAACATCGTTGTTGCGAAGAGGAAGAAGAATCCGGGTGAGCCCTGCATCCTGCATTTCTACAAGAACCCGAAGGCGGTTCCTCAGGAGTTCAAGGATCGGATTGGTATGAATCAGCTCTACTGGCATGAAGAGGCTGAGGAATAAGGGCTGAGGGTGATCCCCCTCCTCCCCTCTCTCACCATATTTGGTGAATTCACCAAATATGGTGAGAAAAAGCCCTGAAGGACCAGCGGGATCAGGGAGAGACGATGACCGGGCAGAAACCGGAATACTTCAACATGGACATCGAGCCCCTGCTCAATACGCCTGAGATGCGCAAAATGCAGGAGAGCAAGCTTCGGTCCACCGTGCAGTTCTTCTACGAACACGTCCCGTTCGATCGGGAGAGGATGGACAAGGCCGGGGTGAAGCCGGAGGACATCCGGTCCTTCGAGGATCTTGCGAACGCGATCCCGGTTGTGGGGCAGGCCGATTACAGGGAGGTCTTCAAGGGAATAGGAAACGACATGTTCGAGGCGTATCGGATCCTGTTCGGCGAGGAGCGTCTCAAGGACATGCACCTTCTGACCACCACGTCCGGCACCACCGGGATCCCGACGCCCTATCCCGTGTTTCACAAGAGCGCCGAGGCGATGGGGGAGATCTTCGGGAGGATCGGCTGGAGGTTGGGCTTCGGGGACGGGGATCGGCTGGCTGTCGGATTCGGCCTCAGCATGCACGCTGCAGGCACGCCTCACCTGTACTGGTTCAAGAAGATCAAGGGATTGACCATCCTCCCCATCGGCGCGGAAGTGGGCACGGAGCGTATTCTCAGCTTCCTGCGGCTCTTCCGTGCGAACATCCTGAGCTGCACCCCATCACTGGCGCTGCATCTGATCGAACGAGCCCCCGAGGTTCTGGGGGAACCGGTCAAGAACCTGAATCTCAAGACCCTCCTGCTCGGAGCCGAGCCGGGCGCGGGTATCCCCGAAGTTCGAAGGCGGCTGGAGGGCGAGTACGGTGCCGAGGTTTACGACGTGGGTGCGGGCTATGGAGTATCCTGCAACCATCCGGACTACCAGGGCATGCATTGGATCGCGGACGACCACTGCTATTACGAGCTTATCGACCCGGAGACGCATAAGCCGGTGCCCATGGAGCACGGCGCGACCGGGTTGGCCGTATTCACACCCCTAGAGCCCCGGGCAACGATCTTCTTTGCCAACCTTCGTTTCACGATCAACGATATTCACCAGGTCTTTACCGAGCCCTGTCCGTGCGGCAAGACCGGATTCCGTTACAAGATCGTAGGCAGGGCCGACGATATGCTCAAGGTGAAGGGCGTTCCGGTCTACCCCGCTGCGCTCCAGGGCGTGATCAATGATTTTGTCCCGAGGGTGACGGGCGCCTTCCGCATCATTCTCGAGGTGCCGCCTCCCCGCGTCGTCCCCCCTCTGAAGATCAAGGTGGAGTACGGCGAGGCAACCGGCAAGGGAGACCTGGCCGCCCTGGAGAAGGAGATTTTGGAGAAGATGCACGCGCTGCACAAGGTGCGGCCTTCCATTACGTGGGTCAAGCCGAATACGCTGGAGCGTGCGGTGAAGAAGACGCAGCTTTTCGAAAAAGCATACGAGGATTGACGGCTCGATAGAAGGGAAACGTTCCGGAATGAGGAAAAACGTGGAAAGGGTACACCGAGGCGGCGGGTACGTACTGGGTGTGTTTGCAGCGGCCGCCTGCGCTGTTTACATCATGGCGCTCTCCATAAGCACCGGATACGCCGAGGGGGCGCCGAAGAAGCTCAAGATCGGACAGATCCGGGACATGATCTTCGATTCGATCCTCTGGTCGAATTCGAAACCGGGGTGTCTCCTCGTTGGCGAGCGGGGGAAGATCTTTCTCCGGTCCGAGGAATCGGCAGAGCATTGGACCCTGGTCTCGAGCCCGGTCAAGGAGGCCCTGTTCTCGGTGAGCTTTCCGGACAAGGAGAACGGATGGATCTCCGGGGAAGCAGGCACGATCCTGCACAGCAAAGACGGTGGGATGAGCTGGTCCACCCAGCAGAGCAACACGGACAAGCACCTGTTCAGTATCGACTTCGCCGATGTGCTGCACGGGTGTGCCGTAGGGGATTGGGGAACCGTGGCCAGGACAGAGGATGGCGGCCGTACCTGGGAGGCGTTCGCCCTGGAGGACGACATCGTCCTCTACGGTGTGCGGATGACCGACAGCCGGCAAGGCTGGATGGTGGGAGAGTTCGGGAAGATCTTTCGCACCGAGGACGGTGGCAAGGTCTGGTCGACCGTCCCAAGTGCGACCGAGCAGTCCCTGTTCTGTCTTGCCCAAGACGGAGACACGATCGTAGCAGCGGGGCTGGACGGTATCATCGTTACCTCTCTCGACCGGGGGCAAACCTGGCAGATGGCGCAGACCGACTCGGTCAATTCGATCTATGGAATCTCGATTCGCGGAGAGGTTGGATGGGCGGTGGGCGCATCCGGGTCCCTGGTTCACTCCGTGGACCGGGGGTTGAGCTGGCGTAAGGCAGACACATCCGGAAGGCCCTCGATCTTCTGGGACAGACGGGGAACCTCCTTCTTTGAATGAGGAAAGGCAGAACGGCATTGAAGAAACGAAAGCTCCTCGAGAGATATATCGCCTTCATTCTTAAGCACCGGTGGGTGGTCTTGCTGGCGATCCTGCTCGCTTCGACGTTCTTCGGCTACCAGGCGGCGCACCTTCGGATTGCGACCGATTTCATCTCCTTCTATCCGCCCAAACATCCCTACATCGAGCTCTACAACCAGTACCGCCACATGTTCGGCAGTGCCAATGTGCTGGTCTGTGCGGTGGAGGTGAAGGAAGGGGATGTCTACAACTGGGAGACCCTCGATAAGGTCGGCCGCATCACCCAGGAGATGCTGACCATTCGCGGCTCCAACCCGATGCAGCTGATCTCGCTGACCCATCCGAAGCTCAAAGACGTCAAGGTGACGAGCTGGGGAATCGCGATCCAGCCGCTCCTGGGCCCGGGGATCTCCAGGGATGAGATGGGACTGAAGCGATTCAAGGAAGCGGTCTACAAGAATCCGGGGGTTCGGGGTTTCTATGTCTCCCCGGACGACAAGACGGCCGCCATCTACGCGGGCTTCTGGGAAGAAGGCGTGAACCCGATCAAGCTCTACGAGCGGCTCGAACAGATTCGCGAACGCGAAGAGGACGGCAAACACAATATCTACTTCTCGGGTTACCCGGCCCTCTACAGCTATATTTATCACCTTGCCCCTCAGGTCTACTGGGTGCTCGGGATCACGGCGCTGGTGCTGGCCGCGCTCCTCTTCTACTATTTCCGCAGTTGGCAGGGGGTTGTCTTCCCCTGCGTCTCTGCAGGGTTGAGTGCGGTCTGGGGTCTCGGTTTTGCCAGCCTGCTCGGTTACTCCCTGGACCCCCTCATCCTGGTCGTGCCGCTCGTGATCACGGCCCGGGCCATAAGCCACTCGGTCCAGTGCATGGCCAGATATCACGAGGAGTACCTGCGGGTGGGGGAACAGAGGGAAGCGATCATCCGGGGATACGGTGAGCTGTTTACACCTGCGTCATTGTCCATCGCCACCGACGCGATCGGCGTGTTGCTGATCTCGGTGGCGACCATTCCGCTCATGAGGCATCTCGGATTCTTCGCCTCCTTCTGGATCCTCACCATCGTGGTCACCGTTCCGACCCTCAGTCCGCTCCTGCTCTCCCTGGTGCGGCCCCCGCGCAGAGAGATCCTCGAGCGGGAGCACAGGGGAAAGATCTACGACCGTATTGCGGCTCTGCTTCTCAAGCCCTCCCTGGGCAGGGGCAGATGGGTCGTTCTGTGTTCGGTCTGCCTGATCCTGATCGTGTGCGGGGCCATGGCGAGCCAGCTCAAGGTGGGTGACACCGAAGCGGGTGCTTCCATTTTGTTCCCGGATCATCCTTACAACCGCTCCTTCCGCTTCTTCAACGACAACTTCGTGGGTGCCACCCAGATGGTGATCATCGCCGAGGGAAAGGAGGAGGGGGGGGTAAAGAACTACGAGACTCTGCGGTTGATGGAGGACTTCCAGCGATACATGGAAGAAGAGGGTGGCGCAGGAGGAACGCTGACCTTCACCAACATGATCAAGTCCATCTACAGGATGTTTCACGAGGCGCACCCGAAATGGTACCTCCTTCCGAGGAGCCCGCGATACCTCGGCCAGATCGGCCATCTGATTCGCAATAGCGCAGCGCCGGGCGAGATGGACCAGTACGTGGACTACGACTGGAACAACGCCACCATCACTTGCTACTACAAGGATTACGACAGCGATCTGATCCGGGAAACCCTGGCGAAAGCGAAGGAATTCATTGACGCCAACCCGTCCGAGAAGGTCAGGTTCAGGCTGGCCGGAGGCTTGATCGGCATCCTGGCGGCCGTGAACGAAGAGGTGGAGTACTCCTACTGGGTGTCCCTGGTCGTTGTCTTTGCAGCCGTATTCGTCCTCTGCATGTTGACTTTCCGCTCGATCAAAGCCGGTATCGTCCTCATCGTGCCCCTGGCCATTTCGCAGGTGCTCTCGGAGGCGTTCATGCTGGTGAAGGGGATCGACCTGAACGTGAACTCCCTGCCCGTTGCGGCTATCGCGGTGGGCATCGGCATCGACTACGGGATTTATCTTCTCTCCCGGATTGCAGAGGAGTACTCTGTTACCGGTGACTATGCGTCGTCGAACCGGATCGCCCTGGAGACAACCGGTAAGGCGATCATCTTCACGGCGACGACACTGGTTGCGGGCGTGATTTTTTGGGTGTTTCTGGATCTGAAGTTTCAGGCGGAGATGGGGCTGCTCCTGGGTTTGCTCATGCTGCTGAACATGGTTGCCGCACTCACGATCATCCCGAGCCTCGTCCTGACCCTGAAGCCGAAGTTCCGCACCCTGAAGCTCTAAGAAGGAAGAAGGAACAGGTTGGGCCCCTGCCATGGGAGGCAGGGGCCGAAAGGCGGAGTGTATCCGTTAACACACACAGGAGGGGGGCATGAAAACGAAACCTTTGTACCTCGCAGCCCTGGCAGGAGTTCTACTCATCACTCTGGCCAGCACGAGCTGGGCGGCGATCACCCTCGGAAGCGACGATGAGATGGAGCTTTCGGGGATCGTGCAGACCAGGATCACCTTCAGCACCGATGACCGGAGTGGATGGACGAGTCCACAGGTAGGTATAGGATCTCTGCTGCAGCATCGGAACCTGGTCTACGTGGAGTGGAGGCACACGGTCACGAACATTGTGAGCTACCGTCTGAAGGTCAGGGGTCTCTATGAGGGGGTTTACGATTACGGGCCCCAGGAGTACCGGGATGTCAGGCAGCTCGCAAAGGATGCGGATATCTACACGGATTTCGACCTCTGGGAAGGGTATGTGGACGTTACCCCCGGAAACGCATTCCTTCGCGTGGGTAAACAGATCATCTCCTGGGGTGAAACGGATCTGTTTCCCATGCTGGACAGAATCAATCCGCTGGACAACACGTGGGGCGGGATCTTCGAGAACCTGGATGACCGGAGGCTTCCGCTCTGGATGGTCCGCGGGATCTACACCCTCGGCAATATCTGGTGTATCCAGTCCGTTGCACTGGAAGGCTTCCTGAATCCAGGCTTCCTCGAGCAGGAATTCGCTCCCCTTTCTCCTCCGGGTACGCCCTACGCGTTTCCCTTTCCCCCATCCCCCTTTGGTCTGCGTGTTGTCGAGCCGGAGCGCGACATGAAGGCGAGTCGGTGGGGATTTCGACTCCAGGGCGTGATTGCGGACAACTTCAACTTCTCGATCGCTCACTTCCAGACATTCTTGGAGACCCCGGCCACGCGCCTTCTGTTCGAGGCGAGCGGGCCGGTGCAGGAACTCATCTACTCGGATGTGCTGATCACCGGTGGATCCCTGAGCTTCTTCGAAGGCTTCACCGAAACGGTGTGGCGGTTCGAGCTCGCCTACCACTGGAACGAGCCCGTGTTCATTCCGGCCATCAACCTGAACGGATCGGGTGAGATCCCGGAAAAGGACATCTTTCGGTTCGCCGTGGCCGTGGACAAGCCGGTGTGGCTGCGATTGCTGAACAAGCGCTCCATGTTCAATTTCACCCTGCAGTACTTCGGCGAATACATCCTGGACTACGAGGACGCCATCCGCCTGGCGGCGTTCAAGTTCCCGTCGGCAGAGTTCGCAGAGATCAAAGAGTTCGAGCACAAGATCACCTTCTTGACCTATACGAACTACCTGAGCGGCAAGCTCAATCCTCAGGTGGCCCTGGCGTGGGATCCGAGAGGAGCGGTGATGGTTCTGCCCCAGGTAACGTATATATGGGAGCCGTTGCGGTTCACCCTGCAATATGCTCTCGTGGCGGGCGTGAATGACGTGAGTCTGGGATTCCTGCGGGATCGGGACCAGATTGCCTTGACGCTGAGCGTTCTGTTCTAACCATGTCCGTTGCGAACGGAAGCAAGGAGGAAATAAACATGAAAGTAGGCAAGCCGATAGGAACGACGCTGTTGGTCATGGGGATGGTCCTTGCCCTGGCAGGAGGTGCGCTGGCCGGTGGCAAGCTGGGAAAGGTGATCGACAAATCCAACTGGCAGGAGATCGAGGGGTTGATCCCCAACTCCGCACTGGAGCGCGTGAAGGCGGGTGACTATACCGTGCAACTGGCCACGCTCGATTTCGACCCGGCACAATACCAACCCCCGTGGGTCACGGAGTCCTACAAGAAGAATGCGGGCAAGTACATCATAAACGAGAAGAGCGAGATTGCCGATGCCGGCACCGGAAAGCTCGCGAAGGTGGTCATCGGGCTGCCCTTCCCCCCGAATGAGATCAACAAGGACGATCCGAAGGCGGTGGAAAAGATCCTTCACAACGGCTTCACCATGCGGGACGCGTACGGTTCCATGACGACCAAGGGGCAGCGCCTCGCTCTTTTCACCCCCGCGAAGTACGAGCGGCACATCGAGATCCAGTATTGGGCCCAGCCCTTCTACGGACATCCGAAGACCGCCACACTGGACAACCCGAGCGACTACCAGAACATCAGCCTGATCCTGGTGACCGAGCCGTATGACATGGCCGGAACGGCGATGATGACCTGGCGCTACAAGACGAGCAAACCGGATACTCTGTTCGGCTACGTGCCTGCTATTCGGCGCGTGCGAAGGATGACCCCGGCAGGGCGATCCGACTCCCTGTTCGGCACGGACTTCACCCGGGATGACGGGAACTGGAGCGGGTTCGACGGAAAGATCCCCGAGTTCGAATGGAAGCTCGTGGGCGAGACCGAGATGCTCGCAGAGTTCCTCTCAACGGACATCTCAATGGCCGAGAGAAACAAGGATGGCGCTTGGAAGGCGGAGGACAATGGTCCGGACTATCCGGTCTTTGGGAGTGAAAGGCCGGACTGGGAAGGCGTGTCCTGGTGGAACATGAAATCGGTTTGGGTCAAGCGTCCCGTCTGGATCGTAGAGGGGCAGTCGAAGAACCCCTACTACAACTACGGGAAGACCGTATCCTATATCGACAAGGATACGTTCATCGGCATCTGGAAAGACATCTACGATCGGTCCGGTCAGCACTGGAAGACGATCAACATGAGCGCACTCATCCTCGAGAGCCGGGACAAATCCTACAAGGCCTGTCTCATCGGTTACTGGAGGATCGTGGACGAAATCAACAATCGGGCCACACTCATTCTACAGCACAACGAGGGCAAGTTCGTCTGGCTTCAGAACGATCCAAGAGTGAAACCGGCGGACTTTACATTGGGTGGATTCCAGCGGCGCTGCAAGTAAGTTCTTGCTGCGAATCTTTCTGTTGGGTGAGCATGGGGCTGCACGACTCGATCGTGCAGCCTCTTTGCCCTGTGCCCCCTTCGTAAGGTCTCGTGAACCGAAAACGGGTCAAAGCAGGAAGTCAACAAGGGGGAAACGTCATGGCCGACTCGACCAGGATCTTCACAAAGGCGGAGTTGGAGGAGTACTCCAAAGGCTTCATGGATCTTGCGCTCGAGGCCCTGGACAAGGGGGATCTCGAGACGGCGAGGCGATGGTGCGAGCGAAACAAGGAGACCGAATGGTTCCTTCACGATGCGTACCTCGTCTGGATCCCGGAAGTCTTACGGCTCGTATATGATTTCTTTGGCGAAGACGGCGCGGTCAGCGTCGTCCGGAAGGCGACCCTGGATGGCTGCGAAATCTTCAACAAGGTCCGGGAGCCCCTGCTCGCGGAAAAGGGAATCCGGGGACATGTTGAGTTTCTTGTCGACTACTTCTGGAGGCACCGGTTCGGCTCCTGGACGATTCAGGAGGACGACGAAAGGCTCGTATTCACACACGCGCCTTGCGGAAGCGGTGGAAGACTGATCGACGGAAAGACCTTCTATTCGAAGGCCGTGCACGGGGGAACATACGGGTTGCCCCTATTCAGGAAGCCGGGAGCCCACACCTGGGGGGAGCGGGACTGCCCCGTATACTGCTCCCACTGCTCTTTCATGCATGAGATCAACCCGGTCGAGATCTACGGAGCCGGCCACCAGTGGTGGGTCCATGTTTCGCCCTTTCCGCGAAAGTCCGGGGACCCGTGTGTGCACCACATCTACAAAGACCCGGCGGACATCCCTCAAGCCTATTACGACCGTGTCGGGTTGAGGACGGGGACGGGCGGCCTCACACTGAAGAAGAAAAAGCGGATGTTCAGCGAGGAAGAGCTCCTGGATCTCTCCAAGGGATACATGGAGCTTGCTCTGGAAGCGCTGGACAAAGGGGACGCCGAGACGGCCAGGAAGTGGTGTGAGAGATTCGAAGAGACGAAATGCCCTGTTCATGATGCGTATGCCGTATGGTTCTCGGCCATGCTCTCCCACATCGCCGACTGCTGGGGAGAGAATGCGGCAGTGGCCACACTGAAATACTCGCCCATGCAATTCTGTGAGGAACTGTTCTTCGCTCTCAAAGAGGAAGTGATCAAGGAGAAGGGCGTCCGGGGTTGGGTCGAGTTCATGGTGGACTTCTGGCGACAGCACATCTCTCCCCTCACGGTGGAAGAGGATGACGAGAAGATCATCATGACCGTCGACGTTTGTGGAAGCGGGGGAAGGTTGGTGCAGATGGGGTATTACGAGACCCCGGGAGGTCACCACCGGCTCAAGGAGGCTGGTCCGCACACATGGTACAAGGAACAACAGCCGATCTACTGCGGCCATTGTACCTGGCTCCATGAGGCACTGCCCGTTTTTCTTCGCGGCAAGGGCACGCAACTCTGGGTTCACCCACCCCCCTATTCTCCGGACAAACCCGGCGACCCTTGTGTGCACTACATCTACAAGGACCCGAGGAAGATTCCGAAGGAGTACTACGAGAGGATCGGCATGGAGAACTGGCCGGTCGATTATGACTACTCTTTCCTGGACGAGGAGAAGGGTTGAGGTCGAACCCCTCTACAGGGACTCCGACCGCGCTTTCCAGGCAAGGAGGCTTGAAGTGGAGGCTTTCACGAGGTAGAAAAAAGGGGGATCGTTCCTCGGAGAGAGGGTCGCCCTAGCCCACAGAGAGGGAGGTACCGAATGAGTTCCGATCTGGAGAAAAGGATCGCTCGCATGGAGGACCGGGAGGCGATCCGGGAGTTGAAGCATTCCTACTGTTACCTTGCCGACGCAGGGATCGACGGGGATGAGGCGAAGTTCGATGAACTCATCGGTAAATTCGCCGATGATGCCTGGGTGGACTTCGGGGCCTTTGGGAAGTTCGAGGGAAAGGCGGGGTTGACCACGTTCTTCAAGGACGTGGTGGGAGGCAACTTCTCGTTTGGCGCCCACATGGTCTGTAATCCGATCATCCGGGTAGACGGGAAGAGCGCAAAAGGGAAGTGGTTCGTGCTGGCGCCCGGGGTCGCCAAGACCCAAGACGGGGGGCGGGCCACCTGGACGCAGGCAACGTATGACGAGGAGTACATCAAGGTGGGTGGAGAGTGGAAGTGGAAGTCCATCACGGTCACATACGGTTTCTTCGCTGCCCACGATGAGGGGTGGGGGAAGACCCGGATGCTCAGCCTGGAGTAGCCCATATGCCCGATCCTTATGCGAAGGCCTACCAAGCATCCCTTGCAGACCCGAGCGCATTCTGGCGGGCAGCCGCGGAAGACTGTCACTGGTACAGGAAATGGGATCGCGTGTTGGACGATTCCAACAAGCCCTTCTACCGGTGGTTCGCGGGTGGTCGCTTGAACACGTGCTACAACGCTCTGGACCTCCACGTCGAGAAAGGCAACGGTGACCGAACCGCCCTGATCTATGACAGCCCTGTGACCGATTCGATCCGAAGTTACACTTACCGGGAACTGACGGAAGAGGTCGCCAGGTTTGCAGGTGCCCTGGCCGCACAGGGGGTGGTCAAGGGAGACAGGGTAGTCATCTACATGCCGATGATTCCTGAAGCAGCGATCGCCATGCTTGCATGCGCACGGGTCGGGGCCGTCCATTCGGTGGTTTTCGGTGGTTTCGCGGCCAGGGAGCTGGCCGTTCGGATCAATGACGCGAAGCCGAAGGTGATCGTTTCGGCCTCCTGCGGGATCGAGGTCAAGCGTATCGTCCCGTACAAGCCCTTGCTCGACGAGGCGATCGAGATCGCTGAGAGCAAGCCCGAACGATGTATCGTTTATCAGCGACCCATGGAGCGGGCCACCTTGGTGGAAGGACGCGACCTCGACTGGGAAGCTGTCGTGGCGGAGGCCTCCCCCCATCCTTGTGTGCCGGTGGAAGCTACGGATCCACTCTACATCCTCTACACCTCCGGCACGACCGGAATCCCGAAGGGGGTGGTGCGCGACAACGGTGGCCACATGGTCGCCCTCAAATGGACCATGAAGGCGATCTACAACATGGACGAGGGGGATGTGTGGTGGACCGCTTCGGACGTAGGCTGGGTCGTGGGCCACTCCTACATCGTCTACGGGCCGTTGTTGAAGGGTTGCACCACCGTTCTTTTCGAAGGCAAGCCGGTGGGCACACCGGATGCGGGCGTATTCTGGCGCGTCATCTCGGAGCACAAGGTGAAGGCCATGTTCACCGCGCCGACCGCCTACCGCGCTATCAAGCGGGAAGACCCGGAAGGAAAGCTGATCAGGGACTACGATCTGAGCCCTTTCCAGGCCCTCTTCCTGGCAGGAGAGCGGTCCGACCCGGACACGATTCAATGGTCGGAAAAGAACCTCAAGGTTCCGGTCATCGATCACTGGTGGCAGACCGAGACCGGCTGGGCCATCGCAGCCAACTGCCTGGGCCTTCATCCTTTCCCGGTGAAATACGGTTCCCCCACCAAGTCGGTTCCCGGCTGGGACGTGCGTGTAGTGGATGCCTCCTCCAACCCGGTGCCCGCAGGCGAAATCGGAGCCCTCGTGGTCAGGCTGCCTCTTCCCCCGGGGACCCTGCCCACCCTCTGGAACAACGATCAGGGCTTCGTGAAGGCCTATTTGAGCGAGTTTCCCGGTTACTACAAGACCGCCGATGCCGGGTTCATCGATGAGGATGGATACGTCTACGTCATGGCTCGAACGGATGACATCATCAATGTGGCGGGCCATCGACTGTCCACCGGCGCCATGGAGGAAGTCCTCGCAGACCATCCGGATGTGGCCGAGTGCGCGGTGCTCGGGGTGGAGGATTCACTCAAAGGGCAAGCCCCGGTCGGTTTTGTTGTTCTGAACGCAGGCGTGACCCGGGACGAGGAGGAGATCGTCGCGGAGGTGATCCACATGGTTCGCGAGCGAATCGGGCCCGTGGCCGCCTTCAAGCAGGCGACCGTGGTCAAACGCTTGCCGAAGACCCGTTCCGGCAAGATCCTGAGGGGCACGATCCAGAAGATCGCAGACAACAAGGAGTGGAACGTGCCCGCCACCATCGATGAGCCTGCCACCCTGACGGAGATGGAAGAGGCGTTGACCCGATTGGGACTGGCCGGGGCGAGAATTCCTGAGGGAAAATAGGCCCGGATGGGAGACCCGACGGACGATGATGTCATCCAAAGAGCAAGTCTGTTGGAATGAACCTCGAAAACAAGGGGGCGGGAATATGAAGAAGACGGCCATCGTTCTCCTGGGGATCCTCTTCGTGCTGGGTACGCTGTACCTTTCGAATCCCTGGACCGCATCTGCCGAGGACAGCAGGATGATTCGAATCTTTGGGAAAGCGACGCGCGGCACCGCGGAGACATCGCGTTTCATCCGCATGGAGCCGGAGGTCCTGACGATCGAAAAGGGCGGAACGGTGATCTGGCTCAATTGGGCCCGAACCGCCGAGTGTCTCAAGATCGTGTTCGAGGACGGTAAGAAGTGTGCGGACGTGACCGACGCACCCACCGGGTTCAGTATGGACGCCTCATGCTATGTGACGAGCTGGATCACCATGGGGGGAACCTCGAGTCTGCGATTCACCGAGGCCGGCACATACGAGTATCTCGTCAAGGCGCCGATCGCGGGCAAGGAACACCAGGCTAGAGGCAAGATCGTGGTTCTGGGCGAGTAGACAGGCCGAAAGTTCTGTACGGCCTCACGACGCCCTGTTCTCAGCCGCTTCACTCATGCCACGGTTGCTGCCCGCGCCCGGTCGCTATCACCATTGCCCGAAGGGAGCGGGATTTCCCCCGAGGCAACTACAAGGGAAAGCTTTCCCCTCCTGAGGCTTTGTAGCCTCCATCCTCTAGGTGGTCCGTGTTGTCAATACACTCGAGGTTTCGCTCAGGCACGGAGTCTTGTTGCTCTTCTGCTCGTTCGATGTAATAGAAGACATGGTCCGGGTATCGACTAGAAGCCGACGGCCCCCTGGAACGTGAAGATCCCGCGGCTGTCCTTTTCAGGGTTCTTCGGGTCGACATGCATGTAGTCCAGGGTAACCTTGGCGTTGTGTCCCTTGATGATGTAGTTGATTCCACCGCTTATGAAGTGGGTCTTGTGCTTCATGTCCACATCGACGGTTTCGTACCTGAAGTAGGGCTGAAGGCCTCCGGGGCCGACATCGTTGATGAGATAGCCGCCGTTCACGTACCAATTGCTGGCGTCATCGCCGGCGGCCAGGTCGGTGTACATCTCCTTTTGGGTTACCGTACCCTTGCTGATGTCAATATAGGCGGCTTCCACCGTGACCGCACCATTTCCTATCGGATGATCGAAGAAGCAGTCCACGGTCCAGGCCAGGCTGTCCTGATCCTCGATTTCGTTCAGCGTGAGACCGTTCTGGCTGTCCACACCGCCGCCGATGCTCAGTACCCTCTTCTTTCCAAGATAGCTCCCCTTGTTGAACCAGCCCCGCTCCGCGTCCAGCAGACTGAGCGAAAGCCGCCCGGCAACCCGGAGCTTGTCATCAGGATTCGCATCCCCTTCGACTCCCTCACCGATCATGAGGCGATATTGCAGGTTGGTGCCCCAGGGGAGCAGTTCGTCCGGGGTCGTGCCCCAGATGACAACGGAGTCATCTCGTCCCACCTTCTGGGCATAGAAGATCTTTCCCCGGGAGCCTCCCTGGAGAAATGGGAGGTCAAGGGTCAGCATGCATTTGGTCGAGGTGGTTCCGTAGGCACGGGTAAGCGGTACATACATTCGGCCGATTTGAACCTTGAAGGACTCGTGAAGAATCAATGAGGCCCACAGATCCCGCCACGCAACACCTGTACCCAATCCAAGGCCTGATTTGTCCAGGCCCTCGGCACCGATCTTGTCAGAGGCGATGTGAGTGAAGACTCCGAAGTAGTCGGTAACCTGGCCCTTCAGGTACAGATAGGCTCGACGTAGAATGAAATCGTTCAGGTCCGCCCCGTCCTTTCCATCCTCCACCCTCTGGTACCAGCCCTGCATCCAGAAGCCGATTTCAGCCTTGGTGTAGTCATTGATTTCCATCTTGTAGCCTGCCAGGCAGGGCTTCGCCGTTCCACAAAGGAAGACGAACCCGATCACGAGGGCTGCCAATGTGAGTCTCTTCATTCCGCTTTCTCCTTCAATTGAGCAGTTGACTTCCTGGGGGGATTTTCTGGTGTCAGAAGGCCCACAGAGACCTGATAAAACTCATAGGAGATATCGGCGAGAGGGATCGAGGACTCAAGTGCCTGAAAAGAAATAGTTTTTGTTTGCTGTTGTTCAAAACGACCTTTTGGCGAGGAGGAGGATGATCTCAGGGCATAAAATGTTTTGAATCTTGGTGTCGGAAGGAGGGGGACTACCCCGAGCGGCTGCACAAGGGTTCCAGAGGGTTCGGTGAAGGCGCGGGGGTGGATCCGGGTGTTCGCCGATGAACTCTAGGGAATGAAAGCCTGCAAGGACAAGCGCAAGCCGGTCTGGAAGAGTCTTCGGTTACCGCTGGAGCCCAAAGGTGAGTCCGAGCATCCGATGCCTCTCCGAGATACAGGGAATCACCTCAGGATAATAGTTGACATATCAACTGTTGATATGTATATATATATCGGTGGAAAGACCGGCGGCGACGGATCAAGCATGCCGAGAGGAAAGGGGCAGTCAGGGCACGCCGGCGTTCCGCCCGGTACAGGCTGTATTCTGAATCTATGAGGAGGGACATGATGCAAAGAGCCATGGAACCGACAGAAATCATGCACAGAATCAGGGAAATCGCAGACGCCGAGGATGTCCCCGTGCTTGGGGTCGGCCCCGCTGGGATGAAGGACGAACAGCCGGGATACCGGCCTCAAGACCTGATCCCCGGTGCCCGGAGTCTGCTCTGCTTCGGAATCCCTGTGCCCCGAGGCGCCTACCGTCCTGCCCCCTACAGTACAGAAACGGTATGGAGATCCCAGAACCTGTACTATCGTCGTCTCGACGGGCTCTCGGTTCGGTTCGCAGCCCTGATCGAGGAGACCGGCGAGTCGGCGGTCCCCGTGTTTGGCTGCTACCCCCTTGCGCTGAATGGCAAAGACGGGGTGCTGGGCTATCTAAACCAGCTCCGGATGGGTGAGGCGACTGGGATCGGAAGCGTTGGGCGAAACGGTCTTCTGCTCAACGCCCGATACGGGGCCAGGCTGATGCTGGGGGGTGTGGTGACTACCGCCTCGCTCCCGGCGTTCCGTCGGCCCGAGAGCGAAGAGCCGGGTTGTCCCCCGGATTGCCAAATCTGTGTGGAAGAGTGCCCCGTGGGGGCCATATCGGTTGACAAGGAGAGGGTAGACCAGCAACGTTGTCTGCGCTTTGCAGCCAAAGCACCCCTCATGCCGAAGCTCCGGTACTTGCTGCTCCTGAAGCTGCGACCCCGGGCCGCTGAGCGGCTGATGAACCTGACGGCGATGGACGAGCACACCATGCACGTCTGTAGCAGGTGCGTCTCGGCCTGCCCCTATGGGCAAGATTCGTGGGAACCTGCTTTCAGACGGTAGCAGAATAGCAGGTTGCGGAATTGCGTGAGAAAAGACACCCTGCATGCCCACCCAAGAATGGAAAAAGCTGATTTCATGCGCTGCAAAGGATGTGCAGGAGTGGGTGAAAGCGGTGGTTCCTCAACATCAATGCCTTACCCGCTTGACGTAATCCTCCTGATCTCCTCGATCAGGGCCTCTGCTGCGGGTGGAAGAAGCCGGGCTCTACGATACGCCACCGCTGCGGTGAGCTCGACCGCGAAGGCGCCGACATGCAGCTCGACCAGAATCCCCGCGTCCAGTTCTTCCTGAATCACCTCTCTCGGACCGCCGGATATGGAATCCGTCCGCCGAACGATGGTCTTCAGGGTTTCCCAGTCATTCGACTTGGCGAACCGGAAGTTGAGGGCCTCGTCGCTGTCCGGTTCGAATCCGTAAATCTCGGCGTACATTCGCGTCCAGCCCGGCGGGGCCTCCATCCCGATGCGCGGAAAGGCCAGGGCCTCCTCGGGCAAGACCTGCTTCTTGCCGGCCAGAGGGTGACCCGCTCGGCAGAAGTAGGCGAGGGGCGGCATGGAGAACTCGATCGTCGTGACTTCGTCGCCATAGACTTCAGGAGGTGCGCCCACGTGCAGATCTATCTGCCCGCCCAGCAACCTCTCCCTTAAGATGGACCAGCCCAGCACCTCGATGTCGTAGCGCAGGTTCGGGTAGGCGGCGAGCAGATTCGAGAGGGCCGGCGCCATCACGCTCTTCGCCACGTAAGGGTCGCACCCCACCATCAGCATCCCGGACTCGAACCCCTTGAGCAGATCCACCTCCCGCCTCACGCGGTCCAACTCCGCGAGGATCTGCCGCGCCCCCTTGATCACGATCTCCCCGAAGGGGGTCGGAACGACCGCTCGGGGCCGGCGGTCAAGGAGGGGCACTCCGAAGCTCTCCTCCAGATTCTGGATACTCTTGGTCAGGGCCGGTTGGCTCAGGTGTACGGCTTCCGCAGCGCGACGAAAGCCCCCGTGCTCAACGACCGCGAGAAGATGTTGCAGCCTGCTGATCTGCCCCATAATAACTATTCATTATCGTAATGATTCAAAGAATTCAATGAGTTTATCGAAGCGGGGAAGAACCATGCCTTTGGCGAATCGGGTTTCGGCCCAGGAGCGTGCGGAGCTCTGTTGGGATTCCATAGATATCGATTCGGAACGGATCAAGAGAGAGTGTCCTACCGGTGGTCAAAGACGCGCCGGCTCTTTCGTTCGGTGCGGGGCAGGGAGCCGTAATCCACGATGTCCACCTGGCAGCGGACCAGGATCTTGTGGCGGATCTGGGATTCGATCAGGCTTGCAAGCCCCGAGTCGTCCCAGGCTAAAGCGGCCATTCCCCTTTCTACGCACAGCCGCATCTTGTCGCGGCCCGACTCCTCGGTTCTCAGGTGGATCTGGTACTCGCTTCCGATCTGATCCACCGTGCTCAGCACCTCGTCGATCTGGCTCGGGTAGATGTTGACCGCCCTG